>NZ_JBEXLM010000001.1:122253-806788 GCF_040609975.1 Micromonospora sp. NPDC004551 | reverse complement strand
TTTTTTTTCCTCCGCCCACCCCCTTGTAATCCCCCCTTATATCAACTCTTTTGCCAAACCCGCGGCTCTTCCTTACTCCCTCTTCGGGGGGGGGGCGGGGGGGGGGGGGCCCCCCCCCCCCCGCCCGCCCGATCGTCGCCCGAGGGTCAGCCCTTCAGCAGCTGGCGCGCCATGACGATGCGCTGCACCTGGTTGGTGCCCTCGTAGATCTGAGTGATCTTGGCGTCCCGCATCATCCGCTCGACCGGGTAGTCGCGGGTGTAGCCGTAGCCGCCGAGCAGCTGGACCGCGTCGGTGGTGATCTCCATGGCGGCGTCCGAGGCGAAGCACTTGGCCGCCGCGCCGAAGTAGGTCAGGTCGGCGTCGCCCCGCTCGGACTTGCCGGCGGCGGTGTAGGTGAGCTGCCGGGCCGCCTCCAGCTTCATGCCCATGTCGGCGACCATGAACTGGATGCCCTGGAAGTCGGCGACCGCCTTGCCGAACTGCTTGCGTTCCTGGATGTAGCCCTTGGCGTAGTCCAGCGCGCCCTGCGCGATGCCGACCGCCTGCGCGGCGATCGTGACCCGGGTGTGGTCCAGGGTCCGCATGGCGGTCGCGAAGCCGGTGCCCTCGGCACCGATCATGCGGTCCGCCGGGATCCGGACGTTGTCGAAGTAGACCTCGCGGGTCGGCGAGCCCTTGATGCCGAGCTTCTTCTCCGGCGCGCCGAAGCTCACCCCGGCGTCGGACTTCTCCACGACGAAGGCGGAGATGCCCTTCGAGCGGGCTGTGGGATCGGTCACAGCGAAGACCGTGTAGTACTCCGAGACGCCCGCGTTGGTGATCCAGCGCTTCACGCCGTTGAGCACCCAGTGGTCGCCGTCGCGGACCGCCCTGGTGGTCATCGAGGCGGCGTCGCTGCCCGCCTCCGGCTCGGAGAGGCAGTAGGAGAACATGGCGTCGCCGGACGCCACCGGGGTCAGGTACTTCCGCTTCAGCTCGTCCGAGCCGGCCAGGATCAGCGGCATGGTGCCCAGCTTGTTCACCGCCGGGATCAGCGAGGACGAGGCGCAGGCGCGGGCCACCTCCTCGATCACGATGGCCGTGGCCAGGGCGTCCGCACCCGCGCCGCCGTACTCGACCGGGATGTGCGGGGCGTGGAAGTCGGCGGCCCGCAGCGCGTCGTAGGACGCCTTCGGGAACTCACCCGTCTCATCCGCCTCGGCGGCGTGCGGAGCGACCTTCGCCGCACAGACCTCCCGGACCGCCTCCCGGATCGCCTCGTGCTCCTCGGGCAACCGGTAGACGTCGAACGACTGCTCTGCGGGCATGTCAGCCTCTCCTCTTCACCGCTATCATGCGCAGTCTGTGGCGCCCGGAAGGCTGCCGACTGCCGCAGACTGAAGGATAGCCACCAGGGTTCAGCCGGACCCTACCGGCGGGTAGGCTCGCGCAGGAGCGGGGGCGACAGGCCACTACTACCCTCACACAAGACGAGAGAGTTCCCCTCGGTGCCGGCCCTGGCGCCCCAGCCGAACGCGACGCAAGGAAGCGCCGCCAGTGCGAGCGGAGAAGACAGGCGTGACGATCCCGTACCCGAACACCCAGCCGATGCCCGCCATCGCCGCGGTGACGCCGCCCTCCGGCGCGGCCCGCCCCCGGGTGACCTTCCTGGGCACCGGCTACCTCGGCGCGACGTACGCCATCTGCTACGCCGAACTGGGCTACGAGGTCCTCGGCTTCGACGTCGACGCGGACAAGATCGCGAAGCTGAACGCCGGCGAGGTGCCGATCCACGAGCCCGGCCTGGACGAGCTGCTCCGCCGCAACCTGGCCGCCGGCCGGCTCCGCTTCAGCACCGACATCCAGGAGACCGCCGACTTCGGCGATGTGCACTTCATCTGCGTCGGCACCCCCCAGCGGGCCGACGGGATGGGCGCCGACCTGTCCTACGTCGAGGCGTCGGTGACCAGCCTCGCCCAGCACCTGACCCGCAAGGCGCTGATCGTCGGCAAGTCGACCGTGCCGGTGGGCACCGCCGAGTGGGTGGAGCAGCTCGTCGGCAAGCACAGCCCCGTCGACCTGGGCGTCGAGGTGGCCTGGAGCCCCGAGTTCCTCCAGGAGGGCTTCGCCGTCGACGACGTGCTGCGCCCCAACCGGATCGTCGTCGGGGTCAAGAGCGAGTGGGCCAACGGCATGCTCTACGCCGCCCACAAGGGCGTCTTCGACCTGGCCGCCACCGAGGACCGCGAGGTGCCGCTGGTGGTCACCGACTTCGCCACCGCGGAGCTGGTCAAGGTCGCCGCGAACGCCTTCCTGGCCACCAAGATCTCCTTCATCAACGCGATGGCCGAGGTCTGCGAGGCCGCCGGCGGCGACGTCACCCAGCTCGCCCGCTCGATCGGCTACGACCCCCGCATCGGCAACCGCTTCCTCCAGGCCGGCCTCGGCTTCGGCGGCGCCTGCCTGCCCAAGGACATCCGGGCCTTCCAGGCCCGCGCCCAGGAGCTCGGCGCCGGCGAGGCGCTGCGCTTCCTGCACGAGGTCGACCTGATCAACCTGCGCCGGCGGACCCGCGTGATCCAGCTCGCCGCCGACCTGCTCGGCCGCCGCTCCGGCCCGGCCGGCCCGGACCTCTCCGGCACCCGCATCGCCGTGCTCGGCGCCACCTTCAAGCCGAACACCGACGACGTCCGGGACGCCCCGGCCCTCGCCGTCGCCGCGCTGCTCGGCAAGGCCGGCGCCGACGTGCACGTCTTCGACCCGCAGGGCGTGGAGAACGCCCGCCGGGCCGTGCCCGAGCTGACCTACGAGACGACCATGAACGACGCCGTCCGCGACGCGGACCTGGTCTGCGTCCTCACCGAGTGGGCCGAGTTCCGCAACGCCGACCCGGTCGCCCTGGGCGAGCTGGCCAGCGGCCGCAAGGTGGTCGACGGCCGCAACTGCCTCGACTCCACACTGTGGACGCAGGCCGGGTGGGAGTACCGGGGCATGGGCCGCCCCTGACCCCGTGAACCGTCGGCCGGCCGGCCGGGGACCCGTTCCCCGGCCGGCCGGCCCTTTTTGTTGTCCGGAACGCGCCGCCAACGGTCGAAATCCGGGCCCGGTCAAGGCATGCTGCGACTGGGAGGTCCACCGCGCGGGGGCCGACCGGACGGGAGAGTGTCGTGCAGACCTTCAGGTGCGCCTCGTGCGGGCGGGAGATCAAGCCCGCCGTCGTCTGCCCGCACTGTGGCGCCGACCAGCCACAGTGGGCCGAGCACCTGGCCGACATCGAGCGCTCGATCGCCGAGATGAAGGCCCGCGACGCCGAGATCGCCCGCGAGCAACGGCAGATCGCCGCCAAGATGCAGGCCGCCCTCTTCCAGCGGGACATCCTGGCGCACGCCGGTGAGGAGCGGATCAAGCAGGCCACCCGGCCCCGCCGCGTGCTGCGCCGCCGGCCGGGCCGCCGACCGCCGACCGCCACCACCGGCGCCCCGCCCCGGGTGCCCCGCCAGGGCACCCCGCCGACCGGCCCGGACGACCTGCCCCCGTCGCCGCCGCGGGGCCGCCCGCAGTGGCTCGACGCGGACGACCCGGAGCACCCGCCGGAGGCGTCCTCGCGGGAGGTGCAGAACATCCCCCTCGGGCTCGGCGCGCTGCTGCTCGGCATCGCGGCGGTGGTCTTCGCCGCCGTGGCCACCAGCTCGATGGACGCGCTGGCCCGGCTCGGCGTGCTGCTGGTCGCCACCGTGCTCATGCTGCTCGCCCCACCGCTCCTGGCCCGGCGCGGGCTCACCTCGACGGCCGAGACGATCGCCGCGGTGGGCCTGCTGCTGCTGCCGCTGGCCGGCTACGCGCTCTGGGCCGTCGACCGGGTCGGCGGCAGCACCTCCGGCGCGGCCTTCTCGGGGACGATCTTCCTGGTCACCACCGTGGTCGCGTTCGGGTACGCGTACTGGACCGGGCTGCGGGCTCCCCGCTTCGCCACCGTGCTGGCCGCCCAACCGGTGCTGCCGCTGCTCGCGTACGAGCGGATCACCGGGCCGGCCGGCTGGGCGCTGGTGCTCACCGTGGTGGCCGTGGCCGACCTCGCGCTGGCCCGCTCGGCGGTGGTGCTCGAACGCCCGGTCCGGCGGGACCTGCCGGCCGCGCCGCCGGAGCCCGCCCCGCCCCGGCAGCGCGCCGCCGACGGCCGGCCCGAGTCGGCCCCGGAGGAGTCCGCCGAGGTGCTGGACGGGGAGCCGCCCGCCGGCGCGGAGCCGGTCCCGGCGGCCCGACCGGTGCCGTGGCTGCGGGAGCTGACCTGGCTGCTGCACGGGGCGGCGGTCGCCGTCGCCCTGGCGTACGCGGTCACCGCCCTGCTGCGCGCCGCCACCGTGCCGGCCGCCGCCGCCACGGGCGCCGTGCTGCTGCTCGCCGCGCTGGCCGGGCTCGCCGGCACGCTGGTGCTGCGGCGGCCGCCGCTGCCGGACGTGGGCGCCGGCATCGTGACCCTCGCGGTGATCGGCGCGCTGGGCCGGGTCGCCTCGGTCGCCTTCCCCGGCCGGTCACTGCTGCTCATCGCCGCCGTCATCGCGCTCACCGGGTTCGCCGTCCGGGGCGTACCGGAGGCGGCCCGGCGGGGCCCCCAGCTCGCCTCGGCCGTGGCGCTCACGGTCAGCGGCCTGGTGGTGGCCGGTGGCGCGCTGCGCGCCGGGCTGGCCCCGGTCCGCGCCGCGCTGCCGGCCTGGTCGGCG
Organism: Micromonospora sp. NPDC004551; assembly: GCF_040609975.1. NCBI lineage: Bacteria > Bacillati > Actinomycetota > Actinomycetes > Micromonosporales > Micromonosporaceae > Micromonospora > Micromonospora sp. NPDC004551. The sequence goes on along the minus strand of NZ_JBEXLM010000001.1, from coordinate 802,085 downwards.
GACCTCAGCGACTGGCACGCCGAGCTGGCGCGGGCGGTCGGCCCGACCGGCTGGCAGCTCGCCGCCAGCGCCCTGCTGCTCACCATCGCCGCGGTGGTGGCCCTGCCGGCGGAGATCCGGCGGGAGTTCGCGGTGGTCGGCGCGGCGCTGACCGCACTGGCCGTGCCGGCCTCGCTCGGGCTGGGCTGGGCGACCGCCTGCTGGCCGATGCTGCTGACCGCGGTGGCCATCGGCGTGCTCGGGCTCAGCGCCGGCACCGAGCGCGCCGCGGTGGCGCACTCGGTGACCGCCGCGGGGCTGGGCCTGATCGGGGCCGGGGCCGCGCTCGCCCGGCCCGCGCTGACCGCCGCCGCGCTGACCCTCCTGTTCCTGGCCGGCGCGCTGGTCTCGCTGGCGCCCCGGGTCCGGATCGCCGTCGCCGCCGCGGACACCGTCTGCGCCTGGGCGGCCGGCGGGGCGGCGTTCGCGTTCCCCGGTGCGGTGGCCGCGTTCGTCGCCGCCACGATGCCGACCCCGCCGCTCCCCACCGTGGCGAACCTGCGCGAGGTCACCGTCCCGATCCTCGCGGCGAGCTTCCTGGGCGTCTGCGTGACGCTCGGCTACGCCGCCCTCGTCCAGGTCGCGCAGCGGCACCTCAGCGTGCCGCACGCGCTCGGCACCGTGCTGGGCGCGGTGGCCGTCGCGGCCGCCGCGTTCGGCGCGCCCGGCGCCACCACCGCCGACGCCTGGGTCGGCGGCCTGCTGCTGGTCTCCGCCGCGCTGCTGGCGCTGGCCCCCCGGATCGACGCCGGCCGCCGCTCCGACCTGTCGGTCGACGGGTCCGACCTGGCCCTCGCCGCCACCACGGTGGCGCTCATCGCCACCCTGGCCCGGATCGCCGCCGTACTGGCCCCCGGCGGCCAGCTCGTGGTGGCCGCCGCGCTGGTGACCGTTGTCGCGGTCGCCGCCCGGGCGATGCCCGAGGAATGGCGGCGCGGGCCGGTCCTCGGCATCGCGGCCGGCGGCACGCTGATCGGCCTGATCGCGGCCTGGAGCGCGCTGCGCGGCGGCGTGGGGGTGCTGGCCACGCCCGGCCCGATCTGGGCCGGCGACCTGAGCGGCTGGCCGGCCGCGCCGACCGGCGGTTCCACCTGGCAGGCGCCGGTCGCGCTGGCGCTGCTGGCCGTGGCCGCCGGCATCCTCCTGCCGTCGCCCTGGAAGTACGACGTCTCCGGCGCGGCCGTCGTGCTCGCCACCATCGGCGCGCCGGCCGCGTTCGACCTGCCCTGGTGGTCGCCGGTGCTCGTGGGCGCCATGGTCGCCACCGTGTTCGGGATGGCGGCGGTGGCCGCGGCCGACCCGCGGGCGGCGCTGTCCCGGGCCACGGTGGCCGGGGTCGTGGCCCTGCACGCCGCCGGCGCCGGTCTGGTGCGCCCGTGGACCACCGCGCTGGCCCTCGGCAGCATCGCGCTGATCGGGGTGACGGTGGCCGCGCTGGCCCGGGCGCTCGCGCCGACGCAGGTGGAGGACGTCCGCACCGAGGGGATGCCGGCGCACCTGGTGCAGGTCGGCGGCGCGGCGGCCGGCGCCGCCCTGCTGGCGCTGCCGGGCGCGGTGGCCGCCCTGGCCGCCGAGTACGGCCGCCCCCCGCAGGTGGTGCTCACCGCCGCGCTCGCCGCGTCCAGCATCGGTCTGGCGGCGGTGGCGGCGGCCCGCCGGCAGGTGCCGCAGTATCTTCCGTACGCGAGCGTGGCCGTGGTGGGCGGCGCCACGATCAGCGCGGCCGCCGCCCTGATCACCCATCTTTCCGCCGGGGTGTACGCCGCGGCTGCCGCGCTGCTCGGCGTGCTCGCCGAGCTGATCCGGGCCGCCACCGTGCCGCCGGTCGGCTCGGCCCAGCCGGTCCGCCGCTGGTCGGTGCTCCTCAACGGGGCGCTGCGCCGCGCGCCGGACGAGCGGCGCTGGCGGGTGAGCCCGGCCGCGGGTGCGCTCGCCGCGGCGGCGCTGCCCACCGCCCTGGCCCTGGCCACCCTGGCACCGGCGCTGGTCGTGGCGCTGGTCGAGCCGCTCCAGGTCCTGTCCCGGATCTGGCAGGGTCCCCCGCCGGGGCTGCTCACCCCGCCGCCCGAGGCGGTGAACCCGACCCACGTGCTGACCGCGCTCCTGCTCACCACGACGGCGGCGCTGGCCGCGGTCGGGTTCAGCGCCGGCCGGCGGTCCCGGGCCGTGCCGGTGGTCCTGCCCGGTGCGGCGGTCACGTTGCTCATCACCCCGGTGGCGCTCGGCCGCGGCTGGCCGGTGACCGCGCTGGCCGGCCTGGCCGTCTTCACCGTCTCGATGCTGGGGCTGGCGCTCACCCCGCCGCCCCCGCTGGCCGAGCCGGCCCGCTCGATCCGGGTCGCCCGGGTGCTGGTGTTCGCCATCGGGCTGGCCGCCGGCAACGCCGGGCTCGCCGGCAGCCTCGCGACCCGGGAACTCACCCTGTTCACGCTGGGCGGCGCGGTCGGCGTGGGCACCGTCGCCGCTCTCTTCGGCACCACCCAGCGGGCCCGCATCCTCGGCTGGCTGTTCGCCTCGCTGATGGCCCAGCTCTTCGTGCTCACTCTCGGCCTGGTGGCCGGCCTCGCCGCGGTCTGGTCCGCGTTCGGGGTGCTGGCCGTGGGGGCGGCACTCCAGGTCTTCGCCGCCGCCCTGCCCCGGCTGCGCCGGCCGGAGTCGTACCGGGAGGCGGCCACCGTGGAGTGGAGCGGCCACGCCGCGGCGCTCATCGCGCTGGCCCTGGCGTACGACTCGCCCCGGCACATCGCGGCGCTGCTGGCCGCCTGGGGCGCCGTGCTCGGGGTGGCGGCCAGCCGCCCGGGCCGGCGGCCCGTCGAGCGGAACCTGCTGTTCTGGGCCGTGGTGATCTGCGAGATCAGCGCCTGGTGGATCCTCATGCGGGTGGCCGACGTGGCGCTGCCCGAGGCCTACACCCTGCCGTTCGCGGCGCTCGCCCTGCTGGTCGGTGTGCTGCAACTGCGCCACCGGCCGGACCTGTCGAGCTGGGTGGCGTACGGGCCGGCGCTGGTCGCCGCGTTCGTGCCGACGCTGGCGATCGTGCTGGCCACCGAGTCGAGCATGCTGCGCCAGGTGCTGCTGCTGCTCGGTGCCGTCGCGGTGCTCATCTTCGGCTCGATGAGCCAGCAGCAGGCGCCGGTGATCGTGGGCGCCACGGTCACCGCGATCGCCGCGGTGCACGCGCTGGTCAGCCTCGGCCCGTGGCTGGTGCTGATCCCGGTCGGTTTCGTGCTGCTGGTGCTCGGCGCGAGCAACGAGCGCCGCCGCCGCGCCCAGGAACGCCTCCAGGCGGCGCTGCGGGGGATGAGATGAACGCGGGTCAGCTCAGGGAGGCGCGGAGGGCCTTCTCCTTCTCGGCGACCAGGTCCTCCAGGCCGGCCTGGTAGGCGGCCATTCGGTCCCGCAGCACGGGGTCGGACGCGCCCAGGATGCGCACGGCGAGCAGCCCGGCGTTGCGGGCGTTGCCGATCGACACCGTGGCCACCGGGACACCGGCCGGCATCTGCACGATCGAGAGCAGCGAGTCCATGCCGTCGAGGTACTTCAGCGGCACGGGCACGCCGATCACCGGCAGCGGGGTGACCGAGGCGACCATGCCGGGCAGGTGCGCGGCGCCGCCCGCCCCGGCGATGATCACCTTGACGCCGCGGTCCGCGGCGGACCGCCCGTACTCGATCATCTTGACCGGGGTGCGGTGCGCCGACACCACGCCGACCTCGTAGGGCACGCCGAACTCGTCCAGCGCCTCCGCGGCGGCCCGCATGGTCGGCCAGTCCGAGTCGCTGCCCATGATCAGCCCGACGGTGCTCACTGCGCCTGCCTTTCGTTCGCGATCGCGGGGCTCGTAGGCTCGCTGCTCGCGCTCACTCGTCTCCGTCGCGTAGCCAGCGGGCGGCCCGCGCCGCCCGGGCCCGTACGTCGTCCAGGTCGGTGCCGAGCACGGTGACGTGCCCGATCTTGCGGCCTGGGCGCACCTGCTTGCCGTACAGGTGGACCTTGGCCCCGGGTTCGGCGGCGAAGAGGTGGTGCAGCCGCTCGTCGATCGACATGCCGCCCGGCTCGCCGCCGAGCACGTTGGCCATCACCACGACCGGCGCGGTGAGCGAGGTGTCCCCCATCGGGTAGTCGAGCACCGCCCGCAGGTGCTGCTCGAACTGGGAGGTCCGGGCCCCCTCGATGGTCCAGTGGCCGGAGTTGTGCGGCCGCATGGCCAGCTCGTTGACCACCAGCCCGCCGGGCGTCTCGAACAGCTCCACGGCCAGCAGGCCGACGACGCCGAGAGCGGTGGCCAGGTCGATGGCGAGCTGCTGCGCGGCGACGGCCCGCTCCTCGGGCAGGCCGGGCGCCGGGGCGAGCACCTCGACGCAGATGCCGTCCCGCTGCACCGTCTCCACCACGGGGTAGGCGGCGACCTGCCCGAACGGCGAGCGGGCCACCTGCACGGCCAGCTCGCGGCGCAGCGCCACCCGCTCCTCGACGATCAGCGGGGTGCCGCCGGCCAGCAGGGTGGTGGCCAGCTCCTCGGCCTGGGTAGCGTCGTCCACCATCCAGACGCCCCGGCCGTCGTAGCCGCCGCGGGCGGCCTTGAGCACCACCGGCCAGCCGATCTCGGCGCCGAACGCGAGCAGGTCGGCCGGTGCCTCGACCGGGCGCCAGGACGGGTTGGGCGCGCCCAGCTCACCGAGCCGCTCGCGCATCACCCGCTTGTCCTGCGCGTGCACCAGCGCCTCGGCCGGCGGGAAGAGCTTCACGCCCTCCTCGGTGAGGGTGCGGATGTGCGCGTTGGGCACGTGCTCGTGGTCGAAGGTGACCACGTCGCAGCCCTTGGCGAAGGTGCGCAGGGCGGCGAGGTCGGTGTGGTCGCCGTACTGGACGTCGGCGGCGACCAGGGCGGCGCCGTCGTCCGGGGCGAGCGCGAGCACACGCAGTGACTGGCCGAGGGCGATGGCGGCCTGGTGGGTCATGCGGGCGAGCTGGCCACCGCCCACCATGCCGACGACAGGCAGTCCGGTACGGGAATCCATAGCGCCGCCAGCCTATCGGGGTAGTGGCGGGCGCCGGCCGGGGAGGGCCGACCCCGCCACCACGCGGACCTGGAAGCCTCCTCTCGCCGGTCTGGCGGAGGCCCGGCCCAGGTCAGCCCGTCGTGGTGACGACGAGGCGGCGGGGCGCGCGGGCCACCTCGCGGGCGGTGGTCCGGGCGATCAGCAGCGAGCCGAGCACCGTCGGGGCGAGCCAGGCGGCCAGGTGCCCGCCGGTCATCTGCACCGCGAACCCGGTGACGAAGGCGATCACGGTGCTGCCCATCAGGTTGAGGTGCCAGATCCGCCAGCCCCGGGGGCCGAACCGGCGCGGCCGGCGCCGGGCGATCCAGAGCCCGCCGACCAGCCAGCCGAGGGTGAGCGCGCCGAGCACGGCCAGCCCCCACAGGCGGTCCGGGTCGTAGGCGAACAGCCCGAGGGCGCTGAGGCTGAGGCCGACGGCGGCGCCCGCGTAGATCCGGCCGAGCAGGGTGTGCCGGCCACGCCGCTTGGGCGCGAGCAGAACGGGCAGTGCCAGCAGCAGCCCGGTGGTGCCGCTGGCGGCGTGGATCACCACGAGAACGGTGTGCACGGGTCCCCCTCCCGCGACATCCCAATGTGGGAGGTCGATGGTCGCAGCATCGGACCTGACACAATGGGATGTCAAGGAGTTTCGCGAAGGGAACCGACCGATGCCCGACCGGCCGTTGAACGCCACCGCCGCCTCACTGCTGGGCTTCCTGCACGACGGCCCCATGACCGGTTGGGACCTGGTCGCCGTCGCCCAGCAGCGGATCGGGGCGTTCTGGTCGCTGACCCAGAGCCAGGTCTACCGGGAACTGACCGCCATGGCGGCGGCCGGGCTGGTCCGGGCCGGCGAGCGGGGCCGGCGCGACCGGAAGCCGTACGAGATCACCGAGGCGGGGCGCCGGGCGTTCGCCGAGTGGGCGGGCCGGCCCCCGGCGGACGAGACGATCCGCTTTCCGCTGCTGCTCACCGTGGTCTTCGGGCGGCATCTGCCGCCGGAGCGGCTCGCGGCGTACCTGGACGCGCACCGGGCCGCCCACGCCGCACGGCTCGCCGACTACCAGGCCGCGGCGGCGGCGCTCCCCCCGGAGGCGGACGAGATCGAACCGTACGCGGTGGCCACGCTGCGCTTCGGGCTGGCGTACGAACGGGCGGTGCTGGAGTGGTTCGACGCGCTGCCCGAGGCGCTGCGCCCGGCGGCCGGGGGCGAGGAGCCGGTCAGCTGAGCCGGGCGACCAGGTCCTCGACCGTGGTCACCGGCCGGTCGCAGACGAAACCCCGGCAGACGTACGCGGTGGGCCGGCCGTCCAGCGCCGGTCGGTCGGCCAGCAGCGGCACGCCGGGCTGGTCGGCCGCGCCCGCCACCACCACGGCACCGGGCGGGGCGTGCCGGAGCGCGGCGGCCACCAGCGGATCGCCCACCGGGTCGTCGGTCACCACCGCGATCTCGTACGGCCCGGACAGCAGCGCCTCGCCGACCGTGGCCGCGTAGCCGGTGAAGCGGGCGTGCCGGCCGACGATCGGCGCGACCGTCGACAGGGCCGCGTCGGCCGCCTCCCGGTACCGGGTCTCCCCCGTCAACGCCGCGTACGCGACGAGCGCCGCAACGATCGCCGAGCGGCCCGCCGGGGTGGCGTTGTCGGTCGGGTCCGCAGGCCGGGTGACCAGGCGCTCGGCGTCGTCGGCGGTGTCGTAGAAGCCGCCGTCCGGTGCGGCGAACCGGGCCAGCGCCACGTCGAGCAGCTGCCCGGCCAGGACGAGCCAGCGCCCCTCGCCGGTCAGCTGGTGCATCGCGCAGAACGCCTCGGCCACGCAGCCGTAGTCCTCCAGCACGCCGGCCGGCTCGCCGACGACCTTGTCCCGGGAGACCCGGCGCAGCCGGCCGTCCACCACGTGCACGGCCGCCAGGTGCTCGGCGGCGTCCCGCATCGCGCCGTCGGCCACGATGGTGACGCCCTCCATGAGGTTGGCGTCCTCGTCGCCGGGGGCCGCCAGGAGCGCCGCGACCTGCTGGAACTCGGCGATCGCGGTGATCGCCAGCCCGTTCCAGGCGGCCACCACCTTGTCGTCGCGGGCGGGCTGGGGCCGGGTGTCGCGGGCGGCGAGCAGCCGGCCCACCACCTCCTGCCACCGCTGGCGCACCGACGGGTCGGCGTCGTCCACGTCCCGGGCCAGCCTCAGCACGCTGGTGCCGTGCTCGAACGTGCCCTGCTCGGTCACCCCGAACAGGTCGGCGGCGAAGCGGCCGTCCTCCTCCCCCAGCACCTCGACAAGCTGGGCCGGGGTCCAGACGTAGGTGCGGCCCTCGACGCCCTCGGTGTCGGCGTCCAGCGCCGAGGCGAAGCCCTCGCCGGCCCGGTGCAGCTCGTCGGCGAGGAACCGGGCCGTGTCGCGGGCCACCCGCCGGGCCAGCCGGTCCCCGGTGAGCCGCCAGAGCTGGGTGTAGACCCGCAGCAGGAGGGCGTTGTCGTAGAGCATCTTCTCGAAGTGCGGCACCGTCCAGTGCCCGTCCACCGAATAGCGGGCGAATCCGCCGGCGAGCTGGTCGTGCAGGCCACCGCGGGCCATGGCCTCGCAGGTGTGCCGCACGATCTCCAGGCTCCGGGGCGAGCCGGTGCGCTGGTGGTGCCGGAGCAGGAAGAGCAGGTTCATGTGCGGCGGGAACTTCGGCGCACCGCCGAAGCCGCCGTTCGTCTCGTCGTACTCGGTGGCGAGCTGGTCGGCGGCGGCGTCCAGCAGCTCGGCGGTGAGCGGCGCGGTGAGGCCGCCCACGGCCTGCGCGCCACCGATCGCCTCGACCACGGCGGCGCCCTGGCGGAGCACCGCCTCCCGCTGATCACGCCAGGCGGTGGCCACCGAGCCGAGCAGCCGGATGAAGTTCGCCCGCGGGAAGTAGGTGCCGCAGAAGAACGGCGTGCCGTCGGGGGTGGCGAAGACGGTCATGGGCCAGCCACCCTGGCCGGTCATCGCCTGGGTGGCCGTCATGTAGACGGCGTCGACGTCGGGCCGCTCCTCCCGGTCCACCTTGACGCAGACGAAGTCGTCGTTCATGAGCCGGGCGACGGCCTCGTTCTCGAACGACTCGTGCGCCATGACGTGGCACCAGTGGCAGGCCGCGTAGCCGACCGAGATGAGCACCGGCACGTCGCGCCGCTTCGCCTCGGCGAACGCCTCGTCGCACCAGGGCCACCAGTCGACCGGGTTGTCGGCGTGCTGGAGCAGATAGGGCGAGGTGGCGTCGGCGAGTCGGTTCACCCGACGACCATATCGAGCGCGCGGCGAGCGCGTGCCGCGAGCGGGACGGCCGGGCCGGGGAGGTTCTCCCGGCCCGGCCGTCCCGTCAGCGGGTGAGGGTGATCGTCGAGGTGTCGGTCACGGTGAACTCCTGCCAGTAGACGAAGTCCCGGATGGGCACCTCGGTGACCGCCTGGGCCGTGCCGCGCTCAAAGTGGAGGTCGGCCGGGTAGGTGCTGGCCGACCAGGGCACCGCCTGGCCCGGCGTGCACGGGACCGAGGTGGAGTACCACGCCGTCACCAGCCCGGCCTTCTTCTGCTGCTGGCTCAGCCGGCCGTCCACGCTCAGCGTGTCCGCCCGGGTGCAGGTGAGCGTGCCGCGGACGGTGGCGATGCCCTTGTTGTCGACCGTGGCCGTGGGGTTCACCGTGACGGTCACGTCGAGCGCGGGCACCGGCGGCGGATTCCCGATGTGGATCTCGCCGTGGGAGCCCCCGGTCGCCCCCTCGCAGCGGTACTCGAACGTCGCATCGAACCGCTCCAGGTAGCCGTACGGCCCCCAGGCGACGTCGAGGACGGTGAACGAGCCGGTGCTCTGCGAGCAGGACCGCCCCCAGTTGGCGTTGTCCAGGCCGACGCCCGCCGCGTCACCGTACGGCTGGCCGACGTTCTGGTAGGTGTCGCCCGGCTTCAGCTTCTCGCCGGCCGGGCCCGTGAGCGAGAGGTGCCAGAAGTTGTCGGCATCGCTCCAGAACTCCATCCCGAAGAACCGCTGGTTCGTGTCACCCCAGGCGTTCATCTCGTCCCCCGGTGTGGGGTTGGCGGAGCTGTACGAATACGAGTTGCCGCCGGTGATCGGGTCACCCGGCTCGCCGACCACGCTGAACGACCAGCTCTCCGGCGTGCCGGCCTGGGCCGGCGTGGCGACGGCCAGACCGGCGGCTCCGGCGGTCAGGGACAGGGCTGCGGCGAGCAGGGATCGATGCCAGGAACGGGTCATGCTGTCCTCCCCCGTAGTTGGACATGAACGGCGGCGCAGGTCGTGCGCCGCCACGCCAAGAGGTTAAGGAACGCCCATCGATCGCGCTGCCCCGTGCGGCGCCGGTGTCGGTGACGCGACCAGGGGACACGGCCCGTCCTTCCGATATTCATCTTTGTTGATTTGAATCAGCGCATGCCCGGCGCCGCCGGGCCGTCCGAAGGAGACGGTTCATGCGCAGACTCCCCACCCTGCTCGCCCTCGCCGCCCTCGCCGGATCCGTGCTGGTCCCCGGCAGCGCGTCCGCCGCGGTCCCGCCGGAGACCCGGTTCTCCGCCACCACCGGCGTCGGGATCCACAACGCGTACGAGCGCGGCACCTACCCCTACCTGGCGCAGGCGCTCGACGCCCGGCCCGGGCTCATCGAGCTGGACGTCTGGCCGGACGTGCTGACCCGGCAGTGGCGGGTCAGCCACTCCAACCCGCTCGGCAACGACAACAACTGCGTGGCCGCCACCAGCGCCGCCCAGCTCTACAGCGGCACCCGCAACCGCAACCTGGAGCACTGCCTCGACGACATCCGGCTCTGGCTGGGCGCCCACCCCGACGCCGGCCCGCTGGTCCTCAAGCTGGAGCTGAAGACCGGCTTCAGCGGCCGTACCGGGCAGGGGCCCGCCCAGCTCGACGCGTTGCTCGCCGCGCGGCTCGGCGACCGGGTGTTCCGCCCGGCCGACCTGCTCGGCGGCCACTCCGGCCTGGACGCCGCGGCCCGCGCCGACGCCTGGCCCAGCCGGGCGCAGCTCGCCGGCAAGGTGATCGTCGAGCTGATCCCCGGCACCGTCGAGGAGGGCAACCCGACCGACACGCTCTGGACCGACGTCGAGTACGCCCGCCACCTGGCCGGCCTCGCGGCGGCGGGCACGCTGGGCACCGCCCGCGCCTTCCCGGCCGTGCACCGGGCGCAGGCCGGTGACCCGCGCACCCGCTACGCCGACGCGAGCCTGCGGCCCTGGTTCGTGCTCTTCGACGGCGACGCCACGGCGTACGTCACCGGGGGCATCGACACCGCCTGGTACGACGCCAACCACTACCTGCTCGTGATGACCGACGCGCAGAACGTCCCACCGGCGGTCGGGGCGGGCGACGCGGGAGCGGCGGCGGCCCGGGTCGCCGAGCTGGCCCGGGCGCACGCCAGCATCGCCTCCGCGGACTGGGCGGCGCTGCCCGCGGTCCTCGACGACGTGCTGCCCCGCGGCTGAGCCCGTGACCGGCCGGTCCGCGCCGTCGGGGCGAGCGGCCCCGGCGGCGCGGACCGGTCAGGAGGCGCCGTCGGCCCGGAGGGGGAAGACGTTGCCGCGCGCGGTGTCCAGCAGGGAGCCGAGCACCGCGCCGATCTTGTCCGCCGGCATCGGCTTGAAGAAGTGGTAGCCCTGGGCGGCGGTGCAGCCCAGCTCGGCGAGGGCGCTCCGCTGCTCGGCGGTCTCCACGCCCTCGGCCACCACCCGCAGGCCCAGCTCGTGGGCGAGCCCGACGGTGGTCCGCACGATCGCCGCCGCCTCCGGGGAGTCGGCCATCCGGATCACGAAGGAGCGGTCCACCTTCAGCTCGTCCACCGCGATCCGGGTCAGGAAGGTCAGCGAGGAGAACCCGGTGCCGAAGTCGTCGACGGCGAGCTGCACGCCCATGGCGCGGAGGGTGGCCAGCACCTCGTCGATGACCTCGAGCTCGCTCATCACCACCGTCTCGGTGATCTCCAGGACCAGCCGGTGCGGCGGGACCTGGTGGCGGCGCAGCGCCTCGCCGATCTCGGCCGGCAGGCGCGGGTCGAGCAGGCTGCGCGCCGACAGGTTCACCGAGATCGGGATGTCCAGCCCCTCGCGCGCCCAGCCGGCCGCCACCGCGAGGGCCTTGTCCAGCACGTAGCGGGTGAAGCTGCCGAGCTGCTCGCTGTTCTCCACCGGCCGGATGAAGTCCGCCGGGCCGAGCCAGCCCCGGCGCGGGTGCCGCCAGCGGATCAGCGCCTCCACCCCGGTCGGGGCGCCGGTGGCCAGGTCCACGGCGGGCTGCAACGCCAGCACCAGCTGGTCGTCGGCCTCCAGGGCCTCCCGCAGCTCCGCGAGCAGCGCCAGGTGGTCGGTGCTCGCCGCATCGCGCGAGCTGTCGTACGCGGCGACGCTGCCGCCGCCCTCCTTCGCCTGGTACATGGCGATGTCGGCCCGGCGCAGCAGCTCGGTCAGGTCGGCGGTGCCCGCGTCGGCGACCACCACGCCGACCGCCACCTCTACCGACATGCGCACCCCGGCCACCTCGGTCGGCGCGGCCAGCCGCTCGGCGATCTCCCGAGCCTGGCGCAGCGCGTACGCCAGCGGGGCGGCGCGGTCGTCGACCACCGGAACCGTGGTCAGCAGCAGGGCGAACTCGTCACCGCCGAGCCGCCCGAGCAGGTCCCCGGGACGGGCCAGGGTGCTCAGCCGGCTCGCCGCCAGCCGCAGCAGCTGGTCGCCGGCGGCGTGCCCCAGCGTGTCGTTGACCTCTTTGAACTGGTTGATGTCGAGCAGCAGCAGCGCCACCGGGTGGTCGTGGGCGCGCTGCCGCAACGCCTGGTCGCCCTTGGCCAGCAGGGCGGACCGGTTGAGCAGCCCGGTGAGCTGGTCGTGCACCGCCTCGTACGACGAGCGGGCGGTGACCAGCCGCAGCTCGCGGTGGGTCGCGGCGTCGTGCAGGGCGGCGGCCAGCGCGTCGCCGAAGGCCGCGACGCCGTCCTGTTCGCGGGCGCTGGGCGGGGCGGACCGGGGGAAGCGGACCCGCAGCTGGCCGACCTCGGCGCTGCCCACGGCGAGCCGCCGGACCAGCTCCTGCTCGCCCGACCCGGTGGCCGACGGGGGCTCCACCTCCCGGTCGCGCACCTGCGCGCCGGCGTCCCCCCGGTAGCGGCGCCAGCGGCCGTCGCCCCGGGCAACGTCGACCTCGACCAGCTCGGCGCCGAACAGGGCGAGCGCACCGGTCACCGCGGCGGTCGCCACGCCCCGCTCGTCGAGCTGGTTGAGCGCGGCGGTCGCCTCGGCGAAGGCCCGCCAGGTGCGCCGCTCCTGGTCGGCCCGGAGGCGGTGCCGGTAGGTCTGCTGGAGCAGCCAGAGCGGCGGCGGCAGGAGCAGCAGCCAGCGCGGGTCGAGCTCCAGCAGGGCGACCACGAGCAGGCCGACCGCCACGTTGCCGACGAACATGAGCAGCTTGCCGCGCAGCGCGGCGAGCAGCGGCGGCCCGATGGGGATGCCGTGCCGCAGGGCGAGGGCGGCGCCGCCCAGCCAGGCGCTGGTGAGCAGGTAGACGACCGCGCCGGCGGTCAGGGCGAGGGCCAGCTCGGGGGTGGGCGCGGCGAGCAGCGGACGGCCCAGCGCGCTGGTGATCGCGGCGGCGAGCGCGGTGGCGGCGGCGAGCGACCCGGCGATCCGGACCAGCTCCAGCGCGGGCCGGCGGTCGGCGAGCAGGGACATCGTGGTCCACGCGGCCGCGACGCCGAGCAGGGCCGCGGCGGGCAGCCAGCCGGCCGGCACCAGGTAGAGGCAGACGATGAGGGCCGCCTCGCCCCAGGTGATGCTGACCATGCCCGAGGCGGTGCGGAAGCGCAGCCGGGCGAGCTGGGCCACGGCGAACGCCACGACGGCGACGCCGAACCGGACGACATCGGGCAGCGCGTCGTGCGACGGCAGGTGCGCGGGGACGGTGAGGCCGACGACGGCGGCCACCACGGCGGTGACCGCGACGGCCGAGGTCAGCAGGAGGACGCTGACCGGCGTGCCCCGCAGGCCCAGCCGATCGGGGGGGTCGCCGGCCCGGCCGGAGGTCACTGACCCACCCCGTCCGGCGGCGGCCTCAGGGCACGATCGGGGGCCGTTGCTGCCAACGACATCGGCGCCCCCCTTCCGCGCACGGCTCGGGGCCTATCGGGCCCCCCGGCGGAAGGCTAAGCCAAAGCCGGTGGTCGCAACAGGGGTTGACGACCGGCTTCGACGTGATTCACGTGCTGTTCAGCCGTTCCGGCGCTGCTGGGAGCCGTTGGGGGCGTTCGTCGGTGAATCCTGCGCGACGGTCCCGTCTGTCGGATCGGCGACGGTCGCATCGGTCCGGCCCGGCTCGGCCGAGCCGCCCTGCTGCGGGAACCGGTCGGGCAGCCGGCGCAGCCGGGCGTTCATGTTGCGGATCAGCAGGACGGTGACGATGGCCAGCAGCACGATGAGGAAGAGGCCCATCGGGCCGGCCAGACCACCCGTGCGGGTGTCACCGAAGTTGTTCTCCGCGAGCACCTGGGCGGTGGTCAGCATGGTGTTCCTCCGATGTGCGGCTGACCACCAGCGTAGCCCGCCGGGGAATCAGCGGGCACGGCACGTCTCGCGCACCCCGGCGAAGAGGTCGGACTCGGGCAGCGGGCTGTCGACCAGCGAGCGGGCGAGCTGGAAGTCCTCGGTCGGCCAGGCACGCTGCTGGAGGTCCATCGGCACCTGGAACCAGAAGCCGTCCGGGTCGATCTGCGTGGCGTGGGCGCGCAGCGCGTCGTCGCGGACCGGAAAGTATTCGGCGCAGTCGACCCGGGTGGTGATCCGCTCGCCCTTGTCGGCGCGATCCTCCCAGCGCTTCATCCAGTCCCCGTACGGCGACTCCAGGCCGGCGGCGAGCATCCCCTCGTGCAGCGCCATGATCTTGGCACGCGAGAAGCCCACGTCGTAGTAGAGCTTGAGCGGCTGCCACGGCTCGCCCAGCTCGGGGTGGCGCTCCGGGTCGCCGGCGGCCTCGAACGCGGCCACCGTCACCTTGTGGGTCATGATGTGGTCGGGGTGCGGGTAGCCACCCTCCTCGTCGTACGTCGTGACGACGTGCGGGCGGAACTGGCGCATGAGCCGCACCAGCGGGGCGGCCGCGACCTCGACGTCCTCCAGGGCGAAGCAGCCCTCCGGCAGCGGCGGCAGCGGGTCGCCCTCGGGCAGGCCGGAGTCGACGAAGCCGAGCCAGGCCTGCTCGATGCCGAGGATGGCCCGGGCCGCGTCCATCTCGGCGCGGCGGATGTCGCCGATGTTGGCCCACACGTCGGGCCGGTCCATCTTGGGGTTGAGCACGCTGCCCCGCTCGCCACCGGTGCAGGTGACGACCAGGACATCCACTCCCTCGGCGACGTATTTCGCCATGGTGGCCGCGCCCTTGCTCGACTCGTCGTCGGGATGGGCGTGCACCGCCATGAGCCGCAGCTGTTCTGCCACCTTCGGCGCTCCTCGTCTGTGCCCACCGGGCCCGGCCCGCCCGGGCCCGCCCGGCTGACCTGCCGGAATCTCCCCCCGCGCCCGCGAAAGCCCCCGTGGTGGCCGATCGGCGGCGGGGCCGACCTGCCATCCTTGACTCAGCGCCGGGCTGGGAAGATGGACTCTGCCATTCTTGCCGATGCCGCCGACAACAACGCCAGGAGATACCCGCCGGTGAGCGAGACGCACGCCACAGTCGCACCGGGTGCACCGATTTTCCCGCCCGGCCGGTACGGCCGCCGCCGGGAGCCGGGGCGCCGCCGTCCGATCCTGCTCGTCCTGGTGGCCGCCGTCCTGTTGGCGCTCCTGGGGCTGGTCGCCATGCGGCTCTACAACCAGTACGGGGATCCGGACTACCGCGCCGAGGTGATCACCTACACCGGGATCACCGACTCCGGCGTGACGGTCGACTTCCGGGTCACCGTCCCCGAGGGCGGCTCGGCCACCTGCCTGCTGCGGGCCCGCTCCCACGACGGCGCCGAGGTGGGCCACGTCGAGACCACGGTGACCGCCGCGCCGGGCGAGCGGCACGTCCGGGCCCGGCAGGAGGTGCCCACCACCGCCCGGCCCTTCATCGGCGAGGTGCTGCGCTGCCGACCGACCGGCTGAGCCGGAGGCCCGGCGAGCCGCCGGGACGTACGCACCCCGGGTCCCGCCGCCGGCACCCGGGGTGATCGGCGACACCCTGAGGTGCCCGGCACTGGTAACTTGGTAGTTCACCTGTCAGCCAGTCCGCACCAACAAGGAGTTCGCCTGTGTCCACCAATGACAACGAGGCGCCCGCCACCTGGCTGTCCCAGGACGCATACGACCGTCTGAAGGCCGAGCTCGACGAGCACATCGCCAACCGGCCGGTCATCGCCGCCGAGATCAACGCCCGGCGCGAGGAGGGCGACCTGCGGGAGAACGGTGGCTACCACGCCGCCCGCGAGGAGCAGGGCAAGGCGGAGGGTCGCATCCTCTACCTGAAGGAGCTGCTCCGCACGGCCAAGGTCGGCGAGGCCCCGACCGCCGACGCGGTGTCGCCCGGCATGGTCGTGACGATCTACTTCGACGACGACGCCGACGACACGGAGACCTTCCTGCTCGGCTCCCGCGAGATCGCCTCCACCACCGACCTCACCGTCTACAGCCCCGAGTCCGCGCTCGGCAAGGCGATCCTGGGCGGCAAGGCGGGCCAGACCTGCACCTACACGGCGCCCAGCGGCGCCGACATCAAGGTGACGGTGGTCAAGTTCGAGCCGTTCTCCGGCTGACCGCTCCGGACCCGCGCCGGACGGCTCGGGTCCGACCCGACCGAGGCTGACAGGCTCCTCGGCCCCGAGCCACACCCCGACCGCCCCGACCGGCACCGTCCGGCCGGGGCGGTCGCGTCTCGCGGGGGCTCACCCCTCGCCGGCGAAGACCACCTGGTAGCCGCTGGCCCGCAGGGCGCTGATGAGGGTGTCCGAATGCTCCACGCCGCGGGTCTCCACCGAGAGCGCCACCTCCACCTCGCCGAGCCGCAGGTGCGGGTTGGCCCGCTGGTGCACCACGTCGACCACGTTGGCCCGGTGCTCGGCGATCTCGCCGAGCAGCGAGGCGAGCTGGCCCGGCCGGTCCGTGCAGCGGACGGTGACCCGCAGGTAGCGACCGGCCGCCGCCAGGCCGTGCTCGATGACCCGCAGCATCAGCAGCGGGTCGATGTTGCCGCCGGAGAGCACCGCCACCACGGGTGCCTGCACCTCCACCGCACCGGCCAGCAGCGCCGCCACTCCGACCGCGCCGGCCGGCTCCACCACCTGCTTGCCGCGCTCCAGCAGCATCAGCAGCGCCCGGGAGATGTCCTCCTCGGAGACCGTGACGATCTCGTCGACCAGCTCGCGGACGTGGGTGAAGGTCAGCTCGCCGGGACGGCCGACCGCGATGCCGTCGGCGATCGTCGAGAAGAAGGGCAGCCGGACCGGCTCGCCGGCCTTGAGCGAGGGCGGGAAGGCGGCGGCGCTGGCCGCCTGCACCCCGACCACGCGTACGTCGGGACGCAGCGCCCGGGCGACCACCGCGAGGCCGGAGATCAGCCCGCCGCCGCCCACCCCGGTCACGATGGTCTTCACGTCCGGGCACTGTTCGAGGATCTCCAGGGCCACCGTGCCCTGGCCGGCGATGACGTCCGGATGGTCGAACGGGTGGATGAACACCGCCCCGGTCCGCTCGGCGAAGGTCTGCGCCGCGACCAGCGACTCGTCCACCGTGTTGCCGACCAGCTCGACCTGGGCGCCGTACCCCTTCGTGGCAGCGACCTTCGGCAGCGGCGCGTTGACCGGCATGAAGACCGTGGCGTGTGCGCCGACCAGGCCGGCGGCGAGCGCCACCCCCTGGGCGTGGTTACCGGCGCTCGCCGCGACCACCCCGCGTTCCCGCTCCTGCGCCGAGAGCCGGGAGATCCGCACGTACGCGCCGCGCACCTTGTACGACCCGGCGCGCTGCACGTTCTCGCACTTGAGCCAGGCCGGCCCCCCGAGCGCGGCGCTGAGCGGCCGGGACGGCTCCAGCGGGGTGGTGCGGGTGACGCCGGCGAGCAGTTCCCGCGCGGCCTGTACGTCGGCGAGACCGACCAGTTCCGTCATGCCCCGATCGTGCCACCCGGGCCCGGGGGAACCTGCGGCGACGCCACGGTCGGGTCAGCCACTCGCGGCGGCGGCCCGGTCACCAGCTGCGCCGGACCCGATGATGACAGCAGCGCGACGCGCCATGCCGCCCCGTCGATCCGGGCCTGCTGCGCGGCGGAGATCCGCAGCACGACCGCGACCAGTGCGGCCGCGGCGACGAGGCAGGCCAGTGCCGGGAGGCTGTTGCGCAGCGCGGCATCCCGGTAGTGGTCGAGATCCGGTGCCAGCCCCTGCTCGGCGCGGCGTACCCGGTCACCCACCTCGGTCAGGCTGGTGACCAGATCGGCGACGCCGAACGCCAGCCAGGCCACCCACCAGACGGCGACCAGGACACGCAGCCACACCCGGTCGAGGCTGTCCCGGACGATGCCGACCATCACCACGCACGGCACGGCGAGGCTGGCCACCGGCACCCACCAGCCCGTGATGGCCCAGTGCGGGGCCAGGACCTTCCGGCCGCCGGGGAACGCGTCGGTGTTCTTCCGGGCCCGGAACATCCAGACCATCACCAGGACCGCCGTGACCAGGAAGACCACGGTGTACAGCAGGGAGAGCAGCCCCTCGGTGACGAGCGGCGTCTGCTCCCGGTCCGGGCCGCCGCCCGGCGGAGTGAGCAGGACGTACAGGGCCGGCGCGAGCGCCACCAGGGTGTACAGCAGTGCGGTCAGACCGACCCCGACTGCCGCGGCCAGGCCGATCCCGTGCACCGCGAACGTCGGCATCCCCGGCGACAGGGCCGGCCGGTCCGGAGAGACGCCGCAGCGCGGGCAGGCACCGACGGTCGAGCTGTCGGCCCCGCAGGTCTGGCAGTGCATCGGCGTCGTCCCCGTGATCGGCGTGCGGAACCCGCACACGCTAGACGATCATGCGTGGGCCGGCGACCCCGTCCCGACCCGGGGGTAGCCGGGGGCGTGCCGCTGCCACGGCGCCTGCATCTCGAACTGCCCCGCGACGCCCAGCAGCAGCAGCTCCGAGCCGGGCGGGCCCACGAACTGCACGGCCACCGGCAGGCCGTCCGGACGACGGCCGACCGGCACCACGATCGCCGGCAGCCCGGCGATGTTCCAGGGCGCGGCGTACGGGGCGTACCGGATGTTGGCCTTCATGTTCGCCACCCAGGACCGGCCGGACCAGCCGGCGGCCTCCGGCGGCGGGCCGGCCAGCGCCGGGGTGAGCAGCAGGTCGACCGAGTGGTCGGCGAAGAAGTTCACCGACCGCTCGCGCCAGGCGGCCCGGTCGGCCTCGCGCACGTACCCCCGGCGCTGCGCCCATTCGCCGAGCGCGACGTGCCGGCGGCTGCGCCGCTGGAGGCCGCGCCGCTCCACGCCCGCGGCCTGCACCTCCGTGGCGGCCGCGGCGAACCAGGTGGCGATGCCCTGAAGGCCGAGCCGGGTCGGGTAGACCGGGTCGGCGGGAACGGTGTCGTGCCCGGCGGCGGCGAGCAGCCGGCCGGCGGCGGCGACCGCGTCGCGGTTCGGCGCGTCCGGCGAGACGCCGCGCACCGGGGAGCGCAGCGAGACGCCGACCCGCAGCCGCGACGGCGGGACCAGCTTGTCCGGGCGGCGCCCGGCCAGCACGGAGAAGCCGACCACCGCGTCGGCCACCGTGCCGGTGAGCATGCCGTGCTCGGTGAGGCCGAACCAGTCGTCCGCGCCGAGCTGGCAGGGCACCACGCCCCGGCCCGGCTTGAGCCCGACGAGCCCGCAGCAGGCGGCCGGGATGCGGATCGAGCCGAGGCCGTCGTTGCCGTGGGCGATCGGCACCAGCCCGGCGGCCACCGCGGCGGCCGCCCCGCCCGAGGAGCCGCCGGGGGTCCGCGCCGGGTCCCAGGGGTTGCGGGTCACCCCGGTCTCGTCGTCGGTGAGGGCCCAGAGGCCCAGCTCCGGCATCCGCGTCACGCCGAGGATCACCGCGCCCGCGCCGCGCAGCCGGCGGACCACCTCGTGGTCGGCCTCCGCCACCGGCGTACGCACGGCGGCCGACCCGTTCCACGTCGGCAGGCCGGCCACCGGGGTGTTCTCCTTGACCGCGACCGGCACGCCCGCCAGGGGGAGGTTGGCCAGGTCCTCCTGCTCGTCGACCTTCTCCGCCTCGGTGATCGCCTCGCCGGCGCGCACGCTGCGGAACGCGGCCAGCTCGGCGTCGGCCCGGGCGATGTGGTCGAGGTGGTCGGCCACGACCTGGGTGGCGGAGACGTCACCCCGGCGTACGCCCCGGGCGATCTGCTTGGCGGTCGCCCCCACCCAGGTCGTCGGCATGATGTCCTGCACGGCCATCCTCCCCAGCCAGCGGTCAGCCCAGCGCCTGCTCCAGATCGGCGAGCAGGTCGTCGACCGTCTCGATGCCGACAGACAGTCGCACGAGATCGCCGGGAACTTCAAGCGGCGAGCCGGCAGCGCTCGCGTGTGTCATCCGTCCCGGGTGCTCGATCAGGGATTCGACCCCGCCGAGCGACTCGGCGAGCACGAAGAGCTTCGCCCGGTTGCAGATCTCCACGGCGTGCTCCTCGCCGCCCGCCGCGCGGAAGGAGATCATCCCGCCGAATCGGCGCATCTGCTTGGCGGCCACCTCGTGACCCGGGTGCGCCGGCAGGCCGGGGTAGATGACCTGCGCGACCTTGGCGTGACCGTCCAGGTAGGCCGCGATCCGCTCGGCGTTGTCGCAGTGACGGTCCATCCGTACCCCGAGGGTCTTGATGCCGCGCAGGGTGAGCCAGGCGTCGAAAGGGCCGTTCACGGCGCCCATCGCGTTCTGGTGGTAACGCAGCTCCTCCCCGAGCGCCCGGTCGGCCGCGATCAGGGCGCCGCCGACCACGTCGGAGTGTCCGCCGATGTACTTGGTGGTGGAGTGCACCACCACGTCCGCGCCGAACGCGATCGGCTGCTGGAGGTACGGCGAGGCGAAGGTGTTGTCGACCACCAGCAGCGCGCCGGCGTCGTGCGCGACGGCGGCCAGCGCGGCGATGTCGGCGATGCCGAGCAGCGGGTTGGTCGGGGTCTCCACCCAGACGATCCTCGTGGCGCCGGGACGGATGGCGGCCCGCACCGCGTCCGGGTCGGAGACCCGGGCCGGGGTGTAGTCCAGCCCCCAGCGCTCGGCCACCTTGGCGAACAGGCGGTAGGTGCCGCCGTACGCGTCGTCCGGGATCACCACGTGGTCGCCCGGCTTGCAGACGGTGCGCAGCAGGGTGTCCTCGGCGGCCAGGCCGCTTGCGAAGGCGAGCCCCACCGGTCCGCCCTCCAGCGCCGCCAGGCACTCCTGGAGCGCGTCGCGGGTCGGGTTGCCGGAGCGGCTGTACTCGTAGCCCTCCCGGGGCGCGCCGACGGCGTCCTGGGCGTAGGTGCTGGTCTGATAGATCGGCGGGATCACCGCGCCGGTGCGGGCCTCCGGGTCCTGACCGGCGTGGATGGCGAGCGTCTCGAAGCCGTGACTCATTCCCGAGACGTTAGTCCGCCCGCCCGTCCCACCGCGTGGAACCCGCCCGGCTTGCTGTTCCAGGCGGACGGCAACTGTCCAAGATCGGCGCGGGGACCGGCAGGATCGCGGGGCAGCGCCTAGCCTGGCGGGGTGAGTGGGTGCGTGTTCTGCGGGATCGTGGCGGGCGAGGTGCCCGCGTTCCGGGTCGCCGACGAGGCGGACGGGGTGGCCTTCCTGGACACCCGGCCGGTGTTCAAGGGGCACGTGCTGGTGGTGCCGCGCACGCACCTGGTCACCCTGGCCGACCTGCCGGCCGACGCGCTGCCCGGCTACTTCCGGCTGGTGCAGCGGCTCGCCGTGGCCGTGGAGGCCGGGCTGGGTTCCGGCGGGACGTTCGTGGCCATGAACAACAAGGTGTCCCAGTCGGTCCCCCACCTGCACACCCATGTCGTGCCGCGGACGAAGGGCGACGGGCTGCGCGGCTTCTTCTGGCCGCGAACCCGCTACGCGGACGACGCCGAGGCCGAGGACTTCGCGGGCCGGGTCGCCGCCGCGCTGGCCTGAGGCGGGGACCCCCGGGTAAGGAACCGGGGACCGGCGCTGTTGCACACGCTGGGAAAGCCAAGAGAGGAGTCCCACCGTGTTCCTTCGCCGCATCAAGGCCGAGATGATCTCTCCCGACCAGGCCCTGCCGGGCCGCCCGATCGCGATGCCGATCGCCGACCGGCACGAGGTGCTGCCGTCCTCGCTGAAGGGTCCCTTCCCCGAGGGCGCGCAGGTCGCAGTCTTCGGGATGGGCTGTTTCTGGGGTGCCGAGCGGCTGTTCTGGACCCTCCCGGGCGTGCTCACCACGTCGGCCGGCTACGCGGGTGGCTACACCGCGAACCCGACGTACGAGGAGGTCTGCTCCGGCATGACCGGGCACGCCGAGGTCGTCCAGGTGGTCTACGACCCGTCGAGGATCAGCTACGAGGACCTGCTCAAGGTCTTCTGGGAGAACCACGACCCGACCCAGGGCATGCGCCAGGGCAACGACGTCGGCACGCAGTACCGGTCGGCCGTCTATGCCACCACCGACGAGCAACTGGCGACCGCGCAGGCCTCGCGGGACGCCTTCGCGCCGATCGTGGCGCGGGCCGGCAAGGGTGAGATCACCACGGAGATCGCCCGCCTCGGCGACTACTACTTCGCCGAGGACTACCACCAGCAGTACCTGGCGCCGACCAAGAACCCGAACGGGTACTGCAACCACGGCCCCAACGGCCTGAGCTGCCCGGTGGGGGTGGCCCGTACCGCCGGCTGAGCGACCCGGTGTCCGTTTCCGGGCCTGCGGTGTTTGTCACACCGTGGGCCCGGCCCGATTCGGGCACCCGGCCCGCCCGCCTACCGGATCTTCACCCAGGCCAGCCGCCCGTTCGGCGTGGGCGCGCATCCTAGCAAAGACGTAACGCTCGGGACATCAGCTCAACAGGCGAACCGCAACCTCCTCTGGCAGCATTGCCTGGCATGTGCGGACTGGCAGGAGAGTTCCGAAGGGACGGATCGCGGGCCGACGTCGCGGCGGTGGAGCGGATGGCGGCCACCATGAGCGACCGGGGCCCGGACGACAGCGGGGTCTGGTCCCAGGGGCCGGTCGCCCTCGGCCACCGCCGCCTGAAGATCATCGACCTCTCGGCCGCCAGCGGCCAGCCGCTGGTCGACCCGGCCGCCGGGCTCACCGGCGTCTTCAACGGCTGCATCTACAACTACCGCGAGCTGCGCGAGGAGTTGCAGGCCAGGGGGCACCGCTTCTTCTCGGCGGGCGACAGCGAGGTCGTGGTCAAGGCGTACGCCGAGTGGGGGCTCGACTTCGTCGACCACCTGGTCGGCATGTTCGCGGTGGCGATCAGCGAGCGGGACACCGGCCGCCTCGTGCTGGCCCGGGACCGGCTCGGCATCAAGCCGCTCTACCTGGCCGAGAGTCCCGGCGTGGTGCGCTTCGCCTCGACCCTGCCGGCGCTGCTCGCCGGCGGCGGCGTCGACACCGGCATCGACTCCGTGGCGCTCGCCCACTACCTGAGCTTCCACAGCATCGTGCCGCCGCCGCGGACCATCCTGCGCGGCGTCGCCAAGCTCCCCCCGGCCACGGTCCGGGTGTACGAGCCGGACGGCACCAGCCGCGACCGGGTCTACTGGGACCCGGCCTTCACGCGCGCCGCAGAGCGGGCCGGCTGGTCCGAGCGGGACTGGCAGGACGCGCTGCTGGAGTCGCTGACCACCGCCGTCCGCCGCCGGATGGTGGCCGACGTGCCGGTGGGCGTGCTGCTCTCCGGCGGGCTCGACTCCAGCCTCGTGGTCGCGCTGCTGGCCGGCGAGGGGCAGTCCGGGCTGGCCACGTTCTCCATCGGCTTCGACGCGGTGGGCGGCCGGGAGGGCGACGAGTTCGTCTACTCCGACCTGGTCGCGAAGACCTTCGGCACCGACCACCACCAGATCCGGGTGCCCACCGGCGACCTGCTGCCGCCGCTGGAGTCCGCCGTCGCCGCCATGAGCGAGCCCATGGTCAGCCACGACTGCGTGGCGTTCTGGCTGCTCAGCCAGGAGGTCGCCCGGCACGTCAAGGTCGTCCAGTCCGGTCAGGGCGCGGACGAGATCCTGGGCGGCTACCACTGGTACCCCCCGCTGGCCGGCGTCGACCGGGAGCGGGCGCTGGAGACGTACGCGAGCGCGTTCTTCGACCGCGACGCGGCCGGCGTGGCCCGGGTGCTCAACCCCGCGTGGCTGGCCGACGGCGACCCGGCGCGGGAGTTCGTGGCCGCCCACCTGGGCCGGCCCGGGGCGCAGACCGCGGTGGACGCCGGCCTGCGCATCGACACCCAGGTCATGCTGACCGACGACCCGGTCAAGCGGGTCGACAACATGACGATGGCGCACGGGCTGGAGGCCCGGGTGCCGTTCCTCGACCACGAGTTCGTCGAGCTGGCCGCGAGCTGCCCGCCGGAGCTGAAGCTGGCCCAGGGCGGCAAGGGCGTGCTCAAGGAGATCGGCCGGCGGGTCCTGCCGCACGAGGTCATCGACCGGCCGAAGGGCTACTTCCCCGTCCCGGGCCTCACGCATCTGGAGGACAAGCTCCTCGACCGGGTACGCGACGCGCTCACCGCGCCCGAGGCGCGACGCCGCGACCTGTTCCGCGCCGACTACGTCGACGCGCTGCTCGCCGACCCGAACGCCGAACTGACCCCGTTGAACGGAAACAAGCTGTGGCAGCTGGGACTCCTGGAAATGTGGCTCCAGAGCCACGGAATCGACTGACCGTGACCGACACCCTCGCGACCGGAACCGCACCGACCGACCGGGAACGGGTGCTGGGCCGGCGCCGGGAACGGGTCGGCCCCGGCGGCGATCCGGTGGCACCCGGCGCCCCCGAACCCGACCGCCGCTCCGGCGACGCGTCCGCCGTGGTGCTGGACTGCGGCTGGGGCCGGCTGGTCTTCGGGCAGACCTTCGCCGAACAGGTCGAGGTCGCCGACGTGCTGCGTTCCGAGGCCGTCGGCGCCCGGGACATCTGCATCTACCTGCGCGACCCGCACGTGCTGGTCTCCCGCCTCCCCGACGAGCTGTTCATCGACCCGTCGCTGACCTACCGGCTGCCGCTGGGCGAGCACCGGCCGGCCGCCACCGAGGGCGGTGAGATCCCCGGCCTGAGCGTCCGGCCGCTGCGCGACGCCGGCGACGCGGACGCGGTGAACCGCATCTACGCCCGCAACGGCATGGTCACCGCGCCCGTGGAGGTGCTGGTCGACAACGCTGGCACCGACCGGTTCCTGCACCTGGTCGCCGAGGACGCCACCGGTGAGGTGGTCGGCACCATCACCGGCGTGGACCACGTCGCGGTCTTCGGCGACCCGGAGAACGGCGCCAGCCTCTGGTGCCTGACCGTGGACTTCAACACCGCGCCGCCGGGCACCGGTCAGGCGCTGCTCACCGCGCTGGCGGACCGGCTGGACGCGCGGGGCCGGGCGTACGTGGACCTGTCGGTGCTGGCCGAGAACTCGGGGGCGATCCGGCTCTACGAGCGGCTCGGCTTCCACCGCACCGGGACGCTCTGCGTGAAGCGGAAGAACCCGATCAACGAGCGGCTCTTCCTGCCCGCCATGCCCGACGGGTACGACGAGCTGAACCCGTACGCGAAGATCGTCGCGGACGAGGCGATGCGGCGCGGCATCCGGGTCGAGGTGACCGACCCGCGCTGGGGCGAGCTGCGGCTGACCAGCGGTGGGCGGACCGTCCACACCCGTGAGTCGCTGTCGGAGCTGACCTCGGCGGTGGCGATGAGCCGCTGCGACGACAAGCGGGTCACCCGGCGCATCCTCGCCGAGGCGGGGCTGTCCGTGCCGCGGGGCCGCACCGCCACCGGCGACGCCGAGGACCTGGCCTTCCTGGCCGACGTCGGCCCGGTCGTGGTGAAGCCGGCCCGGGGTGAGCAGGGCAACGGCATCACGGTCGGGGTCCGCACGGCGGAGGCGCTGACCGCCGCGGTCGGGCTGGCCCGCCGCTTCTGCCCCGACGTGCTGATCGAGGAGCTGCGGGAGGGCGAGGACCTGCGGGTGGTCGTCATCGACCACGAGGTGGTGGCCGCCGCGGTCCGCCGGCCCGCGCAGATCACCGGGGACGGGGTACACGACGTCACCGAGCTGATCGAGCGGCAGAGCCGCCGCCGGGCGGCCGCCACGGGCGGCGAGTCCCGGATCCCCATCGACGACATGACCCGCGAGGTGGTGGCCGAGGCCGGCCACCGCATGCACGACGTGCTCCCCGAGGGGCAGGTGCTGGCCGTACGCCGGACCGCCAACCTGCACACCGGCGGGACCATCCACGACGTGACCGCCGAGCTGCACCCGGCCATCGCCGAGGCGTGCGTGACGGCCAGCCGGGCCCTGGACATCCCGGTAACCGGGCTGGACCTGCTGGTCCCCGCCGCCGACCGGCCCGAGCACGTGTTCATCGAGGCGAACGAGCGGCCCGGCCTGGCCAACCACGAGCCGCAGCCGACCGCCGAGCGCTTCGTCGACCTGCTCTTCCCCGGCACCCGGGCCCCGCAGCGGCTCTGGTCGCCGGCCGGCGCGGGAGGTGCCGCGTGAGCCCGAAGCCGCTGGAGCTCGACCTCGACTACCTGCAACAGGTGCTGGTCGAGCTGCTGGAGATCCCCAGCCCGTCGGGGCGTACCGACCACGTGCAGCAGTACGTGGGCGAGCGGCTGTCAGCGCTCGGAATCGGCTCGACGCTGACCCGGCGCGGGGCGCTGAGCGCCAGCCTGCCCGGGCCCCGGCAGACCGGCGCGGACCGGGCCATCGTGGTGCACACCGACACCATCGGCGGCATGGTGAAGCGGCTCAAGGACAACGGGCGGCTGGAGGTGAAGCCGATCGGCACGCACAGCGCCCGCTTCGCCGAGGGCGCCCACGTGCGGATCTTCACCGACGACCTGGACCGGGTGATCACCGGCCAGGTG
The DNA here is from genome assembly GCF_040609975.1 of Micromonospora sp. NPDC004551. Taxonomy (NCBI): domain Bacteria; kingdom Bacillati; phylum Actinomycetota; class Actinomycetes; order Micromonosporales; family Micromonosporaceae; genus Micromonospora; species Micromonospora sp. NPDC004551. The sequence continues at coordinate 775,941 of NZ_JBEXLM010000001.1, read as the reverse complement.
CTGCCGCTGAAGGCCAGCGGGCACCGCTACAACGAGGGCGTCGACCTCCAGGGCGTCGGCTGGGAGCTGGTCGAGGTCCGGGTCGACGAGCCGGTCACCGACGAGGCCGGGCTCCGGGCGCTCGGCGTCGACGCCGGGGACTTCGTGGCGCTGCTCGCCCACCCGACGATCACCGCGAGCGGGTACGTGAAGGCCCGGCACCTGGACGACAAGGCCGGCGTCGCCGCGGTGCTGACCGCCTTTAAGGCGCTGGTCGACGCGGGCGTCACGCCGGCGGTCACCGCGCACCTGCTGGTCACGGTCACCGAGGAGATCGGGCACGGCGCCAGCCACGGCCTCGACCCCGACGTCGCGGAGATCGTCTCGGTGGACGCCGCGGTGGTCGCGCCCGGCCAGCAGTCTCGGGAGGACGCCGCCACGCTGGCCATGGGCGACGGGGTGGGCCCGTTCGACTACCACCTCACCCGGCACCTGGCCGCCATCGCCCGGGAGCACGGCGTCCACCTGGTCCGGGACGTCTTCGACTACTACCGCTCGGACGTGGCGGCGGCGGTCGAGGCGGGCGCGCACGCCCGGGTGGCGCTGCTCGGCTTCGGCGTGGACGCCACCCACGGCCACGAGCGCACCCACCTGGACGGGCTGCGGCACCTCGCCCAGCTGCTCTGCCTCTACCTCCAGAAGCCGCTGGTCTTCCCCGAGTGGGACGCCGAACCCGAGGGCGACCTGGCCGACTTCCCGTCGCTGGCCGTCCAGCCGGCCTCCGAGGAGGGCCCGCGCGAGGGCCCGATCGGCCTGGACTGAGCCGGGGCGGGACGGATTCCCGTTCCGCCTGTGATCCAAATCCGTTGCCGGGCCCACCGGAGAGTCGATAGCGTGGCGGTACACGGGAAAGGAGGTGGTCCAGACTTGTATAGCAATCGGACTCGTGAGGTGGCTGTCCGCTAGCCGCTGTCCTCGACAGTGAAACACCGTCCGCCGGGAGGCGGGCATCAGGCACCATCGTCGAGACCGTGTGGCAGCGGTGCGGCGAAACCACGACAGCCACCCGACCCCCGGGGTGCCGGCCCAGTCCAGCCGGCCCGCGCGCGAGCGCGGAAGCCCCGGGGGTCGCTTCATGTCTGCGGCAGGAGGCCCCGCGTGTCCATGCGCGAGCTGGTGATCCTCGGTACGGCGAGCCAGGCACCCACCCGGCAGCGCAACCACAACGGCTACCTGCTGCGCTGGGACGACGAGATGCTGCTCTTCGACCCCGGCGAGGGCAGCCAGCGGCAGATGCTGCACACCGGGATCTCCGCCACCGACCTGACCCGGATCTGCGTCACCCACTTCCACGGCGACCACTGCCTGGGCCTGCCCGGCATGATCCAGCGGCTCTCCCTGGACCGGGTCCCGCACCCGGTGGCCGTGCACTTCCCCGCCGGCGGCGCCGAGTACTTCGCCCGGCTGCGCCACGCGTCGAGCTTCTACGAGACCGCCGAGCTGGCCGTCGAGCCGATCGAGGCCGACGGCCAGCGGATCACGCTGGGCATCGGCACCCTGGAGGCCCGCCGGCTCCAGCACCCCATCGAGACGTACGGCTACCGGCTGGTCGAGCCGGACGGCTGCCGGATGCTGCCGGAGAAGCTGTCCGCGTACGGCATCGCCGGCCCGGCGGTCGGGCAGCTCCTCCGCGACGGCCACCTGGACGTGGACGGACGCCGCGTCACGCGGGACGAGGTGAGCGTGACCCGGCCGGGGCAGCGGTTCGCGTTCGTCATGGACACCGGGCTCTGCGACGGCGTGTGGGCCCTGGCCGAACACGCCGACCTGCTGGTCATCGAGTCGACGTTCCTGGAGTCGGAGGCCGCCCTCGCCGCCGAGGTCGGCCATCTCACCGCCGGCCAGGCCGCGCGGGTGGCGGCCGAGTCGGGGGTACGCACGCTGGTGCTCACCCACTTCTCCCAGCGGTACGCGGACCCGCGCCGCTTCGCCGACGAGGCCCGCGCCCACTTCGCCGGAGATCTGGTGATCGCCGAGGACCTGATGACCGTGCACGTGCCACCCCGGCGGGTAGCCTCGGCCGGGTGACGGTCTCCCTGCGCCCCGCCACCGAGGGCGACCTCATGGCGGTCGGCGCCCTGCACCAGCGGTCCCGGGTCGCGGCGTACTCGTCGTTCCTGCCCGCCGAGGCGTTGGCGGAGCCGACACCGGAGGCGATGGGCCGGTACTGGGCCGAGCGGGTGACCTGGGAGCGCGCCGACCACCGGATGACCGTGGCCGAGCGGGACGGCCGGCTCGTCGGCTTCAGCTACCTGGGGCCGGACGACGCGGGCGACCCGGCCACCGGCCTGCTCAACGCCATCCACCTGGAGCCGGCCGAGCGGGGCCGGGGCACCGGGCGGGCGCTCATGGTGGACGCCCTCGACGCCATGCGGGCCCGCGGCTGGTCCCGGGCGGTGCTCTGGGTGCTCCGGGACAACGCGACCGCCCGCCGCTTCTACGAGCGGGGCGGCTGGACCGCCACCGGCGAGCAGCGCGAGGACGTCATCGGCACCGTCGCCGTCCCGCAGCTGCGCTACGCCCGTTCGCTCTGAGCGGATCGGGGCATGGGCGTCGATGCCAGCGCGTTGGCACCGGCATGGACACCGAGCACACCGAGCGGGCGGAGGACGCCGCGCTCGACGCGTACTCCCGGGTGGTGACCGGCGTGGCCGCCCGGGTGCTGCCCAGCGTGGCCGCCCTGTCGGTGCGGACCCCGCGCGGCGCGGGCGCCGGATCGGCCGTGGTGATCGGCCCGGACGGGCTGCTGCTCACCAGCGCCCACGTCGTGCAGGGCGCCCGGGACGGGTCGGCCGCCTTCGGCGACGGCACCGAGACCGGGTTCCGGGTGGTGGGCGCCGACCCGCTCTCCGACCTGGCCGTGCTCCGCGCGGAGCGGACGACCGTGCCGCCGGTGGAGCTGGGCGACGCCGACCGGCTGCGGATCGGCCAGCTGGTGGTCGCGGTCGGCAATCCCATGGGCCTGGCCGGCTCGGTCACCGCCGGGGTGGTCTCCGGGCTGGGCCGGTCGCTTCCGGCCCGGGACGGGCGGGTCACCCGGCTCATCGAGGACGTCATCCAGACCGACGCGGCACTCAACCCGGGCAACTCCGGTGGCGCGCTGGCCGACTCGGCCGGCCGCGTGGTCGGGGTCAACACGGCGGTCGCCGGCTACGGCCTCGGCCTGGCCGTGCCGGTCAACGCCACCACCCGGCAGATCATCGCCGACCTCACCAGCGACGGCCGGGTCCGCCGGGCCTGGCTGGGCGTGGCCGGGGTGCCCGTACCGCTGCCGCCGGAGATCACCGCCCGGACCGGGCAGCGGCGCGGGCTGCGGGTGGTCGAGGTGGTGCCGGGCAGCCCGGCCGGGATGGCCGGGCTCTATCTCGGCGACGTGATCGTGGCGGCCGGCGGCCGGTCCGTGCAGGACGGCCAGGGCCTGCAACGGCTGATGCTCGGCCCGGCGATCGGCGTCCGCCTGCCGGTCACCGTGCTGCGGCGCGGCGCCTTCGTCGACGTCGTCGCCGTGCCCACCGAGCTGGGCCGCTGACACGACGAGGGCCGCACCCCGCCGGGGGTGCGGCCCTCGGTCGAACGGTCAGCGCGCGCCGAGGTGAGCCAGCAGGTCCTGCCGGGTCAGCACGCCCTTGGGCTTGCCGTCGACCAGCACCAGGGCGGCGTCGGCCTTCTCCAGCAGCGAGACCGCCTCGCTCACCGGCTGGCCGCCACCGATCATCGGCAGCGGGTCGGCCATGTGCCGCTCGATCGTGTCGTGCAGGTGGGCCTGGCCGGTGAAGAGCGCGTCGAGCAGGTCCTTCTCGGCGATCGAGCCGGCCACCTCGCCGGTCACCACGGGCGGCTCGGCCTTGAGCACCGGGAGCTGGGAGACCCCGTATTCCCGCATGTAGTCGATCGCGTCGCGGACCGTCTCGGTCGGGTGGACGTGCACCAGCTCGGGCAGGCCGCCCGGCTTGCCGGCGAGCGCCTCGGCCACGGTCGGCTCGGTGCCCGAGTTGTCGAGGAAGCCGTAGCGGGCCATCCAGGTGTCGTTGAAGATCTTCGACAGGTAGCCCTTGCCGCTGTCCGGCAGCAGCACCACGACCACGTCGTCCGGGCCGGCCTTGCGGGCCACCTCCAGGGCGGCCACCACGGCCATGCCGCAGGAGCCGCCGACCAGCAGCCCCTCCTCGCGGGCCAGCCGCCGGGTCATCTCGAAGGACTGCTTGTCCGACACCTCGACGATCTCGTCGGCCACCGAGCGGTCGTAGGTCTCCGGCCAGAAGTCCTCGCCGACGCCCTCGACGAGGTAGGGCCGGCCGGTGCCGCCGGAGTAGACCGAACCCTCCGGGTCCGCACCGATCACCCGGACCCGCCCCTCCGACGCCTCCTTCAGGTAGCGGCCGATGCCGGAGATGGTGCCGCCGGTGCCGACGCCCGCCACGAAGTGGGTGAGCCGCCCCTCGGTCTGCTGCCAGATCTCCGGCCCGGTGGTCTCGTAGTGCGAGCGCGGGTTGGCCGGGTTGCTGTACTGGTCGGGCTTCCAGGCGCCGGGGATCTCCCGGGTCAGCCGGTCGGAGACGTTGTAGTAGGAGCGCGGGTCCTCCGGCGCCACGGCGGTCGGGCAGACCACCACCTCGGCGCCGTACGCCCGCAGCACGTCCTGCTTGTCCTGGCTGACCTTGTCGGGGCAGACGAAGACGCACTTGTAGCCCTTGAGCTGGGCGACGAGGGCCAGCCCGACGCCGGTGTTGCCGCTGGTCGGCTCGACGATCGTGCCGCCCGGCTGGAGCAGGCCGGCCTTCTCGGCGTCCTCGACCATCCGCAGGGCGATCCGGTCCTTCACCGAACCGCCCGGGTTGACGTACTCCACCTTCGCCAGCACGGTCGCCTGGATGCCCTCGGTGACGTTGCGCAGGCGGACCAGCGGGGTGTTGCCGATCAGCTCGACCACGTTGTCGTAGTACTGCACCTCGTTGTGCCCTTCGTCGCGCCGCCGTCGTGGGGCGGCCGGTAAGTCGTCAGTTCGTCGCCCAGGGTACGTGCCGTCAGGGCACCACATGCCCCGGGATGACGGACCTGCGGCGTGCCTCCCACTCCAGGAAGCGCTCGGTCTCGGCGAGCACGCTGCCGGCCAGCCAGGTGACCATCACCGCGTCGTCGGCCAGGCCGAAGATCGCCAGCGGGATCTCCGGCAGCAGGTCGATCGGCGAGACGATGTACGCCGTCGCGCCGGCCATGAGGGCCAGCCGCAGGCCGCCGTCGTACTCGCCCCGGGCGGTGGCCCGGATCATCCGCGGCAGCGCCGCCAGCCGGGCGCCCAGCGACGGGCCACCCCGCGCGCCGGCCGCCAGCGCCCGGGCCAGCGCGGTGAAGGCCGCGCTCCGTTTCAACGTCTTCCCCATCTCCTCGCCCCTCTCCGCTCGACCAGGGTGCGGTCCCGGCGCAAGCCCGCCCCTGCCCTACCGGTACCCGGAACTGTCGCGTCCCAGCCATGGCGATCACGGGGAGAGCGGGTGTCGTGGTGGCGCGATAATGTCGGTGCATGGGGGACGCTGGTTCCGTCGCGCCGGTCGGCTGGCAGCGCGCCCGGCGGATCGCCCGCCTGACGGCGATCGGCACGGGTGCCACGGTGGCGGCCACCGTCGCCACGGGCGGGGTGCTGCTCGGTCAGGCCCGGCAGGCCCGGCGCACCATCCCCATGGCCGAGGCGCCCCCGCCGCGCTGCGACGGCGTCTACGGCGCGAAGCTTCCCGGCCCGCCGGTCACCATGGTGATCCTCGGTGACTCCTCGGCCGCCGGCTACGGCGTGCACCGCCGCCGCGAGACCCCGGGGGCGCTGCTGGCCACCGGGTTGTCCCGCCGACTGCACCGGCCGGTCCGGGTGCACCGGTTCGCCGTGGTGGGCGCCCTGTCGGCCGGGCTGAAGCCGCAGGTCGAGTCGGCCCTGGAGGTCGAACCGGACATCGCGGTCGTCCTGGTCGGCGGCAACGACGTCACCAACCGCACACCGCCCCCGGTGGCCGTGCGCTACCTGGTCGACGCGGTCCGCACGCTGCGCGCCGCCGGCTGCGAGGTGGTCGTGGGCACCTGCCCCGACCTGGGGGCGATCCGGCCCATCCAGCCGCCGCTGCGCTGGCTGGCCCGCCGCTGGAGCCGCCAGCTCGCCGCCGCCCAGACGATGGCGGTGGTCGAGGCGGGCGGCTGGACGGTCTCCCTCGGTGACCTGCTCGGCCCGCGGTTCGCCGCCGAGCCGACCCGGATGTTCGCCTGGGACCGGTTCCACCCGTCCGCCGAGGGGTACGCGGTGGCCGCGGCGGCGTTGCTGCCCACCGTGCTCTCGGCGCTGGGCGCCGGCCAGGAACGCCGCCCCGCGCTCGCGGGCGCGGAAGGCGTGCGGTCGCTCCCGGAGGCGGCCCAGGAGGCGGCCCGGCACGCCGGCACCGAGGTCAGCGCCACCGAGGTCCGGGGTCGCGAGCGCGGGCCCGGCGGGCGCTGGGCGCAGCTCCGGCGGCGGGCGTTCTTCGGCGTCGGTGCGGTGCCGCAGCCCGGTACCGCCGCCGACCCGGCCCAGGTGGAGGGGCTGGCATGAGGGCCGCGGCAGGGGCATCATCAGCAGGCACAACGTGTGCCATGCTCATGTCGACGCCGTTCGCCACGAGCAGTCCGACCCGCGGGTCGGGGGAGCTGGGGAGGTGTCGTCATGACCGGACGTAACGAGTTCGCGGTCCGGCTCGGTCGGGCCGCCGCGCTCTCCCTGCTCGCCGGCACGGTGGGCGGGGCGGTCGTCCTCGCCGGCCAGGCCATCGCCGCCCGCGGCCGGGAATACGCCCAGCCCGAGCTGGGCCTGGCGCTGCGCGCCACGGTCGGCCGGGCGGACGCCCCGCCGCTGCGGCTGGTGCTGCTCGGCGACTCGTCGGCGCTCGGCGTCGGCGTCGAACGCTTCGAGGAGACCATCGGCGGCCAGCTCGCCCAACTGCTGGCCGAGGCGCCCACCGGCCGGCGGGTGCACCTGTCCAGCGTGGGGGTCTCCGGCTCCCGCTCCACCGACCTGGCCACCCAGGTGGCCCGGGCGCTGCTCGGCGAGCGGCCCGACGTGGCGGTGATCCTGATCGGGGCGAACGACGCCACCGGGCTGGCCCGCCCGGCCGACGCGGCGGCCTACCTCGGCTCGGCGGTACGCCGGCTGCGCGAGGCGCACGTCGAGGTGGTCGTGGGCACCTGCCCCGACCTCGGCGCGGTCCGTGCGGTGGCGTCCCCGCTGCGGCAGGTGCTCGGCTGGGCGGGGCGGCGCGTGGCGCGCGCCCAGACGACCGCCGTGCTCGACGCCGGGGGCAGTGTCGTCGACCTGGGCACCGAGACCGGCCCGGTGTTCCGGGCGGACGCGGGCACCCTCTGCCACGACGGCTTCCACCCCTCCGCCGACGGCTACCGGGTATGGGCGCACGCCCTGCTCCCGGCCGTGGAGGCGGCCGCCGCGGTCGCGTACCGGCACCACCACTGAGCCTCCGGCGGGGTGACATTTCCCGCCCGCCGCGCGGCTTCCGCCACAAGTTACCGGCGGGTTAACGTTGGTTCATGCCGATTGAGTCGCCCCGCGACGCCGTCATCGTCGCCACCGCCCGGTCCCCCATCGGCCGCGCGTTCAAGGGTTCCCTGCGGGAGGTCCGCCCGGACGACCTCGCCGCCACGATCGTCCAGGCCGCCCTCGACAAGGTCCCGGCGCTCGATCCCACCACCATCGACGACCTCTACCTGGGCTGTGGCCTGCCCGGCGGCGAGCAGGGCTTCAACATGGCCCGGGTGGTCGCCACCCTGCTGGGCCTGGACGGCCTGCCCGGCGCCACGCTGACCCGCTACTGCGCCTCCTCATTGCAGACCACGCGGATGGCGATGCACGCGATCCGGGCCGGTGAGGGCGACGTCTTCATCTCCGCCGGCGTCGAGACCGTCTCCCGGTACGCCCGGGGCAACTCGGACACCCTCCCGCCGGAGGCGCAGGCGCTGGTCGGCGGCGGCTGGGAGAACCCGCGCTTCGCGGAGGCGCGCGAGCGCTCGAAGGCCCGGGCCCAGGGCGGCTCCGAGGTGTGGACCGACCCGCGTGAGGGCGGCCTGCTTCCCGACATCTACCTGGCCATGGGCCAGACCGCGGAGAACCTCGCCCAGGTTCACGACATCACCCGCGAGGACATGGACGCGTTCGGCGTCCGCAGCCAGAACCTGGCCGAGAAGGCGATCGCGGACGGCTTCTGGGCCCGCGAGATCACCCCGGTGACCACGCCGGACGGCACCGTGGTGAGCACCGACGACGGCCCGCGCCCCGGGGTGACCCTGGAGGCCGTGGCCGGCCTGAAGCCGGTCTTCCGCCCGGACGGCCGGATCACCGCCGGCAACTGCTGCCCGCTCAACGACGGCGCGGCCGCCGTGGTGATCATGAGCGCCGAGCGGGCCCGCGACCTCGGGCTCACCCCGCTGGCCCGGATCGTCTCCACCGGCGTCACCGCGCTCTCCCCGGAGATCATGGGCCTGGGCCCGGTCGAGGCGTCCAAGCAGGCGCTGAAGCGGGCCGGCATGACCATCGACGACGTCGACCTGGTCGAGATCAACGAGGCGTTCGCCGCCCAGGTGATCCCGTCGTACCGGCAGCTCGGCATCCCCGAGGAGAAGCTGAACGTGATGGGCGGCGCGATCGCCGTCGGCCACCCGTTCGGCATGACCGGCGCCCGGATCACCGGCACCCTGCTCAACGCCCTGGAGTGGCACGACAAGACCATCGGTCTGGAGACCATGTGCGTCGGCGGTGGCCAGGGCATGGCCATGGTGCTCGAACGCCTGAACTGAGGCCGATTCCCCGATGCCGGGGCCGGGTACGGGAGGCGCCATGGCGACCGTCGTGGAACGCGAACGCAAGTACTCCGGCGACGAGGGATTCCGGCTGCCCGACCTGACCGGGTGCGGTGGCGTCGCGACGACGTCCGACGCCACCGCCCTGGAACTGGACGCGGTCTATTGGGACACCGACGATCTCCGGCTGGCCCGCAGCGGCTACGCGCTGCGGCGGCGGACCGGCGGGCACGACGCGGGCTGGCACCTCAAGGTGGGCGCGGTCGGCGGCGCGCGCACCGAACACCAGTTCCCGGCCGGACCGGGCGACGCCGCTCCCCCGCCCGAACTGGTCGCGCTCTTCCGTGGCGCGTCCCGTGGCCGGCCAGTCGCCCCGGCCGCGCGGGTCGTCACCCACCGCCGGGAACGCCGCCTGCTGGACGCGGCGGGCCGCCCGCTGGCCGAGGTGGCCGAGGACGACGTGCAGGCCGAGGACCTGGTGAGCGGCGAGCGGCAGGCCTGGCACGAGCTGGAGGTCGAGCTGGTCGAGGGCGACGAGGCGCTGCTCGACGCCGTGGACGAGCGGCTGCGCGCGGCCGGCGCCCGGACGGTCCCGGTCTCGAAGTCACACCGCGCCCTGGGCGGCCGGCTCGCCGCCACCCGCCCGGCGCCCGCCGACCCGGCGGCCGCGCCCGTGGTCGACTACCTCACCGCCCAGCGCGACACGCTGATCGGCCACCACGCCGGCGCGCTCGGCGGCGACGAGGACGCCGTGCACGACATGCGGGTGGCGGTCCGCCGGCTCCGCTCCACGCTGCGGACCTTCCGGGGCCTGTGGGACCGGGCCGAGAGCGAGGCGGTACGGGCGGAGCTGCGCTGGCTGGGCGGGCAGCTCGGGCCGGTCCGGGACGTCCAGGTGATGGCCGCCCGGCTGGCCGACGCGGTCCACGCGGAACCCGACGAGCTGGTGCTCGGCCCGGTGCCGGCCCGCTTCGCCGAGCGGTTCGCCGCCGACCTGGCCACCGCCCTCGACGGGCTGCGGGCCGCGCTCGGCTCGGAGCGCTACACCGACCTGCTGCGCCGGCTGGACGCGCTGGTGGAGGGGCCGGCCGCGCGCGCCGTACGGCCCCGCTGGGTGACCCGGCGGGTGCGCAGGGCGGTGACCCGCTTCGACGAGCGGCTGGACCGGGCGCTGGCCGGCGGGGACGACACCGCCCTGCACGAGGCCCGCAAGGCCGGCAAGCGGGCCCGGTACGCCGTCGAGGTGCGCCGGCCCGGCGCGAAGCTGGTCGACCGGTTCAAGGACCTCCAGGACGTGCTCGGCGCGCACCAGGACTCGGTGGTGACCCGCGAGGTGCTGCGCGAGCAGGCGCTGCGGGCGTACGCCGACGGCGAGAACACCTTCACCTACGGTCTCCTGCACGCCCGGCAGGCCGCCGTGGCCGACCGGGCCGGCCCGGCGCTGGCCAGGGCGCGCGACCGGGCCCGCCGCCGGAAGGTGCGGCGCTGGCTGACGGGCTGACCGCCGGCTACAGCGCCGAACGGGTCCGCGCCACCGCGGCGGTCGCCCCGGCCAGCACCGGCTCCGGCGCACCGGCCGCCACCAGGTCGGCGGCGACCACCCGGAGCTGATCGGGCAGGGCCAGGTCGCTGGGGAGCCGGGGCACCTCGCGGCGCGGCTCGCCCTCGGCGTCGGCCGCCAGGTTGGCGATCTCCTGGACCAGCTTGTGCACGAGGTCGGCGCGGGACACGTTGCCGCCCTCGGCCGCCGCCGACCAGCGCGGCTGCTCCCAGTGCCCGACCTGTCGGACCAGCAGGGCCACGGCCCGGTCCAGTTCCGCTGCGCTCATCGCGGCCGAGTCTACGGCGGCCGCAGGTCGCGGCGCGGCGAGCCGGAGTTGTCGTACGGTCAGCGGCGGACGTAGCTGAGCAGGCGCAGGATCTGCCAGTACAGGAAGATCAGCCCGACCAGCAGGCCGAAGGCGCAGTACCACGCGTACCGGCGGGGCAGGCCGTTGCGGGCGGAGCGCTCGACCAGGTCGAAGTCGAGGATGAAGCTGAGCGCCCCGGCGATGATCGCGACCACCGAGAAGACGTACGGCAGCCAGCCCACCCGCGCGGAGAGGCTGTAGACCTCGACGCCCTGTTTCCCGGTGAACAGGTAGGTGACCAGGTTGACCAGGCCGATCGCCACGATGCCGATGAGCGTGCCGACGACCAGCCGGGCCAGCCGCGGGGTGGCCCGGACCAGCCGGGCCCGGTAGAGCAGCGCCATGCCGAGGAAGACCGCGAACGTACCGATCACCGCCTGCACCACGATGCCCGGGTAGACCAGCTCGAAGGCGCGACTGGCCACGCCGAGCAGCAGCCCCTGGAGCACCGCGTACCCGGCGATCAGCGGCGGGTTGGTGACCTGCTTCAGGGAGATGAACAGCACGAGCACCAGGCTGGCCAGGGCGCTGCCCGCCAGCGCCGCCGAGATCCACACCGCCTGTGGCACGACCACCCAGGCCACCGCCGCGGTGACGCCGGTGAGCAGCAGCAACCCAGCCGTCCGGCTGACCACGTCGGCCACCGTCATCGTCTCGGCGGCCCCGACACCGAGCACCTGCCGCTCGGTCCGGCCGACGTCGTCCAGCCGGTCCAGCACCGGGTTGGCACTGCGCACCGCGACCTCCTCGCGCCGACGTACCCCGGCTCTCACTCTGCCCCCGGCGGCCCGGCGGCGGCGGGCAAACGACGACGCCCGCCGCCGCGGGCGCGGCAGGCGGGCGTCGCAGGTGGGGCGGGGTCGGTCAGTCGTCGCCCTGGAAGTAGCTCAGCAGCCGGAGGATCTCCAGGTAGAGCCAGACCAGGCCGACCACGATGCCGAACGCGGCCGTCCAGGAGTAGCGCTGCGGGAGCCCCATCCGGACGCCCTCCTCGATCTCCGCGAAGTTGAGCACGAAGCTCAGCGCGGCGACCACGATGCAGACCAGGCTGAAGCCGATGGCCAGCGGGCTGCCGTCGCGGAGGTGGGTGTTGACGCCGAAGAGCGCGAGCACCAGGTTGATCAGCATGACGCCGAAGAGACCCGCGATGATCGCCACCATGATCCGGGCGAACTTCGGGGTGGCCCGGATGATCCGCGCCTTGTAGATCATCGCCATCAGGAAGAAGACGCCGAAGGTGGCGACCACGGCCTGGAGCACGATGCCGTCGTAGAACGTGTTGAACGTCTTGCTGACCATGCCGACGAAGACGCCCTCGACGATCGAGTACGCCACGACGAGCGCCGGGTTGGCCATCCGGGAGAACGAGATGACCAGGCCGAGGACGAGGCCGACCACGGCCGCGCCGATCCAGGCGGCGCCGGTCAGGGCGTCCGGCACGAGCACCCAGGCCACGGCAGCCGAGGCGCCGAGGATGCCGAGCATCAGCACCGTCTTGACGACCACGTCGTCGAGGGTCATCGGGGTCACGGTGGGCGGGGCCGCCGGGTAGCCCTGACCGGTCGGGTACGGCTGCTGCTGCGGGTACGGCTGGTACTGCTGCGGAAATCCGGGCTGACCGTACGGCCCGGGCTGGGCGTACCCGGCCGCCCGCTCCCGCTCAGCCGCCTGGCCGAGCCGGGCGAGCACCGGGTTCGTGGACTTCACTTCTCAGGCCTCCCTCAGGGGGTCGATGCACGTGAACGTGCCTCTCCAGGGTAAACGGGGTGGCAACGCCGTGCGTGGCGCGAAGCTGTGGGAAAGCTGAGAGTTGGTGCCCGGGGCGGGGGTCGAACCCGCACGCCTTGCGGCAGCCGCTTTTAAGGCGGCCGTGTCTGCCGTTCCACCACCCGGGCGGGTGACACCGGCGCGCCGACACGCGCGATGCAGATCTCACCGTAGCGGCTGCGCCGCGGCCTGGCGTACCCCGTGGGGCCCGGCCGATATGGTCGAGGCCGTGACCAGCGCCGCCCGCACGGCCCCCGGGCCCGACCCCGACGAGGCACTCCGCCTCGACCCGGCCGTCCGCCCGGGCCGGGCGGTCCGGCTGCTGGCCGCCGGCCGCCGGCACCGCGCGGACCTGCTGGCCGGCCTGCTCTTCGCGGCGCTCGCCGGCTGGCTCACCCACGGGCTGTGGCCGTCGCCGGGGCAGCGGATGCTGGCCCTCAACCCGGCCGACCAGACCCTCTACGAGTGGTTCCTGGCCGCCGACGCCCGCGCCCTGCTCGGCGACTTCGGCCTGATCACCGACCGGTTGAACGCGCCGGACGGGGTCAACCTCATGACGAACACCACGGTCATCGCGCTCGGCGTGCTGCTCGCCCCGGTCACCCTCGCCCTCGGGGCGCCGGTCACCTTCGCCCTGCTGGCCGCGGCCAACCTGGCCGGCACGGCGCTCGCCTGGTACCTGCTGTTCACCCGGACGCTGCGGGCCCGCCGGCTCGCCGCGGGGCTCGGCGCGGCACTCTGCGGGTTCGGTCCGGGCATGGTCTCGCAGAGCAACGCCCACCTGCACATGACGGCCCAGTGGCTGGTCCCGGTGATCGTCTGGCTGGTGGTCCGGCTGCTCCGGGCCGCCGACCCGGCGGGTCGCCCGGACGGCCCGGACCGCCGCCGCCTGGCCAGCTCGGTGCTCGGGCTGGCCGCGGCCGTCATCGTCCAGGTCTTCGTCGGCGAGGAGGTGCTCTTCCTCACCGCGCTCACCCTGCTGGTCATGGCCGTCGCCCACGGGCTGGCCGACCGGTCGCTGCTGCGCCGGGCGCTGCCCGGCTTCGCCGGTGGGCTGATGTGCGCCGCCGGTCTGGCGCTGCTCGTGCTCGCGTACCCGCTGTGGCTCCAGTTCGCCGGGCCGCAGGGCGTCTCCGACGGGATGTTCAGCCCGCACTACTTCTCGGCCGACCTGACCAGCTGGACCCGGCTCGCCCCGCTGTCCGTGCTGGGCCGCCCCGACGCCGCCCGCCTGACCACCGGGCCGGCCGAGTTCAACACCTTCCTGGGCTGGCCGCTGCTGCTGGTGGCCGCCGGCTGCGCGGTCTGGCTGGGCCGGCGCGCCCTGGTCGTCGCCTGCGTCACCGGGGCGCTCGTCATGGCGGCGCTCTCGCTCGGCCCCGAGGTGGTGGTCGGCGGGGAGCGCACCGGCGTGCCCGGCCCCTACGCCCTGCTGGTCGGCCTGCCGGTGGTGGACGGCGCGCTGCCCATGCGGTTCGGCCTGGTGGTGCTGCCGCTGATCGGGACGGTGCTCACCCTGGCCGTGCACCGGGCCCTCGGCGAGCGGGGGCGGGCGCGGCAGCTGGTCCCCCTCGCGGTCGGCGCGGCCCTGCTCAGCGTCTTCCCCACGCCCCTGCCCACCACCGACCGGCCGCCGCTGCCCGAGTTCGTCACCGGTGGGCACTGGCGGCAGTGCGTACGCCCCGGCGGGGTGCTGGTGCCGGTGCCGACGGCCACCCCGACGGACCCGTGGCCGATGCGCTGGGGCACCGCCGCCGACGCCGCCTTCGGCATGCCGGAGGGCTTCTTCATCGGCCCGTACGGGCGCAACGGCTCGGCCACCATGGGCACATACCAGCGGCCGACCTCCGCGCTGCTGGCCGAGGTGGCCCGGCGCGGGGTGGCGCCGGCGGTGGGCGACCGCCAACGCCGGCAGGCCGCCCGGGACATCGAGTTCTGGGGCGCGTCCTGCGTCGCGCTGACCGACGACGCGCCGCACGCGGAGACCCTGCGCGGGACCCTGGAACAGCTCTTCGGGCCGGGCACCCGGATCGCCGACGCCTGGACCTGGCGGTTCTGACCCGGACACGGCGAAGGGCCCCTCCCGTGCGGGAAGGGCCCTCTCCGTCTGCTCGGTCGCGCTCCGCTCAGCCCCGCGCGCCGACCGGCGGGGCGGACGCCTCGGCGAACTCCTCGCGCGGGTCGTGCAGCTGGCCCAGGGCGACCACCTCACGCTTGAGGAAGAACGCCAGCGTCCAGTCGACCACGACGCGGACCTTGCGGTTGAACGAGGGGATCCGCGACATGTGGTACGTGCGGTGCATGAACCAGGCCGGCCAGCCGGTCATCTTCACGCCGTAGACCTGCGCCACGCCCTTGTGCAGGCCGAGGCTGGCGACGCTGCCCGCGTGCTTGTGCTTGTAGTCGACCGGCTCGCGCCCGCGGATCACGTTCGCGATGTTGTCGGCCATCCGGGCGGCCTGCCGCACCGCGTGCTGGGCGCTGGGCGAGCAGAAGTTGCCCGGCTCCTTGGTCAGGTCCGGCACCGCAGCGCAGTCGCCGGCGCTCCACGCACCCTCGACCACCCGGTCGCCGTCCACGATCTGGAGGGTCGGCAGGCAGGTGACGCGGCGCCGCTCGTCGCGCGGGAAGTCGGTCGCGTCCAGCATCGGCGACGGCTTCACGCCGGCCGTCCAGACGATCGTGTCGGACGGGAAGCTGGCCCCGTCGGAGAGCTTCGCGACCCCGTCGACGCAGGACTCCAGCCGGGTGTCCAGGCGGATGTCCATGTTCCGCTTGAGCAGCTCCTGCACCGTGTAGGCGCCCATGTCCCGGTCGACCTCGGGCAGCACCCGCTGGGTGGCTTCGACCAGTACCCAGCGCATGTCCTCGGGCTTCAGCTCCGGGTAGTAGCGCAGCGCGTCCCGGGCCATGTCCTCCATCTCGGCGAGTGCCTCGATGCCGGCGTAACCACCGCCGACGAAGACGAACGTCAGCGCGCGGCTGCGCACCTCCGGGTCGGTGGTGGCGGCCGCCACGTCGAGCCGGTCCAGCACGTGGTTGCGCAGGAAGATGGCCTCACCGATGGTCTTGAACCCGATGCCGTGCTCGTGCAGGCCGGGGATCGGCAGGGTCCGGGAGACCGAACCGGGGGCGACCACCACGTGGTCGTACTGGATCTCCCGGGTCGGGCCGCTGATCGGCTGTACCACGGCGGTCCTGCGGTCGTGGTCGATCCGGGTGACCGTGCCGGCCACGACCTTGCACTTGCGCAACTCCCGCCGCAGCGGCACCACAGCGTGCCGCGGGGAGATGTTGCCCGCCGAAGCCTCCGGGAGGAACGGCTGGTAGGTCATGTGCGGCTGCGGGTCGACGACGATGACCTCGGCCTCACGGGAGCTCAGCTTCTTGGACAGGCGCAGAGCGGCGTACAGGCCCACGTGCCCGGCACCCACGACAAGGATCCGCTTCGGATTCACGCCATCTATCTTTCCCCGGGCGGCTCGGCTAATCCCGATCGAGACCCTCTTCTGTGACGGAGCACAACCCCTGTGACCTGCGCAACTTCCCGTCGCGTCCCGTTATCTGCGACGCAGGAGCCAGGCCAGGAGGCCGCTGAGACCCACCGCCACCAGCAGCCCCGCCACTGTCGCCGCCTGGGAACCCCGGTCCCCGCCGGCCCCGCCGAGTGCGGCCAGCACGATGCCGAGCACGGCGGACGCCAGCACCACCGCGCCGGCCCGAGCCAGCCAGCGCAGCACCAGGTCCGGGTCGACCACCGCGTCGTAGGGCAGCAGCGCGGCCAGCGCGCACAGCGTGTGCGCCAGGTAGAGCAGCGTGGCCACGGCGAGCAGCCGCCACAGCGCCGGCGGCCGGTCGAAGCCGAGCGTGGCGAGCAGCCAGCCGCCGACGGTCACCAGCGCCGCGAAGGTCGGCCAGACCCGGCGCGGGCCGACCGCCGGCAGCACCGCCACCACCGTGAGGGCCAGCAGCGACCGCGGGATGAGGGCCTGCGCGGGGTACGCGACCAGGAAGCCGACCAGCACGCTGAGGAAGATGCCGGCCCGCACCAGCAGCGGCGTCGGGCCGATCCGCCGCACCCGGTACTGGAGGGTGCGTACCCGCTCGGTCAGCCCCTCGACGACATCGTTCATCTGAACCACTCTTCGTTCGCGACTGCGGGACTCCGCCGCGCCGCGTTCCTCGCGCTCACCGCATACCCGCCCTCGGCGCGGTGGCCAGGCGGGCCACGTCGCGCAGCACCTGGTCGAGGCTGCCGGCGCCGGCCCAGCGCACCACCGGCACGCCGTGCTCGCGCAGTTGGCCGATCATCGTGTCCCGGTCCAGCCGCCACAGCCGGTACGCCACCTCGGCCCAGCCGCGGTCCTTCGGCACCGGCAACTCGGCCGGCAGGGTGTCCACGGCGACCACGAACCGTCCACCCTGGGCCATCCGGGCCAGCATCTGCGCCGACCGCTCGTCGAGCAGCGGGGTGAGCACCACCACCAGCGCGTCCGAGGAGAGCAGCTGCCCGCCGAAGACCTGGTCGTACGGCTCATGCGGGGAGGACTCGGCCTTGACGTCGAGCAGCCACTCCAGCACGGTCAGGTACTGCCGGCGGCCGGTGGCCGGGCGCAGCCGGCGGGCGCCGGGACCGTATTCCAGCAGCGCCACCCGGTCGCCCCGGTGCAGGTAGTGCTCGGCGATCGCGGCGGCCGCCCGGACGGTGGTGTCCAGCACGGACGCCGCCCCGCGTACGCCGCCGGAGCGGCCCGCCTCGGCCAGCACGTCGAGCAGCACCACCACCTCGGCGTCCCGGTCGGAGAGGGTGGCCGCCACGTGCAGTTGACGGGCCCGCAGCGAGACCCGCCAGTCGATCCGGCGCAGCCGGTCCCCCGGCGCGAAGACGCGTACCCCGGCCAGCTCGCCGCCCTCCCCCGGCCGGCGCGAGTGGTGCGCGCCGACCAGACCCGCCGCCCGGGGCATCGCCTCGACCGCCTCGAACGGCTCGGTCATCGGGTAGACCCGCATCCGGACCGCGTCGGTGATCACGGCCCGCGACACCAGCAGCCCGTCCGCGGCGGCGACCCGCGCGCCGGCCGGCCCGATCGGGTGCCGCCCCCAGCGCAGCGCCGTCCCGGTCAGCTCCAGGTCGACGGCCGAGCCGGACGGCACCGAGGTGACGAAGGGCCGGTCGGCGCCGCCGGAACGGCTCACGTCCACCCCGGTCCCGCCGAAGCCGACCTTCTCCACCCGCAGCCAGCGCGACATCCGGGTCCGCACCACCGCCACGTCGTAGGAGACGGTGTCCGGGTTCGCCACCCCCACCGTGGCGGTCATCGGCGCGCCCTCCACCAGGTGCGCGTCCTGGACGCCGATCTCCAGGTCGGGCAGCGCGGTGGGCCGGCGGTGCAGCGCGTACGCGGTGCCCAGCGCGAACGGGGTGGCCAGCACGACGAGGTCGATCCGGCCGAGCAGCACGGCGGCGACCAGCAGCAGACCGGTGAGCAGCACGG
The DNA here is from genome assembly GCF_040609975.1 of Micromonospora sp. NPDC004551. Lineage (NCBI taxonomy): Bacteria > Bacillati > Actinomycetota > Actinomycetes > Micromonosporales > Micromonosporaceae > Micromonospora > Micromonospora sp. NPDC004551. The sequence goes on along the minus strand of NZ_JBEXLM010000001.1, from coordinate 757,910 downwards.
CCCGGCCGAGCGCCCGGGTGGGCGCCCAGCCGCTGGCCGGTTCCTGACGGTCGGCCATCAGCGCCCGGACGGTCCGGCCGCGTAGCTGGGCAGCGCGCCGCTGGCCGGGGCGGGAGTGGACTCCAGCACCTCACCGACCACGAAGGACGGATCCACCCGGCGCAGCCACATCTCCGGCCGCAGGGTGATCCGGTGTGCCAGCGCGGGCGCGGCCACCGCCTTGACGTCCTCCGGCACCACGTAGTCGCGGTTGGCGAGCACGGCGCGGACCCGGGACAGCAGCAGCAGCGCGAGCGAGCCGCGTGGCGAGGCGCCGACCAGCGCGGACGGGTGCTCCCGGGTGGCCGCGGTCAGCGCCACGATGTACCGGCCGATCGAGTCCTCGACCACCACGTCCTCCAGCGCGGCCTGCATGGCACGCAGCGTGGCGGCGTCCACCACCGGCTTGATCTCGGCCTCCTCGCGGCGGCGGGCGATCCGCCGTTGCAGCACCTCCCACTCCTCGTCGTGGTTCGGGTAGCCGAACGAGACCCGGAGCAGGAACCGGTCGAGCTGCGCCTCGGGCAGCGGGTACGTGCCCTCGTACTCGATCGGGTTGGCGGTGGCGAGCACGTGGAACGGCTCGTCCAGCCGGTAGGTGACGCCCTCGACCGAGACCTGCTTCTCCTGCATGGCCTCCAGCAGCGCCGACTGGGTCTTCGGCGGGGTCCGGTTGATCTCGTCGGCGAGCAGCAGGTTGGTGAAGACCGGGCCGGCCCGGAACGAGAAGTCCCCGCTGCGCTGGTCGTAGAGGAAGGAGCCGGTGACGTCGGCGGGGAGCAGGTCCGGGGTGAACTGGAGACGGCGGAAGTCCAGCCCGAGGGCCTGGGCGAACGAGCGCGCGGTGAGCGTCTTCCCGAGGCCGGGCAGATCCTCCAGCAGCACGTGGCCGCCGGCCAGGATGCCGGCCAGGACCAGCTCCAGCGCCTCCCGCTTGCCGACCACGACCGTGCCGACCGCGTCCAGCACCGCGCGGGCCAGCCGGCCGACCTCGGCGGGGGGCATGCTCCGGTCCACGTCGTTCATCACAGCTTCTCCAGTTCGGCGACGATCACCGCGAGGTCGCGCGGCGACGGGGGGCGGCGGGCGGGGGTGCCGAGGAACGTCCACAGCGGCTCGCCCAGCAGGGCGCGGGCGCGGGCCGGGTCGGACTCGCGGGTGACGCCGTGCTTCTGGCGCAACCGCTCGTCGGCCAGCTCGCCGAGGCGGGGCAGCACCCGCCCGGTGAACCGCTCCCGGTTGTCGGAGCACCAGTCCAGCGGGCGTTCCCACCCGTTGATCGCGGCGCGCAAAGCGTCCCGGGAGGCCCAGTTCCAGGTGTCGGGTTCCTCACCGGCCGGCGCGCGGGCGCCGGCCCGGGACGGCGGCGGGGGCGACAGCTCGGCGGTGACCCGGCGGACGGCGAGCACGGCGAGCACGCCCGCCACGACGATCCACAGGGACACCTGGAGGCCGACCGCGCGCAGCCCGACGACGACCACCACCGTGATCGCGGCGGTGACCGCGAGGCTGCGCAGCACCCAGCGCGTCCGCCCGCCGCCGGGCCGCCGCGCCTCCTCGGCGGGCTCCTCGCCGAACGAGAGCAGGTCGTCGATGCTCGTGCTCATGCCGTCGCCTCATCGGGGGCCGCCGAGGTCAGCTCGCCGCGCAGCCGGCGCAGGGCGGCTCGGGCCTGGTCACGCATCCGCTCGTCCACGGTGTGGGTGGCGTAGCGGGCCTCGCGGTAGACGTGCGCGAAACCGTCCAGCACGTCGGCGCTGACGATCGCCGGGACACCGGCCGCCGGGTCGCCGCGCAGCAGCCGGCTGACCAGATCGGTGGGGGTGTCCCCGGCCCGCCGGGGCACCCCGGCCTCGCCGGCGGCCTCCTCCAGCCGGACCCAGCAGGCGATCACCGCGGTGCGCGGGTCGGTGGACCGGTCGTCCAGCTCCTCCAGGCCGGCGTCCAGCGCGGCCACCACCTCGCGGGCGGTGCCCTCGGCGGTGCGCCGGGCCCGCTGGGCGGGCACCGCACGGGTGGTCCGGCGCAGCGCCCCGCCGAACACGGTCCACAGCACGTACCCGACCGCGGCCAGCACGGCCGCACCGAGCACCACGACGGCGGCGGTCGCGAGCCAGCCCGGAATGCCGCCGGAGGTGGGCTCGCCGAGGTCCCGGGGCTCGACCGTGATCGAGGGCAGGGCTTCTGGGGAGGGGTAGTCCGGCACGTACGGGAGGTTGTCGGCGGCGGGCGGGATGCGGCTCGCCCCGATGGCGGAGTGCCCGGCGGCGAGCGCGCCGACGGCGAGCAGCAGGATCACCGCCGCGACCGGCCACCACCTGCGCAGCACGCCGAGGTCCATCCCACCGCCCCACGCATTCCTCAGTCCACCCCGGCCAGGTCCTTGGCCCGCGCGAACACGTCGTCCAACATCGCTGGTGTCAGCCGCCCCGTGAAGGTGTTCTGCTGGCTGACGTGATAGCAGCCGAGCAGTGCCGGTGCGGATGTGCCGGACCAGTGTGCCCCATGGCCGAAGGCCGGGCGCGGAGTGGGCGGGCGCTGTCCGTAGACATCGCGCAACACCGGCCACCACGCGGCCCAGGCGAACGCGCCCAGCGCGACCACGACACGCAGGGTGGGCCGGATCAGCGCGACCTCGCGGTGCAGCCACGGCGCGCAGGTGTCCCGCTCGACCGGGGTGGGCTTGTTGTCCGGCGGGGCGCAGCGCACGGCGGCGAAGATGCGGGTGTGCCGCAGGGCCAGGCCGTCGTCGGCGGACACACTGGTCGCCTGGTTGGCCAGCCCGGCCCGGTGCAGCGCGGCGAAGAGCACGTCGCCGGAGCGGTCCCCCGTGAAGATCCGGCCGGTGCGGTTGCCGCCGTGCGCGGCGGGCGCCAGGCCGAGGACGCCGATCCGCGCGTCGGGCGGGCCGAAGCCGGGCACCGGCCGGCCCCAGTAGGTCTGGTCGCGGAAGGCGGCCCGCTTGACCCGGGCCACATCCTCCCGCCAGGCGACCAGCCGGGGACAGGCGAAGCAGTTGCTCACCGCACCGTCGAGGTCGGCCAGGTCGGTCGCCCGCGCGGCGCGGGCGACCACCTCGGCGGGGGTACGCGGCTCAGCCAAGCTTGGCCCGGAAGAGTTCCAGCGTGCGGGCCCAGGCCGTGGCGGCGGCCCGCTGGTCGAAGTGCTCCGGCCGGTCCTCGTTGAAGAACGCGTGCGCGGTGCCCGGGTAGTCGTAGGTCTGGCAGGTCCCGCCGGCCGTCTCGATGGCCCGGCGGACGCTCTGCACCCCGTCGGCGGCGGAGAGGCCGTCCGCCTCGGAGCAGTGGATGAGCGCGGCTTTGCCGGCGTAGCCGGCCCAGCCGGTGCGGCCCGCGTCGTCCGCCGCTCCGGCGCGCATGCCGTCCCAGGGCAGCCGCGGGTAGAAGCCGGCGGTGGCGACGATCCGCTCGGAGAAGGTGCCGGACCAGAGGGCCAGGCTCGCGCCGGCGCAGAACCCGGCGCAGCCCACCTTGCCGGCGACCTCGGGCCGGTCGGCCAGGTATTCGGCGGCGGCCGCGATGTCGCTCGCCGCCTCGTCCATCTGGGTGCTGTTCAGCATCTGCCGGGGCTCACTCGGCTTGCTCGCCGGGCCGCCGTGCCGGAAGTCGGGCGCCAGCGCGACGAAGCCGGCGTCCGCGAAACGGTCCACGACCGCCCGGACGTGGGGCACCAGGCCCCACCAGTCCTGGATGACGATGACCGCCGGGCTGGCCGCACCGCCGGAGGGTATCGCGAGATACCCCTCGCTCGTCCCCCCGTTGCCGGTGAAGCTCACCATCTCGCCCATGGTCCCGTCCTCCTAGCGGTCAGTCATCGTTGGCTGGTCGCACAGTGGGTGTTACGTGCGGGTAGCGTGCCACGCGCTCACCGGCCCGGGGAAGACGAAAGAACAGTGGCATTCACCTCCCGTTCGCCTGCCGGACCGGGCGGCGCGGGCGGCGGTCCGTGTCCGGCCGGCTGCTGTGGCGCGTTCCGGGGACCGGCCCCGGTGGGACGCCTCCACGGTGGACGTGACGAGGGGCGCCCGCCGGTCGGCGGGCGCCCCTCGGGATCGGCGTCAGCGGGTCGGTGCCGGCGCCGGTGTGCTCGCACCGGGCGCGGCCGACGGGCTCACGGTCGGCGCGGGCGTGAGGCTTTCGCTCGGGGCGGGGGTGGGGCTTCCGCCCGCCGGCGCGGTGGCACTCACGGTCGGCGCGGGCGCGGCCGGTGCCGGTGGCCCGAAGGGCGCCCGGTCGGGGCAGTACGGGTACGCGTTGCGCGGCGGGGGCATGTTGCCGGTCCCGTCCAGGCAGGTCGGCCAGCCGAGCCGGATCGGCACGCCGTTCTGGTCGAAGAGCTGGGCGTTGCGGATCAGCCGCCCCTCCTGGTCGTAGACGAAGACGTCCTCGACCGAGTCGTACCGGTCGCCGACCGAGACCTCCCGGTAGCTGCCGAACTGGTCGGAGCTGGCGTGCTGGTCGACGTTGACCAGCATGGCGAAGGAGAAGATCAGCAGCGCCGCGGTGCCGAGCCGCATCAGCCGCCGCGGCCAGCCCCGGAGGCCGGGTGCGCGCCGGCCCAGCCAGACCGACGCGAGGACCGTGCCGGCGAGCAGGAACAGGCCGGCCAGCACGCTGCCGTCGAGCCGCGGGAGCAGCCCCGAGGGCTCCTGGAGCACCACGGAGATCACCAGCGCCGCGAGCCAGCCGCGCAGCAGCCACCAGGCGGGGCGCAGCGGGCGGAGGAACTCGCTCACCGAGGACTGCCCGAGCAGCGGGCCGAGCTGGGCGTCGAGGGCCCGGAGCTGGGTGCCGGCGCGTGCCTGGGCGGCGGCCAGCCGGCGACCCCGCCGCCCGGAGCCGGCGCCCGCCTCGGCGCCGGCGGCGGCCCGCAGCTCGGCCGCGTACGCCTCCGGCTCGCCGAGCCGGTCGACAAGTGTGCCGTCGGCCTCGGCGGCCACCTCGGCGAGGTGCTCCGGCAGGTCCTCGGTCAGCTCGTCGCGGACGGCGGGCGGCAGGTCGGCCAGGGCGGCCCGCACCCGGTCGACGTAGCCCGCGATCTCCTGCCCAGTGACGGTCATGCCGCCATCCCCCGATCGTCCAGCAGTGCGTCCATGGTGGTGGCGAAGGAGCGCCAGGTCTTGCCGGAGCGGGTGAGCTGGTCCCGGCCGGCGGCGTTGAGTGAGTAGTACTTGCGGTGCGGGCCGGACTCGCTCGGCACCACGTAGGTGGTCAGCAGCCCGGCGGCGAAGAGCCGGCGCAGGGTGCCGTAGACCGAGGCGTCGCCGACCTCCTCCAGGCCGGCCTCGCGCAGCCGGCGGAGGATGTCGTAACCGTAGCCGTCCTCGTCCTTGAGCACGGCGAGAACGGCCAGGTCGAGCACGCCCTTGAGGAGCTGCGTCGTATCCACGCTCCGCACACTAGTGCGGATTGCGGAGTACCGTCAAGAACATGGTAGCTAGGCTCGGGGCGTGTCGTGGAGCAGCTACGCGTCCTTCCTCGTCTTCGCCACCGTGCTGATCCTCATCCCGGGGCCGGACTTCGCCGTGGTCACCCGCAACACCCTGGCCGCCGGCCGGCGCCGCGGCAGGTGGAGCGCGATCGGCGTGACGGCCTCCAACGCGGTGCAGGGGTTGGTCGCCGCCGCCGGGCTCGGCGCGCTCATCGTGCGCTCCCAGCCGCTCTTCGAGGCGATCCGCTGGGCCGGCGTGGCCTACCTGGCGTACCTCGGAGTACAGGCCTGGCGGTCGGCCTGGCAAGGCGACCATCCCCCGCTCGCCGGTGACGCCACCGCCGCGCCCGGGCAGGCGCTGACCGGGTTCCGGCAGGGCTTCCTGTCCAACATCACCAACCCGAAGGTGCTGGCGTTCTACCTGGCCGTGCTGCCGCAGTTCGTCGGCGGTGGGGCACCGGTCGGGGTACTGCTCGCCTTCGCGCTCAGCCACGCGGTGCTCAGCCTCGCGTACCTGCTGGTCCTGGTCTCGGCGCTCAACCGGGCGCGGGACCTGCTGTCCCGGCGACGGGTCCGGCGCTGGCTGGACGGGCTCACCGGAACGGCGCTGCTCGGCTTCGGCGCCCGCCTCGCCACCGAACGCACCTGACCCCGGCCGCCGTGGCTGCGGATCGCCCTTAAATTTCGCTTATGGGGCCTGCTCCTGAGCACGGAACATCGGTAAGTTGCCCGGATGCGACATCTCGGAACCGTGCTCGCCGCGGCCGTCGTCGGCCCGCTGGCCTGGATTCTCTTCGCCCTCGGACAGGACCGGTCGGAGCAGGCGTTCGCCGCCGCACAGAACGGCGGCGCGCTCGACAGCGCTGATTTCGTTCGGCCCGCTCTGGTGCTGGCCGCCGCCGGGATCGTGCTCGGGCTCATCGCCACGCTCCGGTTCTCGCCCCTGGGCGCGGCGCTGACCGGCCTGGCCTACTCGGCCAGCTACCTGGGCCTGCTGGTCAGCCCGACCGCAGTGACGAAGCTGTTCGACCACACGCTGACCCTGAGCGGCCACCAGGTCGACCTCGCGGCCCCGCTCCGGAACGGGACGACACTGCTGGTCGGCGCGCTGCTCCTCGTCGGGGTCGTGAGCATCCGCCGCTGGCAGCGGTGGCCGCAGCCCGCCGAGGCCACCCCCGCGCCGGCGCTGGCGGACGAGATCCCGCCCGCCGACGAGCGGAACCGTCCACTGGGCGCGGACGGCCTCGGGCTGGCCACGCCGCGCAGCACGCCCGAGCCGGAACGGGTCCGGGTCGGCGCCACCGCCGGAGCCGGCGGTTCGGACTGGGCCGGCCGTTCGGACTGGGCCGGGTTGCTGTCGGGCGGCTCCGCGGACGGGCCCCGGCGGTCGTCGGACTGGCCGCGCCGGCGACGTGACTTGCCCTGACCAGCCGGCTACCCGTGGTGCTGGGTCACGTTGACCACCGTGCCGTCCGGGTCCCGGACGAAAAACCGGCGTAGCCCCCACGGCTCGTCCGTCAACGGGTAGGCGATGTCGGCCCCGGCCTCCACACACCGGGCGTACACGTCGTCGAGGTCGTCCACCTCGATCGACACGTCGGCGTGGATCCCGGCCTTGACGTCCAGCTTCATCACCGAGAGCTGGACCTCACGGACCTCGCCGCCGAAGAACCGGATCCAGTCGAGCCCGTCACCGCCGCCGAGCCCGATCAGGTCGCGGTAGAAGCGGCCGCTCGCCTCGAAGTCGGCCGAGAGGATGTTCGGCGTGATTCGCCTGACTGCCATCCGCCGACCCTAGACCGCCTCAGGCCAGGGACCAGGCGATGCCGTCGAGGATGTCGTGTTCGGAGGCGACGACCGAGGGCATCCCGGCGCGCTCCATGATGACCCGCAGCACCAGCGCGCCCGCCCCGATCACGTCGGCCCGGCCCGGGTGCATCACGGGGATCGCCAGCCGCTGCTCGCGGGTCTTGCCCAGCAGGTCGGCGGTGACGTCGGCGACCTGCTCGTACGACACCCGGGCGTGGTGGATGCGCTCCGGGTCGTACTCCTGGAGGCCTTGGGCGATCGCGACCACGGTGGTGACGGACCCGGCCAGCCCGACCAGCGTGGCGGCCTCCCGGCCCGGCACGGCCGCCAGCGCCCGGTCCACCGCGACCGCGATGTCGGCCTGCGCGGCGGCGATCTCGTCCAGGCCGGGCGGGTCGCCGTGCAGGTGGCGCTCGGTCATCCGGACGCAGCCGATGTCCATCGAGATGGCCGCCTGGACGCCGCCCTCGCGGGTGCCCACCACGAACTCGGTGGAGCCGCCGCCGATGTCGACCACCAGGTAGGGCGGCTCGGCGTCGGCGGGCAGGCCCCGGACGGCGCCGGTGAAGGAGAGCCGGGCCTCCTCGTCGCCGGTGACCACCTCGGGCGCGACGCCGAGGGTCTGCTCGACCATCGCCCGGAAGTCGGCGGCGTTCGAGGCGTCGCGGGAGGCGGAGGTGGCGCACATCCGCACCCGCTCGGCGCCCAGCTTCTCGATCTCCGCCGCGTACTCGGCGAGCGCCACGCGGGTGCGTTCGATCGCCTCGGGCGCCAGCCGCCCGGTCTTGTCGACGCCCTGGCCCAGCCGGACGATCTCCATCCGGCGGCTCCGGTCGACCAGCGGCGCCTGCGGCCCGGCGGACGGGTCGGGCAGGTCGGCGACCAGCAGTCGGATCGAGTTGGTCCCGCAGTCGATGGCGGCCACACGCGTCGTCACGGCTGCCACCCTACGGCAGCCGACTCGGCTCGGTCCGCGATGTGGCGACGGCCGGCGCTCAGAGGCGCAGCAGCATGCGGCTGTTGCCGAGGGTGTTCGGCTTGACCCGCTCCAGGTCGAGGAACTCGGCGACACCCTCGTCGTAGGAGCGCAGGAGCTGCTCGTAGACCGGCTGCGGCACCGGGGCGCCGTCGATCTCGCGGAAGCCGAACGAGCCGAAGAACCCGGTCTCGAAGGTGAGCACGAAGATCCGGGCGACGCCCAGCTCGCGGGCCGCGTCGATCAGCTCGCCGACGATCCGGTGCCCGATCTTGTGGCCCCGGCAGGACGGGTCGACCGCGACCGTGCGGATCTCGGCGAGGTCCTCCCACATCACGTGCAGCGCGCCGCAGCCGACCACCGTGCCGTCGGGCGTCACCGCCACCCGGAACTCCTGCACGTCCTCGTAGAGGGTGACGGTGGCCTTGCTGAGCAGCCGCCGGTCATCGGTGTAGGTGTCCACCAGCCGCCGGATGCCGCGCACGTCGCCGGTGCGGGCGCGGCGGACCACGATCTCGTCGGTGGCGGTCATCTCACTCCGCCGCGGGCACGTCCACGCAGGGGCCCGCGGCCCACCACTTCTCCACCAGGGCGAGGGTCTCGTCGCCGAACGGGTTGACCCCCGGCCCGGCGGCGAGCGCGTGCCCGAGGTGCACGTGCAGGCACTTCACCCGCCCCGGCATGCCGCCGGCCGAGATGCCGGCGATCTCCGGCACCTGGCCGATCGCCTCGCGGCGGGCCAGGTAGTCCTCGTGCGCCGCCCGGTAGCGGGCGGCCAGCTCCGGGTCCTCGGCGAGCCGCTCGGCCATCTCCTTCATGAGCCCGGCCGACTCCAGCCGGCTGCACGCCGCGGTGGCCCGCGGGCAGGTCAGGTAGAACAGCGTCGGGAAGGGCGTGCCGTCGGCCAGCCGGGGCGTCGTCTCCACCACGTCGGGCAGGCCGCACGGGCACCGGTGGGCCACCGCCCGGGTGCCGCGGGGCGGGCGTCCGAGCTGCGCGGCCACCGCGGCCAGGTCGGCCTCGGTGGCCGGCTGGCGCTCCGGCGGGGGTACGGATTCCGCCGCCGGATCCTGCGGTGGTACGACGCTCACGGGTGCCTGTCTCTCCTCGGTGCTCACTTGTCCGGGCGCTCGGCGTTGGCCGCCTGCACGCTCGACCACAGGGTGCCGTACCAGGGGTCCGGCGGCTTCGGCGGCCCCGGCTTCGCCCCCTTGCCGGCGTCCTTGGCGGCGCCCTCCGGGTCGGAGAGCACCACGAGCAGCGTCTCGCCGGGGCGGCCCATGAAGAACCGCTCCCGGGCCTGCGTCTCGATGTACGCCGGGTCCTGCCACTTCTCCGCCTCAGCGGAGAGGTCCTGGATCAGCTCCCGCTGGCGCGCCTGGGACGCCTCCATGCGCTCGATGTCGGCCTGCTGGTCCAGGTAGACCCGGACCGGATAGGTGTAGGCCAGGGCGAGCGCGATCAGCACCGCGAAGAGCACGGTGGCGCGCCCGGTGAAGCGCCGGGGTTGGGGTGCGGTGAGCCGCTTGACCGTGCCACCGGCCGCGGCACGCCGGGCCGCCGCGGGGCGGCTCGCGGAGCGTACCCCCTCGGTGGCGCGGCCGGCGCCGGGCGACCGGCCGGCGGCGCGCGGCTCGGCGCGGACGCCGGAGTCGCGGACCGACGACCGGACCCGGGCCGCGCCCGGCCGGCCGGCCTGACCCGGCCGACGGGCGGGCCGCTGGCCACCCGGTGTGCGGCGCTGCTGCATCGTCACACCCCTCCCCCGGAGCTCTCGGCTCAGGCCGAACGGTAGCGCGGGAACGCGCCGGCGCCGGCGTACCGCGCCGCGTCGGCCAGCTCCTCCTCGATCCGCAGGAGCTGGTTGTACTTCGCGACCCGGTCGGAGCGGGCCGGGGCCCCGGTCTTGATCTGACCGCAGCCGGTGGCGACCGCCAGGTCGGCGATGGTGGTGTCCTCGGTCTCGCCGGAGCGGTGGCTCATCATGCACTTGAAGCCCGCCCGGTGGGCCAGGTCGACCGCGTCCAGGGTCTCGGTCAGCGAGCCGATCTGGTTGACCTTCACGAGGACCGCGTTGGCGGCCCGCTCGGTGATGCCCCGGGCGATGCGCTGCGGGTTGGTGACGAACAGGTCGTCGCCGACGATCTGGATCCGGTCGCCGAGCGCCGCCGTGAGGGTGGCCCAGCCGCTCCAGTCGTCCTCGGACAGCGGGTCCTCGATGGAGACGATCGGGTAGTCGCCGACGAGCTTGGTGTAGTAGTTGCTCATCTCCTCGGCGGTCTTCGCGGTGCCCTCGAAGGTGTAACTGCCGTTGTCGAAGAACTCGGTGGCGGCCACGTCGAGGGCGAAGACGATGTCGGTGCCGAGCCGGTAGCCGGCCTTCTCGACGGCTTCGGCGATCAGGTCGAGCGCGGCGGCGTTGGTGGGCAGGTTCGGGGCGAAGCCGCCCTCGTCGCCGAGGCCGGTCGACAGGTCCTTCTTCTTCAGCACCGACTTCAGCGCGTGGTAGACCTCGGCGCCGGAGCGCAGCGCGTCGCGGAAGGTGGGCGCGCCGATCGGCGCGATCATGAACTCCTGGATGTCGACGTTCGAGTCGGCGTGCGCGCCGCCGTTGAGGATGTTCATCATCGGCACCGGGAGCAGGTGCGCGTTCGGGCCGCCCAGGTAGCGGAAGAGGCTCAGCTCGGCGCTGCCCGCGGCGGCCTTCGCCACGGCCAGCGAGACGCCCAGGATGGCGTTGGCGCCCAGCTCGCCCTTGTTGTCGGAGCCGTCGATGTCGATCATCTTCTGGTCGATCAGCCGCTGCTCGCTGGCCTCGTAGCCGATGAGCTGATCGACGATCTTGTCCTCGATGTTGGCGACGGCCTTCTCGACACCCTTGCCCAGGTAGCGGTCCTTGTCACCGTCGCGCAGCTCGACCGCCTCGAAGGCGCCGGTGGAGGCGCCGGACGGCACCGCGGCGCGGGCGATCGTGCCGTCGTCGAGCCCGACCTCGACCTCGACCGTCGGGTTGCCCCGCGAGTCCAGGATCTCCCGGGCGACGATTCCCTCGATGGTTGCCACTGAGTCGCTCCTCGTTTGTGTGTTCCGGTCCGGTATGGGCCGCGACGGTGCGGCTGAGGCAGGTGTTGAACGCAGCGTATCGGTCCCCGCCCTCGCGTATGCCCTTCGGGGCCGCACCCCGGCGAGCGGGTGACACGGACATTCCCGGATTCTCCGGCCTCAACCGACAACGGGTTTGCGAGAGGTTGCGTCGATCGACAAGGCTGGGCGGCATGCCCGCCGCCTCGACGACTCTCCGCGTGCTCGCCGCCTCGGCCATCGTGTCGCTCTCGGTCACCGGCTGCCAGGCTCTCGACGACACCGGGGTCGCCCTCGGGCGGGCCGATCTCGTCAACGACCTGACCGCCCGGATGGACCGGGCACTGGAGCAGACCTGGGCCGCCGACTACCAGCTCAGCGGCGGCCGGACCGCGTCGATCGCGCAGACCAAGGAGCCGCTGCGCTCCTCGTACACCTGGCCGGACGGCAAGATCACCGTGACCCAGGAGGCGGTGACCCGGTGCGCCAACACGGCCGGGCGCACCGCGTGCACCGTGTCGCCGCCGGTGCTGACCGCCGGCAAGCCCTCGGTGATCGTCTACGGCGAGGCGCGCAAGCACGGGCTCGTCACCCCACCGGCGGTGATCCGGTTGCTCACCGACGCGGCCCTCGACCCCGACGCCGACATCGAACAGAGCGACACCACGCTGGCCGGACACCACGCCACCTGCGTCGACGTCACCCGGGCCGGCGACCGCTTCAGCGCCTGCGTGACCAGCGAGGGCGTGCTGGGCAGCTTCACCGGCACCCTCGACGGCAAGCCGGCGGAGGTCACCCTGAGCCGCTACACCGACACGGTCGAGTCGGCCGCCTTCGACGTGCCGGCCGGGGCGGGCGTGGTCGACCGCCGCACCGCCACGTCGTGAGCCTCGGCGGCACCCGCGCGCCGGGCGACGCCGACGCGGCCGGGACAGGCGGGCCCGGTCGCACACCGCCCGCGCCCGCCGGCTTCCGGCCCACCGCCGACCACGGCCGGTCCCCGCATCCGGACGACCTGGCCCTGCCGGTGGCCGGGCGCCGGCTGCTGACCGGCCCGGACGGGCGGTTCCCCCGGATCGGCGAGCTGCCCGCCGGGCTCGACTGGGTGCCGGTCGGCACGCTGGACGGGGTGCCGGCCTGGGCGGCCGAGGCCGCCGACCCCGAGGCGCTGACCGGCCGCTGGCGCGGCTGGCGGGGCCTCGCCGCCGAGCTGCCCGCGGCACAGGCCGACCTGGCCGGGCGGGCGCTCGCCGTGGCCACCTGGCGGCGTACGCACCGGTGGTGCGGGGCCTGCCGGGCCGAGCTGGCCGACGTGCCGGGCGAGACCGCACGGCGCTGCCCGGCCTGCGAGCTGACCGTGTTCCTGCCGCTCTCCGTCGCGGTGCTCGTGGCGATCACCCGCCCCGGCCGGTCCGGCGGCCCCGAGGAGCTGCTGCTGGTCCGGCACGCGTACGGGCCGACCGACCTGTGGGCGCTGGTCGCCGGGTTCGTCGAGGCGGGCGAGTCGCTGGAGGCGGCCGCCCACCGGGAGGTCGCCGAGGAGGTCGGCCTGACCATCGGGCGACCCACCTACGTGGACAGCCAGCCCTGGGCGATGTCCGGCCCGGGCACCCTGCTCGCCGGCTTCACCGCCGTCGTCACCGACCCGTCCGCCGAACCGGCGGTGGACCCGAGGGAGCTGACCGAGGCCCGCTGGTTCCCGGTGGACGCGCTGCCCGCGGAGCTGCCCCCGGCGTACTCCCTGTCGCGCTGGCTGGTCGACGCGGTCGCCGCCCGCGGGCGGCGCTGAGGTCAGATCCCCAGCAGCGTCCGCAGGTGCCGCGGCGGCGGGCAGTCGTGCGCCAGCATGGCGTCGTGCCAGTCGCGCGGCGACACCCCGTCGGGCCGGGCCCGGGCGATGTCGGCCATCTCGCTGTAGCCGACGAAGTAGGTGGACAGCTGGGTGGAGGTGAGCAGCGCCCGCCGCCACTTGCCGCCCGCCTCACCCTCCTCCTGGAAGCCGCGCCCGGTCATCAGCGCCATGGCCTCCGACTCGGGCAGGTCCTCGCAGTGCACGAGCTGGTCGAGCAGCGCGTTGATGGTCATCCGGAGCTGCATCTTGAGCTGCTGGAGCCGGACCGGGAGCCCGCCGAAGCCCAGCCCGGCCATCAGCTCCTCGGTGTAGACCGCCCAGCCCTCGATGAACACCCCGGACTCGGTGAGCGCGCGCACCCGGGTCGGGCCGGCGTGGCGGCGGGAGTGGGCGAGCTGCAGGAAGTGGCCGGGCATCGCCTCGTGCACGGTCAGGTTGCGGATCATGTGGTCGTTGTATTCGCGGTAGAACGACTCGACCCGCTGTGCCGGCCAGTCCGCGGGGGTGGGCGCGATGCAGTAGAAGGTCGGCACGTCGGCCGTCTCCAGCGGGCCCGGCGAGTCGCAGTAGGCCACCGCCACGCCCCGGGCGAACTCCGGCATCTCCTGGATCACGCACGGGTCGTCGACCAGGCTGACCAGGTCGTGGGCCCGGACGAAGTCGGTCGCCTCGTCGAGCGTGACCGAGGCGAGGTCGACGATGGTGGCGTCATCCGGGTGCTCGGCGGCGAGCAGGTCCAGCGCCCGGCGGACGGTCTCGTCGTCGGCCGGGCCGCCGACCAGCTCGACGGCCGCCGCCCGGATCTCGTCGGTGATCCGGTCGAGGTTGGCCCAGGCACGGCGCTGGACCTCGGCGGCGCTCAGCTCGGTGTCGAGGGTGTGCCAGAGCCGCGCCTCCCAGCGCCGCCGGCCCAGCCGGGGGTCGCGCCCCGGGCCCGCGTCGGCGGCCAGGCCGATGCGCAGCCAGGCCACGAACTCCTCCAGTGCGGCGATCGCCGCGGTGGCGGCCGGCTCAACGCGGTCGTGCAGCGCGGGCGCCTGCGCGAGCAGCGCGGGCACCTCGTCGCGGATCAGCGCCGCCGTGCCGGTGAACTGCCCCACCGCCGTCTCGGCGTGGATCCGCGGCATGTCGCGCAGCGTCGCGCGCGCGGTCGCCAGGGCGTCGGGTACGGCCGCCAGCCGCCCGGCCAGGTGCGTCAGCCGCTCCTCGACCGGCGCGTACGGACGGGCCAGGAGGGCGTGCAGCAGTGGGCCGGGATTGTGCTGCAGCGGGTCCCACTCGTGGCTGCGGATCTCGGTGGCCTCGAACAGCCCCCGGTCGACCATGCTGCTGAGCAGCGCGTGGTCGACCCGCTCCTCGACGTCGAGCGAGTCGGGGTCGATCTCGGAGAGCGCGTCGGCCGCGTCCTTGAGCATCGCCTGGTCGGCGGCGAGGGCGTCGGCGGAGAGGTCGGGCAGCCGGTCGTCGTACCGGTGGTCCCCGGCCGACGTGGCCAGCCCGGGCCGGCTCTCCAGCAACGCCTCGACGATCCGCTCGGCAAGCGGCACAAACGACTCCATGCGCGAAACCCTACCGACCACCACCCACAGCCGTCGCTTGGGTTGATCAAGAAGTTTGCGTCGGGAAAACCGCTCCGGCTGACGCGAACCTCTTGGTCAACTCGACTCGGCGGCCCGTTCGGCGGCGCGGACGGCGTCGGCGTACGCCAGGGTGGCGCGGCGGAGGGCGGCCTCGGGGTCGATGCCGGCCTGCCGTGCGGCGGCCACCGTGGCCAGCAGGCCGGCGCCGAGACGCGCCTCGGGGTCGACCTGCGACTCCGCCAGCGGTGGGGGGACGGCCAGGCCGACGCGGCCGGCGCGGTCCAGGATCTTCGCGGCCAGGGCGAGCGCGGGCTGGCTCAGCGCGATGCCGTCCAGCACCGACTCGCGGGTCTTCTCGGCCCGCTTAATCCGCTCCCAGTTCGCCTCGATCTCCTCGATCGAGCCGGCCTGCTCACCGGAGAAGACGTGCGGGTTGCGCCGGACCATCTTGTCGACCAGGCCGCCGGCCACGTCGTCGACCGTCCAGCGCTTCCCCTCCGGCAGGTCCTCGGCCAGCCGGGCGTGCAGCAGCACCTGGAGCAGCACGTCGCCCAGTTCCTCGCGCAGCGCGTCGGTGTCGTCGGCGCTGATCGCGTCGTACGCCTCGTAGCACTCCTCCAGGAGGAAGCCGGCCAGGCTGCGATGGGTCTGCGCCCGCTTCCACGGATCACCGCCGGGCGAGGCGAGCCGGTCCATCACCTCGACCGCGTCGAGCAGCCGGGCACCGGGCGGGTCCCACGAGCCGTACATCAGCTCCAGCTCGGCGAGGCCGGGCTGGCGGGCCAGCCGCAGCCCCAGCTCACGGGCGAGCGCCTCGTCACCGGCCGGGCCGGCCAGCCACACGGCGTTGCCGTGCGCGGCCACCGCGTCGAGCAGCGCCTGCGTGGCGCCCTCGGTCACCACCGTGACCTCGGCGCCCGTCGACCGGACCGCCCGGGCCAGCTCGCTCTCGGCGCCGGCCAGCACCGGCGCGGAACGGACGGCGTCCCAGGCGGGCGCGGTCAGCAGGCCGGCCGGCAGCCGGGGCGAGGTGACCAGCAGGACGATGCGGGCGGTCATGCTCAGGGCGCCACCGAGGCGCTCGGCTCGGCCGACCCCGGCTCGGTCGACTCCGGCTCTGGGGTGGAGATCTCGGTGACCGCCGAGCCGGCCTCGCCCAGCGGCACGGAGACCGCCGGCACGTCGCCCTTGAAGCTGAGCAGCGGGAAGAGCAGCGGGCGGTAGCGCGGGTTCACCGACACGTCGTAGCCGCCGATGGCGTCGGCGAGCACCTTGCGGGTGGCCAGCGCGGACCGGAGCTGGCTGCCGTCGAGCTGGCTGGCGGCCTCCTGGTCGGTCACGTTGGCCGGGATGGCGCCGGCGGTGCGGCCCGCCGCGATCACGCCGGCCAGCTCCTTCTCGGTGGGGGCGACCTGCTCCCCGGCCGGCACACCCGACAGGCAGGTGTAGAACTCGGCCACCCGCTGCGGGTAGACGGCGTCGGCCGGCAGGCCCGTCTGCTGGGCGACCTGCGCCGCGCTGACCTCGCCCTGCGGCTGGTAGCCCTTGTCGGCCGAGAGGTTCCGGCAGACGTCCCGCAACACCAGGGTGGCCACCACCTGGTCGCGGCCCGGCAGCAGGGCGGTGGCCTGCCCGGCCGTGGCCGGCGAGGCGGAGAGCCCGTCCCGCATCTCGTCGAGGATCGAGGTGACCTGGTCCTCGGTGACCCGGTGGTCACCGATGTAGGCGGCGACCCCGGGCTCGGTACGGCAACCGGTGAGGGCGACGAGGCCGACCGCCACGCTGGCGACGGCGACAAGACGGCGAGCACGCATGCCGGTCACTCTCTCACGGCCGGTGTGCGGCTGTGACGCCGCCCACCTCACCGCGCCCCCGCCCCCGCCGGCTGCGCCGCCACCGGCTCGCCGAGGACATCGGAGAGGAGCTGGGCGCACCACTCCAGCAGCGCCTGGTCGCGCAGCGGCTCGCCGCCGACCCGGCGGGTGCTCGGCCGGGGCACGCTGACCTGGTCGAGCGCCTGCTTGTAGACCGAGTCCGGGTGGTAGCGCTTGAGCCGGAGCTGCTTCGAGTCGGGCAGCGGCAGCGGGCCGAACCGGATGTGCTTGCCCTGCATCGACACGTCGGTGAGGCCGTAGCGCCGGGCCAGCAGCCGGAACCGGGCCACCGCGACCAGGTTCTGCACCGGTGCCGGCGGCTCGCCGTAGCGGTCGGTCATCTCGGCGACCACCTCGCGCAGCCGCTCCTCGTCGCGGGCCTCGGCCAGCTTGCGGTACATCTCCAGGCGCAGCCGCTCCACACCGACGTAGTCGTGCGGCAGGTGCGCGTCGATCGGGAGGTCGACCTTGACCTCGGTCTCCTCCTCCGCGTGCTCACCCTTGAACGCGGAGACCGCCTCGCCGACCATCCGGACGTAGAGGTCGAAGCCCACGCCCTCGATGTGCCCGGACTGCTCGCCGCCGAGCAGGTTGCCGGCGCCCCGGATCTCCAGGTCCTTCATGGCCACGTACATGCCGGCGCCCAGCTCGGTGTGCTGGGCGATCGTGGCCAGGCGCTCGTGCGCGTTCTCGGTGAGCGGCTTGTCCGACGGGTAGAGGAAGTAGGCGTACGCCCGCTCCCGCCCCCGGCCCACCCGGCCGCGGATCTGGTGCAGCTGGGCCAGGCCGAGCAGGTCGGCGCGCTCGACGATGAGGGTGTTGGCGTTCGGGATGTCGATGCCGGACTCGACGATCGTCGTGCAGACCAGGACGTCGAACTCCTTCTCCCAGAAGCCGACCATCACCTTCTCGAGCGCTTCCTCGCCCATCTGGCCGTGCGCCACCGCGACCCGGGCCTCGGGCACCAGCTCGCGGATGCGGCGGGCCGCCTTGTCGATCGACTCGACCCGGTTGTGCAGGTAGAAGACCTGGCCGTCGCGGAGCAGCTCGCGGTGGATCGAGGCGGCCACCTGCCGGTCGTCGTACGCCCCCACGAAGGTCAGCACCGGGTGCCGCTCCTCCGGCGGAGTGGCGATGGTGGACATCTCCCGGATGCCGGTGATCGCCATCTCCAGGGTGCGCGGGATCGGCGTGGCCGACATGGCCAGCACGTCGACCGAGGCGCGCAGCGTCTTCAGGTGCTCCTTGTGCTCGACGCCGAAGCGCTGCTCCTCGTCGATGATGACCAGCCCGAGCTGCTTGAACCGGGTGGCCGACTGGAGCAGCCGGTGGGTGCCGATGACGATGTCGACGGTGCCGTCGGCGACCATCTCCAGCGTCCGCTCGGTCTCCTTCGGCGTCTGGAACCGGGAGAGCTGCCGGATGGTGATCGGGAACTGGCTCATCCGCTCGGCGAAGGTGTTGTAGTGCTGCTGCACCAGCAGGGTGGTGGGCACCAGCACGGCCACCTGCTTGCCGTCCTGCACCGCCTTGAACGCCGCCCGGACCGCGATCTCGGTCTTGCCGTAGCCGACGTCGCCGCAGATCAGCCGGTCCATCGGGACGGTCTGCTCCATGTCCCGCTTGACCTCCTCGATGGCGGCGAGCTGGTCGGGCGTCTCCTGCCAGGGGAAGGCGTCCTCCAGCTCGCGCTGCCACGGGGTGTCCGGGCCGAACGAGTGCCCCTTGGACGCCTTGCGGGCGGCGTAGAGCTGGATCAGCTGCGCGGCGATCTCGCGGACCGCCTTGCGGGCCCGGGCCTTGGACTTCTGCCAATCCGAGCCGCCCATCTTGTGCAGGGTGGGCTGCTCGCCGCCCACATAGCGGGAGAGCTGGTCGAGCTGGTCGGTGGGGACGAAGAGCCGGTCGCCGGGCTGGCCACGCTTGCTCGGCGCGTACTCGATGACCAGGTACTCCCGGCTCGCGCCGTTGACCGTGCGCTGCACCAGCTCGACGTAGCGGCCGATGCCGTGCTGCTCGTGCACCACGTGGTCGCCGGCCTTCAGCTCCAGCGGGTCGATGGTGTTGCGGCGCCGGCTCGGCATCTTGCGCATGTCCCGGGTCGAGGTGCCCCGGCCGCCGGTGACGTCGTTGCCGGTGAGCAGCACGAACCGCGACGCCTCGTCGACGAAGCCGGCGGTCAGGCAGCCGCAGGAGACCAGCAGGTCGCCGGGCGTGGGCGCGGCCGGCACCTCCTCGGTGAGCCGGGCGCCGAGGCCGGCGTCCCGGAGCACCTCGACGGCCCGCTGGGCGGGGCCGTGGCCCTCGAAGACCAGCGCGATCGACCAGCCCTCGCCGGCCCAGCGCTTGAGGTCGTCGACCACCCGGGAGGTCTCGCCGTGGTAGAGCGGGGCGGGCTGGGCGGCCAGGGTCACCGCGATGGCGTCGTCCGGGGTGACGTCGACCTCGGTCGGCTCGTCCTCCCAGGGCTGGCGGGCGGGCGCGGCGTCGGCCTCGACGAGACCGAACGGGGCCAGCGTCCACCACGGCTGGCGCAGGGCGCGGGCCGCCGTGCGCACGTCGGCCAGGGTCCGGAAGGCGGCGGCGCCGAGGTCGACCGGGGCCTGGCCGCCGACCGCCGCCGCGGCCCAGCTGGCCTGGAGGAACTCCTCGGAGGTACGCACCAGGTCGTGCGCCCGGGTGCGGATCCGCTCCGGGTCGCAGAGCAGCACGTGGGTGCCGGCCGGCATGCAGTCGACCAGCAGCTCCATCGAGTCGGCGCCGATCAGCGCCGGCGCGAGGGACTCCATGCCCTCGACCGGGATGCCCTCGGCCAGCTTGTCGAGGATCTCGGCCAGCTCGGGGTGCTCCTGGCCGAGCGCGGCGGCCCGCTCCCGCACGGACGGGGTGAGCAGCAGCTCGCGGCAGGGCGGCGCCCAGAGCTGCGGGACGCCTTCGATGGTGCGCTGGTCGGCGACGGCGAAGGTGCGGATCTCCTCGACCTCGTCGCCCCAGAACTCGACGCGGGACGGGTGCTCGTCGGTGGGCGGGAAGACGTCCAGGATGCCGCCGCGCACGGCGAACTCGCCGCGCTTGGTGACCAGGTCGACCCGGGCGTACGCCATGTCGGTGAGCCGGCGGGCGACCTCCTCCAGGTCCGCCTCGTCACCGGCCGCGAGCTGCACCGGCTCCAGGTCGCCGAGCCCCTTGAGCTGCGGCTGGAGCAGTGAGCGGACGGGCGCCACGACGACCCGCAGCGGGCCGGTGCGCCCGTGCGCGTCGGCCGAGCCGGGATGGGCCAGCCGGCGCAGCACGGCCAGCCGGCGCCCGACGGTGTCGGAGCGGGGCGAGAGCCGCTCGTGCGGCAGTGTCTCCCAGGACGGGAAGACCGCCACCTGCTCGGGCGGCAGCAGGCTGCCCAGCGCGGCGGCCAGGTCGTCGGCCTCGCGGGTGGTGGCCGTCACGGCGAGCACGGGACGGCCCGCGCCGCCGGCCGGCTCGTCGGCGGCCACCGCGGCGACGGCGAACGGGCGCAGCGCGGCGGGGGCGGTGAGATCGAGGCCGTCGACCTGGGCGGCACCGGAGCGCGCCAGGTCACGCGCCCGGGCCAGCCCGGGGTCGGCCAGGGCGGCGGAGAAGAGTCCGGTGAGCATCTGCGATCACTTCCAGGAGGTCGGCGCACGGCGACGACCCCGCGTCCGGCCGGACGGGGGTGGCACCGTTCGAGACTATCCCGCTCCCCGGACATTCCGGGCCGCAGCCGGGGCTCGCGAGATCGATCTTGACGGGTTCCCGGCCGACGTGGTGCGGTGGGCGCATGACGGGTGAGTACCGGGCGGTGTTCGACGCCGAGGTGATCTTCGCGAACGGCGGCGGGCTGCGCACCGACGGGTTCCGGCTGGACGTCCCGGGCCCGACGGTCACCGACGAGGAGCTGGCCGCGCTCCTGGTCCGGCACCTCGGCCTGCTGATGGTCGGCGAGGTGCGGATCACCAACCGGACGGTCGTGGAGGAGCCGCACAAGGGCGGCCGCGGGGTGGCCGCCCCGGCGCCCGGCGGGCGGCGGCTCGTCGAGCTCAGCCACGTGGTCACCGACGGCATGGTCACCCTGCCCGGCTGGCAGCCGCCCCGGATCACCGACTGGCTGACCCGCGAGGCGTCCCGGGAGCGGTACGCGCCGGGCGTCGAGTTCCACGTGGCCCGGATCGACATGATCGCCAACACCGGCACCTACGTGGACGCGCCGGCACACCGCTGGGCGGACGGCGCGGATCTGACCGGCGTCCCGCTGGACCGCCTCGCCGACCTGCCCGGCGTGGTGGTCCGCGTGCCCGAGGCCACCCGGGCGGTGGACCGGCTGCTGCTCGCCCCGTACGAGGTGGCCGGCCGGGCGGTGCTGCTGCACACCGGCTGGGACCGGCACTTCGGCACCGACCGTTACGCCGGACCCGAGGCGCCCTACCTGACCGCCGACGGCACGGAGTGGCTGGTCGAGGCGGGCGCCGCGCTCGTCGGCATCGACTCGATCAACATCGACGACATGACCCCGGCTGCGGCCGGGGAGCGCCCGGCGCACAGCGCCCTGCTCGCCGCCGGGGTGCCGATCGTCGAGCACCTGACCAACCTGGCCGCCCTGCCGCCGGAGGGGTTCCGGTTCACCGCCGCGCCCCCGCGTGTGGCCGGCATGGGCACCTTCCCGGTCCGCGCGTTCGCCGTCGTCGCCGGCTGACCCCGGCCGGTCGGGGCCGCGCCGCCGGAGCGCACCCGGCGGTCAGGCCGGATCCGTGCCGGCGGGCGCCGACCACGTGAGCCGGCCGGCACGCAGGTCCTCGACGACCGAGCGCAACCACCGTTCCTCGGCGGCGGTGACCGCGTCCAGGTGCTCATCCTCCAGGTGGAACACCCGGGGCAGGTCGGCGTGCGCCGCCAGAGCCGCGGCCCGCTCCTGCCGGGCCCGCCCGATCTGGTCGGCGCGCCGCTCCAGCAGCTCCGCCGCCTCGGCCGGACTGATCATCGCGAGGTGCGACAGGGCCGCCGGGAACTGCGGGAACTCCTGCTTGGGCTCGACCAGCATCGCCCTCAGCCACGTGCGGGCGACCCGCCGGCCGGCGTCGGTCAGCTCGTAGACGGTGCGTTCCGGATAGGCCTGCTCCCGGCCGGTCTCCCGCACCGCGATCAGGCCGTCGGCGTGCAGCCGCTCGATGGTCCGGTAGAGGCTCGCCCGCTGCCCCACGTTGACCACCTGGTCCTTGCCCCACTGCTTGATGAGCCGCTGCACGCCGTACGGGTGCAGCGGCTCGTGGTGCAGCAGGGCCAGCACGGTGAGAGCGAGCGGCGAGCTCCGGGCGAGGGTGTCCATGCCAGCGATCGTAGAGCCATCGGAACTAGTTGACACGGACTAGTCTCAGTGAAACTATTCCCATTGTTACGCGACCGAGGGGAGTAGGCAGATGGGCACGGTACGGACGGCGACGGTGATCGGCGGCGGCATCGGTGGCACGGTCACCGCCATGGCGCTGGCCCGGGCGGGCATCGAGGCGACGGTGCACGAGGCGTACCCGGGCGGGGCAGACGGCGTCGGAGCCATGCTGAGCCTCGCCCCGAACGGGCTGGCGGCGCTGCGGATCGTCGGGGCCGAGGAGGCGGTGCGGGCGGCCGGCCACGCGGTCCCGGGCGTGGTCATGGCCGACGGAGCGGGAAACCGCCTCGCCGAGTTCCACGGCTTCCCCGGACTGCCCGCCACCCACGCGATGGCCCGCGCCGACCTGCACGGGGCGCTGACCGCACAGGCGCTCGCCCAGGGCGTGAAGATCGAATACGGCCGGCGCCTGGTCGGGGCCGAGGAGGGCCGGGACGGGGTCACCGCCCTCTTCGCCGACGGCGGCACCGCCCACGCGGACGTGCTGATCGGCGCCGACGGCATCCGTTCCACCGTCCGGACGCTGATCGATTCGGCCGCACCGGGGCCCGAGTACGCCGGCGTGCTCGGCTTCGGCGGGCTGGTCACCGAGGACGCGGCGGCCGCCGAGCCCGGCACCATGTACTTCGCCTTCGGCAGCTCGTTCATCGGCTGGTGGCGGCTGCCCGACGGCCGGGTCTGCTGGTTCGCCAGCCTCCCCCGTACCGAGCCGCTGACCTGGGCAGAGGTCCAGCGGGTCCCGGCGGAGCAGTGGCTGGCGCGGCTGCGCGAGCGCTACGCGGGCCACGTTCCCGGGGAACGGTTGCTGGCCCACACCACGCCCGACACGCTGATGGCCACCGGGCCGATGGAGAGGATGCCGTCCGTACCGCACTGGCACCGGGGTCGCCTGGTCCTCGTCGGCGACGCGGTCCACGCACCGTCGTCCAGCTCCGGCCAGGGCGCCTCGCTCGCCATCGAGAGCGCCGTCGAGCTGGCCCGCTGCCTGCGCGACCTACCCGATCACGCCGCCGCGTTCGGGGCGTACGAGCGGCTGCGCCGGACCCGGGTGGAGCTGATCGGGGGCAACGCGGCCGCCACCAACCGGGCCAAGGCCGGGCAGGCCGGGCCGCCCGCCCTGCCCAACCCGGAGCAGATGTTCGGGCCCGTCCACCGCCACCTGATCGACTGGGACGCGAGGGTGTCGGCCGACGGTCAGTAGCGCACCGCGATCCGGCGCTCGACCGCGTCGACCCGGATCTCCCCGCCGTACGGGATGACCAGCTGCGGGTCGGTGTGGCCGAGGTCGACGTCGAAGACCACCACCGGGTCGTCGGCGTACGGCGCGAGGGCCCGGAGGATCGCCTCCCGCTGCGCCTCGCCCCAGGCCCGCCGCTCGTCCAGGGTGTGCGGCCGGTCGAAGTCCCACGCCTTGGGCCGGCCGACCACGATCGCCGGGAAGGCGGCGAGCAGCCCGCGCTCGCCCATGTTGCGCACGATCCGGAAGACCTCCTGCGCGTCGGGCAGTTCCTCGGAGGTCTCGAAGATCAGCACCGAGCCGGCGAGCGCGGCCGCCGAGGGGACCCGGTCGGTCGCCATCAACCAGTGCATGATCTCCAGGTTGCCGCCCCAGGTCCGGCCCTGCACCGCCCGGGCCGGACCGTGCCAGCGCCAGCCCTCGCCGGGGAACATCACCGGCTCGTCGGCGAGCGTCGCCGGGTCCCGCCAGTCGCGGGGCTCGTCGCCCCACTCGGGCGCCGGGGTCAGCTCGTACCAGCCGGAGGTGAACAGCGCCGCCCGCAGCGAGTCGAAGGTCAGCGGGTGCGGTGCGCCGGACCGGCCGAGGTGCACGAGCACCGAGCCGCCGTGGTAGGCCACGATGCCCAGCCGGTAGAGGTGATTGAGGACGTTGGTGTTGTCCGAGTAGCCGTAGTAGGGCTTCGGGTTGGCCCGCAGCACCGCGTCGTCCAGGAACGGGGTGACCGTGACCAGGTCGTCGCCGCCGACCGTGGCGAGCACCGCGGTCACGCTCGGATCGGCGAACGCGGCGGTCAGGTCGCGCGCCCGGTCCCGCGGGTCGGCGCCCATCTGCCGGGTGGTCGGATACTCCACCGGCTCCAGCCCGAACTCCTCCCGGAGCCGGCGCAGGCCCAGCTCGTGGACGTGCGGGAAGAGGCCGGGCAGGCCGGCGGAGGGCGAGACGACCGCGACCCGGTCGCCCGGCTTCGGCTTCGGGGGGTAGCTGGGCAGCGACATGATCCGAAGCTATCGGGCCGGGCCAGCGAATTCCGCCGGAGGAAACCCCCCGAGCCGGGCATATGGGGGCAATAGGCTGAGCGCGTGAACGAGGCGCAGCGGAACCTTCCGGTACGCGACTGGCTGCCCCGCGCGGCGGCGCTGCTGCTCGGCACGCTCGCCCTGGCCACCGCGTTCATCGCCGCCTACGTCGGCGCCCTGCACCAACCCCGGCCCCACGACGTGCCCGTCGGGGTGGTCCTCGGCGACCAGCGTGCCCAGGCCGTGCTGGCCGCCGTCCGCCAGCGCACCGACAAGATCAAAGCCGTCGAGTACGACGACCGGGCCGCCGCCGACGACGGCCTCACGACCCGCGAGGTGTACGCCGTGCTCACCTCCGGGCCGGACAACGGCCTGCACCTGGCCACCGCCAGCGCCTCCGCCCCGGCCGCCACCGAGCTGGTGACCCAGGTGCTCGGTCAGGCCGCCCAGCAGGCGAACCTGCCCATCCAGGTCACCGACGAGGTGCCCGTGGAGTCGACCGACCCGCGCGGGCTGGTCCCCTTCTACCTGGCGGTCGGCCTCGTGCTGGGCGGCTACCTGGCGTCCACCGCACTGGGCCTGAGCACCGGCACCGCACCGGTCAGCCTGCCCCGGGCCGGGCTCCGGATCGCCGCCCTGGCGGTCTACTCCGTCGTGCTGGGCACCGTCGGGGCCACCATCGTCGGCCCGGTGCTCGACGTGTGGCACCACGACCTCCCGGCGGTCGCCGCGGTCGGCGCGCTGGCCGCCTTCGCCGCCGCGATGGTCGCCAGCGCCGTGCAGGCGTGGCTCGGGCTGCTCGGCACCGGTCTCGTGATCCTGCTGCTGGTGGTCCTCGGCAATCCCGGATCGGGCGGCATCTACGCCCCCGAGTTCCTGCCGGCCTGGCTGCGCGGGATGCACCGGTGGAACGTGCCCGGCCTGACCACCGACTTGATCAAGTCGGCGGTCTACTTCGACCGCCGCTCGACGGGCTGGACGCTGTCCGGGCTCACCCTCTGGGCCCTGCTCGGGGTCGCCGGCCTGCTCACCGCGACGATCTTCCGGACCCACCGGCGCGCGGCCCGCGCCCGCACCGGCGCCCGCGACGCGCCGACCGCCCATGGCTGAGCCGGCCGGCGTGTCCCAGAGTGCAGATCGTCACGCGGTCCCCCTCCTTCCGCCGGGGCTCGCGCGGATACCATCCAGAGAGTCGGACAGCGCTGTCCTTCGTCCTCGCGTAAGGAGCGCACCGTGACCGACCAGCACGACCACGACGGCCCCGACGCCGCTCTCCGGGCCGACATCCGCCGCCTCGGCACGCTGCTCGGGCAGACCCTCGCCCGGCAGGAGGGCCGCCCCCTGCTCGACCTGGTCGAGGAGATCCGCGCCCAGGTCCGCTCCGATCCGCCGGCCGCCGCCCAGCGCCTCGCCGGGCTCGACGTCACCACCGGCACCAAGCTGGCCCGGGCCTTCTCCACCTACTTCCACCTGGCCAACATCACCGAGCAGGTGCACCGGGCCCGCGACCTGCGCCGCCGGCGGGCGACCCACGGCGGCTGGCTGGACCAGGCGGCCAAGATGATCGCCGAGCGCGGCGTGCCGGCCGAGGAGATCGCGGCCGCGGCCCGCCGGCTCGCGGTACGCCCGGTCTTCACCGCCCACCCCACCGAGGCGGCCCGCCGGTCCATCCTGTCCAAGCTGCGCGCGGTCGCCGACGAACTGGACACCGAGACCGCCAACGCGATCCTCTACGGCGCCAGCGACGAGGGGCCGGCCAACCGGCGCCTGGCCGAGCTGCTCGATCTCATGTGGCAGACCGACGAGCTGCGGCTGGACCGGCCGGACCCGACCGACGAGGCCCGCAACGCCATCTACTACCTGCGCGACCTGCATGCCGAGGCCGCCCCGCAGGTGCTCGACGACCTCGCCGACACGCTGCGCACCCTCGGCGTGGAGACCTCGCCGACCGCCCGCCCGCTGACCTTCGGCACCTGGATCGGCGGCGACCGGGACGGCAACCCGTTCGTCACCCCGACGGTCACCCGCGAGGTGCTGCGCATCCAGCACGAGCACGGCATCGAGGCCACCGAGAAGGCCATGGACCAGCTGATCAACGAGGTCAGCGTCTCCCGCCGGCTGCGGGCGGTCTCCCTCGACCTCTCCGCCAGCCTCGCCACCGACCTGGACGCGCTGCCCGAGGTGGCGCCCCGGTTCCGCCGGGTCAACGCCGAGGAGCCCTACCGCCTCAAGGCGCGGTGCGTGAAGGCGAAGCTGGCCAACACCCGGGAGCGGCTGCGCACCGGCACGCCGCACGTGCCCGGGCGGGACTACCGCGGCTCGGCCGAGCTGATCGCCGATTTGGAGCTGCTGCGCGCCTCGCTGGCCCGCAACTCCGGGCAGCTCACCGCCGTGGGCCGGCTCGCCTCGACCATCCGTACGGTCTCCGCGTTCGGGCTGCACCTGGCCACCATGGACGTCCGGGAGCACGCCGAGAAGCACCACGAGGTGCTCACCCAGCTCTACGCGGCGGTCGGCGAGGTGTCCGACTACCCGTCGCTGACCCGGCTGGAGCGCACGAAGCTGCTCGCCGACGAGCTGGCCGGCCGTAGGCCGCTCTCCACCCAGGACAGCCCGCTCACCGAGTCGGCGCAGAAGACGTTCGACGTGTTCGGGGCGATCCGCGAGGCGCAGGACCGGTTCGGCACCGAGGTGATCGAGTCGTACATCATCTCGATGACCCTCGGCGTCGACGACGTGCTCGCCGCGGTCGTGCTGGCCCGCGAGGCCGGCCTGGTCGACGTGCACAGCGGCCGGGCCCGCATCGGGATCGTGCCGCTGCTGGAGACGCCGACCGAGCTGAACGCCGGCGGTGAGCTGCTGGACGAGCTGCTGTCCCTGCCGGCCTACCGGGCGCTGGTGGCGGCCCGCGGCGACGTGCAGGAGGTGATGCTGGGTTACTCCGACTCCAACAAGGAGGCCGGCATCACCACCAGCCAGTGGTCCATCCACCGCGCCCAGCGGGCGCTGCGGGACGTGGCCGCGCGGCACGGCGTACACCTGCGGCTCTTCCACGGCCGGGGCGGCACGGTCGGCCGGGGCGGTGGCCCCACCCACGAGGCGATCCTGGCCCAGCCCTACGGCACGCTCGACGGCGCGATCAAGGTGACCGAGCAGGGCGAGGTCATCTCCGACAAGTACACGCTGCCCGCGCTGGCCCGGGAGAACCTGGAGCTGACCGTGGCGGCGGTGCTCCAGGCGACGCTGCTGCACACCGCGCCCCGGCAGCCGGCCGAGATGCTGGAACGCTGGGACGCGACCATGGATGTGGTCTCCGAGTCGGCGTTCCGGTCCTACCGGTCGCTGGTCGAGGACCCGGACCTCCCGGCCTACTTCTGGGCCTCCACCCCGACCGAGCTGCTCGGCGCGCTCAACATCGGCTCGCGGCCGGCGAAGCGGCCGAACACCGGGGCCGGGCTAGCCGGCCTGCGGGCGATCCCCTGGGTGTTCGGCTGGACGCAGACCCGGCAGATCGTGCCCGGCTGGTTCGGCGTGGGCTCCGGGCTGGCCGCCGCGCGCGCGGCCGGGCTGGAGGACGTGCTCGCCGAGATGAACCGGAACTGGCACTTCTTCCGCACGTTCCTGTCCAACGTCGAGATGATGCTGACCAAGACCGACCTCACCATCGCCCGGCGCTACGTGGAGACCCTGGTCCCGAAGAAGCTGCACCCGATCTTCGAGAAGATCGAGCAGGAATACGAGCTGACCAAGCAGGAGGTGCTGGCGGTCACCGCCGCGCCGGCCCTGCTGGACAACTCGCCCGTGCTCCAGCGCACCCTCGCCGTGCGGGACACCTACCTGGAGCCGCTGCACCACCTCCAGGTGGCGCTGCTGCGGCAGTACCGGGACTCCGGCGCCGCGGGCCGGGCGGTGGCCACCGCGCCGGGCGGGCGCCGGGCTCCCAACGACGGCACGGCGCTGGAGCGGGCGCTGCTCACCACGGTCAACGGCATCGCCGCCGGCATGCGCAACACCGGCTGACTCCGGACGACGAGGAAGGCCCCGGTCCCGCCGACCGGGGCCTTCCTCGTCCGTGCGGCGCGCCTACCAGTCGCCGCCGCCGAAGTCACCGCCGCCGAAGTCGCCCCCGCCGAAGTCACCGCCGCCGAAGTCCCCGCCCGCGTAGTCACCCTGGCCGGCGAAGTCCTGGCCCTGGTCGCCGTAGTCCTGGCCCTGGTCCCCGAAGTCGCCGCCCTGGCCCTGGCCGTCGTCGAAGCCGTCGTTGAAGCCCTCCTGGTAGCCGGCCTCGTAGCCGTAGCCCGGGTCGGCGAACGCGGGCGAGAAGAGCGCGTCGGCGATCAGGATGCCGCCGAGCACGCCGGCGCCGGTGCCCAGCGCGGTCTTCCACCAGGGCGTCGAGTACCAGCCGGCCGGCACCGGGCGGCCCTGCCAGTTTCCGCCCGGGTAGTAGTAGGGCGTCCGGTTTCCCGGCTGGGGGCCGGCCCGGTAGGTCTGCCCCTGCACGTTGACCTCGCGCTCCTTGGTGAGCATGCCCGCGCCGCGCGCGGCGGCCAGCGGCGGCAGCTCCGGACCCGGGTCGATGCCCATGGCGGTCCGGGCCGCCCGGATGTACGCCAGCCCCTCCAGCGCGGTCTCCCGGGCCAGCGCGAACTGGTGCGTGGTGCCCGCCTGCTCGAGCTGGGAGCCGGCCGCGTTGTAGCGCTCGCCCGCGTCGGCCAGCGCCTGGCGGACCGCGGGGGCGTCACCGTGCAGGTTCATCAGCTGCCCGCCGAGCCGCTCGTACCAGCGCTGCGCCTCGGCGCGGGCGTCGGCCAGCTCGGTGGCCCGCCGGGACCTGCTTCCCCACCGCCAGAACACCAGGGCACCTCCGAGCATCAGGATCAGGACCACCCACAGGGCAACCTCCATGACCTCGAACGTACCCAGCGGGCGCACGTCGTACCCGTTTGGCAAGCTCTTCGGCATGAGCTTCTCGACGCTGGCCGTGGTGGTGCTCTGCCTCGCCGCGGGCGGTGCCGTGGGGTGGCTGGCCGCCCGGTCCCGCTCGGCCACCGAGATCGCCCGGCTGGAGGCGACCCTGGCCGCCACCCGCGAGGGCGAGGGGCGGCTGGAGCAGTCCATGCGGGCGCTCAGCTACGAGGCGACCGCGCAGTCCCAGGAGGCGGTGGCCCGGGCGGTGGCGCCGCTGCACGACACCCTCCGCCGCTACGAGCAGCGGGTCGCCGAGCTGGAGCGCGACCGGGTCGACGCCTACGCCGAGCTGCGCGAACAGGTGCGGTCGATGAGCACGGTCTCCGGCGAGCTGCGCACCGAGACCAAGCAGCTCGTCGCGGCGCTGCGCGCCCCGCAGGTGCGCGGCCGCTGGGGCGAGCACCAGCTCCGGCGGATCGTCGAGGCGGCCGGCATGCTGGAGCACTGCGACTTCAACGAGCAGGTCACGGCAGCCACCGACCACCAGGGCGTCCGCCCCGACCTGGTGGTCCGGCTGCACGGCGGCCGCACCGTGGTGGTCGACGCCAAGGCGCCCTTCGAGGCCTACCTGACCGCCATGGAGGCGCGCGACGAGCGAGGGCGGGACACCCACCTCGACGCGCACGCCCGGCACCTGCGGGCACACGTCGACGGGCTGGCCGCCAAGACCTACTGGGCGGCGTTCGACCAGACGCCGGAGTTCGTGGTGCTGTTCGTGCCGGCCGACCCGTTCCTCGACGTGGCCCTGCAGCGCGACCCGTCGCTGCTGGAGCACGCGTTCGCCCGCAACGTGGTGCTGGCCACCCCGGCCACCCTCGTGGCGCTGCTGCGCACGGTGGCCTACTCGTGGCGGCAGGAGGCGCTGGCCCGCAACGCGGCGACCGTGCACTCGCTGGCCCGCGAGCTCTACGGGCGGCTGTCCACCCTGGGCGATCACGTGGGCAAGCTCGGCGGCGCGCTGAGCGGGGCGGTCACCGCCTACAACCGGGCGGTCGGCTCGCTGGAGGCGCGGGTGCTGGTCAGCGCCCGCAAGCTGGCCGAGCTGGGCGTGTCCGACCAGGAGCTGGCCGCCCCGGCACAGGTCGAGCTGGCCCCCCGCCAGCCGCAGGCCCCGGAGCTGGTGGAGGGCGTGTCCACATCGGCCGATCGGCCGGCAGGCATCGACGGTTGACACATCGGCCGTGACGATGACGACCCATCTCGTCACGGAGTGGTCACAACCCACTTCGGAGTAGTGACACCGGCAGGGCCAGGCCGAAGGATCACGGTCACGTGTGCCCTGTTCCTGTAGGGCCCTGTTCTCTGGAGGAAGAGAACGTGAGTCAACCCCGCAACCGGAGCCGGCGTACCTCCGCCGCGCTCTTCGCCTCGGTCCTGGCGGCCGGCGCCATGACCGTCGGGGGTGGCGCCGCGACCGCGAGCGCAGCCCCCGCCGCCGCCCCCGACGCCTCGCAGCCGACCGCCGCCGAGACCCTGGGCGCCCACGACGCCAAGCTGCTGGACGAGGCGGAGGCGAAGCACGCTCCGACCGTCACCCTGATCATCGCCGCCAAGAAGGGCTCGGCCAAGAAGGTCGCCGACGGTCTGGCCGGCCTGGGCGCCTCGGTGAGCCAGCGCTACGACCAGGTCGGCTACGTGCTGGCCAAGGTCCCGACCGCGAAGGTCCTCAAGGCCGCGACGCTCCCCGGCGTCTCCGCCGTCGACCTCGACGAGACCATCAAGCTCCCGAACCCGGCCCCCGAGGCCGCCCCCACGGGCGCGAAGACCGCCGAACAGGGCGAGACCCTGGCCGGCCCGGGCGCCGACACCGGCGCGGTCAACCCGTACATGCCGACCAACGAGACCGGCGCGGAGGCCTTCAAGGCCGCGCACCCGACCTGGGACGGC
Organism: Micromonospora sp. NPDC004551; assembly: GCF_040609975.1. NCBI lineage: Bacteria > Bacillati > Actinomycetota > Actinomycetes > Micromonosporales > Micromonosporaceae > Micromonospora > Micromonospora sp. NPDC004551. Next base: position 726,736 of record NZ_JBEXLM010000001.1, on the reverse strand, counting down.
CGCGGCGTCACCATCGGCATCATGGACTCCGGGGTCGACCTGGACCAGCCGGCGCTGCAGAAGACCACCACGGGCGAGCGCAAGATCGTCGACTGGGTCACCGCGACCGACCCGCTCGAGGACGCCTCCTGGCGCGCCATGGCCAGCGACGTGACGGGCCCCTCGTTCACCAACACGCTGGGCACCTGGACCGCGCCGGCCGGCTCCTACAAGTTCAACGTCTTCCGGGAGAACATCACCGCGCTGGACGACGCGCGGGGCGACGTCAACCGCGACGGTGACACCACCGACTTCTGGGGCATCCTCTACAACCCGGTGAACGGCGACATCCGGGTCGACGCCAACCAGAACAACGACTTCACCGACGACGAGATCATGCGGCCGTACAAGGAGAAGTTCCAGGTCGGCCACTTCGGCACGGACAACCCGGCCACCGCGGTGCGCGAGCAGATCCCGTTCGTCGTCGAGTACCGCCGGAACGTGGACATCACGCCGGCCGACGGCCAGGCCGGCCCGTACTACGACTACGTCAACATCGGCATCATCGAGGCGACCCACGGCACCCACGTCGCCGGCATCACCGCCGCCAACGACATGCTCGGCAACAGCGCCTTCGACGGCGCCGCCCCGGGCGCCAAGCTGGTCTCCGCCCGGGCCTGCTCGTGGGGCGGTGGCTGCACGGCCGCGGCGCTCACCACCGGCATGGTCGACCTCGTGGTCAACCGCAAGGTCGACGTGGTCAACATGTCGATCGGCGGCCTGCCGGCGCTCAACGACGGCGCCAACGCGCGCGCCAACCTCTACGACGAGCTGATCACCACCTACGGCGTGCAGATGTTCATCTCGGCCGGCAACTCCGGCCCGGGCCTGAACACCGTCGGCGACCCCTCCGTCGCCAGCAACGTGGTCAGCGTGGCCGCGAACGTCAGCAAGGACACCTGGCTGGCCAACTACGGCTCAGTGGTCCGCAAGGACAACTGGCTGTTCAACTTCTCCTCCCGCGGCCCGCGTGAGGACGGCGGCTTCAAGCCCAACGTCACCGCCCCCGGCTCGGCCATCTCCACCGCGCCGACCTGGCAGCCCGGCAACCCGGTCCCCGAGGCCGGCTACCCGCTGCCCCCGGGCTACCAGATGCTGAACGGCACCTCGATGGCCTCGCCGCAGGCCACCGGCGCCGCGGCGCTGCTGCTCTCGGCGGCCAAGGCGACCGACAAGGGCGTCACCCCGGCCGCGCTGCGCCGGGCCATCTACACCTCCGCCAAGCCGATCGCGGGCGTCCCGACGTACGCGCAGGGCTACGGCATGTTCAACGTGGCGGGCGCGTGGGACCTGCTCGCCGGCGGCGTGCAGACCCGGACCTACACCTCCGCGGCCCCGGTCTGCACGGAGCTGTCGGGCAACCTGACGAAGTACAACAGGGACAGCGGCGTGTTCGAGCCGAACCCGAACGTGGGCACCGGCATCTACAACCGCTGCGCGGCCGGCAAGGGCGGGCAGAAGGTCAAGGAGAGCCGCTACTACGAGGTCAAGCTGACCCGCACCAGCGGCCCGAACAAGGGTCTCAAGCACACCGTCGCGTTCCGCGGCAACGACGGCACCTTCTCGGCCCCCGCGGTCGTGTGGCTGCCGCTGAACAAGACCGTCACGGTCAAGGTGAAGGCCAAGCCGCTGACCGCCGGTGCGCACGGCGCGATCATGACCGTCGACGACCCGGCGACCTCGGTGATCGATTTCGAGGTCGCCACCGTCGTCGTCGCACCGACCGCGGTCGCCGCGCCGGCCTACTCGTTCTCCGCGGGTGGCTCGGTCGAGCGCAACGACTTCACCTCCTACTTCGTGACGGTTCCGGAGGGCGCGGGCGCGCTCCAGGTCAACCTCTCCGGCATCGCCACCGGCTCGCAGACCCGGTTCCTCGCCTTCAACCCGTACGGCGTGCCGGTCGAGAGCACGGCGAGCACCGCCTGCTACACCAACTTCTCCGACGCCGCCGCCTGTAAGCCGCAGGAGCGGGACTACCAGAACCCGATCCCGGGCGTCTGGGAGATCGAGGTCGAGGCCCGGCGTACCTCGCCGGCGCTGGACAACCCGTTCCAGCTCCAGGCGCGGGTGCAGGGCGTCAAGGTCGAGCCGGCCGTGGTCGAGCTGCCGTCGGTGACCGCCGGCACCCCGACCGAGGTGAGCTGGGGCCTGACCAACACCTTCGGCCCGGTCCAGGTGACCGGCGTCGGCGGCCCGCTGGCCAGCGTCCACGCCGAGCGGCCGAGCATCGCCCAGGGCGCTCGCCAGGAATACACGGTGGACGTCCCGGCCGGGGCCACCTCGTTCACCGCCCGGATCGGCAACCCGTCCGACCTGAGCGCCGACCTGGACCTGTCGGTCTTCCTCGGCGCGACCCGGGTGGGCCAGTCGGCCGACGGTGACTCGGAGGAGGCCGTCACGCTGACCAACCCGGCCGCCGGCACCTACCGGGTGGTCGTCGACGGCTACGCGATGAGCGACCCGACCACCGCGTACGACTACCGCGACTCCTTCGCCGCCCCGGCGCTGGGTTCGCTCACCGCCCCCAGCACCCCGCTGGCCCTGGCCAACGGCGCCACCGCCACCCTGACCGGCACGGTGACCGCCAAGTCCACCCCGGCCGCCGGCCGGGAGCTCTACGGTGACCTCGCCGTCACCACCGTCGAGGGCGCGGTCGTCGGCCGCGGCTCGGTGGAGGTCGGCGCGGTCAACTGACCCGCTGAGAACCAGGAGCCCCGCCCCCACAGTGGGGGCGGGGCTCCTGCCGTTTCCGGGCGCCGGGCCCGGTCAGGCGCGGCGGGCGGATTCGACGACGAAGGGGGTGCCCTGCTGGCAGGTGGTCATCATGCCCGGCTCCGAGCGGCCGGTGACCTCCACGCGGGCGCCGGGCTTGAGCAGGTCGCGCGGGCCGCCGATCAGCAGGTGGTCGTCGAGCAGCAGGCAGTTCGGCTCGACACCGGCGCGGATCGTCCCGCTGAGCGTGGTGGCGCCGGGGCCGGGCGGCTTCGACGGGCCGCCCTTCCAGGTGGGATCCGGGCGGCTGGGGCCGACGCTGGGTCCGGGGTCGGGCTGGCTGGTCACCGGGGCGGCTCCCGTCGGGCTGGGGCCGGCGGGCTCGCTGCCCGGGCCGGCGCAGGCGGTCAGCGCCGCGCCGGCCAGCAGGGCGACGAGAACCGTCCGAGGAGTCTTCATGACGGATTGGACGCGGCCGGCACGGCTTTCGTTCCGGCCGCGTCAGCCGCGGGCCGCCGCGGCCTTCAGGTCCCGCTTGAGCTCCTGCGGCAGCGAGAAGGTCAGCCGCTCGTTGGCGGTCGTGATCTCCTCGACGTCGGCGAAGCCCCGCTCGGCCAGGTGCGCGAGCACCTGCTGGACCAGCTCGTCCGGCACGCTGGCCCCCGAGGTGAGCCCCACGGTGCGGGCCCCCTCCAGCCAGGCGTCGTCGATCTCGTGCGCGAAGTCGACCAGGTGCCCGGCCCGGGCGCCGGCGTCCACCGCCACCTCGACGAGGCGGACGGAGTTGGAGGAGTTCCGCGAGCCCACGACGATCACCACGTCGCAGTCCGGGGCGATCTCCTTCACCACGTGCTGGCGGTTGGAGGTGGCATAGCAGATGTCGTCGCTGGGCGGCGACTGGAGCAGCGGCAGCCGCTGCTTGAGCCGGGCCACGGTCTCCAGGGTCTCGTCGACCGACAGGGTGGTCTGGGAGAGCCAGACGACCTTGTTCGGGTCGCGCACGGTGACCTTGTCGACGCCGTCCGGGCCGTCCACCAGCTGGATGTGGGCGGGGGCCTCACCGGCGGTGCCGACGACCTCCTCGTGCCCCTCGTGGCCGATCAGCAGGATGTCGTAGTCCTCGGCGGCGAACCGCCGGGCCTCCTGGTGCACCTTGGTGACCAGCGGGCAGGTCGCGTCGATGGCCTTGAGCGAGCGGGTCCGGGCCTGCTCGTAGACCTCGGGGGCCACGCCGTGCGCGGAGAAGATGACGGTGGCGCCCTCCGGCACCTCCTCGTTCTCCTCCACGAAGATCGCGCCCTTGGCCTCCAGCGTCTGCACCACGTGCTTGTTGTGCACAATCTGCTTGCGGACGTAGATCGGCGCGCCGTAGAGCTTCAGCGCCTCCTCGACGGTCTGCACCGCCCGGTCCACGCCCGCGCAGTAGCCGCGGGGCTTGGCCAGGAGCACGCGCTTGCCGGTCCGGGGAGTCGTCTCAGCATCAGTCACCCGACCATCGTACGTGCCCTCTCCTTCCCGGCCGGACGGCGAGCGGTACCACGTCCGGGGCACGGGATCGTCGGAGGTGGGCCGTAGGGTGGGCGGGTGAGCGAGGTGGAGCGGAGCACGTCCGAGGAGCCGTGGCCGGTCCGGGTGGTGAGCCAGAAGATCGGCGCCTGGATCGCCCGCCTGGGGTGGGTGTGGGTCGACGGGCAGGTCGCGCAGATCAGCCGGCGGCCCGGGGCGAGCACGGTCTTCCTCACCCTGCGTGACCCGTCGGCGGATCTCAGCCTGACCGTCACCACCAACCGCGACGTGCTCGACGCGGGCGCACCGGAGCTGCGCGAGGGCGCCCGGGTGGTGCTGCACGCCAAGCCCGAGTTCTACGCCGCCCGGGGCACGCTCAGCCTGCGCGCCGACGAGATCCGCCAGGTCGGGCTGGGCGAGCTGCTGGCCCGGCTGGAGAAGCTCAAGAAGCTGCTGGCCGCCGAGGGGCTCTTCGACCGGGCCCGCAAGCGCCGGCCGCCGTTCCTGCCCGGCCGGATCGGGCTGATCACCGGCCGCGCCTCGGCCGCCGAGCGGGACGTGCTGACCAACGCCCGCCGCCGCTGGCCGGCCGTGGAGTTCCGCACGGTCAACGTGGCCGTGCAGGGGCCGAGCGCGGTGCCCGACATCATCGGCGCGCTCAAGGTGCTCGACGCCGACCCGGCGGTCGACGTGATCATCATCGCCCGGGGCGGCGGCGGCATCGAGGACCTGCTCCCCTTCTCCGACGAGGCGCTCTGCCGGGCGGTCTTCGCCTGCCGCACGCCGGTGGTCAGCGCGATCGGCCACGAGACCGACACGCCGCTGCTCGACTACGTGGCCGACGTACGCGCCTCCACGCCGACCGACGCGGCCAAGCGCATCGTGCCCGACCTGGCCGAGGAGGTCCGCCTCATCGGCCAGGCCCGGTCCCGGCTGGAGCGGGCGGTGCGCAACCTGGTCGACCGGGAGCAGCACCGGCTCGACCTACTGCGGTCCCGGCCGGTGCTGGCGCGCCCGCAGGTGATGGTCGACCAGCGGGCCACCGACGTCACGGCGCTGCGGGACCGGGCCGGCCGCTGCCTGGATCACCGGCTTGGCGCCGCCGGCGACGACCTGCGGCACACCCTGGCGCGGCTGCGCGCCCTCTCCCCCGCGGCCACCCTCGACCGGGGCTACGCCATCGTCCAGCGCGGCGACGGGCACGTGGTCCGCGCCGCGTCCGAGGTGACCAAGGGCGACCCGCTGCGGGTCCGCCTCGCCGAGGGCGAGCTGACCGCCACCGTGGACGGCTGATGGAATGGGACGCGATGACTGACACGACGAAGGACGAGCGGCTCAGCTACGAGCAGGCCCGCGCCGAGCTGGCCTCGGTGGTGGAGCGGCTGGAGGCGGGCGGCACCTCGCTGGAGGAGTCGCTGGCGCTCTGGGAGCGCGGCGAGCAGCTCGCCGGCATCTGCCAGCGCTGGCTGGACGGCGCCCGGGAGCGCATCGACGCGGCCCGGCAACGCGCCGAGGACTGAGCGGCGGGACGGCCGGAGCCGTCCCGCCGCAACGGGTCACTTGAACAGGTTGTAGAACTCCGCCGGCGCCTCGACGACCTGGTCGGCCGGCGGCTTCTGCGCGGCGGCGGCATTGCCGTAGTCCGTGTAGGTGATCTTCACGTCCTGCGCGGCGCTCTGCCCGGCGGCCGGGATCTGGAGCACCAGTTCGCTGAGCCGGCCCTGCGGGTCGACCTTGGCGGTGAACGGCACGGACTGGGCCTGCGCGCCGAGCGCGGTGATCACGGCCGGGTCGAGCGAGCCCGCCTCGGCCGCCTTCGACACGTCGACGGTGCCCGCGTACGCGCCCTCGCCGGTCTGCCGGACCTCGGTGACGCCCTGGGTCAGCACGGCGCTGCCGGCCGGGTCGAGCTTGTCGAAGTCGAACCCGAGCGCCCGGTTGCCCTGGATCCGGGTCTGGTCGAGGTGCTGGTACTTGCCCAGGTTGAGGTTCTTCAGGCCGGGCACGCTGGCGGCGGCCTTGCCGCCCAGCTCCAGCTTGACCCAGCTGTCCGGCTTGTAGTGGACCAGGTCCAGCTTCATCATCAGGTCCGACGACGGGTCGCCGATCGTCATGCGCATCTCGGCGCTCTGGGTGGGCTCGTGCACCTGGCCCTCGGCGGTGGAGCCCGCGCCGGACATGGTGAACCGGAAGTTCCCGTCGCGGATCGCGTTGGTGGAGTCGAGCAGTGCCTGCTTGGCGTCGCCGCCGGGCGTGCCGCTCGGCGCGATGCTGCCGGAGGCGGCGCTGCCGGAGGCGGCCGGGGTCGCGGAGGCACCCGCGCCGACGGTCCCGTTGTCGTTGCACGCGGCCAGGCCGGGGATGAGCAGCGCCGCGGCGAACGCGGTGGCGCTGAAGCGTCGAATCTTCACGTCAACCTCTCCAGGTGGGTCGTCCGGCCCACGGAGGTGCCGGAGTCGGGGCGCCGCAGCCCGGACGCCGGCTCCGGCGCACGAGCCCGGTCCGGCCGGTGTGGTCGGCTCCGGCGGGCTCGTGCCCCCTTCTGTTCCCTGAAGCGGTGTTCCGCAATCCCTGTCCGGGTGCGGGACGGTCAGCGCAGCGCGGTGGCCAGCTCGCGCAGTTCCGCCTCCCCCGCGTCGCCGACCACGATCACCGTGCGGTTGGGCTCCAGCAGGACGAAGGCCTGCTCGTTGCCCCGGGCGGTGTACCGCTGCCAACTCGTCCCGCCGGGCAGGTCGGCCGGGCCCTGCGGCTGGCCGCCGCTCAGCTCGGCCGGCAGCAGCCTCTCGGCCGGCACGTTGCTCTCGACCAGTTGCGCGCCCCGGCCCTCCGGGGTCACATAACCGATGCGCAGCGTCCCGCTACCCGACTCGGTCTGGTAGCGGGCGCTGACCGTACGCCAGTCGGAGCCCAGCCCCTGCGGCTCGGCGACGGGGAAGGCGTTGGCCGCGCGGGCCTGCTCGACGGCGGGCGCCGGGTCGACTTTGACCGGCTCGTCGCCGCCGAGAAACCCCCGGTAGAACGCGAGCAGCAGGGCGATGGGGACCAGCAGCACCAGCAGCGACAGCGCCATGTCCTTCGGCGACCGCTCGGACCGGGCCTTCTCCTTCCGCGGGGGCGGCGCGGAATACTCCCCGGCGGCGGCCGGCGGCGTCGGGCCGGTCGACTCGACCAGGGCCGGTTCCCCGGCCGGCGGGGTCGCGCCGGCGGTCGGACGCACCGGCGGCTGACCGTCGGGCGGGGTGTCGGTCGGTGCGCGGTCGGCAGGCTGTGCGGGTTCCACCCGGCCATTCTCGCAGCCGTCCGGGTGACGTGATCCTGGCCTCCTCCGCCCCGCTCCGGCGTCGAACCTGAGATCGTGTGAGGATCAGCGACAAAACCGGCGGCGGCGACGGCCGCATCCCGCCGGTCCACCCCGCAACGTCGCGAGGAGGAAGCCGTCATGACAACCACCAGGACGCGGACGCCCCAGGATCTCGACCGTAACCTCGCCCTCGACCTGGTCCGGGTGACCGAGGCCGCGGCCATGGCCGCCGGCCGCTGGGTCGGCCGGGGCGACAAGGAGGGCGGCGACGGAGCCGCCGTCGACGCCATGCGCAAGCTCATCAACTCGATCCCGATGCGCGGTGTCGTGGTGATCGGCGAGGGCGAGAAGGACAACGCCCCGATGCTCTTCAACGGCGAGGAGGTCGGTGACGGGACCGGGCCCGAGGTGGACGTGGCGGTCGACCCGATCGACGGCACCACGCTGATGAGCAAGGGCATGCCGAACGCGCTGGCCGTGCTCGCGGTGGCCGAGCGGGGCGCGATGTTCGACCCGAGCGCGGTCTTCTACATGGAGAAGCTCGCGGTCGGCCCGATGTACGCCGACGTGGTCGACATCAACGCCGGGGTGGCCGAGAACATCCGCCGGATCGCCAAGGTGAAGGGCACCGACGCCGCCGAGGTGACGGTCTGCGTGCTGGACCGGTCGCGTCACGACGACCTGGTGAAGCAGATCCGGCGTACCGGGGCCGGCATCCGGTTCATCTCCGACGGCGACATCGCCGGCGCCATCGCGGCGGCCCGGGGCGAGTCGGACGTCGACGTGCTCATGGGCATCGGCGGCACCCCGGAGGGCATCACCGCGGCGTGCGCCCTGAAGTGCATGGGCGGCATGATGCAGGCCAAGCTCTGGCCCAAGGACGCGCAGGAGCGGGAGAAGGCGCTGGCCGCCGGGCACGACCTGGACCGGGTGCTGTTCACCGACGACCTGGTGACCGGCGACAACTGCTTCTTCGTGGCCACCGGCGTCACCTCGGGCGACCTGCTGCGCGGGGTGCGCTACCGGGCGGGCGGGGCGTACACCCAGTCGATCGTGATGCGCTCCAAGAGCGGCACGATCCGGGTGATCGACTCCTACCACCGGCTGGAGAAGCTGGCTCTCTACTCGGCGGTCGACTTCGACGGGCGCCCCCTGGCCGAGCAGGAGTGACCGCGACCGGGACGGCGGCGCCCCCGACGCTGTCGACCACGCGGCGGATCGCCGGCACCGGGCTGGCCACCGCCTCGGGGGTTGCGGTGGCCGTCCAGTCCCGGATCAACGGCGAACTCGGCGTACGGCTGGCCGACGGGATCGCCGCCGCGGTGGTCTCGTTCGGCTTCGGCCTGCTGATCCTGCTGGTGCTGGTCCCCGCCTCCCCTGGCGGCCGACGGGGGTTGGCCGCCCTGCGGGCCGCGCTCCGGGACGGCTCGCTGCGGCCGTGGCAGTGCCTCGGCGGCGTCTGCGGCGCCTTCCTGGTGGCCACCCAGGGGCTGACCATCGGCACCCTCGGCGTGGCCGTGTTCACCGTCGCCGTGGTGGCCGGGCAGTCCGGCAGCAGCCTGCTGGTCGACCGGGCCGGGATCGGCCCGACCGGTCGGCAGCCGGTCACCCCGAACCGGCTGGTCGGCGCGGTGCTCACGGTGGTGGCCGTGCTGCTGGCGGTGGGCGACCGGCTCGGCGACCCGGGCGCCCTGGCGCTGGCGCTGCTGCCGCTCGCCGCCGGGGTGGGCATCGCCTGGCAGCAGGCGGTGAACGGCCGGGTCCGGGGGGCCACCGGCAGCGCCATGACCGCCACGCTGGTCAACTTCACCGTCGGCACGGTGGCGCTGCTCGCCACCTTCGCGGTGGAGGTGGCGGTCCGGGGCCGCCCGGCCGGCGGTTTCCCGGCCGAGCCGTGGCTCTACCTGGGCGGCCCCATCGGCATCGTTTTCATCGCGCTGGCCGCCGCCATCGTCCGGTTCACCGGGGTGCTGCTGCTCGGCCTGGCGACCATCGCCGGGCAGGTCGTCGGCGCTGTCCTGCTGGACCTGCTGCTGCCCACCGCCGCCTCGCACCCCACGGCGACCACCCTGCTGGGTGCGGCGCTGACCCTGGTCGCGGTGCTGGTCGCCGCGCTCGGGCCGCCGCCGCGGCCGGTCATCCGCGCAGCGCCGCCACCGTCTCCTTGACCGCCCGGTCCAGCGGCGTCGCCTCGACGCCGAGTGTGGCGGTGGCGGCGGTCGAGTCCAGCACGTACGGGCGGGCGAACTGGTAGGCGGTCTCCCGCAGTTCCCGGACGAACGGGTTGGCCACCCCGCCGAGCCAGAGCACCGGGTACGGCATCCGGGTCAGTCGCGGCGCGGGCGCACCGACCAGGGCCGCCGCGCGGACGGCCAGGTCCCGCATCGAGACGGCGGGCGCGCTGGGCACGTGCCAGGCCCGTCCCCAGGCCCGCTCGTCGGTCGCGGCAGCGACCAGGGTACGGGCGACGTCCGGAATGTACGTCCAGGTGTGCGGGGCGTCCCAGTCGACCGGCAGGAAAACGCGCTGGCCGGCGAGTACCCGCGGCAGCACCATCATGGCCAGCGAGGTACCGTCGGCGCCGAGGTAGTCGGAGCCGCGTACCTCGGTGATCCGCGCCCGGCCGGCCCGGTGCGCGGCCAGCGCGTCGGCCCACATCCGGTTGCGGACCCGGCCCTTGGTGCCCGTCGAGGCGAGCGGGGTCGCCTCGGTCATCGGGGCGTCGACCGGGCCGTACCCGTAGAGGTTGCCGACCGTGGCGAGCACCGCGCCGGTCCGCTCGGCGGTGGTGAGCAGCGCGGCGGCCAGCGGCGGCCAGTCCAGCGGCCAGCGGTGGTACGCCGGGTTGGCGCAGTTGTGCAGCGCCACGGCGCCTTCGGTCAGCGCAGTCAGCCGGTCCGCGTCGGCGGCGTCGGCGGCGATCCGCTCGACAGCGGGGTGGTCGGGGCCGGTGCCGCGGCGGGTCACCACCCGCACCCGGTCCCCGCGCTCGGCGAGGAGTCGGGCGGTGGCGGTGCCGACGGGTCCGGCGCCGACGATCACGTGCAGGGCCATGGGGGCCATCCTTCGAAGCAGGGGTCCGATCCGAGAGCAGCGCTCTCGCTACAGAGCATGACCGACGCGGGACCGCTTCGTCAAGAGCAGTGCTCTCGGTTTTGAATGCCGCTCTCATCCGTGGCAGAGTGGGGGCATGCTCGCTCCCTCGCTCCGCGCCCGGGTCCGCGCCGGCATGATCGAAGAGATCAAGGCGGTCGCCCGCCGCCACCTGGCCACCGACGGCGCGAACCTCTCGCTCCGGGCGGTCGCCCGCGACATGGGCATGGTCTCGTCGGCGATCTACCGCTACTTCCCCAGCCGCGACGACCTGCTCACCGCGCTGATCCTGGAGGCCTACAACGCGCTCGGTGACGCGGTCGAGGCCGCCGACGCCGGCGTCGACCAGGCCGACCTGCGCGGCCGGTGGCACGCCGCATGCCGGGCCGCCCGGACCTGGGCACTGGCCCACCCCGCCGAGTACGCCCTGCTCTACGGCAGCCCCGTTCCCGGCTACGCGGCACCGGACGACACCGTGGCGCCCGCCCAGCGCCCCCCGGAGACCCTGGTGGGCATCCTCCGCGACGGGGTGGCCGCCGGCCGGATCGACCCGCCCGGTGAGGATCTGCCCGAGCCGTTGCGGTCCGACGTGGCCGAGCTGGCGGCGCTGCTCGCCGTCGACCTGCCACCCGCCCTGCTGGCCCGGGGCATGGCCGGCTGGACGCAGCTCTTCGGGCTGATCAGCTTCGAGCTGTTCGGCCGGATCAACCGCACGCTGCCGCACCGCGACGAGTACTTCGACCACCAGACCGGGCTGATGGCCGACCTGATCGGTCTGCCCGCGACCTGAGCCCGGCGGGCCGTCCGGGCTCAGGTGCCGTCGGACGAGTGGCCGGGGAAGAGGTGCGCGGTCGGGTCGATGACGACGGCCGCGTTGTTGACGGCCGTCGCCGCCTCACCGAAGCCGGTGGCGATCAGCCGGACCTTGCCCGGGTAGTCGGTGATGTCGCCGGCCGCGAAGATGCGGGGCAGGTTCGTGGCCATGGCGCTGTCGACCACGATGTGCCGCCGGTCCAGGCGCAGTCCCCACTCGGCGAGCGGACCCAGGTCGGCGGTGAACCCGAGCGCGGCGACCACGGTGTCCACCGGCAGGGTCTCCACCGCGCCGCCGCGCACCGTTAGCTCGGCGCCGGTGACCCGGTCCTCCCCGTGCAGCCGGCTCACCTCGGCGTTGACCACGATCCGTACCGGCAGGGCCCGCACCCGGTCGACGGTCGAGGCGTGCGCGCGGAACCGGTCCCGCCGGTGCACCAGGGTCACCGAGCGGGCGATCGGGGCCAGCGTCACGGCCCAGTCGAACGCCGAGTCGCCGCCGCCCACGATGAGCACGTCCCGGCCGGTCAGCTCGGTCGGCTGCGGTACGAAGTAGACGATCCCGGCGCCCACGAAGCTGTCCGCCACCGGCAGCGGCCGGGGCGTGAAGCTGCCCAGCCCGCCGGTGACCAGCACCGCGCCGCAGTGCAGCTGGTCACCGCCGGCCAGCCCGAGCACCGGCCGCCCGTCCAGGTACGACAGCTTCTCGGCGCGTACGCCGAGCAGGTACTCCGGGCGGAAGGGCGCGGCCTGGGCGACCAGGTTGGCCACCAGCTCGCGCCCCTTGATGGCGGGGAACCCGGCGACGTCGAGGATCAGCTTCTCCGGGTACATGGCGGTGACCTGGCCACCCGGCTCGGGCAGCGCGTCGATCACGGCCACGGAGAGCCCGCGGAACCCGGCATAGTAGGCGGCGAACAGCCCGGCGGGGCCGGCTCCGATCACGGCGACATCGACCTCGCGCATGGCGTACCATCCCGTCACTCGCCAGGGGATCAACGCGTGCTGATCCCGACGGTAGGCGGGGCGGTGGCCGTGGGCAAGCACGTCCCGCCGGCGGGTGGACGTGCCGTCAGGGCAGCGTGACCGGCGGTGACCCGAGCCGGTCCCGGTCCGCCGTCTCCGGCCGGCGGCGGAACAGCACCGCCGCGACGGCCCCGCCGAGCAGCCCGAACAGGTGCCCCTGCCACGAGATGCGCTCGTCGGTGGGGAGGATGCCGAGCAGCTGCCAGCCGTAGAGCAGGCCGACGAGGAGCACCACGGCGAAGTTCCACCAGCTCCGCTCGACGATGCCGCGGGTGAGCAGGATGCCGAGGTAGCCGAAGATCACCCCGCTCGCGCCGACCACCACCGAGTTGGGCGAGCCGGTGAACCAGACGCCCAGGCCGCTGACCAGGATGATGACCAGCGTGGACCAGAGGAACCGGCGGGTGCCGGCGGCCAGCACGAAGGTGCCGAGCAGGATCAGCGGAATGCTGTTGCTGTAGAGGTGGTTCCAGCCGGCGTGCAGGAACGGCGAGAAGAACACGCCGTCGAGCCCCTGGATGCGGTGCGGGATGATGCCGGCGGTGACGTCGAGGTCGGCGCGCAGGCCGACGTCGACGGCCTCGATGAGGAACAGCACCGGCACGACCGCGCACATGGCGACGAAGGCCCGGCCGAGCGAGGCGTAGAACGCCTCGGTGCCGAACCGGTGAGGGTCGCCGCCCGTCGGGCCGTCTCGCCAGGTCATCCGTCAAGTGCTATCAGCTATCGGGGCGTACCGCCACCCGAGCGGCGACACGACGACGGCGGGGCGTGCGAATCGTCGCACGCCCCGCCGTCGGTGTCCGCTCAGTACCAGCCGGAGCTCTGCGAGTGCGCCCAGGCACCGCAGGGGTTGTCGTAGCGGCCCTCGATGTAGCCGAGGCCCCACTTGATCTGGGTGGCCGGGTTGGTCTTCCAGTCGTCCGCCACCGAGCCCATCTTGCTGCCCGGCAGGGCCTGCGGAATCCCGTACGCGCCGGACCCCTCGTTGTAGGCCTTGTGGTTCCAGCCGCTCTCCTTGGTCCAGAGCTTGTCCAGACAGGGGAACTGGTCGATGCCGAAGCCCTCGTCGAGCATGATCGCGCAACCGATCTTGCGGTTGCCGCTGAACTCCTCGCAGGAGGCCGGGATCGGCCCGTCGTACGGCTTGGACGCCGCCTTCTCCGCGGCCTCCCGCTCCTTCTTGCGGGACGCGGCCGCCGCCTCGGCCTCCTTGGCCCGCTCGGCGGCCTCCTTGGCCGCCGCAGCGGCGCGCAGCTTCGCCTGGTACTCGGCGGCCCGCTGCTTGGCCGACGCCATGCGGTGGTCGGCCTGACGGTCGCGCTGGTACGCGTACTCCGTCCGGTCGACCTGCAGGCCGACCTGCGCGGTCAGGCCCTGTTGCTGGGTCTGTCGGTCTTCGCCCAGATAGAAGCCGCCGGCAACGCCCACGGAGAGCAGTGCGACGGCGGCCGTACGGGCACCGAACCGGCTCCACAGCCGACTCACGAAGTGTCCCTTCGTCGGGGGCAAGGACACGGCGCGACGTGCGGCCCTGGAGCGGCCACGACGGCGCCGTGAGCGCCCCGACCCTCGCGGTCGCAGCCGACTCCACCGGTGCTCGTGACTCCCCCGCCGTCTCGTGGCGAACGATGCTCGACGATCTCGGTGGTGCTGAGGCGCTCGATGGACACCATTGCGCACAGTGAGGCCGATGGGAAACCAAGGACGCGAATTGTGATCTGCGCCACAAAGAGAATGTCCTCAAACCAGGGCAAAGGTAAGCCTCAGAGCGGAATGTCCTCCAGCAGATCGGTGACCATCGCGGCGATGGGAGATCGCTCCGAACGGCTGAGAGTGACGTGCGCGAAGAGCTGATGGCCCTTCAGCGCCTCGATCACCGCGGTCACCCCGTCGTGCCGGCCGACCCGCAGATTGTCCCGCTGGGCCACGTCGTGGGTGAGCACCACCCGGGACCCCTGGCCGATCCGGGACAGCACGGTGAGCAGGACCCCCCGCTCCAGCGACTGCGCCTCGTCGACGATGACGAAGGCGTCGTGCAGGCTCCGGCCGCGGATGTGGGTCAGCGGCAGGACCTCCAGCAGGCCCCGCGAGGTGACCTCCTCCAGCACGTTCTCGTGCACCACCGAGCCGAGCGTGTCGAAGACGGCCTGCGCCCAGGGCGACATCTTCTCCGACTCCGAGCCCGGCAGGTAGCCCAGCTCCTGGCCGCCGACGGCGTACAGCGGGCGGAACACGACGACCTTCTTGTGCCGGCGGCGTTCCATCACCGCCTCCAGGCCGGCGCAGAGGGCCAGCGCGGACTTGCCGGTGCCCGCCCGGCCGCCGAGCGAGACGATGCCGATCGACTCGTCCAGCAGCAGGTCGAGCGCCACCCGTTGCTCGGCCGAGCGGCCGTGGACGCCGAACGCCTCCCGATCGCCACGCACCAGCCGGACCGTCTTGTCGGGCAGCACCCGGCCGAGCGCCGAGCCCCGCGCCGAGTGCAGCACCAGGCCGGTGTGGCAGGGCAGGCCGGCCGCCGCGTCGAGGTCGAGCGTCTCGCCCGCGTAGAGCTGGCCGATCTCCTCCTCGGCCAGCTCCAGCTCGGCCATCCCGGTCCAGGTCGGATCGCTGGCCTGGCCGTGCCGATACTCGTCGGCCCGCAGGCCGACCGAGGCCGCCTTCACCCGCAGCGGCATGTCCTTGCTGACGAGCGTGACCTCGCGCCCCTCAGCGGCCAGGTTGAGCGCCACCGAGAGGATCCGCGCGTCGTTCGACTCGTTCCGGAACCCGGGCGGCAGCACGCCGTCGTCGGTGTGGTTCAGCTCCACCCGGAGGGTGCCGCCCTGGTCGTTCGCGGGCACCGGCCGGTCCAGCCGGCCGTGCTTCACCCGCAGCTCGTCCAGCATGCGCAGCGACTGCCGGGCGAACCAGCCCAGCTCGGGATGGTGGCGCTTGCCCTCCAGTTCGGAGATCACCACCAGCGGCAACACCACCTCGTGCTCGGCGAAGCGGTGGAACGCGGCCGGATCGGAGAGGAGGACCGAGGTGTCCAGGACGAAGGCCTGGCCGGCTGGTCGGGGCTCCTCGGTGCCGGCGGGCGCGGAGGCCGCGCGGCGGCTGCGGGTGGTCCGGCGGGTCGTGGCGGTCGCGGCCGGGGTCTGGTCGGCACCGGCGGGCGTACGGCGAGTGGTCACAGGCCTGCTCCGCGGATGGGCACCCGGCCACCCGAGTTCCGCCTCTTCCGGTGCCCGGTGGGACACGGGGTCGGATGCGGGCCCCGTGCGCGAGGTCGCAGGTCCGGGCTGTCCGGCTGGCTCGGGAAAACCCCGTGCCATGCCTAGACGCTAATCGCCGGACGCCCGGTCGGCTAGTGGTGCGAGTGGATCACACACGAGCGGGAGATGAACGGCGCGCGGCGGAACCGGCCGGGATGCATGCCCCCTGCGCGCATCCCGGCCGGCGGAGCCGCCGTCACCGGTCTGAGGGCGGCTCCGACGGTGCGCGTCCGCCGCGGACGGCACACCGCGTCTGGGCGGGCGTCAGCCCTGCCGCCGGACCAGGGTCCCGGTCCGCGGCCCGCCGCCGGCCGCGCCGAACGAGGAGCCGGTGTAGGTGGTGCCCTGCCGGGTGGCCAGCCCACCGAACTGGGCGGTGGCGGTGGCCCGCAGTGCCGGGCCGGAGGAGGTGCGGGCGGTGACCGCGGCGGGGACGGCGGTGCCCGCGAACGGCGTGGTGCGCCCGGCCGGGGCGGTCACCACGGCCGGGGCCGGGCCGGTGAACGCCGAGGCGATCGCGGCCTGGGCGTCCCGGCGCCGCCGGTTCCAGGCGCCCCGGTCGCCGTCGAAGTAGCCCTGGCGGTAACCGAACCGGTAGCCGATCCGGTAACTGAGCTGGCCGTGCAGCCGACCGGCCGCGTAGCAGGTCGAACCGAGCACGAGGACCAGTACGACGGCGAGAAAAGGGCTCATCGCTCGTCCGCCCCGGGCAGGGGGTCGACGACCAGCAGCCGCTCCAGATCGGCGGTGCTGACCTCCTCGACCAGCTCGACGCTGATCCGGCAGCCGTCGACGATCACCTCGGCCACCGAGGCCCGGCGGATCTCCCCGCCGGCCTCGTAGACCCGGACGCTCAGCTCGGGACAGCCGAGATGGGTCCGCCAGGCGTCCCACTCGTCCCGGTCACCCACGCTGAGGGAGAGATAGCGGCAGCCCCGCGCCAGGTAGAGGCGCCAGGGGGCGCTCAGGCCGGCGGTCACCCCCTCGGCGATCAGGCCGAAGGCCTGCGCACGGGTCGCGAGCTCGGTCACGAGACCCCCTCGACACCCGCGGAGTGACGCATGTGAGCACTCGTCGTCTCATGCACGTGACACACCGTAAGTTGTCTCATGAGCGTGACAGTATCAGCTTTTCGTCCGTTTACCGCCGTACTGGCGTCCATCTATTCTGCCCGGGTGACACCCCTCAGGAACAGCTCTGGATCGTTTACCGGCAACCGTGGATCATCGTCACGTGGGCGTGACAGCAGCGTGCCGGGCGGTGCCTCGGAGACCGACTGGTCGTACCGTCACGGGGTGACCGAGACCGCGAACGCACGGAAGATCGCCTTCGCCACCTTCGTCCGCCGCGCGCTGGAGGACGCGCGCGCCATGCGGGCCTGGAGCGGCACCGAGGTCTCCCGGCGCACCGGCGTCTCCCGGCAGACCATCAACCGCTGGGTCCGGGGCGACTGGGCCAGCGACCCCGAGGCCGAGCGGGTGGTCGCCTTCTGCGAGGGGCTTGGGCTCAACCCCGCGGCGGCGTTCGCGGCCCTCGGCTGGGACCGGGCGGCGGCCCCTCGCGCCACCCCCACCCCGCCGCCGATGGACCCGGACGTCGAGGCGCTGCTGCGCCGGCTGGTCGACCCGAACGTCTCCGAGGCGGAGAAGTTCCACATTCGAGAAACCATTCGCTATCTCGCTTATCGCCCAACCCTCCCGGTCGATGCCCGAAATAGAGGTAAACAGGCCGGGTAGTTCCTCAGATGGCGAAAGAACGGAAGGTCAGACCCGATTGTTTCGCCTCGGGGCCGGATCGGAACGGCTAGCGTCCACGTTTGTACTGCTAAGGGCTCGTCATCGGCGGGGGGACGGGACACAGCCGAACCCAGCCCTGCGGGACAGAAGGAGGGGTCTGTCCATGACCCTGAAATGGTTGGCAGTCGTGGTCGCGGTGGTGTCGGTGACATCGTGCGTGACCGGCAACGTGGTGGTCGGCGTAATGAACGGCGGGCAGCTTCCCCTGGTCGTCAACCTTTTCGCGCTCATCACGGCCGGCACCGCGGTGGTCCTCGCCGTCGTCGCCGAACTGCACGACCGGCTCAACGACCGGGTCAGCGCGCTCACCGAGTTCCTGGTGGCGCGGCTCAACGAGATCGAGGCGCACACCGGCGACCGGAACACCGGTTTCGTGGAGGGCTACCTGCTGAGCCACGGGCAGGACGCGGCCGTGGTGCCGTTCGGGCGCCGGGGACGGGGAGCCGCCGAACGCTGACCGCCCGCGTCGTTCCGACGTCACATCTCGGCCACGAATACGCCGCCGTGACCGGGGTACGCTGTCGCGCGTGCCGCCGTTGAATCTGGGCAACCAGCAGCCGAAAACCCCGTTGGACGCCGAGCATGCGTGGCGCGCCACCGCCGCCCGCGCCGCCGACGTGGTGCTCTTCTTCGACTTCGACGGCACCCTCGCGCCGGTCGACGACGACCCCACCGCGGTCCAGCCGGCGCCCAAGGTGCTCACCGCGTTGGAGGCGCTCGCGCCGCACGTACGCCGGATCGCGATCGTCTCCGCGCGCCCGGTGGAATTCCTCCGTGACCACCTCGGCGGTCTGTCCGGCATCGACCTCTACGGCCTCTACGGCCTGGAGCACAGCCACTCCGGCGGCGAGACGGTCACCGAGCCGGCCGCCCTGCCCTGGGTGCCCACCATGGCCGAGCTGGCCGAGCAGGCCCGCACCGAGCTGCCGCCCGGCGCCCTGGTCGAGTTCAAGCGGCTCTCCGTCGCGCTGCACTGGCGCACCGCGCCGCAGCTCGGCGACCTGGTGCAGGAGTGGGGGCGCGCCCGGGCCGAGGCCCTGGGGCTGCGCTGCCAGGCCGGGCGCATGGTGCTGGAGCTGAAGCCCCCGGTCGACCGGGACAAGGGCATGGTCATCGGCGAGGTGGTCCGGGACGCCGGCGGCGCCTGGTACTTCGGCGACGACGTCTCCGACATCAAGGCCTTCTCGGCGCTGCGCGCCCGGGCCGCCGCCGACCCGCAGTTCCTCGGCGTCTGCGTCGCGGTGGCGAACCCGGAGACCGGTCACGAGGTCGCCGACGCCGCAGACCTCACCCTGGACTCCCCCGCCGCCCTCGGCGACTTCCTCACCGAGGCGCTTCCCCACCTGCGCTGAGCGCGCCGGCTGGTGAGGGCGGGTCAGGCGCCGTAGCGGCGCTGCCGGGTGGCGTAGGAGCGCAGGGCGCGGAGGAAGTCCACCCGGCGGAAGTCGGGCCAGTTGAGTTCACAGAAGTAGAACTCCGAGTGCGCGCTCTGCCAGAGCATGAAGCCGGAGAGACGCTGCTCGCCGCTGGTCCGGATGATCAGATCCGGGTCGGGCAGGCCCTTGGTGTAGAGGTGCTCGGAGATGTGGTCGACGTCGATCGAGTTGGCCAGCTCCTCGACGGTGCCGCCGGTAGCGGCGTGCTCCAGCAGCAGCGAGCGGACCGCGTCGGCGATCTCGCGCCGGCCGCCGTAGCCGACGGCGATGTTGACCTGGGCGCCGCCGCTGCGCTCCCGGGTGCGCTCCTCGGCCGCCTTGAGGGCGGCGGCGTGGTGCGCGGGCAGCACGTCGAGGGCGCCCACCATCCGCAGCCGCCAGGGGTTGCCCTCCTCGGCCAGCTCGGTGGTGAGGTCCTCGATGATCTGGAGCAGCGGGTCCAGCTCGGCGGCCGGCCGGGCCAGATTGTCGGTGGACAGCAGCCAGAGGGTGACGTGCCCGACACCGGCGGCGTCGCACCAGCGCAGCAGCTCCTTGATCCGCTCGGCGCCCATCCGGTGGCCGTCGTTCGGGTCGACGAAGCCCATCTCCCGGGCCCACCTGCGGTTGCCGTCGCACATCACGCCGACGTGCCGGGGCACCGGCTTGCCCGCGAGCTTCGCGGTGAGCCGGCGCTCGTATACGGAGTAGAGGAGTTTCCGCAGAGTCATCACCTTGCAGGGTAGCGACCCGTGCCGACGATCAGCGTCTCGGTGGCGTAACACGCGAGGCGAGGCCGGAACCGATCATGGCGAGGGTACGGGCGTCGAGACGCCCGTCACCCAGCCCCAGCTCCACCACGGTCCGGTAGACCCGCTCGTCGCGCCGGGCCGCGCGCACCGCCGCGTCCACCACCCGCCGGTGCCGGGCCAGCCAGGCCGCCATCGAGCTGTGCCGCAGGTGGGCGCCGAGCCGGCGGCGCAGCGCGTCGGCGTACCGGCGGGCGGCGAGGGCCGGTGTGTCGGCCGCGGCGGCGCCGGCCAGCGCCCCGGAGCGCAGCGCGTAGAAGATGCCCTCGCCGGTGAACGGGTTGATCAACGAGAGCGCGTCGCCGGCCAGCACCACCCGACCCCGTCCGGGCGCCGGCCGGTGGGTGGAGAGCGGCAGGTGGTGCGCCCGCAGGTCGGTCACCGTCGCCGGGTCGGTACCGGGCAGCAGGGCGGCCAGCCGGTCCAGCAGGTGGGCGCGGGTCAGCGGCTCGCCGCGCAGCACCTCCCCGTACCCGACGTTCGCCCGCCCGTCGCCGATCGGGAAGGACCAGGCGTACGCCGGCCAGCGCGGCGACGAGGTGACGATGAGCTGCTCGGGCGGGCCGGGGCGGGCCGGCGCGTAGCCCCGGATGGCGAGCGCGAGGTGCCGGTCCGGGTTCACCGGGTGGCCGAGCGTCCGGCGCAGCACCGAACCGGCCCCGTCGGCCCCGACCACCGCCCGGGCGGCCAGGTCCCCGTCGAGCACCACCCGGTCCCCGCGCACCTCCACGGTGCGTACGGTGTGCCGCCGCAGCTCGGCCCCGGCCGCGGTCGCCGCCGCCACCAGCCGCGCGTCGAACACCTGCCGGGGCACCGTGTACGCGGGCCGGGGCAACGCCCGGGCCACCGTGCCGCCACCGGGGCCGACCAGGCGCAGCGCGGGCAGCGGCGCGTACCCGTCGACCGCCCCGCTCACCCCCAGCTCGGCCAGGACGTCCAGCGCGTGCGCGGCGATACCGTCCCCGCACGCCTTGTCCCGCGGGAAGTCGTACCGGTCCAGCAGCAGCACGCGCTCCGCGCCCGCCCGCCGCGCCCCGAGCGCCGCCGCGGCCCCGGCCGGCCCGGCCCCAACGACGATGACGTCCCACACACCCCCATCCTCCCCGCCGCGCCCCGCCCATCGGCGTTGATCAAGAAGTTTGCGTCCGGAATCGGCCGCTCCCTGACGCAAACCTCTTGATCAACGCGACGAGGGGGGCGGGGTGAGGGCGTGCCGGGCGCGGTGCAGGGAGTAGAGGGTCAGCAGGGCCGCGGTCAGGAGGGGGGCGCCGTCTCGGATCAGGCCGTCGGTGCCCAGGAGCCACCAACACAGGGGCAGGTCCACCGCGAGGGTGGCCAGGGTGATGGCGATCAGGAACCTGCGGGCCCAGGGGCGGTCGCGCATCAGGAAGGCGGTGCAGAAGAGCACGGCGTAGCTGACCGTGATGCCGGCGGCGAACCAGAACAGCACGGCCGGCACCGCGCTGATCCGCCCGTCCAGGATGGAGCCGGTCGCGACCAGGGCCGGGACCAGCATCAGCGGGCTGTAGGTGAACGCGGCGACCCGGGCGGTGAGCAGCCAGCCGGTGACCGGCGGGCGCTTCGGGGCCACCTCCCGCCAGGAGATCACCCCGCCCTCGACGACCAGGCCCTTGCGGTGCCGGACCAGGTGCCCACCGACCGACTCGGAGCGGTAGAGCAGCACCACCACCGCGACGCAGAGCGCCGTGAGCACCGCGAAGCCGAGCAGGCCGGGCAGCGGCGGCACCCCCGCCCGGGGTACGACCAGCCGCCCCACCGCGAAGACCGTGGTCACCGACAGGATCAGCCCGAACGGCTTCGCCACCGCCCGGCCCCGCTTGACGTGCCCGATCAGCACCAGGAAGCCCAGCGACCGCAGCATGGCCCAGCCGGTACGCACGGCGAGCCCGAACTCCTGCTCCGGGGCGTACCAGTAGTTGAGCAGCTCGACCACGATGGTGGCCGCCGCCGTGACGGCGAGCAGGGTGGTCAGCGCCCGGACGGCGGACGGCCGCCGGACCTCGACAGGTTCGGCGGCCGTCCTCATGGCATCCGGTGTTGCCCGGTGCGGGCTTCCGTCACACCTCTACTTCTGCGGCTCCGCGTCGAGCCGGGCGCGCAGCGCGTCCAGCTCGGCCCAGAGGACGCCGGGGAGCTTGTCACCGAACTTCTCGAACCACTCGGTGACCAGCGGCAGCTCGTTGCGCCACTCCTCCGGGTCGACCTTGAGGGCGATCCGGACGTCCTCCGGGGTCATGTCCAGGCCCTCGACGTCGAGCGCGTCCTGGGCCGGCACCATGCCGATCGGGGTCTCGACCGCCTCGGCCCGGCCCTCCAGGCGCTCGATGACCCACTTGAGCACCCGGGAGTTCTCGCCGAAGCCCGGCCAGAGGAAGTTGCCCTCGGCGTCCTTGCGGAACCAGTTGACGTAGTAGATCTTCGGCAGCTTGGCCTCGTCGCCGTCGGCGCCCTTGCCCATCTCGATCCAGTGCCGGAAGTAGTCGCCGGCGTGGTAGCCGATGAACGGCAGCATGGCCATCGGGTCGCGGCGCACCACGCCGACCGCGCCGGAGGCGGCGGCGGTGGTCTCCGAGGAGAGCGTGGCGCCCATGTAGACGCCGTGGACCCAGTCGCGGGCCTCGGTGATCAGCGGGACGGTGTCCCGGCGCCGGCCGCCGAACAGGATCGCGTCGATCGGCACGCCGTTCGGGTCGTAGTAGTCGTCGGCCAGGATCGGGCACTGCGTGATCGGGGTGCAGAACCGGCTGTTCGCGTGCGAGGAGAGGCTGTCGCTCTCCGGCGTCCAGTCGTTGCCCTTCCAGTCAATCAGGTGCGCCGGCGGCTCACCCATGCCCTCCCACCAGATGTCACCGTCGTCGGTGAGGGCCACGTTGGTGAAGACGGAGTTGCCGCGGTCCAGCGTCCGCATGGCGTTGGCGTTGGTCTTCCAGTCGGTGCCGGGCGCGACGCCGAACAGGCCGTACTCCGGGTTGATCGCGTAGAGGCGGCCGTCCGGGCCGAACCGCATCCAGGCGATGTCGTCGCCGATGGTCTCGACCTTCCAGCCCGGGATGGTCGGCTCCAGCATGGCCAGGTTGGTCTTGCCGCAGGCGGACGGGAACGCGCCCGCGATGTGGTAGACCTTGCCCTCCGGCGAGGTGATCTTGAGGATCAGCATGTGCTCGGCCAGCCAGCCCTCGTCGCGGCCCATGACGCTGGCGATGCGCAGCGAGTAGCACTTCTTGCCGAGCAGCGAGTTGCCGCCGTAGCCGGAGCCGAAGGACCAGATCTCCCGGGTCTCCGGGAAGTGCGAGATGTACTTGGTGTCGTTGCACGGCCAGGCCACGTCCTGCTGGCCCGGCTCGAGCGGGGCGCCGATCGAGTGCAGCGCGTGCACGAAGTCGGCCTCGTCGCCCATCGCCTCGAGGATCTTCTCGCCCATCCGGGTCATGATGCGCATGGAGGCGACCACGTACGGGCTGTCGGTGATCTCGACGCCGAACATCGGGCTCTTCGCCTCGACCGGCCCCATGCAGAACGGGATGACGTACATGGTGCGGCCGCGCATGCACCCGCGGTACAGCTCCGTCATCGTCCGCTTCATCTCGGCCGGCGCCATCCAGTTGTTGGTGGGGCCGGCGTCCGCCTCGTCGACGGAGCAGATGAAGGTGCGCTCCTCGACCCGCGCGACGTCCGTCGGGTCCGTCCGCGCGTAGAACGAGTTGGGCTTCTTCTCGGGGTTCAGCCGGATCAGGGTGCCCTTGTCGACGAGCTCGTCGGTGAGGCGGCGCCACTCCTCATCGGACCCGTTCACCCAGACCACCCGGTCGGGGGTGGTCAGTTCCGCGACCTCACGTACCCAGGCGAGCAGTTTGGGGTGGGACGTCGGGGCCTGATCGATACCCCGAACAGTAGCCGGAGCAACCATGTCACATCTCCTTGTGGTCGACGCTGACCGATGTATGGGATGCACGAGTTCTGGCGAGCCGGTGCGTCGCCTTCGTGGAAACCTGGGATTGGGCTCAGCGTAAACCGGGCTGCCTCCCCAGTCAGTGGGACTGGTTGTGAAGAACTGCACAAGGTACGGCCACGCTGCGGCATCGCGATCTCTTACCCGCTTTCGCGCGCAGTTTCACGCAAATCTTGCGGAGAACCTTCGACGGCCCGGTACGCGACCAACCCCGCGACGGTGCCGGATGCGCCGAAGGGGACCGGCATGACACGAACGACGATTCCGTGATCTGCTCCACAATTCCGCCACGCGCGGTTACGCTCCGCTCACGGACACCGGAACCGGCGGGCGGTTGTCGCGGACTCGCCGTTGCGGCGGGTCCCGGAAGCATGTACCCGGTACTCTCGGCGGGTGGCCGCGACGATGACCGGGGACCAACCGGGGGCTCCGCAGACCCGTCGAGGTCTGATCGGGGCCCTGATCGACCGTTTCGGTCACCTGATCCGCGAGATGAGCAAGTTCGCCACCGTCGGCGGCTTCGCCTTCCTCGTCGACTTCGCCCTCTTCAACTACCTCGCGAGCGTGCGGCACATGCCGCCGGTGGCGGCCAAGACCATCTCCACCGTGATCGCGGCCACCCTGGCGTTCCTCGGCAACCGGTTCTGGACCTGGCGGCACCGCCAGCGCTCCCACCCCGCCCGCGAGTACGCGCTGTTCTTCTTCTTCAACGGGGTGGGCCTCGGCATCGCGGTGGCCTGCCTCGCCATCAGCCGCTACGGGCTCGGCGCCGTGTGGCCCGAGGTGTTCCAGACCCCGCTGGCCGACAACATCGCCAGCTTCATCGTCGGCACCGGCCTGGGGACGCTGTTCCGGTTCTGGTCGTACCGACGGTTCGTTTTCGTCGAGGCGGGAACTCCCCCCGTTCCGGCGACGAGCCGCGACCGAGAGTCCGGGGCGTGACCCACCGCCCATCCCGTCCTGCCGGGCCCAGCCGGCCCTGCCCACTGTCTTAAGGTGTTCCGCATGCCTCTTGTCCGTCTGCTGCCCGAGCGCTGGCAGAAGTTCATCCACGAGGCGCTCAAATTCGGCATCGTCGGCGGCATCAACACCGTCATCAATTACGCGGTGTTCAATGCGCTGGCACTCACGGTTTTCCGCGACGGCCAGCTCAAGGCGACCGTCATCGCGACCATCGTCGCGACGATCACGTCGTATCTGATGAATCGGCACTGGACGTACCGGGATCGGCCGAAGGCGGCCCTTCGCCGCGAATACGCCCTGTTCTTCCTGTTCAACGGCGCCGGCCTCGTCATCGAACTGGGCGTCCTGGCGCTGGCGAAGTACGGCCTCGGCGTGAACAGCCTGCTCGCGTTGAACGTGGCGAAGACCGGCGGCGTGCTGCTGGCCACCCTGTTCCGTTTCTGGTCCTACCGGACGTTCGTGTTCCAGCCGGTGCCGAAGCACGCCCAGGAGACCTGGCACGCCATTCCGCGTGACGAGTGGGACAACGTGGGCGAGATGGATCCGGTGGCCGAGCTGGCCGAGTCGGTCAGCGAGCTGGAGGAGACCGAACCGCCGCTCGGCAAGCGCCGCGCCGGCGACTACCCACCACCGCAGGCCCGCCCCGCACCGGCGGACGCCGGCCTGGGCCGCGCCCTCGGCGCCGACCTCGACGCCGAGCTGGCCGCCGAACTCCAGCCCACCCCGCGCCGCGCTCCGCGCCGCTGACTCCGGCCCGGCTCTCCGGCGCCCGCACGAGGGGCGCCGGAGGCCCGGGGGTCAGGCGGAGGGGTCGCGCAGCGGCTTGCCCTCGGCCATGTCGGCCAGGATCTCGCGCATCTCACCGTCGCCCAGGCTGTGCCGGTCGTGGTGGGCCTCGACCAGCTCGTAGAGCTTGGTCTGGACCTTGTCGACGTGTGGCACGTCGCTGAGCACCGACTGGCCGCGCTCACCGGCGGACTCGATGGTCAGCGTGCCGCAGCCGAGCAGCCGCTCCAGGAACTTCTGGTGCATGGCGTGGTCGTTGATCCGGGTCAGCGGCAGGTCCCGCCGGTTGCGGGAGAACACGCCCTCCTGGAGCAGCACCCGCTCGTTGGTGAAGAGGTAGTGGGTGGTGCGCCAGACCAGGAACGGCCACAGCCCCAGCCAGAACACCAGCACCAGGCCGAGCGCGGCGATCACGTAGAGCGCGATCGTGCCGCCGTCGCCCTCGGGCAGCAGGACCCAGCCCGCGACCACCGCCGCGACGGCGAGCACCAGCACCAGGATCGGCCGGATCAGGGCCTTCCAGTGCGGGTGGAGATGCAGCACGACGTGCTCGTCCTCGGTGAGCACGTCTTCGGGGAACGCCACGGGAACCTCCTCGCAGAACAGGACGGGCTGACCGTAACCGGTCGGCGCATCCTCCGGGATCGGCCGCGCGGAGGGTGCTCAGCGCAGGTGCAGCACGTCGCCCGCGGCGAGGCGCAGCTCCCCCTCCGGGCCGTCGACCAGCAACTGCCCGTCCGGGTCCACACCGGTGGCGGTGCCGCGCACCTCCCGGCCGTCCGGGAGCAGCACCCGGACCTGCCGGCCCACCGTGGCGCAACCCGCCAGATAGGCGTCCCGCAGGCCGCTGGCGACCGCGTCGCCCCCGGCGTCCCGCCAGCGCTCGTACCAGTCGGCCAGCGAGCGGAGCAGGGCGCGCAGCAGCGGGTCCCGGTCGGTGGCGGCGGCACCGGCGAGCTGGAGCGAGGTGGCCGGCAGCCCGGTGGGGTTCTCCGGCAGCTCGTCGGCGCGCAGGGTCACGTTCAGGCCGATGCCGACCACGATCGCGGGCGGCTGGTCCGGGGCCGTGCCGGGCACCGCCTCGGCGAGCACGCCGGCGCACTTCGCGCCGTCCAGCAGCAGGTCGTTCGGCCACTTGAGCCGGGCGTCCAGCTCGGCCAGCAGGGCCACCGCCTCGACCAGCGCGACACCGGCCAGCAGCGGCAGCCAGCCGTACCCCTGGGGTGGCACGGGCGACCAGCCGCGCTCCGGGACGGCCTCGCCCGGCCGGAGCAGGACGCTGGTGGCGAGGCCGGCCCGCGGCGGCGACTGCCAGACCCGACCGCGCCGGCCCCGGCCGGCATTCTGCCGCTCGGCGACCACCACGAGGCCCTCCGGTTCGCCGGCCCGGGCGGCCTCGGCCACGTCGGCGTTGGTCGAGCCGGTCTCGGCCCGCAGCTCCAGCCGGCGCCAGGGCCCGTGCGGCGCGACCAGCGCGCGTCGCAGCCGGGCCGCGGACAGTGGCGGGCGGTCCAGATCGGTGTACGGCGAGCCGGGCATCCCGCCAGCCTACGGCCCGCACGCCGGCCGGCCCGCGGGAAGCGGTGAGGCGCACTGCACAGCGTCGCCCACCTGAACCATCGTTATATTCCCTGGGTGACTACCGAGACCGGGATCAACATCCACACGACCGCCGGCAAGCTGGCGGACCTGGAGCGACGGCTCGACGAGGCGGTGCACGCCGGGTCGGCGCGCGCGGTCGAGAAGCAGCACGCGCGGGGCAAGAAGACCGCTCGGGAGCGGATCGAGATGCTCCTCGACGAGGGTTCCTTCGTCGAGCTGGACGAATTCGCCCGGCACCGCTCGACCAACTTCGGGCTGGAGAAGACCCGCCCGTACGGGGACGGCGTGGTGACCGGCTACGGCACGGTGGACGGCCGCCAGGTCTGCGTCTTCGCGCAGGACTTCACCGTCTTCGGCGGTTCCCTCGGTGAGGTCTTCGGCGAGAAGATCGTCAAGCTGATGGACCTGGCCATGAAGATCGGCTGCCCGGTCGTCGGCATCAACGACTCGGGTGGCGCGCGGATCCAGGAGGGCGTCGCCTCGCTGGGCCTCTACGGCGAGATCTTCTTCCGCAACGTGCGGGCCAGCGGTGTCATCCCGCAGATCTCGCTGATCATGGGACCGTGCGCGGGCGGCGCGGTCTACTCCCCGGCGGTCACCGACTTCACCGTGATGGTCGACCAGACCTCGCACATGTTCATCACCGGCCCCGACGTCATCAAGACGGTCACCGGCGAGGACGTGGGCATGGAGGAGCTGGGCGGCGCCCGCACCCACAACGCCCGCAGCGGCAACGCGCACTACCTCGGCACCGACGAGGAGGACGCGATCGAGTACGTCAAGGCGCTGCTGTCGTACCTGCCGTCCAACAACCTGGACGAGCCGGTGGTCTTCTCCGCCGCCGCGGACCTCGACATCACCGATGAGGACCGCGAGCTGGACACGCTGATCCCCGACTCGGCCAACCAGCCGTACGACATGCACCGGGTCATCGAGCACGTCCTCGACGACGGCGAGTTCCTCGAGGTCCAGCCGCTCTACGCGCAGAACATCGTGGTCGGTTTCGGCCGGGTCGAGGGCCGCCCGGTCGGCGTGGTCGCCAACCAGCCGATGCAGTTCGCCGGCACGCTGGACATCGCCGCCTCGGAAAAGGCGGCCCGGTTCGTGCGCACCTGCGACGCGTTCAACATCCCGGTGCTGACCTTCGTGGACGTCCCCGGCTTCCTCCCCGGCACCGGGCAGGAGTGGGACGGCATCATCCGCCGCGGCGCGAAGCTCATCTACGCGTACGCCGAGGCCACCGTCCCGAAGGTCACCGTCATCACCCGGAAGGCGTACGGCGGGGCGTACGACGTGATGGGCTCCAAGCACCTCGGCGCGGACCTGAACTTCGCCTGGCCGACCGCGCAGATCGCGGTGATGGGCGCGCAGGGCGCCGTGAACATCCTCTACCGCTCCGAGCTCGCCAACGCCGAGGACCCGGCCGCCGTCCGGGCCGAGAAGATCGCCGAGTACGAGGACACCCTGGCCAACCCGTACATCGCCGCCGAGCGCGGGTACGTCGACGGGGTGATCCCGCCGCACGAGACGCGTACCCAGATCGTGCGGGCGCTGCGGGTGCTGCGCACCAAGCGCGAGACCCTGCCGCCGAAGAAGCACGGCAACATCCCGCTCTGACCGTCCTGTCGCCGGCCCCCACCGTCAACCGGTGGGGGCCGGCGCGTCAGCAGCGCGGGTGGGCGGCGGGACACATCCGGCCGGCCGCCGTGACGGCCAGCTTCCGCAGGTCGGCCTCGGTGCCGTCCCGACCGACCTGGATCACGCTGACGAGGTCGCCGACCCGGACGACCACCCTGCTGATCGGCTTGCTCACGGCACCCAACGGCTTGCCGGTGTCCAGGTTCCGGGCCTGGCCGACCGTGTGCCGCAGCAGCACCGAGTCGTCCCCGGCGAAGTCGCTGTCAACCTCCCGCCAGGAGTGGACGACCTGCGCGTTGATCGTCTTTCCCTGCCACTGGGTCGGGCCGCTGGACCGCCACTCGCGGCACGGCGCGAGCAGCTCGCCCATACCGGCGAAGACCCGGTCGGCCACCTCCGGCGTGACCCGGTAGACCTCCTGCATGGCCAGCACCTGGCCCGGCCGCTGCTCGTCGGCCGCCGGACGCTCTCGCAGGATCGTCACCGAACGGGAGTACCGGGACGCCTCCCATTCCGCCGGCAGACTCTGGTGCTTCCGGCAGAACAGCAGCAGGTCATCGAGCCGTACGGCCTCGCCGAGGCCGGTCTCGGTCAACGGGACCCCCGTCTTCGTCCGCAGATCCGTCGGCTTCAGCAGCACCTCGGCGGGAACCTCCGTGGCGGTCCAGGCGGTCGCGGTGGGCGACGCCGAGGCCGGCGCGCCGGCCGGCAGCGCCGTGTGGGGAGCGGCCCGCCCGGCCTCCACCAGAGCGGTGCCCGAGGCCACCACCAGCACGGCGAGCGCCGCGGCCACCACGGTGCGCCGGCTGCGGCGCCGGGCGCGGGACCGGAGCTCGGCCGGCTCCGCCCACCGGACGCTGTGCAGCTCCCGCTGCACCAGTTCGACGAACGTCAGGTCATCGTCACGCATCGGCGGGCTCCTCCACATCCACGACGGCGAGCAGCCCGGCGAGCGCCGCGCGCCCCCGGGAGAGCCGCGCCTTGACCGTGCCGACCGGGGCCTCGGTCTCCCGGGCCACCTCGGCGACCGGCATGCCGAGCAGGTAGTAGAGCGCGATGGCGGTGCGCTGCTCCTCGGGGAGCCGGCGCAGCGCGGCCACCACCTCGACCGTGTCGGTGCTCGGGGCGGGGATGCTCTCCTCGGCACCGTGCCGCAGGTAGGCCCGGGCCCGGCTGCGCAGGCTGCGCCAGCGGCTCACCGCGATCCGGCTGGCCACCACGCGCACCCACGCCTCCGGGTCGTCGTACCCGCGCACCGTCGACCACCGCTGCCAGGCCCGGATGTACGCCTCCTGCACGGCGTCCTGGGCCTCGGCGAGGTTGCCGGTGAGCACGTAGACGAAGCCGAGCAGCCGTTGTCGGCTGCCCCGGTAGAACTCGTCGAACCCGTCGACGTCCGGCACCCTGCTACCTCCCCCGTGGCGGTCGCAGGGGAGACGCCTGGCGCCGGGGCTCAGGTTGCGCGGTCAGCCGACCATTTTCTCCAGCTCGGCCAGGGGGAAGCCGCCGGCCGGGATACGCTCGCGGACCGCCCGGCGCACGGCGGCCTGCACCGCGGCGTTGGCCGGGGTGGGCAACCCGTGCAGCCGGCCGAGCAGCACGATCTCGCCGTTGAGGTGGTCCGCCTCGGCGGAGCCGGCGCCCCGGGCCAGGCTCTGCCAGGTGGAGCCGCCGGCCCGCTCCGCGCCGTCGACCGGCCGGTGCCGCACCCGGTCGCCCCGCTCGGCCGCCTCCTCCTCGCGGGTGGTGTGCGCGATGCCGGCCGCGGCCAGGGCGGCCTCGCCCTCGGCGCGTACCCGGGCGGCCAGCGGATCGGGCACCTCCGGGCCGAGCAGCGCCTGGAGGCCGTTGCCCAGGTTGCCGAGGAGCTTGCCGTACTTCCAGCGCATCACGTCGTCCCGGACCGGGGCGACGAACCCGGCGTCGGTCAGGTCGGCGGCGACCGCGCGGCTGGTGTCGTCCGCACCGGACGGGTAGCGGCCGATGTGCAGCATGCCCGGGTGCGGGTGCCCGTTGGCCACCACCACACCCGGTTCCAGGTGGGTGGCGGGCAGCCAGACGCAGACCGGGTGCACCCGGGCGAACAGCCGCAGCGCGGCCGGCTCGTTGGCGACGCCGTTCTGGGCCAGCACGATCGGCAGCCGCTCGCCCGCCGTCCCGCCGCCCTCGACCGGGGCGTCCACCCAGGTCCCCAGGGCCGCCGCGGTGTCCTGCGACTTGACCGTGAGCACCAGAACCGTGTCCGCCGGCAGCGGACGGCCGTCCGGCCCGGCCACCGCCGGCAGCCGGCTGGTCACCGTGCCGTCCGGCGTGCGCAGGGTCAGGCCCCGCTCCCGGAGCGCGTCCAGGTGCGCGCCGCGGGCCACCAGCGTCACGTCGCGGCCGGCCTCCCCCAGCCGTACGCCGATGGTGCCGCCGACCGCGCCCGCCCCGATGATCACGTATCGCACCCGTCCGATTCTGCCCTCCCCCGCCCCGGTGCGCCGGGTGATCCACTCCACATTGGGGCGCCGGCGGTGTTCCTGACGGGGACCGCTCAGATCGTCAACCCGGCGTCGGTGAGGATCGGGCCCGCAAGCAGCAGCGCGCCGGCACCCAGCGCGGCCAGGGTGACCAGCAGGAACACGGTCACCCAGAACAGCGGCGGGAAGGGGGTGAGCCGGGCGAGCTGGTCCGCGTCCGACTCGGGCATCCGCCCCCGGCTGCGCAGCCGTTGCAGCTCGAACACCGGGCGGACGCCGCCGAACAGCAGAAACCAGACCGAGGTCCAGGCGAACGCGGCCTGAACCTCGGGCGAGGTGTACCAGGAGACGGCGAGCACCACGCCGCCGGTGACCAGCAGCGACAGCACGCCGAAGACGTTGCGGATCATCACCAGCATGGCCAGCAGCAGCACCACCGCGACCCAGAGCAGCAGGGTGATCCGGTTGCCGGCGAGCAGCCACGCCCCGGCGAGGCCGATCAGGGACGGGGCGACGTACCCGGCCAGCAGGGTGAGGATCATCCCCGGACCGCTGGGGCGGCCGGCGGAGAGGGTGAGCCCGGAAGTGTCCGAGTGCAGCCGGATGCCGCGCAACCGCCGACCGGTCAGCAGCGCCATGAGCGCGTGGCCGCCCTCGTGGGCGATGGTCACCGCGTTGCGGGCGATCCGCCAGGGCAGCCGGGTGGCGACCACCACCACCGCGACGACGGCGGTGAGCAGCACCAGCAGCGGCGGCGGATCCGGCTGGGCGCCGAGCAGCTTGTCCCAGAGGGTGGTGAGGCCGTCGATCAGGGGCATGGGCGGGGAGCCTACCGGCCCGAGCTGTGTCGTTCGAGAGATCGTTCCCAAAGGACCACCAGGGCGACGACAATCATCAATGAAAAATTCTTTAAGTCCCCTTGCGATCTAGGGCACTTAACTCCAAAGATGGGCGTCAATCGTTGAACGTCCCTGGAGGCATCAATGGCCCGTACCAGATTCTCCGTGCGCCGGTTGCTCGCCGCCGGCCTGACCGTCGCCGCCACCGCGGCGGCGGCCCTCTTCGCGACCGCCGGACCGGCCGCCGCGGCCACCACCCCCGGCATCGACGTCTCCAACTACCAGGGCAGCATCAACTGGACCAGCGTCCGGAACGCCGGCATCCAGTTCGCCTTCATCAAGGCCACCGAGGGCACCAGCTACAAGGACCCGCGGTTCAACACCAACTACGTCGCCGCCTACAACGCCGGCGTGATCCGCGGGGCCTACCACTTCGCCCGGCCGAACATCTCCTCCGGCGCCATCCAGGCCAACTACCTGGCCAGCAACGGTGGCGCCTGGTCCGCCGACAGCCGCACGCTGCCCGCCGCCCTGGACATCGAGGGCAACCCCTACTCCGGCGGCTACTGCTACGGCCTGAGCACCACCGGCATGCGCAACTGGATCCAGGACTTCCTGAACACCTACCGGTCCCGCACCGGCCGGTACGCGGTCATCTACACGACCACCAGCTGGTGGAACCAGTGCACCGGCAGCTGGACCGGCCCCTGGGCCAACCACCCGCTCTGGCTCGCCCGCTGGGCGAGCACGCCCGGCACCCTCCCGGCCGGCGCCCCGTTCTGGAGCTTCTGGCAGTACACCAGCACCGGCGCCGTCTCCGGCATCAGCGGCAACGTCGACCGCAATTACTGGAACGGTGACCGGACCCGGCTGATCGCCCTGGCCAACAACACCTGACCAGCCCCACGGCCGCCAGTCGGCGGCAGCGGGATCGGCTACGACCCGGGGTCGATAGCTGGTCCGGCTGCCGCCACTGCCGTGTTGACCGCCCGGGTCACGCCCTGCGTCGCGAGCCGACCGGCACGGGGACCGCACCCCGCCCGGCCAGGGTGGTCCGGCGGGCCAGCCGCCACGTCGCCACCCCCGCGACGGTGAGGGCGACGACACCGAGCGCCGCGACCGGGGCGGAGAGGCCGGCGCTGATCAGCAGCAGGACCACGTCCCCGAGCGCGACAAGCATCCACAGTGCCAGCCGGGGCCCGGTGTCCTTGTGTCGGTAACCCATGTCGTTCCTCCTTCCGTCGTCGCGGGTCTCAATACCCCCGAGAACGGAAGGCCATGCGAGTCGGTTTCGCAACGGCGGAATTCCCTGGGTCAGTTCACCCGATCGGGCTTGAAGCCCTTGGTGATGATCTCCCAGTTGGCCAGGTTGGCGTCCCAGGCGCTCGCCGGGACCTCCCAGCGCAGGGCGAAGCCCCGGTTGCTGGCGGTGGCCACACCCCGGTTGCGCACGTGGAAGCGGGTGCCGCCGTTCCGCGTCTCCAGCCAGTCCCAGTCGGCGCAGGTGCGGAAGTAGCCGTCGCAGCGGGTGATCCCGACCAGCTTGTAGTTGTCGACGTAGTTCCGGCGGCTCGACTCCTGCGCCTGCCAGTCGGCGTAGGCATCCTTCTTCGGCGAGTCGGTCCACTGGATGAACAGCACCCGGCGCGCCCCGCCGTTCTCATACAGCACGACGTTGTCGGACCGGACCCGAGCCTGCCAGCCGTTGGGAATCGGTACCTGGAAGCCGTTCGAGCCCTTGTAATAGTGCCAGCCGGCGGGCAAGGTGTCGGCCGATGCCGAGGGAGTCACCGACGCCGACGGGGTCGGGCTGGCTGCGGCGCTGGTCGGCGCGGCCGAGGAAGGCCCGGCGCTGGTCGCCGGCGGGGGCGGGGCCGGCGCGGCCGAGGTGGCCGTGGCCTGCCCGCCCTTGTCCGCGTCGTCACCGCTGTTCAGCAGCGGCACGGCCACCGCGAGGCCGACCAGCAGCACCAGCACCAGCGCGCCGATCAGCAGGTTGCGCCTGTTGCGCTCCGGCTTCGTACCCGGGATCACCGCCGCGCGGCCGGTCGACGGCGCCGGGCTGACCGGCTCGGCCAACACGGACGTCGGGTTCTTCGGCGGAGCCGGCGGCTCCACCACGGGCTCGCCGTCCAGCCGGGTCTCGTCGAGCGCCGGATCGGGACCGTCCACCCGGGTCTCGTCGACGGCCGGCGCGGCGTCGAGCCTCGTGGTCGGCTCGGCGACCGGCGGAGCCACCTTGGCGGTGGGCGCGGCGTCGGGCCCGGCCGGCACCTTCGCGGTGGCGGCGGCCGCCGTCGCACCAGCGACGGCGGCCGCGGACGCGGCCCCGTCGGACCTGCCCGGCGCCGGGCTCACCGGCCGCTCGGCCTGGCCGTCCGCCGGGCGCGGGGCCGGCACCAGCGGGGGACGCGGACCGCGGGGACCGTTCGGCCCCGGCCGGCGTACGCCGTCCAGCAGTGAGATGCCCTTGGCCCGCCGCCCCGCGGCCTTGCGGAGCATGCGCTCCGCGACCTCGGCGGTGATCCGGTCCTCCGGGTCCTTGCGCAGCAGGCCCTGGAGCACCGGCTTCAGGGGCCCGGCGTTCTTCGGCGGCGGCAGCGGCTCGGTGGCGAGCGCGGCCAGGGTGGCGATCGCCGACGGCCGCGCGTAGGGCGACTTGCCTTCCACGGCGGCGTAGAGCGTGGCGCCCAGCGACCAGAGGTCGGCCTCCGGCCCGGCGGTGCCGTCCTTCGCCCGCTCCGGCGCGATGTACGCGGGCGAGCCGAGCACCATGCCGGTGCGCGTCACGTTGGGGTCGCCCGGGATGGTGGCCAGGCCGAAGTCGGTGAGCACCACCCGCCCGTCATTGCCGAGCAGCACGTTGCCGGGCTTCACGTCGCGGTGCATGATGCCGGCCTTGTGCGCGGCCTTCAGCGCGCCCAGCACGCCCAGGCCGATCTCGACGGCCTTCGCCGGGGAGACCGGGCCGTCCTCGGCGATGGTGTCCTGCAACGACTTCGACGGCACGTATTCCATGACGATCCATGGATCGCCGTCGGTGCGCAGCACGTCGAAGATGCGGACCACGTTGATGTTGTTGAGCCGGGCGATGGCCCGGGCCTCCCGCAGCGAGCGTTCCCGCATCTCGCGGCGCTCCTCCGGAGTGAGGCTGGGCGGCGGGACGAGTTCCTTGATCGCCACGTCGCGGTGCAGCACCTCGTCGCGCGCCTTCCACACCCGACCCATGCCGCCCTGGCCGAGCGGCGAGATGAGCCGGTACCGGTCGGCGACGAGTTGGGGAAGCGCGTCAGACATCCCGGAAACCGTACCCGGGAGCACGGACGGCTACACCGGCGGCACGCCACTGTGCGGTGAAGGTCAAGTTCTGGACGCGTACCCTGTCGGCATGTCTGCCGAAGAGCCGCTGTTCCGGGTCGTCCGCGGCGTGCCCACCGCCGAGGAACTGGCCGCCCTGGTCGGCGCGATCGTGGTGCGGACCCGGCCGGCCGCGGCCACCGCGCCGGCCGCCGTGTCGCAGTGGGCGCGCAGCGCCCGTCCGGCGGGCGCGGCGCCCGTCGCCGGCCCCGGCGCGTGGCGCGCCTCCGGCCTCCCCCGCTGACCCTTCCCCGGGTACGCGCCCGCGCATCGGGACTGCCGGGATCCGCGCGGAGCCATTAACCTCACTCAGGGAAACCGTGCGGTGACGGGCAGGGAGGGTCGATGATCCCGGAGGACAACCAGCCGGCCGGCTGGCTGCGTGACTACGGCGGCATCGAGGCCGACATCCGACGGATGCGGGAGTTCGCCGACCGGCTCCAGGACGAGGTCGCCCGCAACTACGCCCCCCACCTGTCCTACATCGCCGACGACATGCGGGCCCCGATCCCCAACCCGGCCGACGCGTTCGTCGAGCTGGTCCAGTTCCTCCAGGCCCACCACGAGACCCAGAAGGCCACGGTCACGATGGTCTGGGACCTGGCCCCCGCCACCGGCCGGCTGGCCGGCGCCGCCGGGCACATCGCGGCGGCCTACGGCGACTCCGACGCCTTCTCCTCGGCCCGGGTCGGCGACGTCGAACGGGCGTTGGCCGCACCGTCGGTGGCGACCGCCCGGCCGGTGCCGCCGCTGACCGATCCCACCGCAGCCGATCCGGGACAGGTGGTCCTGCCGTGATCGAACGGGGCAGCGGACGCACCTCCGGGCTCACCGACTGGCGCCTCATGGACGTGCTCAGCATGTGGGCGTGCCTCCAGGACCAGGACACCACCGGCCAGTGGAAGCAGGTCGCCGGCTGGCGCAAGGTCTGCGACCTGGCCCTGGCCCACGTGAGCCGGCTGCGCGAATACCGGCGCGGGCTCGCCGAGGCGTGGCCACCGGAGACCAACGCCGCCGCCCGGGCGTACCTCGGCGAACTCGACCAGCTCATCGACCAGGTGCAACGCACCCACGACGCCGCCGCCGCGAACTACGACGCGCTCGCCGCCGCCACCCGCGCCATCGGCAGCACCCGCGCTGAGCTCGAACCGCTCTTCGACGAGTACGCGGAGAAGATGCGGCAGAAGCAGGCGTACGAGACGGTGCTCGCCGACCCGAAGGCGGTGGCGGGAAGCCGGCTGCCGGAGAAGCCGCCGGTGACGGACGCGGACCTCGAAGAGCTGAACGTGCGGGCACGAGGGTTGATGACGGGATTGAGCGGCGAACTCCAACAAGCCCAAGTCATGCTCCAACGCCCGCCAGCAGTCCGCCGCCCCGGTATTGAAACCAATGATCCCGACGTCTACGGCGGTGCCCAGTTGCCCGCCATCCCGCCAGTTGTGCCAGTGCCCGTGGCCTCACGAGCCCCACGGCCTCTTACTTCAGACTCGCCAACCAAGCGAGCCGCTACTTCGCCACCCGCTCCCGGAGTCGGCCCAATTCTCGGCAGCGCTCCCTCCGTAGTAGCCCCTGCCGCCGTAAACAGCCCGCCGAACGTCACGGCGCCTCTAGCGCCCACGCCACCCTCCGGCGGTGCGATCGGTCAGGCGCCGGTCGCACCTTTGAATCCGGGAAGAGCAAGCCCCCCAATCGATGAGCGGCTCGGCCCGGTCCAGAGGATTACTGGCGAGGGCCGTCGTCCATCGCCTCTGGCCCGCCCTATGCAACCAGGCGGGTTGATTGGTAACACGCCGGGAATGGGTTTAGGTCAGCCGGGTTCCAAGGCCAGCCCGCCTCGTCGCGTCAATCCGGTGGGTGGCGTTATAGGAGGAGGCGGCGCAGGCACTGCCCCAGGCGGGGCGGCCGGATCGCGTCCAGGAGGTGGCAGGGGCCAGTCGAGCGGCGTCCACGCCGTACCGCCATTCGGAGGTTCCCCAACTGCAGGGGGATCCCTGAATGCAGGCAATGCCGTTGGTCCAAGCCGCAACGTTGGGCCAAGGCGAGAAGACGAACTACGCCCATGGGACCCGGACAACCCTTGGAAAACGATTGAAGGTGTCAGCCCTGTAGTACTCCCGCCAGACGATCCGGGGCCGACCGACCCAGGGCCAACCATTGGCCTGGACCGGTGAGAACTGGACTCGCTCGAACAATCGGCGCTTTCGCAGCTTCCCTCGCTCTTGTACAGCCAACGCCCGCTGCCGTGGCCACTCGGGGAACCGGGGACAACTCAGAGCGGGTCCGCCATGACCAATGGCATCTGAATTATCTCCAAGTAAGCGAGGCACATACAATCACTCGGGGCGCAGGCGTCGTCGTAGCCGTCCCAGATACGGGCGTTGACTCCCACCCCGATCTGACCGGGAACCTCCTTACAGGAACGAACGTCATGCCTGGCAAGGACGGCGATGGCCGCCGAGACACCAACAGTCACGGAACAGCAATGGCGGGATTAATTGCAGCGCACGGAACAACCGGGGATGTCGGGGCCCTTGGCATCGCCCCGGAGGCGAAAATCCTCCCCATCATCTCATCGGCGGCCGATAATCGGGGCGAGGCCGACGATTTGGCCGCCGCCGTCGAATACGCCACTTCGCACCACGCTGAAGTAATTAGCATCTCCAGCTCAGGCACGGCTAGCGTTCGACTAATTCGAGCAATAAAGGTCGCGTTGGCTGCAGATATCGTCGTCGTCGCAGGCGTGGGCAACCGACCCGAAGCAATTTCGGTCGGCTACCCAGCGTCAGAAGACGGCGTCGTCGCCGTCGCAGGAATCGACCGCACCGGAGAGCACGCCGCAATCTCGGTGACCGGACCTGAGGTTGATGTGGCCGCGCCAGCGGTAGACATCTACAGCACCAGCTACGGGGGCAAGTACTCGAAGGGAACCGGCACCTCCGGCGCGACCGCGATCGTGGCTGGTGCTGCTGCCTTGATCCGCTCGAAGTATCCCAACCTCCCCGCCCAGGAGGTCGCACATCGCCTGACCGCCACCGCGATCGACAAGGGCCCGCCCGGCCGCGACGACGAGTACGGCTACGGGGTCATCGACCTGGTCGCCGCCCTCACCGCCGACGTCCCTCCACTCGGCTTCCAAACCCCCTCGGTCACCGCACCCGCCTCGACGGCGGCCCGCGACAGCAGCAACGACAACCCCACCGCACGCGGCTTGGCGACGCTGGGCGTACTGCTGGCAGCCGGCGGCGGTTACCTGTACTGGCGCCGGCGTCGACGTGGCGGCGACCCGCCGCCGCGGATCAGCCGGTAGCGTCGGTCGGGTGTCTACTCCGCTCCGCCTCGTGCTCGCCTCGCAGAGTCCCGCCCGCCGCAAGCTGCTCCAAGCCGCCGGGATCGAACCCGACGTGCTGGTCAGCGGCGTCGACGAGTCGCAGGTGGTCAGCGACCGCGCCGAGGATCTGTGCCTGGAACTGGCCCGGTTGAAGGCGCAGGCCGTGCTGGGCCGGCTGCGTCCCGACCCGGACGAGCGGACGCTCGTGCTCGGCTGCGACTCGGTGCTGGCGTTCGACGGGGAGATTCTCGGCAAGCCCGCGGACGCGGCGGACGCCACCCGGCGCTGGCAGCGGATGCGCGGGCGCAGCGGGGTGCTGCACACCGGTCACTGCCTGCTCGACGTGGTGCACGAATCCCGGGCGGAGGCGGTCGCCTCAACCACTGTGCACTTCGCCGACATCAGCGACGCGGAGATCGCCGCGTACGTGGCGACGGGTGAGCCGCTGGCCGTTGCCGGGGCGTTCACCATCGACGGGTTGGGCGGGGCGTTCCTGACCGGCATCGAGGGCGACCCGGGGACGGTGGTGGGGCTCTCCCTGCCGCTGCTGCGCAATCTTCTCGCCGAGTTGGGGCTGAACATCACCGACCTGTGGACGAAGGTCGCGCCCGGGGGCCAGGAGATCGAACATCTCGGCTAACGTCCGATCATGAGCACGAAGCCGTTGCCGCTGACCCCGGAACTGCACGCGTACCTGGTGGCGCACGGGTCCGCCCCGGATGAGATCGTCCGTGAGCTGGCCGAGGAGACCCGGGCCGCCCTTCCCGCCCAGGCGGACATGCAGGTCGCGCCCGAGCAGGCCGCGTTCCTCACCTTCCTGACCCGGCTGCTCGGTGTCCGGCAGGCCGTGGAGGTGGGCACGTTCACCGGGCTCTCCTCGCTCGCCATCGCGCGGGGCCTCGCCGAGGGCGGCCGCCTGACCTGCTTCGACATCTCCGAGGAGTACACCGGGGTGGCCCGGCGGTACTGGACCCGGGCCGGCGTGCAGGACCGCATCGAGCTGCGTATCGGTCCGGCCGCGGACACGCTCCGCGAGTTGCCGCGCGAGCGCTACCTGGACTTCGCCTTCATCGACGCCGACAAGGTCGGCTACCCGGTCTACTGGGACGAGCTGGTGCCCCGGATGCGTCCGGGCGCGGTGATCGCGGTGGACAACACGCTGCGCGGCGGGCGGGTGCTCGCCCCGCAGAACGCCGACGACCGCGCGATCGCCGCCTTCAACGACGAGATCCTCGCCGACGTCCGCGTCGAGGCCGTCATGCTCCCCATCGCCGACGGCGTGACCCTGGCCCGGGTGCGCTGAAGACTGCGCCGAGGTGGGGTGCCGGACACCGCGACCACGAGTCTGGAGTCGAGCCGGTGAGCGGCTGCGGATCGAGCGTGCCGGCGGGAGTCGATCAGGCGGCGGCGGAGACCGGGGTGCGGTCCTCGGTGTGGGCCGGCGCGCGCAGGGCCCGCCCGAGCCGCACGGTGAGCAGCATGGCTGCGGCGATGAAGCCGGGCAGGAGCAGGAAGGCCAGGTGCGGGCCGACGCCGTCGGCCACCCAGCCGAGCGCGACGGGCGCGATGCCGAAACCCACCCCCATCGAGTACGACGCCCAGCCGGCCGCCTTGTCCGCGGCCGGCCCGGCGGCGGCGAGGGCGATGGCGATCGCCAGGGGGTAGTGCAGGGCGTTGCCCAGGCCCAGCACGACCAGGCCGGTCACGGCCAGCCAGCCCACGGGAGCCGACCAGAACAGCGCGAACCCGGCCAGGGAGACGGTCAGCGCGGCGAGCAGCAGCGGCACCGGCCGCCAGCGCAGCGCGAGCCGGCCGCCGGCCAGCCGGCCGGCGAACATGCCGCAGACGATCGCCGCGACGGCCGCCGACGCCCCGCCGGCGCTGAGTCCGGCGTGGGTGCGGAGCACGTCGGCGGTCCAGAGCGACAGGCAGACCTCGATCGAGCCGGTGACCGACATGAGCACCCAGGCGATCCAGTACGCCCGGGGCAACCGCCCCGACACGGCGCGCTGTCCGAGATCGTGGACAGTTTCCGTTCGGGGCGAACGGTAAGTGTCCAAGATCGGGGAGGAGCCGGCGGGCGGGGAGGTGGTCGGGGCCTGAGGGGTGCGTACCCGGAAGGTCACGGCGGCGAGGGCGACCAGGGTGATCAGCCCGACCTCGACGGCCATCACCGGTCGCCAGCCGAGGCCGGCGTCCACGGTCGCGCCGATGACCAGCGGCGCGAGGATGCCCATGCCGGCGCAGGCCGCGTTGGCCTCGCTCAGTGCGGCGGGGGCGCCACGCCCGTGGTGGGCGGTGAGCACCACGTTGACCCCGCTGATCAGCATCATGCCGAAGGTGGCGATCACCGCGACGGCGGCGATGGTGGCGGGCAGCGGGTGGAGCAGGCCGAGCGCGGTGACGCCGGCGGCCACGCCGGCGAGGCCGAGCCAGATGGCCGGGCCGCGGCCGAGGCGGCGGGCGGCCGGTGCGAAGAGGGCGCCGCCGGCCAGCGCGCCGACCGCGATGCCGGTGCTGTGCAGGCCGGCGACAGCGGCGCTGGTGCCCTGTTCGTCGCGGAGCAGCGGCACGACGGGACCGAACCCGTAGAGGAAGAAGCCCCACAACCCCAGCTGGGCGTAGGTCAGCCAGGTCGTCCGGTCACGGGTGAGGCGGGGCACTGGCCTCACGCTACTTGCGTACGGCCGGCACCCCGCCCCTGATGAGAGGCAACTCTCGTCGGATCAGCGGACGCTGCGGGCGAACTGCCGGGCGGCCCAGACCACTCCGGCGACGGCGAGCACCGCGACGATCGTGAGGCCCTGCCAGACCTTGTCGTTGCTCAGATCACCGGCGAACAGCGCCCGCACGCCGTCGACCGACCAGGAGAACGGGTTCCACTTGGCGACGCCCTGGAGCCAGCCGGGGGCGAAGGTCAGCGGCAGCAGGATGCCGGAGAGCAGCAGCACCGGCTGGGCCACGGTGTTCATGAGCGGGGCCAGCGCGTCCTCGCTCTTGACCTTGAGCGCGACGCCGTAGGAGACGGCCGAGGTCATGAGCGCGATGAGGGCGAGCATCAGGTAGGCCAGCAGCAGGTAGCCGATGAAGACGCGCAGGTCGAACAGCAGCGCCAGCAGGGTGATGATGACCGCCTGCGCGATCAGCGAGACCACGTCGCGCAGGGAGCGGCCGAGCAGCAGGGCGAGGCGGCTGACCGGGGTGACCCGGGACCGCTCGATGACCCCGGCACGCAGCTCGGCGATCAGGCCGAAGCCCTGGAACAGGCCGCCGAAGATGGCCAGCAGCACCAGCAGGCCGGGCACGAAGATCTTGTACGCGGCGGCCTGGGTCGGCGCGTTCAGCGCGGGCTTGAGCAGCGGGGCGAAGAGGAGCAGGTACATCACCGGCTGGAAGACGCCGACGAAGACCCACACAGGGTTGCGCAGCAGCAGCTGGATCTGGCGCTGGAAGATCAGCCAGGTGTCGCGGGCGAGTTTCATGACAGTGCTCCCGATGCTCAGGACTCGCGCAGCGAGCGGCCGGTCTTGGTGAGGAAGACGTCGTCGAGGCTGGGGCGGTGCAGCTCGATCGAGCGCAGCTCCAGCCCGGCGTGGTCGAGGCGGCGCAGCACCTGCGGGATGGCGGTCGCGCCCTCGTCGACGTAGAGGCGCAGGCCGCCCTCGTCGACGGTCTCCAGCTTGCTGACGTACGTCTCGGTGTCGAGCAGTTCGGCGGCGCGCGGGGTGGTGGCCGCGTCGAGGCCGACCAGCACCACCTCGCCGGAGATCTCACGCTTCAGCTCGGCCGGGGTGCCCTCCGCGACCACCTCGCCGTGATCCATGATCGCGATCCGGTCGCAGAGCGCGTCGGCCTCGTCGAGGTAGTGCGTGGTGATGAAGACGGTCATGCCCTCGCTGCGCAGCCGGCGGATCTCGTCCCACATGTGCGCCCGGCTCTGCGGGTCGAGGCCGGTGGTCGGCTCGTCCAGGAAGACGATCTTCGGCTCGTGGATGATGCCGAGCGCGATCTCGACCCGCCGGCGCTGGCCGCCGGAGTAGGTCTTGCACTTGCGGTCGGCGTACTCGCTGAGCTGGAAGGCGTCCAGGGCGCGGGTGGCGCGGCGGTGCGCCTCGGCCTTGCCGATGCCGTAGAGCCGGGCCTGGAGCACCAGCTCCTCGCGGGCGGTGGACTCGTCCCAGGTGCTGCCGCCCTGGGCCACGTAGCCGATGCGCCGGCGCACCTCGGC
Organism: Micromonospora sp. NPDC004551; assembly: GCF_040609975.1. Lineage (NCBI taxonomy): Bacteria > Bacillati > Actinomycetota > Actinomycetes > Micromonosporales > Micromonosporaceae > Micromonospora > Micromonospora sp. NPDC004551. The sequence goes on along the minus strand of NZ_JBEXLM010000001.1, from coordinate 683,790 downwards.
CGGGTCCTTGCGCAGGTCGGCCCCGGCGATGGTGGCCTCGCCGCCGTCGGGCTCGATGAGGGTGGCGAGCATCCGCAGGGTGGTGGTCTTGCCGGCGCCGTTGGGGCCGAGGAAGCCGAAGATCTCCCCCTCGGCCACCTCCAGGTTGACGCCACGGACCGCGTCCACGGTCTTCGTCTCGCGACGCGCGCGGGAGCGGAACGACTTCCGCAGCCCCCTGGTCTCGATCATGTCTGCTCCTGGTCCTCCGGGCCGGACACGGCCGGCCGCCGATGGTCCGCGAGGAGGACACACGGCTTCCCCACGGCTCGCGCAGAGACTAACGCGATATAACTCTTGTGGTCAACGTTGATTATTCCGCGTTGGGAGCGCCGTCCGGCCAGCCCGACCACCCCTCGGCCTGCTCCAGCCCAGCAGGCAGGTACGACACTCCCGACTCGATCCGCTCGGCGATCCGCTCGCACCAGCCCATCTCCGCCTCCGCCCGGGCCAGCCAGAGTTCGAACATCCAGCCGACGTGCACCGGCTTGCGGTTGCGAACCCAGTCCGAGTCCAACGAGGCGCGCATCGACTCGACGCCGGCGCGGATCAGGTTCGCCCGGTTGCGCAGCGCGGCCGCCGCCTCCTCGCGCGGCATGGCCGGCAGGAACGAGAAGGCCGCCACGAACGGGTCCGGCGGCTCGTGGAGCTGCCACCACTGGGCCCGCAGCAGGGTCTCGAACTCCTCGTCGCCCTTCGCCGTCACCTCGTAGGTGGTGCGGGCGGGACGGGCGCCGACCTGCTCGACGGAGACCGTCCGGAGCAGCCCCTCGTCGGTGAGCTTGCGCAGGGCGTGGTAGATCGAACCGGGCTGCACGTTGGCCCACTTGTCCGCGCTCCAGCTCAGCAGCTCACGGCGCACGTCGTAGCCGTGCACCGGCTGCATCCACCGCACCAGGCCCAGAATCATCATCCGTGTTGCCGACACCGGACAAGCGTAATAGCCAAATTTGACTACAGTGCGGCATCCCACACTGAGCGATCGTTAGGGCCGAATCCCCGGCCGATACACTCCCGGCAACGACCTCGGGAGGAGCCACCAAGGTGCGCAAGGTACTCATCGCCAACCGCGGCGAGATCGCCGTCCGCGTCATCCGCGCCTGCCGCGACGCCGGCCTGGCGAGCGTCGCCGTCTACGCGGACTCCGACCGGGACGCCCTGCACGCCACCCTCGCCGACGAGGCGTACGCCCTGGGCGGCGACACCGCGGCCGACAGCTACCTGCGGATCGACAAGCTGATCGACGTGGCCGCCAAGGCCGGCGCCGACGCGGTGCACCCCGGCTACGGCTTCCTCTCCGAGAACGCTGACTTCGCCCAGGCCGTCATCGACGCCGGGCTGACCTGGATCGGCCCGACCCCGCAGGCGATCCGCGACCTCGGCGACAAGGTGACCGCCCGGCACATCGCCCAGCGGGCCGGCGCGCCGCTGGTCCCCGGCACCCCGGACCCGGTCGGCAACGCCGACGAGGTGATGGCCTTCGCCGTCGACCACGGCCTGCCGGTCGCCATCAAGGCGGCCTTCGGCGGCGGCGGGCGCGGCCTCAAGGTGGCCCGCACCATGGAGGAGATCCCGCACCTGTTCGAGTCGGCCACCCGCGAGGCGGTCGCCGCGTTCGGCCGGGGCGAGTGCTTCGTCGAGCGCTACCTGGACCAGCCCCGCCACGTCGAGGCGCAGGTGCTGGCCGACCAGCACGGCAACGTCATCGTGGTGGGCACCCGCGACTGCTCGCTCCAGCGCCGGCACCAGAAGCTGGTCGAGGAGGCCCCGGCGCCGTTCCTCACCGACGCGCAGCGCCGGCAGATCCACGACAGCGCCAAGGCCATCTGCCGGGAGGCCGGCTACCACGGCGCCGGCACGGTGGAATACCTGGTCGGTGCCGACGGCACCATCTCCTTCCTGGAGGTCAACACCCGGCTCCAGGTGGAGCACCCGGTGACCGAGGAGACCGCCGGAATCGACCTGGTCCGCGAGCAGTTCCGCATCGCCGACGGTGAGAAGCTGCGGTTCACCGAGGACCCGACCCCGCGCGGCCACTCGATCGAGTTCCGGATCAACGGCGAGGACCCGGGCCGCAACTTCCTGCCCGCCCCGGGCACCATCACGGCGCTGCGGCTGCCCACCGGCCCCGGCGTGCGGGTGGACACCGGCATCTCGGCCGGCGACGTGATCGGCGGCAACTTCGACTCGCTGCTGGCCAAGGTGATCATCAGCGGCGAGACGCGTACCGAGGCCCTGGAGCGGGCCCGCCGCGCGCTGGACGAGATGGTCGTCGAGGGCATGGCCACCGCACTGCCCTTCCACCGCCTGGTGGTGCGCGACGAGGCGTTCACCGCCGAGCCGTTCACCGTGCACACACGGTGGATCGAGACCGGGTGGAACAACACGGTCCCGGCGTTCACCGCCCCCGCCGGCGCCGTCGAGGGCCCGGCCGAGCGCGAGACCGTCGTGGTCGAGGTGGGTGGCAAGCGGCTGGAGGTCACCCTCCCCGCCGGCCTCGGCGCGGGTACGGCGGCCGCCGCGCCCACCGCGAAGAAGCCGGCCCGCCGGGGTGGCGGCGCCAAGGCCGGCGCGGCGGCCAGCGGCGACGCGCTCACCTCGCCGATGCAGGGCACCATCGTCAAGATCGCCGTGGCGGACGGGGACACCGTGGCCGAGGGCGACCTGGTGGTGGTCCTGGAGGCCATGAAGATGGAGCAGCCCCTGCACGCCCACAAGGCGGGCACGGTCAGCGGCCTGGCCGCCGAGGTCGGCGCGGTGATCACCGCCGGCGCCGCCATCTGCACCATCTCCTGAGCAGGTCCGCCGCCGCCCGCAGCCCTCAGTGCAGGGTTTCGCCGGCCGTGGCGTGGACCGCCGCCGTCAGGGCGGCCAGCACCGTCGAGTCCAGGCGCCAGTGCTGCCAGTACAGCGGAACGTCGACGTGGCGCGCCGGATCCAGGTCGACGCAGGTGCCGGCGGCCAGGTCGGGCACGGCGAGCTGCTCGGGGATGAGCGCCCAGCCGAGCCCCCGCCGGACCGCCTCGCTGAACGCGGGCACCGACGGCAGGTAGTGCGCCGGTGGGTCGAGGTCCCGGCCGGTCACGGCCCGGATGAAGCGGTGCTGCACCCGGTCCTTGCGGTCGAAGACGAGCACGGGCGCGGCGGCGAGCGCCGCGGCGGTCAGCCCGTCGGCGAACCAGCGGCCGGCCAGCGCCGGGGTGGCCAGCGCCCGGTAGCGCATCGCGCCGAGCCGGCGTACGCGGCAGCCCTGCACCGCCTCGCGCTGGGCGGTCACCGCCGCCATCACCGAGCCGTCGCGCAGCAGCTCGGCGCTGTGGTCCTGGTCGTCCTGCCGAACGTCGAAAAAGAGCGCCTGCTCCGCCGGCAGCCGGGCCAGCGCGTCGACGAACCAGGTCGCGAGGGAGTCCGCGTTGACGGCCACGGCCACCCGGGTGCCGGTGCCCGACAGCGGCCCCCGGGCCTCGGCGAGCGCCTCGCCCTCCAGCAGGACGAGCTGGCTGGCCAGCCGGAGCAGCGGCCGTCCCGCCTCGGTGACCCGGCACGGGCGGCTCCGGCGGACGAGGACCTGCCCGACCGCACCCTCCAGCGACTTGATCCGCTGGCTGACCGCCGACTGGGTGACGTGGAGCAGCCGGGCCGCCCCCTCGAAGCTGCCCTCGCCGATCACCGCGGCGAGCGTTCGGAGCTGGGTGGAGTCGACGCCGTCCATCAGCTGAGCTTATGTAACGTGAAAAAGTTCAGTTGGACTGGCATGGGAGACCGCTCGTAGCGTCGTCGCGTGCCGCAGATCCTCGCCTCCGCCCTCGCCGGGCTCACCGTCTCCGCCGCCCTGATCGTCGCCATCGGGGCGCAGAACGCCTTCGTGCTCCGGCAGGGCCTGCGCCGGGAGCACGTCGTCCCGGTCGTCGCCATCTGCGCCGCGTCGGACGCCGTGCTGATCACCGCGGGGGTGGCCGGCATGGGCTCGCTGGTCGCCGATTGGCCCGGCCTCCTTGTGGCGGTCCGCTGGGCCGGGGCCGCCTTCCTGCTCGGCTACGCGCTGCTGGCGGCCCGCCGCGCGGTACGCCCCGACGCGCTCCGCCCGAGCGACCGCCCGCCGGCCACCCTCGGCGCGACCGTGCTGGCGTGCCTCGCCTTCACCTGGCTCAACCCGCACGTCTACCTGGACACCGTGCTGCTCCTCGGCGGCGTCGCGCAGCAGCAGGAACCCCGGTGGGCCTTCGGCGTGGGCGCCGCGGCGGCCAGCCTGCTCTGGTTCGCCGCGCTGGGCGTCGGGGCCCGCCGGCTGGCGCCGCTGCTCGCCCGTACCCTCGCCTGGCGGGTGCTCGACGGCGCGATCGCGGCCGTGATGGCGGCCGTGGCGGTGAGCCTGCTGCTCGGCGGCTGAGCCGGGGTGTTTTCCGTGACCATCAGCGGCGGCGGCGCGCCCGGCCAGGAATGATGGCCGGGTGCGGTTCCTACATGGCGCGACTCCCGCGCACGACCTGACCTACAACGACGTCTTCATGGCGCCCAACCGCTCCGAGGTGGGCTCCCGGCTCGACGTCGACCTGGCCACGGCCGACGGCACCGGCACCACCATCCCGCTGGTGGTGTCGAACATGACGGCGGTCGCCGGCCGGCGGATGGCCGAGACGGTGGCCCGGCGCGGGGCGATCGCGGTGATCCCCCAGGACATCCCGATCGAGGTGGTGGCCAACGTCGTCGCCTGGGTCAAGCAGCGGCACCTGGTGCACGACACCGCGATCACGCTCGGCCCGACGGACACCGTCGGCGACGCCATCCACCTGCTGCCGAAGCGGTCGCACGGCGCGGTGATCGTGGTGGACGAGGCCGGCCGCCCGCTCGGGGTGGTCACCGAGGCGGACACCGTCGGGGTGGACCGCTTCGCCCAGCTCCGGCACGTGATGTCGACCGAGCTGCACACCGTGCCGGCGGACGCGGACCCGCGTACCGGCTTCGACCGGCTCTCGGCGGGCCGGCGGCGGCTCGCTCCGGTCGTGGACGCCGAGGGTCGCCTCGTCGGGGTGCTGACCCGGTCGGGCGCGCTGCGCGCCACGCTCTACAAGCCGGCCGTGGACGACCGGGGCCGGCTGCGCGTCGCCGCCGCGGTGGGCATCAACGGCGACGTGACCGGCAAGGCGGCGGCGCTGCTGGAGGCCGGTGTGGACACCCTCGTGGTGGACACGGCCCACGGGCACCAGGAGCGGATGGTCTCGGCGCTGCGGACGGTCCGCAAGCTCGACCCCGGAGTTCCGGTGGCGGCGGGCAACGTGGTCACCGCCGAGGGGGTACGCGACCTGGTCGAGGCGGGCGCCGACATCATCAAGGTCGGCGTCGGGCCGGGCGCCATGTGCACGACCCGGATGATGACCGGCGTGGGCCGCCCGCAGTTCTCCGCGGTGCTCGACTGCGCCGCGGCGGCCCGCTCGCTGGGCCGGCACGTGTGGGCCGACGGCGGCGTACGCCACCCCCGCGACGTGGCGCTGGCGCTCGCTGCGGGCGCCTCGAACGTGATGATCGGCTCCTGGTTCGCCGGCACCTACGAGTCCCCCGGTGACCTCTACACCGACGCCGACGGGCGGCGCTACAAGGAGAGCTTCGGCATGGCGTCGGCGCGCGCGGTGAGCGCCCGGACCGCCGAGGACAGCGCGTTCGACCGGGCCCGGAAGGCGATCTTCGAGGAGGGCATCTCCTCGGCGCGGATGTATCTCGACCCGTCCCGGCCTGGCGTCGAGGACCTGATCGACGAGATCATCTCGGGGGTACGCAGCGCGTTCACCTACGCGGGCGCGCGCAACCTGGAGGAGTTCCACGAGCGGGCCCTGGTCGGCGTGCAGAGCACGGCCGGCTACACCGAGGGCATGCCGCTGCCGACGAGCTGGTGACCCGGCGGCCGGCCCCCCGCCGCAGCGGGACGGGGGCCCGGCCGTCAGGGGAAGAGCCGGCTGATGACGGTGCGGGCGGCGGCCTCCGAATCGGGGCCGACCCGGGGCGGCAGGGCGCCGGAGTTCCAGAGCGTGGCGAAGCCGTGCACGATCGACCAGGCCGCGAGCGCGTCGACGTCCGGCCCCCGGCCGGTGCGCCGGGCCACGCCGGTGCGCAGCAGCTCGCCGGCCCGGGTGCGGGCGGCCGCCACCTCGGGGTCGTCGGCCCGGTAGAGGTCGGGGCGGAACATCACCTCGAAGTGCGCCCGGTGCCGGACCGCGAACCCCACGTACGCCACCCCGGTGTCGATCAGGTCGTCGCCGGCGTCGCGCAGCGCCTCGGCCAGCAGCTCGAAACCCTGGGCGGCCAGCGCGGTGAGCAGCCCGGCCTTGTCGCCGAAGTGGTGGGCGGGGGCGGCGTGCGAGACGCCGGCCCGGCGGGCCAGGTCGCGCAGGCTCAGCGCGGCCGGATCGGACTCGGCCATCACCTCCACCGCCGCGTCGAGCAGGGCGCGGCGCAGATCGCCGTGGTGGTACGCGCGCTGGGTCATGCGCACCACCCTAACTTGCCATTGACAAGATGACGCATTCGAAAAATAGTTTGGGACCTTACCGTTCGGGGGCTAATCTAACGCCCGTGAACATGGGACCGCTCGTCCGCTTCCCCGACGCGCTGCAGCACGCGCCACTCGGCCGGCTCATCTCGATCGCCGGGCACATCGTCGAGCAGCACTGGGGCCGCTACCTCGCCGAGCACCACGGGCTCACCTCCGCCGGCATGCGGGTCCTGCTCGTCCTGCTGCGGGCCGGCGACAGCACCCACCGGGAGATGGCGGAGCGGTGCTTCGTCCGGCCGGCCACCCTCACCGGCATCGTCGACACCCTGGAACGCGACGGGTTCGTGGCCCGGCGCCGCGATCCCCACGACCGGCGCAGCGTCCAGCTCAGCCTGACCGACAAGGGCCGCGAACACGCCATGGCAATCATCGACCTCATCCACAGCAATCGGCCGCTGACCTCGGTCGACGCCGACCCGGCGAAGCAGGCCGTGATCCGGGAGTTCCTCACGGAAATCATCACGAGCATGTCCGACGGGGACCTTCGCCGGTTGAACCGGAACAGCGAGTCCGACACCGAAGACCCATCGGGGAGCCGTCCGTGCTGATCCGCCTGCTCCGTTTTCACCTGCGCCCGTACCGGCGGTTGCTGGCCGCGGTGGTGGCCTTCCAGTTCGTCGGCACGATGGCGTCGCTCTACCTGCCGAGCCTCAACGCCGACATCATCGACCGGGGCGTGGCGGTCGGCGACACCGACCAGATCATGCGTACGGGCGGCTGGATGCTGCTCGTCAGCCTGCTCCAGATCGCCTGCTCGATCATCGCGGTCTACCTCGGCGCGAAGACCGCGATGGGCTTCGGCCGGGACGTCCGGGCCGGCATCTTCGCGCACGTCAACAGCTTCTCCGCCCGCGAGGTGGCCCGGTTCGGCGCGCCCTCGCTGATCACCCGGAACACCAACGACGTCCAGCAGGTGCAGATGCTCGTGCTGATGAGCTGCACCATGCTCGTCGCCGCACCGATTATGAGCGTCGGCGGCGTGGTGATGGCGCTGCAGGAGGACGTGGGTCTCTCCTGGCTGATGCTGGTCTGCGTGCCGGTGCTGGCGGTCGCGCTGGGCCTGATCACCCGGCGGATGGTCCCCGGCTTCCGGCTCATGCAGACCCGGATCGACACCGTCAACCGCGTGCTGCGCGAGCAGATCACCGGCATCCGGGTGGTCCGGGCCTTCGTCCGCGAGCCGTACGAGACGGAGCGCTTCCGGGTGGCGAACACCGACCTGACCGCCACCGCCCTGCGGATCGGCCGGCTCCAGGCGCTGATCTTCCCGGTGGTGATGCTGGTGCTCAACGTCTCCAGCGTCGCGGTGCTCTGGTTCGGCGCCGAACGGGTGGACGCCGGCCAGATCCAGGTCGGCGCGCTCACCGCCTTCCTGCAGTACCTGATGCAGATCCTGATGGCGGTCATGATGGCCACCTTCATGCTGATGATGGTGCCCCGCGCGGCGGTCTGCGCCGAGCGGATCGTCGAGGTGCTGGACACCGAGTCGTCGGTGGTGCCGCCGGCCGAACCGATGATCGCGATGACCCGCCGCGCGGAGCTGGAGCTGCGCAAGGTCGCCTTCCAGTACCCCGGGGCGAGCGCGCCGGTGCTGCACGACATCTCGTTCCGGGCCAGACCCGGCCGGACCACGGCCATCATCGGCTCCACCGGCGCCGGCAAGACGACCCTGCTCACCCTGATCCCCCGGCTGGTCGACCCGACCGCCGGCGCCGTGCTGGTCGACGGGGTGGACGTGCGGCTGCTGGAGCCCGACGAGGTGTGGCGCCGGATCGGGCTGGTCCCGCAGCGGCCGTACCTGTTCAGCGGCACGGTGGCCAGCAACCTCCGCTACGGCAACCCGGATGCGACCGACGCCGAGCTGTGGGCCGCGCTGGAGATCGCCCAGGCCCGGGACTTCGTGGCGGAGATGCCGGGCGGGCTGGACGCGCCGATCGCGCAGGGCGGCACGAACGTCTCCGGCGGCCAGCGGCAACGGCTCGCGATCGCCCGCGCGCTGGTCCGCAAGCCGGAGATCTACCTCTTCGACGACTCCTTCTCCGCGCTCGACCTCGGCACGGACGCCCGGCTGCGGGCCGCGCTGAAGCCGGTCACCGCGGACGCGGTGGTGGTGATCGTGGCCCAGCGGGTCTCCACGATCGTCGACGCCGACCAGATCATCGTGCTCGAGGACGGGGGCGTCGTCGGGATGGGACGACATGAGGAGCTGCTGGTGACCTGCCCGACGTACGCCGAGATCGTGGCGTCCCAGCAGACGGCGGAGGTGACTGCATGACCGCCGTACCGGGGCAGAAGCCGGCGCCGGCACCCGGCCCGCAGGCCGGCGGCGGTGCGCCGCAGCGGTTGCCGGCGGCGGCCGCACGGCGCGGCGGCGGCGGGCCGCCGTGGATGGGCGCCGCCATGCCGGCGGAGAAGTCGATGAACTTCGGGCCGTCCGCCCGGCGGCTGCTGGGCCGCCTGCGGCCGCACCGGTTCTCGCTGACCGCGATCGTCACCCTCGCGGTGGCCAGCGTCGGGGCGACCGTGACCGGGCCGAAGATCCTCGGGCACGCCACCGACCTGATCTTCGCCGGGGTGGTGGGCCGGCAGATTCCCGCCGGCACCACTCCCGAGCAGGCGGTGGCCGCGGCCCGGGCGGCCGGCAACGACAACTTCGCCGACATGCTGGCCCGGATGAACGTGGTGCCCGGTGCGGGCATCGACTTCACCGCGCTGGGCCGCACGCTCGCCCTGGCGCTGGCCCTCTACGTGGGGGCCGGCCTGCTGATGTGGTGGCAGGGTTGGCTGCTCAACGGGGTGGTGCAGCGCACCGTGCTGCGGCTGCGCGCCGACGTGGAGGAGAAGCTCAACCGGCTGCCGCTGCCGTACTTCGACAAGCAGCCCCGGGGCGAGCTGCTGAGCCGGGTCACCAACGACATCGACAACATCTCGCAGACGCTGTCGCAGACGCTCAGCCAGCTGCTCAGCGCGCTGCTCACGGTGGTCGGCGTGCTGGCCATGATGGTCTGGATCTCGCCGCTGCTGGCGCTGGTCGCCCTGATCGCCGTGCCGCTGTCGGTGCTCGTCACCCAGCAGATCGCCAAACGGTCGCAGCGCCGGTTCATCGCGCAGTGGCGGCACACCGGTGAGCTGAACGGCATCATCGAGGAGACGTACACCGGCCACGAGCTGGTCAAGGTCTTCGGCCGGCAGCGCGAGGCACAGGCGGCCTTCGCGGCCAAGAACGACGAGCTGTTCCAGGCCAGCTTCGGGGCCCAGTTCATCTCCGGGATCATCATGCCGGCGATGATGTTCGTCGGGAACCTCAGCTACGTCGCGATCGCCGTGGTCGGCGGGCTGCGGGTGGCCTCCGGGTCGATGAGCCTCGGCGACGTGCAGGCGTTCATCCAGTACTCCCGGCAGTTCACCCAGCCGCTGACCCAGATCGCCTCGATGGCCAACCTGCTCCAGTCCGGGGTGGCCTCGGCCGAGCGGGTCTTCGAGGTGCTCGACGCCGAGGAGCAGACCCCCGACCGGCCGGCGCCGCCCCGGGTCACCGGCCGGGTCGAGTTCGAGCACGTCTCCTTCCGGTACGACCCGGACAAGCCCCTGATCGACGACCTCTCGCTGGTGGCCGAACCCGGGCACACGGTGGCCATCGTCGGCCCGACGGGCGCCGGCAAGACCACCCTGGTCAACCTGATCATGCGGTTCTACGAGCTGGACGCCGGCCGGATCACCATGGACGGGGTGGACATCAGCTCCCTGCGCCGGGACGAGCTGCGGAGCCGGATCGGCATGGTGCTCCAGGACACCTGGCTCTTCGGCGGCACCATTCGCGACAACATCGCGTACGGGCGGCCGACCGCCACCGACGAGGAGATCCGGGCGGCGGCCCAGGCCACCTTCGTGGACCGGTTCGTGCGCAGCCTCCCCGACGGCTACGACACCGTGATCGACGAGGAGGGCAGCAACGTCAGCGCCGGCGAGAAGCAGCTCATCACCATCGCCCGGGCGTTCCTCGCCGAGCCGTCGCTGCTCATCCTGGACGAGGCGACCAGCTCGGTCGACACCCGCACCGAGGTGCTGCTCCAGCGGGCCATGGCGGCGCTGCGCACCGACCGGACCAGTTTCGTCATCGCGCACCGGCTCTCCACCATCCGGGACGCCGACCTGATCCTCATGATGGACCAGGGCCGGATCGTCGAGCAGGGCACGCACGACGAACTGGTCGCCGCGAACGGCCCGTACGCCCAGCTCTACCGGTCGCAGTTCACCGGCGCGGCGATCGACGAGGAGGCCGCCGCGCCGCTGCCGGCCGGCGGACCGCCCGGACGGCCCGGCGGCGGGCCGCCCGGGAAGCCGGCGGCCGCGCCGGCCGGGCGCTGACGTGGACACCACGAGCAGCGAACCGGCCGGGGCGGCGCGCGGGCCGTCAGCCGGGCGGAAGCAGGTCGGCCGAGCGGGCGGCCACCACGGCGCCGACCAGCCCCAGCGCCTCGGCCGCCGGCATCGGGTCGAGCCCGCGACCGTCACGCAGGCGCAGCGCGACCGATCCGTCGGCAGCCTCCCGGCGGCCGATCACCCCGACGTACGGCACCTTCCGCCGGGCCGCGTCGCGGATCCGGGCGCCCAGCGAGCCGGCCGGCTCGACCTCGGCCCGCAGGCCGGCCGCCTCCGCCCGGCGGGCCAGCTCGAAGGCCGCGCCGGCCTGCCCGTCGTCCACCGGCAGCAGCACCAGCTGCACCGGGGCGTACCAGGCCGGGAAGGCGCCGCCGTGCACCTCGATGAGGTACGCGAAGAGCCGCTCCATGCTGCCGACCAGGCTGCGGTGCACCATGACCGGCCGTTTCCGGCGCCCGTCCGCGTCGGTGTACGACAGGTCGAACCGCTCCGGCTTGTCGAAGTCGAGCTGAATGGTGGAGATGGTGGACTCCCGGCCCGCCGCGTCCACGATCTGGATGTCGATCTTCGGGCCGTAGAAGGCGGCCTCGCCCGGGCCCTCGTGGTAGTCCACCCCGTCGAGCGCGGCGCGGAGCAGCTCCTCGGCCCGCGCCCAGTCGGCGTCGTCGCCGACGTACTTCTCCCCCGGCCCGCGCAGCGACAGCCGGAAGCCGGCCGGCCGCACGCCGAGCGCGGCGTGCGCCTCGCGGATCAGCCGGAGGATCTCGCGCACCTCGTCGCCGACCTGCTCCAGCGCGCAGAAGTTGTGCGCGTCGTTGAGGGAGATGGCGCGCACCCGGGACAGCCCGCCGAGCACCCCCGAGCGCTCCGCGCGGTACATCCCGCCGATCTCGGCGACCCGCAGCGGCAGCTCCCGGTAGGAGCGGCCCCGGGCGCGGAAGACCAGCGCGTGGTGCGGGCAGAGCGCGGGACGCAGCACGAACTCGTCGTCGGCGCTCAGGCGCATGGGCGGGAACATGTCGTCGGCGAAGTAGCCGAGGTGGCCGGACAACTCGAACAGCTCCCGTTTGCCCAGGGGCGGCGAGTAGACGTGCCGGTAGCCGGCCCGGCGCTCCAGCTCACGCACGTACTCCTCGACGGCGTGCCGGGCCGCGGCGCCGGCCGGCAGCCAGATGGGCAGCCCGGCGCCGGCCAGCGGGTCGGAGACGAACAACTCCAGGTCCCGGCCGAGCCTGCGGTGGTCGATCATGTCGCTCTCCTTGATCGGGTACGACCCGGAGGCGAGCTGACCCGGAACGCCGCGAGGCCCCGGAGCGGATCGCCCCGGGGCCTCGTCGACGGAAAGGTCAGTGCGGCGCGCCGGGGATACCCGGCGTCGTGGTCTCCACCGCGCTGCGCATGCGGCGACGGTACGCGCGGCGGCGCCACGGAGGCACCTGAATTTGGCGACGCACCCGGCGGTGGTGCGGTGGGGGCGGGTCGCCGGCACGGGACCTGCCGGCGACCCGCGGCGGCCCGGACGTCAGGAACGGGGGACCCGACGTCTCCGGAGCCGCGCCCCGACAACGGTACGCCGCGGATCGGCGATCTGCCGCCCGCCCCGGCGCGCGGCGGCGCGCCGGCTGGTCGTCACATTCGGCGGCGCCGCATCGTTGAACACCAGTGGCCTGCTGGTGTCGGCCGTCACCACCGGGCAGGGCTGTCCGCGGTGACCCGGGACACGCCGTCAGGCTCGGTGCGGTCGAACGGGGAACTCCGGCGAGGTGGCGGTCGTGGCCGAACTCATCTCTGATGTCGCGTCGCCCGCATGGGCGTACGCGGTGCTGCTCACCCTGCTGGTCGCCGACGCCTTCGTGCCGGTGGTGCCGACGCAGGTCGTCATGATCACCAGCGGGGCGCTGACCGTCTACGGCGGGCTCAGCCTGCCGCTGACCATCGCCGTCGGCGCGTTCGGCGTCTTCGCCGGCGACCTCGCCTGCTACCTGCTGGGCCGCACCGCCCCGGCCCGCCGCACGCCACGGCACTCGACGCCGGGACGGGCCCGCCGGGCCGCCGCCCGGGTCACCCGTGGGCTGCGCGAGCCGGGGCCACTGGTGATACTGCTCTGCCGCTTCGTGCCCGGGGGCCGGATGGCGGCCTGCTTCTCGGCCGGGCGCAGCCGCTACCCGTACCGCCTCTTCGTCCTCTACGAGGGCGCGGCGGCCACCTGCTGGGCCGCGTACGGGACGCTGGTCGGCCACCTCGGCGGCGCCGCGCTGACCCAGTCGGCGTGGCGGCTGCTGCTCATCGGCGGGGCGGCGGCGGCCGGGTTCGCGGGGGCGGGCTGGGCGATGACGGTGATCAGCGCCCGCAACTCCCGCCGCGAGGCCGAGGCGACGGTCGACTGACCTGGACATCTCCGACTCCGCGTGTCGGGCCGGGCGAGAGATATAAGCTGTACTTATATTGACCGTATGTGCGAGATCAGGCTGCATCCGGAGGTGGAAGCGTGGTTCCTCGATCTGTGCCGGACCGATCCCCTCACGGCTGACCTCGTGAGCGAAGCGATCGACCTGCTCGGGGAGCACGGCCCCGCGTTGGGACGCCCCCTGGTCGACCGCCTGAAAGCAGCGCACCTCATCAGCCTGAAGGAAGATCAGCAATGAGCGACGGAGTGAACTGGCGCGACGTCAAGGCCAAGGCCAGGGACATCGATCCCACGTGGGACGAACCCGATCGCGCGGCTCGGCGTGGACAGCTGCGGGAGCAGATGCTCGCCTCGGTCAGCGGCGCACAGCTCGCTGAGATCCGTAAGCAGTTGGGCATGACACAGACGCAGCTGGCCGAGGCGGCGGGTCTCTCCCAGGCGAGAATCAGCCAGATCGAGAACGGGGAGAGCACCAGTCTGGAGACGCTGAGGGCCTACGTGATCGGCCTCGGCGGGCACCTCGACGTCGTCGCCCGGATCGGGAACATCCAGCTCAACGTGGCCTGATCCCCCTCACCCGGAGCACCCGGTAGGGGGCGACCCCGGGATCGAAGTGGGTGGTGGTCCCCGATCCGTTTCGGGCGGTTCCGGCGACAGGCTGAGGCATGCCTGGAAACCGGAGCAACGGCCTGCTGGCCCTCGGCGGGATCGCCCTGGCGGCAGTGCTCGCCGTCCTCGGTCACCTCGAGGTGAACGACGACCTCAATCCCTGGTCGCTGACCGTCAGCGACTTCGCCGTCTCCGACCGGGGCGGCGTCATCGACACGGCCATGGCCGTGCTGGCCGCGGCCACCGTCGTCCTCCTGCCGGCGCTGCGCCGGGCCGGGGTGGGACGGCTCGCGACGGCGCTGCTGGTGGCCTGGTCGGCCGGTCTGCTCTCGGCCGCGATGGTGCCCACCAACGAGCCGGGGCTGCCCATGGACACCGCCGCCTACGTGCACCGGTACGCCTCGGTGGTGGCCTTCGTGGCCCTGCCGATCGCCGGCTGGCTGCTCGCCCCGCGGCTCGGCGGGCGGGCCGGCGGGTGGATGCGCGGGCTGGCCCTGACCAGCCTTGTGCTGGCCGGGGCCATGGTCTGGTCCGCCTACCCGGGCGACCGGCTGCTGATCGGCCTCGTCGAGCGCCTGCTCATCCTCACCGAGGTCGCCCTGCTCACGGTGGTCGCCGGCACCCTGCTCCGCCGCGGGACCGGCGAGGTGGCGGTGCCCCGACTCCGGGAACACCCCCACCTCGCCGAGCTGGCGATGCCGGCGCGGGACCGCGAGCTCACTCCAGTTCGTGGAGCATGAGCTGGCGGGCGGCCTCGGTGATCGAGCCGGACAAGCTCGGGTAGATGGTGATGGTCTGGGCCAGCTCGTTGACGGTCAGGTTGTTCTCCACCGCCATGGTGATCGGCAGGATCAGCTCGCTGGCCTTCGGCGCGACCACCACGCCGCCGATCACCTGGCCGCTGGCCGGCCGGCAGAACAGCTTGACGAAGCCGTCGGCCAGGTCGTCCATCTTCGCCCGGGCGTTCCCGGACAGCGGCAGCATCACCTGGCGGGCCGGGACCTTGCCGGCGTCGACCTCGTTCTGCGAGACGCCGACGGTGGCCAGCTCCGGGTCCGTGAAGACGTTCGCCGCGACGGTACGCAGCCGCAGCGGCCGGACCGCCTCGCCGAGCGCGTGCCACATGGCGATCCGGCCCTGCATGGCGGCGACGCTGGCCAGCAGCAGCACCCCGGTGCAGTCGCCGGCCGCGTAGATGCCGGGGACGTTGGTGCGGGAGACCCGGTCGACCGTGACGTAGCCGCCCCGGGCCAGCTCGACGCCGTACTCGGCGAGGCCCAGGTCGGCGGTGTTCGGGATCGAGCCGACCGCGATCAGCGCGTGGGAGCCGGCCACCACCCGGCCGTCGGCGAGCGTGACCTCGACGCCGTCGCCGATCCGGCGGACCGCCTCGGCCCGGGAGTTGTTGAGGATCGTCATGCCCCGGTTGCGGAACACCCGCTCGATCGCGGAGGCCGCGTCGGCGTCCTCGTGCGGCATGACCCGGTCCCGGCTGGAGACCAGGGTGACCTCGACCCCCATGGCCAGGTAGGCGCTGGCGAACTCGGCGCCGGTCACGCCGGAGCCGACCACGATGAGGTGCTCGGGCAGTTCCGGCAGGTCGTACACCTGGCGCCAGGTCAGGATGCGCTCGCCGTCGGGCACGGCGGTGGGGAGCTGGCGCGGGGTGGAGCCGGTGGCGATCAGCACGGTCGTGGCGGCGATCGAGTATTCCTCGCCGCCGCCGGCCGGGGTGACGATCACGCGGTGGGTGTGACCGAGGGTGTCCTCGCCGAGCCGGGCCGTGCCGGCGACGAACTCGACGCCGGCCTTGACCAGCTTGGCGTGGATGTCGGCGGACTGGGCCAGGGCGAGCCGCTTGACCCGCTCGTGCACGGCCCGGGCGTCGACCGTGACGGCCTCCAACCCGTCGGAGTGCACGCCGAACTCCTCGGTGTCCCGGTAGCCCGTCACTACCTCGGAGCTGGCGATGAAGGTCTTGGACGGTACGCAGTCGGAGAGCACGCAGGCGCCGCCGGCTCCCTCCGCCTCCACCACGGTGACATCAGCGTCCAGCTGGGCGGCGACCAGCGCCGCCTCGTACCCGGCCGGCCCTCCGCCGATGATCACGATCTGGCTCACAGCGTTCGCCCCTCGTCAGTGCTCACAGTGACTTTCTTCTCCCCGTCGCGCTCGACACGCACCGTCGTATTCTCCCCCACCCGCTGGCCGGGCTATCGTCATCGCCGTGCGTCTTTACGCCGCTTACGGCTCACACCTGGACCCCGCCCGCATGCGTGCCTACTGTCCGCATTCGCCGATGGTGGGCACCGGCTGGCTGGAGGCGTGGCGGCTCACCTTCGCGGGCGAGGACGTCATCGGCTGGGAGGGCTCGGTCAGCACGGTCGTCGAGTCGCCGGGTGACCGGGTCTTCGTGGCGCTCTACGACATCCACCCCTACGACGCGGCCCAGCTCGACGAGATCGAGGGCGTGACGTCCGGGACGTACCGGAAGCTGACCGTCCGCGTCTCGACGCTGGACGGGGACGTGACCGCCTGGGTCTACGTCTTCGACGGTTACGAGGGCGGCCTGCCGACGTCCTGGTATCTGTCGGAGATCGCGAACGCGGCCGAGAAGGCGGGCGCGCCGGACGACTACGTCACCGAGCTGCGGTCCCGCCCCACCGGCACCGCGTCCGCGTAGCGCGTCTCCCACCGCTCCAGTCTGCTCCGGCCGGTCGTCCGATCGGGCGCCGACCCCGCGCCGGGTCGCCTATCACACACCCGAGGCGGGGACGCTCCGCTCGTACATGTCGGTCCAGCGCGCCTCGACCAGTCCGACCGAGCGGTAGAGGGTGACCGGGGCGGTGGGGTTGGCCAGGTCGACACCGAGACCGGCCCCGGCCCGGCCCTTGGCGGCGTAGACGGCGAAGGCCCGGCGCAGCAGCGCCGCACCCACCCCGCGCCGCCGGTGGGCGGGCAGCACGGACAGCGTCCGGACCCAACCCATGTCCTGGTCCAGTGCCTGGTCGGAGGACTGGAGGGCGCCGGCCGGCTCCCCGTCGACCTCGGCCAGGAACCACTCGTCCCACACCTTCCCGTAGGAGGGGAGCTGCTCCCGCCACTGGTCGAAGCCGACCGGCTCGTAGTCGGGGGTGTCGCGGAAGGCGGTGTCGAAGATCCGGTGGAACAGCCGCAGGTCGGCCTCGTCGTCGGCGCGCAGCGGCCGGACGGTCACCCCGGCCGGGGGCGCCGGCTCGGCGGGCAGGTCGGCGAGGGGGCGGGTCATCCGGATGTACCGCTTGAGCCGGGTGAAGCCGGCCCCGGCCAGCTCCTCCGCCCAGCGGGTTTCCGAGGCGAAGACGCCGGTCCGGACGGTGAGGGCGGGCAGGCCGCGCTCGGCGGCCCGCTCGGCGACCCGGTCGAGCAGCCGGGCCAGCAGCGGGGCGCGCAGGTCCGCGGCGCGGTCCGGATCCACCGAGACGTCCACCCACTCCCGGCCCACGCCGGTGGGGTTGCTCAGGATCGCCCAGGCCACGGCGGTGCCGTCCGGGTCGGTGACCAGCCACGAGTCGCGGGCCGGGTCGACGAAGGGCGCGGTGAGGGCGTCCCGGACGTCCTCCGCGTCGAAGTCGGGGTAGCCGACGGCGAAGGTGTCGGCGGCGTGCACCACCGCCAGGATCGCGGGCACGTCGTCGAGGGTGGGGCGGCGGGCCGTCCAGCCGGCGGGAATCGTCACGCGGCAGATCCTGGCAGCCGTCCCGGCGACCGCGCTCCCCAATTATCCGCCGCGGACGTGCAGCCGCGCGGCGGTGAGCAGGTTGAGCAGTTCCGCGCCCTCGCCGGGGCCGAGCGCCCGGAACGCCGGGGACACCAGCCGGTCGGTCACCGCCTCGGCCCAGAGCCGCCGCCGTACGAGGGGCCCCACCGGCGGGTACGGCGGCGACCAGCCGCACGCGGCCGCCCCGGCGTCCCCCTCCGGCCCGGCCAGCACCGCCTCCAGCGGGGTCATCCCGGCGGCCCGCACCGCCAGCAGGTACGCCCCCGCGAAGTGCTCGCGGAGCAGCAGCAGCGCGACGGCCGCCTCGGCGCCGGGCGTGGGATCGTCGACCGGCATGGCCCGCCAGGCGGCGAAGAGCGGCATGCCGCTGCCGTCGGCGGCGTCGACCACCCTCCGCAGCAGCCCGGCGAGGCGGGACGTCTCCGGAGCGTCGCCCAGGTTGGTCGCGCCCCACCGGCAGCACTCGGCCAGGTTCGCGCCGGCCACCTCCAGCGGCGGGACGGTGCGCACGGCGGCGTCCCAGCCGTCGGCGACGGCCTCCGGGGCGATGAACCCGAGCGCCGCGGCGACCGTCTCGGCGCGGACGTCACCGAGCGCACCGGCCCGGCCGGTGATGTAGAAGGCCCAGCCGGAGATGCCGAGCAGCCGGGCCCGGCGCAGCGTCGACGGGCAGCGGGAGAATGCCTCCCCGAGCTCCAGCACCAGCGGCTTGCTGGCCGCGGCGACCTGCTCCGGGGTCATCGGCGGCCCACCACCGTCCGTCCACCGTGGTCATCCATCACGGTCAGTCTGCCTCGGGGTCATCCTCCGCGGCATCCCCCTCTTCGGCGTCCAGCGCCTCCAACGCGGCCTCCACCTCGCCGGTGCGCCGGCGGGCCGCGGTGAGCGACCGTTCCGCGCCGCGACGGGCCAGCTTGGCCCGGCTCAGCTCCTGCTCTGCCGCGGCCCGGCGGCGTTCCAGCTCGGCCAGTTCGGTCTCGATGCGGTCCAGCGTCGCCACACCGTCCCGTTCCGCGTCGGTGGCCTCGGTCAGCTCCGCCTCGGCCCGGTCCTGGTCGTCGCGGGCCTTCGCCAGCTCTCGTTCCACGGCCCGGCGGCGCTTCGCCCGCTCGGCCCGGGCCGCCCGATCGGCGGCCCGCTGGTCGCGCGTCCGCCGGGCCTCGGCCCGCTCGGCCGCCCGGTCGGGTACGGCGGGTTCCTCCTCGCCACCGCCGGTGACCAGCCGCAGCTGCGGCCGGGGCACCTCGCCGAACCCGGCGTAGTGGGTGGCCCGTAGGAGCCGGCCGGCGCGTACCTGTTCGGCCACCTCGGTGTCGGAAAGCGCGGCGTTCAGCGTCGCCTCGACCTCACCGAGCGGCAGTTTCCCGGCCGGCGGGGCGGCCGGCTCAGCGGCGGCCAGCTTGCGTACCTCGGCGACCAGCGCCCCCACGACGGCCCGGCGCTGCGCGGAGAGTTCGCGGAGCCGGCCGCCGCGCAGCTCGCGCTGGGCCGAGCGGAGCGACTCGGCGAGCTGGGCCAGGTCGGCGACCAGCTCCGGCCGGCGGATGGCGAGCAGGTTGACCAGCCAGGCCGCGACGGTGGGCCGACGCAGCTTGCCGATCTCCCGGGCGCCCTTCGGGTCACCGGCCCGGCGCGCCTCGGCGACCGCCTCGTCCCGGGCCGCGACGAACCGGTCCGGCGGCGTCGCGTAGAGCCGCTGGACCAGGTCGGGGGGTGGACCGGCCATCCGTGCTCAGGCGTCGATCCGGGTGCCCGGTTCCAGGCGCCGGTACTCGGTCTTCGACAACGCGGTGTACTGCCGGTCGAGCACACCGAAGCCGTTCTCGTTGAGCAGCGCGTCGTGCAGCGCGAACGCCCGGCGCGGCGCGACCGCCCGAATGAAGTCGACCACCTCGGAGAACTTCGACCAGGGCGCGTGGATCGGCGCGAAGAGGGTGTCCACCTGAACCTCGTCGGGCACCACGAGCGCGTCGCCCGGGTGGTAGACGACGTCGTTGAACAGGTAGCCCAGGTTCGGGACGACGGGGATGTCCGGGTGGATGACCGCGTGCTGGCCGCCGTACGCCCGGACCGCCACCCCGGCGGCGGTGAACGACTCACCGGGCATGACCACGTTCAGCGCCTCGGCGGCGTCGCCGAGGACCCCGGCGAGTGAGCCCGGCCCGTACACCGGGGCCGGTCGCCGGGACAGCGCCCGGGTCAGCGCCTCGACGTTCACATGGTCCGGGTGCTCGTGGGTGATGAGCACCGCGTCCGCCCCGTCCAGCGCCGCCGGATCGCTGAAGACTCCGGGGTCCACGACCAGCACTCCCCCGTCGTGCTCCAGCCGCACGCAGGAGTGGGCGTACTTGGTGAGGTGCATCGTGACTCCTCGATTATCGAATCGTGACGTCCTCAGCGCAGTCTGCCGGAACCGGCGCGGTGTCGCGTCGCGTCCGACGTATCGGTCCCGCAGCGGGGCCGACGAGGGATCGGAGCGCGCAGATGAGGATACGGGACAGCCACCGCCGGGGCCCGGCGCTCGCGGCGGCCGGGCTGCTGGTGGTGCTGGCCGCCGGGGCGTGCAGCTCGGACGGCGGGGGGACCGACAACACGGGCTCGGCCGCGCAGCCGCCGGCGGTGGCGGGCGGGGACGCGGCAGGTGGGGACGCGGCGGCGCGGGACCAGGGCGCGCCGGAGAAGGCGCAGTCCGGTGCGGGTGGCGCCGACCTGCGGGTCGACCAGCGGGCGATCATCTACACCGGAACGCTGCAGGTGCGGGTGGACGACGTGGAGCGGGCGGCCCGCGAGGCGAGCACGGCGGCGACGGCGGCCGGCGGGTTCGTCGGCGGCGACCAGCGCAACAGCGACTCGGCGGACGCCCGGGCCGAGCTGACCCTGCGGGTGCCGGCGGAGCGATTCACCACCGTGCTGGATGCGCTGACCAGGTTGGGTAAGCAGGAGCGGCGCGAGGTGCGGACCGAGGACGTCACCGAGGAGACCGTCGACCTGGACGCCCGGATCGCGACCCAGCGGGCGCGGGTGGACAGCGCCCGGCGGCTGCTGGCCCGGGCCACCTCGATCAACGACCTGGTCACGCTGGAGAACGAGGTGGGCCGCCGCGAGGCGGACCTCGCCTCGCTGGAGGCCAAGAAGCGCCGGCTCGGCGACCTGACCGCGCTCTCCACCATCACGGTGACCTTCGTCGGCCCGGAGGCCGCGCCCCCCGGCGACGAGGAGGAGGACCTCGGTTTCCTGGCCGGGTTGCGCGGTGGCTGGTCGGCGTTCCTGGGCTCGCTGCGGGTGGCGCTCACCGTGCTGGGCGCGGTGCTGCCGTTCGCGGTGGCGATCGGCGTGCCGGTGGCGCTCGCGCTGGCCCTGACCCGCCGGCGTCGCCGTACGCCCCCGGGCGAGGCGGCGGTGCCGGACGGCCCGGTGCCTAGCGGGCCGCCGCCAGTGCCCGCAGCGCGGTCTGGACCATGAGGCGGACGCCGACCGGGATGGCACGCTCGTCCACGTCGAACGAGGCCCGGTGCAGGTCCACGTTGGGCCCGTTCCGGCCGACGCCGAGGCGGGCGAGCGCGCCGGGCACGTGCTCCAGGTACCAGGAGAAGTCCTCGCCGCCCATGCTCTGCGGGGTCTCCGCGATGCCCTCGGGGCCGAGCGCGGCGGCAGTGGCGGCCGTGAGCACGCCGATGGCCCGGGCGTCGTTGGTCACCGGCGGACGGCCACGCAGGTACTCCAGGTCGACGGTCGCGCCGGTGGGTGCGAGGACGTCCCGCACCACCTGCGCCACGATCTTCGGGGCCTGATCCCAGGTGTCCCGGTCCATCACGCGCAGGGTGCCGGCGGCGCACGCCTCCGAGGGGATGACGTTGTAGCGGGTGCCGGCCGAGGCGTGGCCGAACACGAGCAGCAGCCCGCTGTTGGCCGGCACCCGGCGGCTGACCAGGGTCGGCACCTCGGTGACGAGCCGGCCGAGCGCGTCGACCAGGTCGACCGTCAGGTGCGGGCGGGCGGTGTGCCCGCCGGGGCCGGTGAGCCGAACGGTGACGTTGTCGGCGGCGGCGGTGATGGGGCCGACCCGCAGGCCGACCTTGCCGACCGGCAGGTTCGGGTCGCAGTGCACCGCGAAGATCTGCACCACGTCGTCCAGGCCACCGGCCTCGATGACCTCCAGCGAGCCGCAGGGCAGGATCTCCTCGGCGGGCTGGAAGATGAGCCGCACCCGGCCGTCGAGCTGGCCGAGGTCGGCGAGCTGGGCGAGCAGCATGCCCACGCCGAGCATCACGGTGGTGTGCACGTCGTGCCCGCAGGCGTGGCAGATGCCGTCCACGGTGGACCGGTACGGCACGTCCTTCGGGTCGCTGAGCGGCAGCGCGTCGATGTCGGCGCGGAGCGCGATCACCGGGCCGTCCGGTCGCCCGTCGATGTCGCAGATGACGCCGTTGCCCTTGGGCAGCAGGCGCGGCTTCAGCCCGGCGAGGGAGAGCTCGCGGTGGACCAGGGCGGCCGTCTCGAACTCCTCGCCCGACAGCTCGGGGTGGGAGTGGATGTGACGGCGGGTGGCGATGAGGCCGGGTACGCGCAGGGCGAGCAGATGGTCGAGCTCCAGGGGCAGGGGCTGGGACCCGGTCGGCGCCTCCGGCCAGGACGATGCCAGCGGGCTGCCTGACGGCAGCGTCAACGCACTCGTCACGTCGAATTCTCGATCACTAGAGATGGATGGATCATCGGGGAGAACAGCAGACAGCCTAGACCTCCGGCGGTGACGCTGCGCAACATCTTTCGCGTAGCGGTCGGACCGCGCAGCGTCACGAATGCCCTGGTGAGAGGGCCCGAATATCTGCGGGACAGCAGGTAGATCGCGGTCGAACGCCGTCATCTGCCCCACCCCTCCTACAACGCGTAACCGATTCAACGGTCACCAAATCCGGGGCCGTCGTTCCGAATTGTCGCATTAGTCGCGGCAATTAACTGCCGCTCGGACAATTGCGTGACACGGTCGGCGGTCGGACGGCTCCACACGGTGACATGACGGCCCCGAGTGCGACCGCACATGCTGTCCGTCCGGTTCCCCGACCGGGTTACCCGCATTCCTGATCCGCACACGCGAGCCGGCTCCGGCCACGCTGCCCGACGGCCCCGGGAGCGGCGCCCGGGCGGCGGCGCCCGGGGAGGATCCGCGCCGAGCCGTCACCGCCCCCGCCGCATGCGGGAGACCATCGACTGTACGCCGTCCCTGCGGCGTACGCCCAGGTCAGGGCGGTCGGGAACGCGACGGCGGCCCGCGCCGGACACCGTGCGGGGTGCCGGCGAGGGCCGCCGTCGGCTGCTCAGAACCGGTCGCTGGGCCGGTAGATCCCCCACACGTCGCGCAGCGTGCCGCACACCTCACCGACGGTCGCCCGGACCCGCAGCGCCTCCCGCATCGGATACAGCACGTTGGCGTTGCCCTCGGCCGCGGACCGCAGCTCGGCCAGTGCCCGCTCGACCGTCCCGGAGTCCCGCTGGGCGCGCAGCTTGGCCAGCCGCTCCGCCTGGCCGACCTCGATGGCCGGGTCCACCCGCAGCGGCTCGTACGGCTCCTCCTCGTCGATCTGGAACCGGTTGAGCCCGACCACCACCCGCTCACCCGAGTCGATCTCCTGGGCGATCCGGTACGCGGACTGCTCGATCTCCCGCTTCTGGAAGCCGGCCTCGATGGCATCGACCGCCGAACCGTGGTCGAAGACCCGCTGCATCAGCTCGTCGGCGGCCGTCTCCAGCTCGGCGGTCATCGCCTCCACCACGTACGACCCGGCGAACGGGTCGACGGTGGCGGTCAGGTCCGTCTCGTACGCCAGCACCTGCTGCGTACGCAGGGCCAGCCGGGCCGCCTTCTCGGTGGGCAGCGCGATCGCCTCGTCGAAGCTGTTGGTGTGCAGCGACTGGGTGCCGCCGAGCACCGCGCCGAGGCCCTGCACCGCCACCCGGACGAGGTTCACCTCCGGCTGCTGCGCGGTGAGCTGCACGCCCGCCGTCTGGGTGTGGAACCGCAGCATCATCGACTTCGGGTTCTTCGCCCCGAACTCGTCCCGCATCAGCCGGGCCCAGATGCGCCGGGCCGCCCGGAACTTGGCGACCTCCTCCAGCAGGGTCGTGCGCGCCACGAAGAAGAACGACAGCCGGGGTGCGAAGTCGTCGACGGCCAGCCCGGCGGCGAGCGCCGCCCGGACGTACTCCACGCCGTTGGCCAGGGTGAACGCGATCTCCTGCGCGGGCGACGCGCCGGCCTCGGCCATGTGGTAGCCGGAGATGGAGATGGTGTTCCACTTCGGCACCTCGGCCCGGCAGTACGCGAAGGTGTCGGCGACCAGCCGCAGCGAGGGCTTCGGCGGGAAGATGTACGTCCCCCGGGCGATGTACTCCTTGAGGATGTCGTTCTGGATGGTGCCGTTGAGCGCCGAGCCCGGCACCCCGGACTCCTCCGCCACGAGCTGGTAGAGCAGCAGCAGCACCGAGCCGGGCGCGTTGATGGTCATCGAGGTGGAGACCTTGTCCAGCGGGATCCCGTCGAAGAGCGTCCGCATGTCCTCGATGGAGTCGATGGCCACACCGACCTTGCCGACCTCGCCGTGCGCGATCGGGTCGTCGGAGTCGTACCCCATCTGGGTGGGCAGGTCGAAGGCGACGGAGAGGCCCATGGTGCCGGCGCGCAGCAGCTGGTGGTAGCGGGCGTTGCTCTCCGTGGCCGTGCCGAAGCCGGCGTACTGCCGCATCGTCCACGGCCGGGAGGTGTACATCGTCGGGTAGACACCGCGGGTGTACGGGTATTCGCCCGGGCCGCCCAGCCGGGAGTCCAGGTCCTCCGGAAGGTCGGCCGCCGTGTAGACGCCCTTGATCGGGAAACCCGACTCGCTTGACCGCGCTTCGCTCATTACCGGATGGTAGGACGCGGTCGCCGATCGTTGGGTGAGGGATACCGCACACCGCGACGGCGCGCATCGACCGGAGGTGAGTACCTGGCCACTTACGGTCGAGTAGGTAAACGTCCGCCGCGTCGGGTTTCGCATCGGGCGTCGGAACCAGCAAGATAGGGGAGTTGTGTCCCAGCCCCCCTCGATATCCCCCGGTGGCTTTTCTGTGACTCAGATCCCGACGTGGAGCGGCGGACCCGCAAGTCCCCCCACTGGACGCGCAGCACCCGGCACCACCATCGGCGGTCGCTACTCGCTGCGGTCGCCCGTGGGCAACGGCGGCATGGGCACGGTCTGGCGTGCGACAGACACACTGCTGCGTCGCGACGTGGCGGTGAAGGAGGTCGTCCTTCCGCCGGGGCTCGCCCCCAGCGACCGCGACGCGCTGTACGAGCGGACCCTCCGCGAGGCCCGCGCCGCCGCCGCGATCCAGCACCCCGCCGTGGTCCAGGTCTACGACGTGGTCACCGAGGGTGGCCGTCCGTGGATCGTGATGGAGCTGCTGGACGCGCGCAGCCTGGCCGACATGGTGATCGAGGACGGGCCGGTCGCGCCCCGCGCGGTCGCCAAGATCGGCATCGCGCTGCTCGGCGCGCTGGAGGTGGCGCACGCGATCGGCGTGCTGCACCGCGACGTCAAGCCGGCCAACGTGCTGATCTGCACCGACGGCCGGTGCGTGCTGACCGACTTCGGCGTGGCCCGGATGCCCACCGACGTGCAGCTCACCACGCCCGGCATGGTGCTGGGCTCACCGCACTTCATCTCCCCCGAGCGGGCCATGGGCCAGGATTTCGGCCCGCCCAGCGACCTCTTCTCGCTCGGCGTGACGCTCTACACCGCCGTGGAGGGGCGTCCGCCGTTCGACAAGGGCGACCCGATCGAGACCATGCACGCGGTGGTCGAGGACCCGCCGGCCACCCCGCAGCGCAGCGGCCCGCTGACCCGCGTGCTGATGGGCCTGCTGGAGAAGGACCCGGCCCGCCGGCTGGACGTGCACACCGCCCGCGGCATGCTGCGCGAGCTGCTGGCCGGCCCGTTGACCAGCACCGCCACGGCGGTCAACTCGGTCACCGACCCGTACGCCGTGGTGCCGGTGCAGAGGCCGTCGACGCCGCCGGCGATCATCACGCCCGAGCCGAAGCCGAGCGGCCAGATCGGCGGCCGGGCGATGATCGCGCCCGGCGAGTCGCTGACCGACCGGCTCGCCGCCCTGCGCCGCGGTGAGCGGCCGGAGTCCACGGCGGCCGGAGCGGCCGCGCTCGACGAGACCAGCGCCGACGCGCTGGCCGGCCCGCTGCACACCCCGACCGGGGCGATGTCCCCGGCCGGCGTGGCCCCGGAGGCCACCCAGCGCATCTCACCCGACGCCACCCAGCGGCTCGGCCACACCGCGGCGCCGGACGCCACCCAGCGGGTGCCCGGCCACCCGGACGCCACCCAGCCGGTCTACGGCCGGGGCGCCGACACCACCCAGCCGGTCTACGGCGGCAACCAGTGGTCGGTGCCGGGCACCGGCCAGCCCTGGACGACGGCCCCGGGCGCCGCGCCGGCCGGCGGCGGCGCACTCGGCCGGGCCAAGGGCGCCGGTGGACAGCTCGTCAGCCGGGTGAAGGGCTGGCCGCGCAAGGTCCAGCTCGCCGCCGCCGGTGGCGTGGCCGTGCTGCTCCTCGTCGGCGTGATCGCCCTGACCGGCGGCGGCGACGACGCCCCTCCGCCGATCGTGGGCGCGCTGCCCTCGTCGTCGGCCGAGGCCCCGCCCGTGGAGATGCAGGCGCAGTCGGTCAAGGGCGTCAACATCCAGGTGCCGAAGGGCTGGGACCGGAAGACCGGCGGCGTGTTCGTCGATTTCGTCGACCCGGACACCGAGGGCCGCAAGGTGCGCATCCTCGCCGAGGACTGGAGCGGCACGTCCGTCAGCTGGGCCGAGTTCGCCTCCCGCAACCTGCGGGACAAGAGCAAGTCGTGCGCCAAGCCGTACGAGCAGCTGGCGATGAGCGAGCCGACGCTGGCCGGCAAGGCGGCCGCGGAGTTCGAGTACACCTGCGGCGACGGCGACGCGAAGCGGCACGGCATGTGGCGCGGCGTGGTGCAGGACGGCAAGGTCTACTCGTTCTACCTGACCGCCAACGAGGCCGACTTCGCCGCGAGCAAGCCGATCTTCGAGGCGATGGCGCGCTCGTTCCAGCTCACCGGAGCCAACTGAGTCGAGGCCGACGGCCGGTGGTGATCCGCCGCCATGCTTTCATGAGGCAATGGCGGCGGACACCACTGACCTTGACGACCTTCGCGCCCGGGCCGAGCGCTGGCTCGACGACGACCCCGACCCGGCCGACCGGGACGAGCTGCAAGCCGTCCTCGCCGGTCTGCCGGGCACCGCGCCCGAGCTGGCCGACCGGTTCGCCGGCCCGCTGACCTTCGGCACCGCCGGGCTGCGCGGCCCGCTGCGCGCCGGCCCGAACGGCATGAACCTCGCGGTGGTCACCCAGGCCGCCGCCGGGCTGGTCGGCTGGCTAGCGGCCCAGGGCGGCGAGGGCCCGCTGGTGATCGGGTACGACGCCCGGCGCGGCTCCCGGGCCTTCGCCGAGCGGACCGCCCAGGTGGCCACCGGCGCGGGTCGCCAGGCCCTGCTGCTGCCCCGCCCGCTGCCCACCCCGGTGCTGGCCTTCGCGGTGCGGCACCTCGGCGCGGTGGCCGGCGTGATGGTGACGGCCAGCCACAACCCGCCGCAGGACAACGGCTACAAGGTCTACCTGGGCGCGCAGCTCGGCGGGGAACTGGGCGCGGGCGCGCAGATCGTGCCGCCGGCCGACGCCGGCATCGAGGCGGCCATCCGGGCGGTCGGCCCGCTGGCCGAGGTGCCGCTGGGCCCGGCCGGCCAGATGCTCGGCGACGACCTGGTCACCGGGTACGTGGAGTGGGCCGCCGCGGTGGTCGACCCGGCCGGCCCGCGGGACCTGAAGGTGGCGTACACGCCGCTGCACGGGGTGGGCGCCGCGGTGCTGACCGCCGCGTTCGCGCGTGCCGGTTTCGCGACGCCCGGCGTGGTACCGGAGCAGGCCGAGCCGGACCCGGCCTTCCCGACGGTCAACTTCCCCAACCCGGAGGAGCCGGGCGCGGTCGACAAGCTGGTCATGCTCGCCGGCACCACCGGCGCGGACATCGCCATCGCCAACGACCCGGACGCGGACCGATGCGCGGTGGCCGTGCCGGCGGACGGCGGCTGGCGGATGCTGCGCGGCGACGAGGTGGGCGCGCTGCTCGCCGACCACCTGATGCGGCGCGGGGTGACCGGCCTCTACGCCACCACCATCGTCTCGTCGACCCTGCTCCGGGCCATGACCGCGGCTCGCGGCCTGCCGTACGACGAGACGCTGACCGGGTTCAAGTGGATCGTCCGGGCCGGCGGCGGCCGGGAGCCCCTGGTGTTCGGCTACGAGGAGGCGCTGGGCTACTGCGTCGCGCCGGAGCACGTCCGGGACAAGGACGGCATCACCGCCGCGCTGACCGTCGCCGAGCTGGCCGCCGGCCTCAAGGCCGAGGGCCGGACGCTGACCGACCGGCTGGACGAGCTGGCCGCCGAGTTCGGCGTGCACCACACCGACCAGCTCTCGGTCCGGGTGGACGACCTGCGACTGATCGCCGAGATGATGACCCGGACCCGCGCGGCCACCCCGGCCGCGCTGCTCGGGCACCCGGTCACCGAGGTGTCCGACCTGCTTCCCGAATCGGACGTGGTGATCCTGCGCACCGACGCCGCCCGGGTGGTGATCCGCCCCTCCGGTACCGAGCCGAAGCTCAAGGCGTACCTGGAGGTGGTCGAGCCGGTGACGGACGGCGACGTCCCGGCGGCCCGCCGCCGCGCCCAGGCGGCGGTCACGGAACTCCGCGGAGAGATCGCCGCCGCCCTCGGCATCTGACCCGCGCCCGCTCTGCGGCGATCATGAAGCTGGCGGCGGGGAAAGCGGTTCCCGGCGCCGCCAACTTCATGATCACCGCTGCGTGTCGGGAGGGGCGCGGGCGGCGGAGGGCTGTCAGGGGCGCTTGCCCAGGGCGGCGTCCACCGCTTCGGCCAGGGCGGCGATGACCAGGCTCACCGAGGGGCGGACGACGCTGTCGTCGAGGCTCACCGTGCCCGAGAAGCCGGCGCCGGCGGAGATCTCGTCCAGGCGCTTGCCGGCGTCGTCGGCCGCCGCGCCGGTCAGGCCGAGCGCCGGCTCCATCCGCAGCACCGCGACCAGGGTGGCGAGCGCGGCGGTCCGCTCGTCGGGGAGCTGCCCGACGGTCAGCGCGTCGGCCAGCCGCTGCCGGATGTCGGCCTCCACCGAGGCGTCCGCGACCGGGTAGCGGTGCACGTGGATGAAGCCCAGCTCGGTCTCGTCGACGTCGCGGACCACGCCCCGGCCGCAGAGGTCGCCGAGGATCCGGTCGCGCAGGCCGTGCCGCAGCCGCTGCACCCACGAGGACGGAGTGTGCGGGGTGTCGGCGGCGATCCGGGCGAGGACCTCGTCGGCGATCGGCTCGCCGGTCGGCGCCGGGTCGAGCACCGCCAGGTTCCCGTCGGCGAACGCGATCCGCCCCGCCAGGGCCAGCTCGACCAGCACCGCGGCGGCCATGCCCAGGTCCAGGCTGATCCGCGGCATGGTCGCCTTGCCGGTTTCGTCGTCATAGGCGAGCAGCAGCAGCTCTTCGGCGAGCGCAACACCAGTCATGGCCCGAGACGGTAGCGGCTGGGCGCACACCGCGCACGGACTCGCCGGGTGCGGTGTCGGGGCGGCCCGCCGGCGGTGCCGGCGGGCCGGTCCGCGGGTCAGAAGCGGGGCATGCCGCCGAACTGGCGGTCCCCGGCGTCGCCGAGGCCCGGGACGATGAACATGCGGTCGTTGAGGCCCTCGTCGATCGACGCGGTGACCAGGCGCAACGGCAGGCCGGACCGCTCCAGCCGCTCGATGCCGACCGGCGCGGCCAGCACGCAGAGCACGGTGATGTCGGTGCAGCCCCGGTCGGCGAGCAGCCGGCAGCAGTGCTCCAGCGAGCCGCCGGTGGCCAGCATCGGGTCGAGCACCAGCACCGGCAGGCCGGCCAGGTCGCGGGGCAGCGACTCCATGTACGCGCGCGGCTCGTACGTCTCCTCGTCGCGAGCCAGGCCGACGAAGCCCATCGACGACTCGGGCAGCAGCCCAAGCGCGGCGTCGGCCATGCCGAGACCGGCCCGCAGCACCGGCACCAGCAGCGGCGGGTTCGCCAGCCGGGTGCCCTCGGTGGCGGTGACCGGGGTCTGGATCGAGTACTTCTCGACGGGGAAGGAGCGCGCGGCCTCGTACACCAGCATGGTGGTGAGTTCGTGCAGCGCGGCCCGGAACGACGCCGAGTCGGTCCGGGCGTCCCGCATGGCGGTCAGCCGCGCCTGGGCGAGCGGGTGGTCAATGACGTGTACGTCCACGATCGCTCAACCTACCGGTCGCGGGGCGGGCGCACGGCGGGTGCGGTCCGACCAGCGACCCGGCTCACGTACCGCCCGCCCGGCGTGACCAAGATCACGCAACGCGCGGGTGCGTAGTATTCGGGGCATGACGGCGACAGCGACGTCGGCCCGGTCGGAGCTCTCCGAGCTGGGACGATCCGAGACCGCTCTGCGGACCTTCCTGCACGGCCTGCCCGGCGTGGACCAGGTCGGCGCGGAGCAGCGGGCGGCACAGCTCGGCACCCGCTCCATCAAGACCACCGCCAAGGCGGAGGCCATCGACCTGGCGATCCGGATGGTCGACCTGACCACCCTGGAAGGGGCCGACACCCCCGGCAAGGTGCGGGCGCTCGCGGCCAAGGCGCTGCGCCCCGACCCGGCCGACCCGTCCTGCCCGCACGTCGGCGCGGTCTGCGTCTACCCGGCGATGGTCCCGTACGTGGCCGAGGTGCTGCGCGGTTCGGGCGTGCACCTGGCCAGCGTGGCGACCGCCTTCCCGTCGGGCCAGGCGCCGCTGGAGATCAAGCTCGCCGACACCCGGGCGGCCGTCGCGGCCGGCGCGGACGAGATCGACATGGTGATCAACCGGGGCGCCTTCCTGGCCGGCCGCTACAAGGAGGTCTACGACGAGATCGTGGCCACCAAGGAGGCCTGCGGCGACGCCCACCTCAAGGTGATCCTGGAGACCGGCGAGCTGGCCACCTACGACAACGTGCGCCGGGCCTCGTGGCTGGCCATGCTGGCCGGCGGCGACTTCATCAAGACCTCCACGGGCAAGGTCCCGGTCGCGGCCACCCCGCCGGTGACCCTGGTGATGCTGGAGGCGGTCCGCGACTTCCGCGCCGCCACCGGGCGGCAGGTCGGCGTGAAGCCGGCCGGCGGCATCAAGAACACCAAGGACGCGATCAAGTACCTGGTCATGGTCAACGAGAC
Source organism: Micromonospora sp. NPDC004551 (assembly GCF_040609975.1). NCBI lineage: Bacteria > Bacillati > Actinomycetota > Actinomycetes > Micromonosporales > Micromonosporaceae > Micromonospora > Micromonospora sp. NPDC004551. The sequence continues at coordinate 652,713 of NZ_JBEXLM010000001.1, read as the reverse complement.
CGTCGGCGCCGACTGGCTGGACCCGGACTGGTTCCGGTTCGGCGCGTCGAGCCTCCTCAACGACCTGCTCATGCAGCGCACCAAGCTGACGACCGGCGTCTACGCCGGCCCCGACTACTTCACCCTGGACTGAGCGCGATGTTCGAATACGCACCCGCCCCCGAGTCGCGCTCGGTGGTGGACCTCAAGCCCTCGTACGGGCTCTTCGTCGACGGCAAGTTCGTCGACCCGACCGACGGCGGCAGCTTCAAGTCGATCAACCCGGCCTCCGAGGAGGTGCTGGCCGAGATCGCCGAGGCGGGCAGCCAGGATGTGGACCGCGCCGTCCGCGCCGCCCGCGAGGCGTACGAGAAGGTCTGGGGTCCGATGCCGGGCCGGGACCGGGCCAAGTACCTGTTCCGGATCGCCCGGATCATCCAGGAGCGCTCCCGCGAGCTGGCCGTGCTGGAATCGCTGGACAACGGCAAGCCGATCAAGGAGTCCCGCGACGTCGACGTGCCGCTCGTCGCCGCGCACTTCTTCTACTACGCCGGCTGGGCCGACAAGCTGGAGCACGCCGGCTTCGGTCCGAACCCCCGGTCGCTGGGCGTGGCCGCGCAGGTCATCCCGTGGAACTTCCCGCTGCTCATGCTGGCCTGGAAGATCGCCCCGGCGCTCGCGGCCGGCAACACCGTCGTGCTCAAGCCGGCCGAGACCACCCCGCTGACCGCGCTGCTCTTCGCCGAGATCTGCCAGCAGGCCGACCTGCCGGCCGGCGTGGTCAACATCGTCACCGGCGCCGGCGAGACCGGCCGGGCCCTGGTCGAGCACCCGGGCGTGGACAAGGTCGCCTTCACCGGCTCCACCGAGGTCGGCAAGGCCATCGCCCGCGCGGTCGCCGGCACCCGCAAGAAGCTGACCCTGGAGCTGGGCGGCAAGGCCGCCAACATCGTCTTCGACGACGCCCCGGTCGACCAGGCCGTCGAGGGCATCGTCAACGGCATCTTCTTCAACCAGGGCCACGTCTGCTGCGCCGGCTCCCGGCTGCTGGTCCAGGAGTCGGTGGCCGACCGGGTGCTGGAGTCGCTGAAGCGGCGGATGGCCCAGCTCCGGGTCGGCGACCCGCTGGACAAGAACACCGACATCGGCGCGATCAACTCGGCCGCGCAGCTCGCCCGCATCCGGGAGCTGTCGGAGGCCGGCTCGGCCGAGGGCGCCGAGCGCTGGTCGCCGCCGTGCGAGCTGCCGGACCGCGGCTTCTGGTTCGCGCCGACCATCTTCACCGGGGTCACCCAGGCCCACCGGATCGCCCGCGAGGAGATCTTCGGCCCGGTGCTGTCCGTGCTGACCTTCCGCACCCCGGCCGAGGCCGTGGAGAAGGCCAACAACACGCCGTACGGGCTGTCGGCCGGGATCTGGACCGACAAGGGCTCCCGGATCCTGTGGATGGCCGACCGGCTGCGCGCCGGCGTGGTCTGGGCCAACACGTTCAACAAGTTCGACCCCACCTCGCCGTTCGGCGGCTACAAGGAGTCGGGCTACGGTCGCGAGGGCGGCCGGCACGGGCTGGAGGCGTACCTCAATGTCTGAGCGGGTCGCGGTACGCAAGACGTACAAGCTCTTCATCGGCGGGAAGTTCCCGCGCAGCGAGTCGGGACGGTCGTATCTCGTGCAGGACTCCAACGTGTCGCTGGCCTCCCGGAAGGACGCGCGCGACGCGGTCGTCGCCGCCCGGGCCGCCGTGAAGGGCTGGGCCGGGGCGACCGCCTACAACCGCGGCCAGATCCTCTACCGGGTCGCCGAGATGCTGGAGGGCCGGCGGGACCAGTTCGTCGCCCTGGGCGCGTCCGCCGACGAGGTCGACGCAGCCATCGACCGCTGGGTCTGGTACGCGGGCTGGTCGGACAAGCTCCCCCAGGTCTACGGCGGGGCGAACCCGGTGGCCGGGCCGTACTTCAACCTCTCCGCGCCCGAGCCGACCGGCGTGGTGGCCGTGGTGGCCCCGGATTCCCCGGCGCTGCTGGGCCTGGTCAGCGTGATCGCCCCGGCGATCGTGACCGGGAACACCGTGGTGGTGGCCGCCTCCCCGTCCGCGCCGCTGGCGGCCGTGACCCTGGCCGAGGTGCTGGCCACCTCCGACCTGCCGGGCGGGGTGGTGAACATCCTCACCGGCCGGCTGTCGGAGACCGTGCCGACGCTGGCCGCGCACATGGACGTCAACGCCATCGACCTGACCGGGGTCGCCGACGCCGACCTGGCCGCCGAGCTGGAGGTGAAGGCCGCGGCGAACCTCAAGCGGGTGCTCCGGCCGGCCCCGGCCGACAACGACTGGTACGCCGATCCGGGCATCACCCGGATGACCACGCTGCTGGAGACCAAGACGGTCTGGCACCCCAAGGGCGTCTGACCGCCGTACCGACGAGGAGAGTGGCCTCCGCCGAGCGGACGGCCACTCTTCTCGTGTGCGGGGCTGCCCTACGGTCAAGCGGGCGTGGGCCACCGCCGGGCTGCTCCTGCTCCGGGGCCTGGCCGGCTGGGCCGTCGGGTAGTCCCCGCCGGCCTGCGGGGCCACCTACTACGCGAGGTAGGATTACGGGGTGACTCGGCTCGGTGATCTGGAACGTGCGGTGATGGACGTGCTGTGGGACTCGGTCCCCGCCACGTCGGACGGTGTGACCGTGCGCGAGGTCGCCGACGCCCTGGACGGGCGTGAGCTGGCCTACACGACGGTGATGACCGTGCTCGACCGGCTCGCCGGCAAGGGCATGGTGCAGCGTGAGCGGGAGGGGCGAGCCTGGCGTTACCGGCCCGCCGCCACCCGCGAGGCGCACATCGCCCAGCTCATGCTCGACGCCCTCGACCTCGGCGGCAGCCGGGACGCCGCGCTGGTGCGCTTCGCCCGCTCGGTGACCGGCACCGAGGCGGAGGTGCTGCGCGCGGCGCTCAGCGCCGAGGCCGGGCTGTCCGACCGGGTCGAGGACCCGCGGGCCGGCGGGCCGGCGCTCGACGAGGCGACGGACCGGTAGGGCGGCCGCCGTGGCGTACGCCCTGCACTTCGCCGCGACCATCCTGGCCTGCTGGCTGACCGCGCAGGTCCTGGCCGCCGCGCGGTGGACCTGGCAGGCCCCGCGGGTGGCGATCGTCTGCTGGCAGGCGGTCGGGCTGGCGCTCGGCCTGTCCGCCATGGGGCTGCCCATGGCGCTCGGCCTGAGCGCCTACGAGCTGCCGACCGGGAGCGCGCTGCTGACCCTCGTCGACGACCTGGCCCACGGCACGCTGCCGGCCGGGCTGGGCGCGCTGCACCTCGGCCTGGTCGGGGTCGGTTTCGGCATCGGCGCGGTGCTGCTCACCACGACCGTGCGCAGCATCTACGGCGCGGTCCGCGCCCAGCGCCGGCACCGGGAGCTGCTCAGCCTGGTGGCCCGGCGGGACCCGACCGTGCCGGGGGCGCTGGTGCTCGATCACCCGAGCGCCGCGGCGTACTGCCTGCCGGGGGTGAAGCCGCGGGTGGTGGTCAGCGCCGGCACGCTGAGCCTGCTCGACCGGGCCGAGCTGGCGGCGGTGCTCACCCACGAGCGGGCACACGCCCAGGAGCGGCATGATCTCGTGCTGCTCCCGTTCACCGCGCTCTGCCGGGCGCTGCCCTGGTTCCGCTGGGTGCGGGACGCGCACGAGCGGGTGGCGCTGCTGGTCGAGATGCGCGCCGACGACAAGGCCCGCGAGCTGCACGCCGGGGCGCCCCTGGCGGGGGCGCTACGCCGGTTCGCCGCCGCCGGGCACCGGGTCACCCCGGCCGGCACGCTGGGTCTGGGCGACCGCGACCTCGACGTACGGGTGCAGCGCCTCATGGTCGCGGACCGGCCGCCGCGGGTGCTCGGCGCCACCGCGCTGTCCGTCGCGACCCTGCTGGTCGCCCTGCCGATCTCCCTCTTCCTGAACTGACCGACGGAAACCCGACCCGGCGCACCCGCCGGAGCACATAGGTAGCGAGACTACGTGTAGGCTCCCTATGAGAAGTGAGTCAACCCGTGGGAGGACTGCCATGGATCCCCTGCTCCTCGCCCGCCTGCAGTTCGCCACGACCACCTCGATCCACTTCCTCTTCGTGGTGGTCACCCTCGGCCTGGTCACGCTGCTGGTCGGCCTCCAGACCGCCGGCTTCGTCACGGGCAAGCCGATCTACGAGCGGCTGACCCGCTTCTGGGGCCAGCTCTACGTGATCAACTACGTGCTCGGGATCGCCACCGGGATCGTGATGGAGTTCCAGTTCGGGCTGAACTGGAGCGGCCTGTCGCGCTACGTGGGCAACGTCTTCGGGGCGCCGCTGGCCATCGAGACGCTTGTCGCGTTCTTGCTGGAGTCCACGTTCCTCGGCATGTGGATCTTCGGCTGGCACCGGCTGCGGCGCGGGGTCCACCTGGCGTTGCTCTGGGGCGTCGCGCTCACCGCGTACGCCTCGGCGTTCTGGATCATGGTGGCCAACGCGTGGCTCCAGCACCCGGTCGGCTACGAGGTGCGCGACGGCATCGCCCACCTCACCGACTTCGGCGCGCTGCTCACCAACCCCACGCTCGGCTTCGCCTTCGGCCACGTGGTCTCCGCCGGCCTGGTCACCGGCGGGCTGCTGATGGCCGCGGTCAGCGCCGGGCACCTGCTGCGGCGTACCCCCGACTTCGTGCTCTTCCGGAAGTCGCTGCGGATCGGCCTGATCACCGCGGCGCTCGCGGTGACCACGCTCCAGGGCTTCGGCTTCGCGCAGTTCGGGCCGGTCGGCGAACTCCAGCCGACCAAGTTCGGCGGCGGGGCCGACCGCGACGCGCTGGTCGCCGAGTGGACGGCGCGGTTCGGCCCGGGCGACTACACCCCGCCGGTGCTGTCCAACGTCGGCCTCGGCTTCATGATCCTGATCGGCTTCACCCTGGGCTGCGCCTGGCTCCTGCTGCCGCTGCTCTGGCGGGACTGGATCATCCGGCTGAAGTTCCCGCTCTGGCTGCTGCTGCTCGGCGTGCCGCTGCCCTTCGTCGCGGTGATCCTCGGCTGGATCGCCCGGGAGGTGGGGCGCCAACCCTGGGTCGCGTACGGGCTGCTGCCCACCGGGCAGGCCGTCTCGCCCGTGAGCCCCGGGCTGATGCTCACCTCGCTGATCGGCTTCACGCTGCTGCTGGGCACCCTGGCCGTCACCAACTGGGTGCTGCTGGTCCGGCACGCCGCCCGGGGCGCGCACGACCCCGCGCTCGGCCGCCCGCCCGCGCCGGACACCGACCACCACCCCCACCCCGTGTTCGCCTGAGGGAGCCCGCCGTGGAACTCGCCTGGTACGCCCTGCTCGGCCTCTTCTTCGCCACCTACCTCGTGCTCGGCGGCTACGACTACGGCGTCGGGCTGCTGCTGGCCCGCGGCTCGACCGGACCGGCCCGCCGGGCCGCGCTGAACGCCGTGGGGCCGTTCTTTCTCGGCAACGAGGTCTGGCTGGTGGCCGCGGTCGGCATCCTGTTCGGCGCCTTCCCCACCCTGGAGGGCGAACTGCTCTCCGGCACCTACCCGGCGGTGCTCGGCGCGCTCGCCGGGGTGGTGCTGGTGACCGCCGGGGTGCAGCTCCGCGGCCGGCCGCGGTCCGCCGCCGCCCGCGCCGGCTGGGACCGGGTGGTGGTGGCCGGCAGCGTGCTCGCCGCGCTCGGCTGGGGCGCGTTGCTCGGCGCGCTGCTCCAGGGCGTGCCGGCCGGTCACGGGAATGCGACCGGGTTCGGGCACCTGTTCACCCCGTTCGTGGCCGCGGCCGCGCTCGCGCTGCTCGCGCTGGTCGCCGTGCACGGTGCGACCTTCCTCACGCTGCGGCTGCCGGCCGCCGACGTGCCGTCGGTCGCCCGGCTGGCCCGCGGGCTGGTGCCGGCGGCGCTCACCGCGGTCGCCACCGCCACCGTCCTGGGCCTGCTCTCCGACCGGGTACGCGCCGCCGTCGGCCGCCCGGCGGTCGCCGTACTCCTGCCGTTGGCGCTGGTGGCGGCGCTGCTGGTGGCCCGCGCGGCGCTGCGCCGGGGCCGGGCCGGGGTCGCCTTCGCGGCGAGCAGCGCGGCGCTGGCCCTGCCGGCGCCGCTGGTCGGCGCGGCGCTCTGGCCCCGGGTGCTGGTCTCCACCGTCGACCCGGCGGCGTCCCTGACCGTGGCCGACGCCGCCGCGAGCGGCCCGACGCTGGCCCTGCTGGGCTGGCTGGCGCTGCCGCTCGTACCGGCCCTACTAGGCTTTCAGGCGATGTGCTGGTGGGTGTTCCGGGGACGGACCGACGGCAGGGCACCGGTGTACTGGTGAACCGCCGCCCGTTCGACCCGCGGCTGCTGCGCCGGGTCCCCGCGGCCCGGCGCGACCTCGCCGTGCTCGCGGTGCTGGGCGGGCTGACCGCGCTGCTCGTGGTCGCCCAGGCCACCGCGCTGGCCACCCTGCTGGCGACCGCGATCGACGGGCGGCTGCACCGGCCCGCGCTGGCGGGTTTCGTGGCGGCGGTCGCGGCCCGGTCGCTGGTGAGCTGGGCGCAGGGCACGGTGGCGGCGAGGGCGGCGGCCACGGTCAAGGCCGCCCTCCGGGCCGACCTGCTACGCGCGGTCGGCCGGCACGGCCCCACCTGGGTCGCCGGCCGGCGGGCCGGGCAGCTCGCCACCCTCGCCGGGCGCGGGCTGGACGCGCTCGACCCCTACTTCACCGGCTACCTGCCGCAGCTCGTGCTGAGCGTGACCGTGCCGCTGGCCGTGCTGGCCCGCATCGTGCTCGCCGACTGGAGCTCGGCGCTGATCATCGCGCTGACCATCCCGCTCATCCCGATCTTCGGGGCGCTGCTCGGCTGGCAGGCGCAGGCCGCCACCGAGCGGCAGTGGCGGCGGCTGTCGCTGCTCGGCGGGCACTTCCTCGACATGGTGGCCGGGCTGCCCACCCTGCGCGCGTTCGGCCGGGCCCGGGCCCAGGTCGACGTGGTGCGCCGGATGGCCGACGGGCACCGCCAGGCCACCATGAAGACGCTGCGGATCGCCTTCCTGTCGGCGCTGGTCCTCGAACTGGTCGCCACCCTCTCGGTGGCGCTGGTCGCCGTGCCGGTCGGCATCCGGCTGCTCGGCGGCGGGATCACGCTCGCCACGGCGCTGCTGGTGCTGCTGCTCACGCCGGAGGCGTACCTGCCGCTGCGGGCGGCGGGCAGCCGGTTCCACGCCAGCATGGAGGGGCTGACCGCGCTGGACGAGGCGCTCACCCTCTCCGCGCTGCCCGAGTCGGCCGCCCCGGAAGCCGCGCGGCCGGCGCCTGACGGCCGCGGCGAGATCCGCTTCGAGAACGTGACCGTCGCGTACGAGCGCACGACGGCGCTGCGGGACGTCACGCTCACCATCGGCCCCGGCGAGCGCGTCGCCGTCATCGGGCCCAGCGGGGCGGGCAAGAGCACCCTGCTCGGCCTCCTGCTCGGCTTCGTCACCCCGACGGCCGGCCGGTTCACCGTCGACGGGGTGGACCTCGCCGGTGTCGACCTGGACACCTGGCGGCGGGAGCTGGCCTGGGTGCCGCAGCGCGCCCACCTCTTCGCCGGCTCGCTCGCCGACAACATCCGCCTCGGCGCCCCCGACACCCCGGACTCCGCGCTGGCCGGCGCGGTCACCGACGCCGCGCTGGACGAGGTGGTCGCCGCCCTGCCCGACGGGCTCGGCACCACGCTCGGCGAGCGCGGGCACGGCCTGTCCAGCGGCCAGCGGCAGCGGGTCGCGCTGGCCCGGGCGTTCCTCCGGGACGCCCCGCTGGTGCTCCTCGACGAGCCGACCGCCCGGCTCGACAGTGCCAGCGAGGCGATCGTGCTCGCGGCCACCCGGCGGCTGGTCGCCGGGCGCACCGCGCTGCTGGTCGCGCACCGGCCCGCGCTGCTGGAGGACGCCGACCGGATCCTCCGGGTCGAGGACGGCCGGGTCACCGAGCTGAGCCGGGTACCGGCCGGGAAGGTCACGCCATGACCGAGGAACCCGAGCGGGCGGTGCTGCGGCTGGCCCGACCCTACCTGGGCCGCCTGCTGGGCGCCGGGCTGCTCGCCGCGGCCACCGAGTTCGCCGGCCTGGCCCTGATGGCCACGGCCACCTGGCTGCTGATGAGCGCCGCCGGCCGGCCACCGCTGGACCGGCTCACCGTGGCGATCGTCGCGGTGCGCGCGCTCGCGGTCAGCCGGGGCGTCTTCCGCTACACCGAGCGGCTGGCCGGCCACGACGCGGTGCTCCGCATGATCACCGACGTCCGGGCCCGGGTGTTCGCCACCCTGGTCGCCCGGCGCGACGCCGCGGCCCGCACCGGTGACGCGCTGAGCCGGCTGGTCTCCGACGTGGAGGCCGTGCAGGACCTGCTGCTGCGGGTGCTGGTGCCGGGGGCGGCGGCCGCGCTGGTGAGCGTGCTCGCCGTCGGCAGCGCAGCGCTGATCTCGCCGCCGGCCGCAGGTGTGCTGGCCGTCGGGCTGCTGGTGGCCGGGGTGGCGCTGCCCGCGCTGGCCGCCCGGCTCACCCGGCGGGCCGCCGACGAGGTGGCCCCGCTGCGCGGCGCGCTCGCTGTGGACGCGGTCGACCTGACCCATGGCGCCGCCGACCTGGCCGCCTTCGGGGCGACCGGCACGGCGCTGGCCGCCGCCGAGGGCCGGGCCGGCCGTCTCGCCCGGCTGGAACGCCGGCTCGCCGCGACCGGCTTCGCCGTGGACGCGGCCGGGGTGCTGGTCGGCGGGCTCACCGCCGCCGCCGTGGTGGTCGTCGCGCTGCGCGGGGGCGTCGGTGGGGTGCTGGTCGGCGTCCTGGCGGTGGGCACGCTGGCCACCGTCGAGGTGTCCCTCGCGCTGGTCGGGGCGGCCCGGCAGCGCACCCAGCTCCGCGCCGGCCTGGCCCGGGTCGCCGACCTGCTCACCGGGGCCGGGGAACCGGCGCCCACCGCACCCGCCGGCCCGGCGCCGAGCGGGCACGGCGTCCGGTTCGCGGGCGTGACCGTCCGCTACCGGGCCGGAGCGGCACCGGCCCTGGCCGGAGTGGACCTGGACCTGCCGCCCGGCCGGCGGGTGGCCGTGGTGGGGCCGAGCGGCGCCGGCAAGAGCACCCTGGCCGCCGTGCTCACCGGCGCGGTACGCCCCGACGCCGGCCGGGTCACCGTGGGCGGCGTGGACGTGTCCGACCTGCCGGCCGAGGAGCTGCCGCGGACGGTCGGCGGCCTGCTCGCCGAGGCGTACGTCTTCCACGCCACGGTCCGGGAGAACCTGCTGCTCGGAAGGCCCCGCGCCGACGAGACGGAGCTGACCGCCGCCACCCGGGCGGCCGGCCTGCTGGACTGGGTACGCGCCCAGCCGGAGGGCTGGGAGACCGTGGTCGGCGAGGAGGGCGGGCAGCTCTCCGGCGGGCAGCGGCAGCGGCTCGCGCTGGCCCGGGCGCTGCTGGCCGCCCCACCGGTGCTGGTGCTGGACGAGCCGACCGAGGGCCTCGACCCGGCGGCCGCCGACGCGGTGCTCGCCTCGGCGCTGGCCGCCACCCCGGCCGGGCACTCGGTGCTGCTGATCAGCCACCGGCTCAGCGGCCTCGCTGACCTGGACGAGATCGTGGTGCTCGACGCGGGCCGGGTCGTGCAGCGCGGCCGGCACGAGGAGCTGGTGGCCCGGCCGGGCTGGTACCGCGAGCAGTGGCTGCTCCAGGAGGCGGCCGAGCGCGGCTATCTCGCCCTCGCCCCCTGAGCGTTTCCGGGGTTTTCCCCGACGCGGCCGGCCCGGTGCGGTGGCAGGGTGGTCCCATGCGGGGGTACGAGGAGATCCGCGTCGACGAGCGGCTGCGCGAGCTGGCCGGGCAGCTGCACGGGCCGGCCCGCCTCAAGGCGGACCTGCTGACCGAGGCGCGGCACGCGCTGGAGGACGCCGTCGAGGCGTACCGCGAGGGCGGCCTGCCGGTCGCGGAGGCGGAGCGGCGGGCGGTGGCCGAGTTCGGCTCCCCGGCCCAGCTCGCTCCCGGCTACCAGGCCGAGCTGGCCGCCGGGGCGCTGCGCGGGCTGGCGCTGCGGGCGCTGGCGGTGGCGGCGGTGCTGATGGTCGGCGGCGACCTGACCTGGCGGGGGTCGAGCTGGAGCGACGGGCCTCGCCCACCGGAGGGCTACCTGCTGCTCTCCGCCTCGTTGCACGAGATCTGGGGCGTCATCGCGGGGCTGGCCCTGGCCGGGCTGCTGCTGGGCGTGCTCGCCGCCCGGCACGAATCGCCCCGGCTCGGCCGCCTGGCGCGCGCCGCGGGCTTCGGGCTGACCGGCGGGCTGGCGCTCGGCGCGCTCGCCGGCAGCGCCCTGTTCGGCTGGTCGGTACACCTCTGGGACGCGGCGCTGACCTGGCCGCCGATGATCATCGGGGCGGTGCTGGTCAGCGCGGGCTGGTTCGCCCTGGCCCGGGCCGCCCGCTGCTGGCTGCGCACCACCCTCGGGCCGCGCGCCGCCGCGTGACCCCGTGAGGGCCGGTTCAGGCCGGGGTGGCGGGCGGCTCGCCGGCGCCGAGGAAGCGGCCCACGGTGGCGCTGAACTCCTGCCACCCCGCGCGTTCCCCGGCGAGCGCCCGGCCGCCGGCCTCGGTGAGCTGGTAGGTGCGCCGCTCCCGGCCGTTGACGGTGCTCCAGGCGCTGGCCACGTAGCCGGCCCGTTCGAGGCGGCGCAGCGCCGGATAGATCGTGCCGGTGGGCAGGTCGAGGGTGCCGCCGCTGCGGGCCCGGAGCGCCTCGATGATCGCGTAGCCGTGGAGGGCGCCCTGCTCCAGCACCGCGAGAAGCAGCGCATCCAGGTGTCCGTGCAGCGCCTGGGCCTTCATGCGTAGCAAGCCTACTTGTCCGCGGGTCGGGACGCCACCGGGGTGCGGCTCCCGGCGACGGCGGGACGCCCACTAGGGTATGTGCGCAGAGTCACTCGGCGGCCGAGCGCCGCCGGGTGGGGAACCCGAAGCACACGGAGGTCAGCGTGGCCCGCCAGTCGCCCCAACGGCCCGACGCCGACGAGCCCGAGCTCGACGACACCACCGCGTCGGCCGAAGCAGACGAGGTCGAGGTCGACCGCCCGGCGGCGGACCGAGCGCTCTGGGACGAGCTGCGGATCGACCCGGTGGAGATCGCCCTGCCCGCCGGCACCGGCTTCACGCTGCGGGCCTACCGGCCCGCGCGCGAGCTGACCCCGACCGACGTCGCCGAGCGCGACCAGGACGACCCCTTCCTGGCCCGCCGCCAGGTCGTCGAAGCCGAGGACGACGAGGAGGTGGTGATCCTCGACGAGGAGTTCGCCGCCCTCGCCGCCGAGAAGGACGAGGACGACGAGGAGCCGGCCCGGCGTCGCCGCCGCGGCAAGGCCGATGCCACGGACGAGGATGCCGAGGACGCGGAGGCCGCGGAGGCCGCGGAGGCCGCGGACGAGGACGGCGAGGAAGCCGACGAGGACGAGGACGAGGCGGACGCCGCGGGCGACGAGGAGGTGCCCGTCTTCCTCACCCACCGCGGCAAGCTGCTGCTGTTCAAGACCCCGGAATCGCTGGTCAGTTTCATCCGGTCCGGTGCGCCCAACGACCTGTCTCAACTGGACAGCTGGAATGAACTGTCCGAACGGGTTGAACCGGCCGACATCGCCCCGCTGGACGAGGACACCTACGAGCTCGACCTGGTAGTGGAGAACCTCCGCGGCGGCCACGACGCGTGGGACCCGACGCTGCTGATCGAAGCCGGCGAGATCGCCCGTGACCTGTCGTACGCGCTGCGGCTACCCGCCGTGCTCGACATGCTCTCCGCCGGCTCCAGCCTGGACGACCTGGACGAGGCGCTGCGCGCTTCTGTCAATGGCGGAATCGGTGGATTCATGGGCCGGCGCCGACTGAAGAAAATCGGGGCACAAACCGCAAGTTTGGGTTGGCGCACCATTGTCGGCAAGATCTCTGCTGTTGTGGACTGGCGCGACTGACCCCGAGCGGGGAGCATCAGTCTCTGGCAGAACAAGACCTGTGTGTCCCGGGAGGAGGACGACGCCGTGGCGCTCGTGCGCGTGTACTGCGGTCTGGCCTCGGCGGATCCGGCCGACCGGTCGGCTTCGGCCGGATCGACGCTGACGTCCGCTGTGGTCGACGACGCAGGCCGTCTGCTGCATGTCTGCGAGATCGGTGACGATCCGGCCGGCTACGCCCAGCTGGTCGCGCTGCTCGTGGAGCGGTCGGGCGGGCCGAGCGGCGCGGCGATCGCGGCCGACAGCGACGACCACACGGTCACCTCGCTGCTCAGTGCTGCGGGTCGGCCGCTGGCGATCGCGGACGACGACTCGGTCGACGACTTCGCCGAGCGCTTCGCCGACGACGACTCGCTGGAGGAGATGCAGTCCCCGCCGGCCGAGCGCCGGGCGGTCGGGCTGGCCCGGGCGCTCCAGGCCGGGGCGCTCTCCGCGGTGACCCTCCCGGCGCCGCGCGACCTCGCCAACTACAAGCAGGTCCTCGCGGCACACGCCGCGCTGGCCAGTGGCCGGCACTCCGCCGCGGTGGCGCTGCGCGAGGTGCTCCGCGAGCTCTACCCGGCCGCGCTGCGCGCGTACCCCGACCCGGCCGAGCCGGTCTCCCTGGCCGTCCTCGACGCGCTGCCCGAGCCGGGCATGCTGGTGGGCACCGTGGCCCGAGGCCGCGAGGTCGCGGTCGCGGCGGACGCCGTGGCCGCCCACCTGGCCGCCGAGGGTGTGGCGGACGCCGACACCATCGACGACGCGGTGACCGCGCTGCGGGTCGCCATCTCCGAGACGCCCCGTCGGGCCACCGTCAACCGGGCGCTCACCGCCGCCGTCGCCGAGACCGTGCGGCAGGCGGTCGCCTCGGTCCGGGCCTGCGACGCGGGCTGCGACGCGCTCGTCGGCGCGCTCAGCGCCCGGGTCACCACGCCCGCACCGGCGCCCGGTCGCCGGGCCGCCGCACGCCGCGGCGAGCAGGTCGAGGAACTCGCCCCGTCGACGCCCACCGGGTTGCGCCCGGCCGAGCCCGCGCCGGTCGCCGAGCAGGCCGGGCGGCGCAGCCGCCCCGAGCCGGTGCCCGGCCTGGTGGGCCGGCGCAGCCGCCCCGAGCCGGTCTCCGGTCCGGCCGGCACGGCCTCGCCCCGGCCGCTCGGCCCGCCGCCGGTGGCCCCGGCGCCGGTCGCGCCGCCACCCGTCGCTCCGGCCCCGGTCACCCCGGCCGCCGCCCACGGCCGGCCGGCCTCCGCGCCGCCCGCCCGCCCCGAGCCGGGCGGTGCGCCGCTGCCGTCGCGGGTGGACGGTCCGACCAACCGACCGATCTCCGCGCCGCCACCGCCGCCGCCCGGCATCACCCCGATCGCCCCGTCGCAGCGCGGCACGGTGCCGCCGGCCGAGGCCGGGGAGCCGTTCCGCCCGACGCTGACCACGGCGGCGATCAACAAGGCCCGGGCCGAGCGGCAGCGCACGGTCATCCCGCCGCGGCCCAAGACCAACCAGGAGCCGCCGACCGGCGGCTTCAGCGCCACCGACCTGACGATCCCGGTGCCGGCGCCCCGCCCCGACCAGGAGACCGCTCCCCCGGGCTCCCGGGCCAACTGGCCGTTGGTCAACACCGACGACCACGACGACCGGGCCAAGGAGGCGCCTGCCTACCCGTACGGGCGGGGTGTGGACGCGCCGAGCGACCCGGGCCGCGTCACCCCGCCCTGGCTCGCCGACGACCTGCCGCAGGAGCCACCGATGCTTCGGCTCGTGGAGCCGCCGCCGCTGGCCGACCGGGCGCTGCGCGACGAACTGAACCCGCCGACCGACCCCGGCCTGGAAGCGCCGCCGCTGCGGCTGGTCGACCGGCCGGAACGCCCGGCGCCCCGCGCCGAGGTGCCCACCCCGCTGGAGCGGCGCCCCGCGCCGAAGGAGCACCGGCCGCCGCCGGTCTCCGACGAGGGCGACGGCGACCTGCTGATCTTCGCGCAGGCGAAGTCCGCCTGGTTCGTCGGGCACGGCGACGAGGCCGACCTGGACTGGTCGACCACGGCGGACACCGGCTGGCAGGCGGCCGAGCAGGCGGCCCGCCCGTCGGTGGGCGCGGAGACCAAGGCCGGCCTGCCCAAGCGGGTCCCGCAGGCCAACCTGGTGCCGGGCTCGCCGCTGCGCGAGGAGCGTCCACTCCGGATCGTCCGCAACGCGGCCAGCCTCGCCGAGAACACCACCGGCTACTTCCGGGGTTGGCGGCGCGGCCAGGAAATCGGCGGCTTCGCCGTCGGCGGTCGCCCCGGCCGTGAGGCGGCCGGCGGCTGGGACTTCAGCCGGGACACCGGCGACCGCGACGACGACCGGGAGTACGAGTACCGGTCCGCGGGCTACCGGTCCTGATCGGAGTCGCGTCCCACCCGACCCGCGTGTTCCTGCCCACACCCGGATAATTTGACGCCGGGCTCGGCCGGCCGGGAGCATACCCGGCGGACCAGCCGGCGGCGGATGTTCGCCGGGGGTGGGAAGGCGGCTCCAATGGCGACACCGGCAATCGACTCCTCCGTGCTCACCCGGCGGGGGGTCCTCGCCGCAGCGGCCGCCAGCCTGCTGCTTGCCGGCTGCGGGCAGCAGGGTGAGCGACCGGGTGACGAATCCTCGGCCAGCAGCGCCCCTGGCAACCAGGACCTCATCGTCGGCGCCAGCCTCGAACTGACCGGCCGGGGGGCCGCGCTCGGCGTGGCCCAGCAGCGCGCCCTGGAGATCACCGCGAACGCGCTGAACGGGGCCGGCATTCCGGTGGGCAACCTGCGGCGGTCGGTCCGCCTGGAGGTCCGGGACAACCGCAGCAGCCCTGGGGAGGCGGCCCGTCAGGTGGCCGAACTGACTCGCGTGGGCGCGCAGGTCGTGATCGGTGGCACCCTGGCGGAGACCTCGGTGGCCATGGCCGAGGCGGCCCAGAAGGTCAAGACACCCTTCATCTCGCTCGGCCTCGGGGACGACGTCGTGCTGCCGCTCGCCGAGCGCACCTTCAGTTTCCAGCTCACCCCCGATGCCATCGACGTGGCCCGCCGGCTGGCCGACCTGATCGAGGCCGAGGGCGTCCGACGGGTGGCCCTGCTGGCCGCCGACGGGCTGCACGGCGACGCCGGCGTGCGGGCGGTGCGCGCCGCGCTGCGGGGCACCGACGTGGACCTGGTCCGCACGGTCCGGCTCCCCGCCACCGGGAAGAGCTTCGCCGGCGCCGCCCGGCGGATCGCCGGCGCCGACCCGGGCGGGGTCATCGTCTGGGGCACCGCCCCGGACTCCGGTGTGGCGGCCCGGGAACTGCGCCGGGCCGACTACGAGGGACAACTCTTCTTCGACGCCGGAGCGGTCGCCGAGGACACCCTGAGCACCGCCAACGCCGCCGCCGTCGAAGGGGCGTACGCGGTGCACCCGTCCTGCCTGGCCGACTCCGCGCTGACCGTGACCAGCACGGCGGATCTGGAGCGGCGCGACTTCGTCAACCGCTACACCCAGCGGTACGGCACCTCGCCCAGCTTCGCCCCGTACGCCTCCGACGCGCTCCAGCTCGTGGCCGCATCGGCGCGGCTGGCCGCCAGCCTCGACCGTGGACGGCTGCGGGCGTTCCTCCAGACCCAGGTGGCCGAGGGCATCGCCGGCGGCTACGCCTTCACCGAGGCTCGGCACGGCGGCATGGAGCCGGACTCACTCGCCGCCTACGTGGTCGCGCAGGGCAGCTGGCGGCTGTACGTCTGACCGTCCACGCCGGTGACCGTCCCGCCGGGACGGTCACCGGCCGGCTGCGCACCGTATCGAGGGGCGGACAGCGAGAAGCGCCCGGTGGCCCACGGCCGCCGGGCGCTTCTTCATCGGATCAGGCGGGGGCGACGGCCCGCGAGCGCCGCATGGTGAGCACGTACTCGACCAGCGAGATCAGCACGTGCTTCGTCGACTCCCGGTTACGGGCGTCACAGGCCACCACCGGCACGTCCGAGGAGATCGCGAGCGCGTCCCGGACGTCCTGCGGGTCGTGGTACTGCATCCCGTCGAAGCAGTTGATGGCCACCAGGTACGGCAGCCGCCGGTGCTCGAAGAAGTCGATGGCGGCGAAGCAGTCGGCCAGTCGACGGGTGTCGACCAGCACGACGGCGCCGATCGCGCCCCGGACCAGTTCGTCCCACATGAACCAGAACCGGGTCTGACCCGGCGTACCGAACAGGTACAGGATCAGATCACGGTCGATCGAGATACGACCGAAGTCCATCGCCACCGTGGTCGTCGTCTTGCCCGGCACCTGCCGGGTGTCGTCGACGCCCACGCCGGCGGAGGTCATGATCGCCTCGGTGGTCAGCGGCGTGATCTCCGAGACCGAGCCGACCAGCGTCGTCTTGCCGACGCCGAATCCACCGGCGATAACGATCTTCGCCGACGTCACGCGCCCGCTCGGGGCCGGCGGCCGGTGCGACATGTCAGAGCCTGCGAAGTCCACTCAGCACCCTCTCCAGCAGTTCAGTGCCCACCGCGTCGTCGGAGTCGTCCAAAATGGTCGGCTCGTGGACCGCGACCAGGCCGTCCGTCGCCATGTCGGCGATGAGCACCCGGGCCACGCCGAGCGGAAGCTGCATCCGCGCCGCGATCTCGGCGAGCGACTGCACGCGTCCGTCACACAGCGCGGCGATGTACTGGTGCTCACGGCCCTGGCCACCGTTGCCAGTGGCAACCGACCGGCCGCGCACCGTCGTCTCGACGAGCGCCTCCAGGGCGATCTCGAGCCGGGGGCGGGTACGACCGCGGGTCACGGCGTATGGACGGACCAACGCTCCGGTCGGCTCGTCACGATCGACCATCTCGCCGCTCACCTCCCTCGTACCCGACACCGGCTCGCCCCGGTGGCATCCGTCCTTGTCGTAGTTGTTGCCGCACCTGACCCACCGGTCAGCGCGTCGTTCAGCCCATCATCCCGACAGCCGTACGTGGCTGCGGGGTCAGAGCGTCGCCCACCCGGTCGACGAGCAGGGCCATCTCGTAACCGACCTGGCCGACGTCGCAGCTGCGCGCGGCGAGCACGGCGAAGGACGAGCCGTCCGAGATGGACATCAGGAACAGGAAGCCGTTGTCCATCTCCACGACTGTCTGCAGCACCGCTCCGCCCTCGAAGCAGCGGGCCGCGCCCTGGGTCAGGCTGACCAGACCGGACGCGATCGCCGCCAACTGGTCCGCGCGGTCCCGCGGGAGATCACGGGACGAAGCGAGGAGCAGGCCGTCGGCGGAGACGGCGACCGCGTGCGCCACACCGGGCACCCGGTCGGCGAAGTTGGCCAGCAGCCATCCGAGATCCTGCGTAGTAGTCATCCTTGTTGCTCCTTCTGCCCGCTCCCGGCCACTGGGCCTGAGCCAGACTGCGAGGACTGCTGCCCGCCCGGAGTCCCCTCCGGGCCGGTGGAGTTGCTGTCGGTCGGGTTGTTGCGCCCCCGCTGCACGCCCCGATGGTAGGCCGAGAGCAGACCCCGTACGCCCTCCGGCGTGCGGCGCTGCACCGACGTGGACGGCTTCTCGATGCCACCGGGCACGAGCTGCGCCATCGGCGTCCGCTTCGGCAGGCCCTTCCGAGTGGTCTCCTCGACCGGGACCTCGGTGGCCGCCGAGGCGGCCCGCCAACCGTCGTCGGCCGCGGTCTGCCAACCGGGCTGCGGCGGGGCGGCGGGCTGCCGGGTCGGCAGCGCACCGGCGTAACCGGGACGGGCACCCCCGTTCGTCGCGCCGTTGTCGTGCGGCGCTCCGCCGGCCGTCGGAGTGTGTGCCATCGGTGTGTTACCTGTCGTCCCGGGTGGTGTCTGCTGGACGGCCCGACCGGCGCTGTCGACCTTGGCGAACTGCTGGGTCGCGGCGCCGTTGGTCGCCGCGGATGGTGCTGCGGCCGCCTCCTCGTTGGGCCCCGGCCGGCGGGTGCGGAACCATGCCGACTCGAGCTCCCGGAAGATTGGCAGCTCCATCGTCTCGTCCGCGTAGCGCTGGCGGTTGCCGGGCTGCTGCGGGGTGGCCGCCCGCGGTGCGGGGGCCGGTGCCGGCGCCGGCCGGTTGACCGCCGGCGTCTCCGGGCGGGTGACCCGGGGCAGCTCGGTGGTCATGTCCAGGCCGGCGGCGAGCCGCTCGGGCACGGCCGGAGCGGCGGCCTGGTCGGGCGTGGCTACCGGCGGCCAGGCCGGCGGGGCGCCGACCTGCGGCGCCGGAGCCGGCGGGGCGGGGCGCGGCGGCACCTGGCTCACCGGAGGCACGGAGACCGGGTGCCCCGCGGCCGGTGCGGCCGACACGGGCTGACCGGAGACCGGCACCCCCGAAACCGGGTAGCCGGAGGCCGGCGCGCCCGACACGGGATAACCGGAGGCCGGCGCGCCCGACACGGGGTAACCGGAGGCCGGCGCGCCCGAGACCGGGTAGCCCGAGGCCGACAGCGGCGGTGCCGACACCGGCGGGACCGGCGGGGCGGAGACCGGCGGCGGGTTGTACGCCTGGACCTCCGGGCTGCTCGGCAGCTGTCGCGGGATGGCCGGCTGCTGGCCCGTAACGGCCGGGTCGGCCTCGGCCGGGTTGCGCCGCTGGGGCAGCGGGTCGATCGGCTGGCCGTTCGAGCTGCGCGGGGTGAAGCCGTCACCGCCCGACAGGGCGTTCGCGCCGGTCAGGTCGGACCAGGCCGGCATCGAGCGGCCCCCGCCCGCGTTGGCCGGGGTGCCGGAGCCGTTGCGCGGCGCCGGGTCGAAGGAACGCCCGCCCAGGGTGACCTGGTTGCCGGAGGCACCGGGGTGCGGGGCCGGCGGGGTGTGCGGGCCGTTGCCCAGGGCGGCCAGGGCGCCGAAGGCCGGGGCGGGACCGCCCTGCTGCGGGCCACCGAAGGCCGGCGCGAAACCGCCCTGCTGCGGGCCACCGGCGGCCGGGAGGGCCGGCGCCGGCTGGCCGCGGCCGGCGAGCGCGCGCGGCACGAGGACCGAGGTGGGCAGCGTGACGTCGGCGACGGTGCCCCGGTCGGCGCCGGGCCGCAGTTCGACCTTGACGCCGTGCCGGGAGGCCAGCCGGGCGACCACGACCAGGCCCATCATCCGGGAGACCGCCACGTCCACCTGGGGCGGCGTGGCCAGCCGCTCGTTCAGCTCGCGGAGCTGCTCGTGGCTGATGCCGATGCCCCGGTCCTCGACGTAGAGCGAGGCGCGGTCGCCCACCCGCCGGGCCTCCACCATGACGTGGGAGTCCGGCGGGGAGAAGGCGGTGGCGTTGTCGAACAGCTCGGCGACGAGGTGCACCAGGTCGTTGACCGCGTGCGCGGCGACCTCGATGTCCCGGTCGATCACGCCGAACTCGATCCGGGTGTAGTGCTCGACCTCGGACTGGGCGGCACGGAGCACGTCGATGAGGGCGGCCGGCTCGCGCTGCACGCGGGTGGAGTCCGCACCGGCGAGGACCAGCAGGTTCTCGTCGTTGCGGCGCATCCGGGTGGCCAGGTGGTCGAGCTGGAACAGCTCGGCCAGCCGGTCCGGGTCCTCCTCGCCGCGTTCCAGCCGGTCGAGGTGGCCGATCAGCCGGTCGACCAGGATCTGCGAGCGGCGGGCCAGGTTGACGAACATGGTCGCGACGGAGGCGCGCAGCGCGGCCTGCTCGGCCGCGGTCCGGACGGCCTCCAGGTGGACGGCGTTGAACGCCTCGGTCACCTGGCCGAACTCGTCCTTGCTGCGTACCGGCAGCGGCTCGGCGATCTGGTTGGCCAGCTGCACCGGGGAGAGCTGCCCGGTGACCTGCGGGTCGCGCAGGCGGGCCACCGCCTGCGGCAGGCCGTACTGGGCCACCGAGAGGGCGCCCTGGCGCAGGTCGCGCAGCGAGCGGGCCATGGAGCGGGCGACCAGGTAGGCGAAGAGGATGGCCAGCAGCAGCATGCTCAGCAGCAGGCCGGTCTCCAGGAACACCTGGCGCTGGGTGTCCGACCGCAGCACGCTGGCCTGACGGACCACGTTGGCGTCCATCCGGTCCTCGACCAGGCGGATCAGCTTGGCGTTGGCCACCATGGTGGCGTCCCAGTCGTCCGTCGAGAACGGCGCTTTCGACAGGTCGCCGGAGTTGTTCGCCTTGATGAGGCTGGTGTAGCGGTCCGCCTTCCGCAGGTCGGAGCCGCTGACCGTCTGGTCGAAGAATTCGGAGTCGGCCTGGTTGGCGACCGCCTTGAACTCCTGGAACGCCTGAGTCTGGCCGGTGCCGCTGGCGATGAACTGCTCGCGCAGGTTCGGGGTGAGACGCTTCCCGTTGAGCGCCTCGTGGACGATCACGCGGCGCTGGGCCAGGAATTCCTTCTGCCGGGCGACCGCAGCCGCGGCGCGCATCCGGTCGCTCAGGTCGTTGTCACCGGCGAGCTGGATGGCCGAGTCACGGATGGCCAGCAGGTCGCTGATGAGGGAGTTGTACGACGTCTGCGCGGCGTCGCTGGTGAGCTTGCCGTTGAAGACCTGGCTGCGGGTGCCCGGGAGGTCGGCCAGTCCCTGGTCGACGACCTTCAGCCGGGCCTCGAACGTGCGCGGCAGGTCGTCGATCGCCAGCCGCTGGTCCGAGTAGGGCGCCTTCGCCTGGTCGACCCGCTGGTTGGCCCGGTTGTACGCCTCCTGGTACTGCGCGCGCGTCTGCACCTCCGTCGCGCCGAGGAAGAGCACGGAGTTGACCCGCTCGTCCTGGAGCTTGTCGGCCAGGTCACCCGAGTAGGAGATCAGGTTCGACAGGTCACCGGCACGGTTGGCATTGTTGAGCGTCTCCAGGTGGTCGACCAGACCGCTGGTGCCGACCACGACTGTCGCGATGGTCGGCACGATCATGATCAGGCCGAGCTTGGACCAGATCGGCATGTCGCGGAGCCGGCTGGCCGGCCGGCTCAGACGCGACAGGAAGGAGCCCGCCGTCGTTGGCCGTTTGCTCACGTCACCGCCCTCGCATTACCGCGTTCGGCATCACCTGTGGGCAACGCCGAGCGACCGACCCGGCGGGTCGGACCTCCGAGATTCCATCACGCCGCCCCCCAAAGAGAAAGCCCAGGTTGTCCGTCGCCGGAGGTGTGATGAGATGTTGATGCAATTTGATAGCAATCCGTCTGGCCGGAGTCACTGAAGGTAATGGAACACCCGCACCGCGTCGTCCTGCTTGCCGGGCCCTCCGGCTCCGGAAAGTCGTATATAGCTCATCGAACCGGACTTCCTGTCCTCTGCCTCGACGACTTCTACAAGGACGGCGATGACCCTACGTTGCCGCGCCGGAACGGAGCGGTGGACTGGGAGTCCCCGCTGTCCTGGGATGCGGACACAGCGGTGGAAACCATCGCCCGACTGGCCCGGGACGGCAAGGCCGAAGTGCCGGTTTATGCGATCGGCGCGGACCGCCGGGTGGCCACCCGGCCATTCGACGTCGACGGATCGCCACTTTTCGTCGCCGAAGGGATCTTCGCCGCCGAGATCGTCGCCGAGTGCCGGCGCCGGGGCCTGCTCGCCGGGGCGTACGCGCTGCGCCGCCCCCGTGGCGCGACCTTCGTCCGCCGGCTCGCCCGCGACCTGGCCGAGCAGCGCAAGGCGCCCCGGGTGTTGATCCGGCGCGGGGTGACGCTGCTGCGGGCGGAGCCGGCGGTGCTGCGCCGGCAGACCGGGCTGGGCGCCGAGGCGGCCCGGGCCGGGCAGGTGCTGCGCCGGGTGGCCGCCCTGCTCGCCGGCCACCCGCACCGGCCGTGATCAGCCGATCAGCTTGGCGTACGCCGGCTTGATCACCTCGTCGATGATCTTCAGTCGCTCGTCGAACGGGATGAAGGCGCTCTTCATGGCGTTGATGGTGAACCACTGGAGTTCCTTCCAGCCGTAGCCGAAGGCGTCCACCAGCAGGGCCATCTCCCGGGACATCGAGGTGCCGCTCATCAGCCGGTTGTCGGTGTTGACCGTGACCCGGAAGCGCAGGTCGCGCAGCAGCCCGATCGGGTGATCGGCGATCGACGCGGCCGCACCGGTCTGCACGTTGGACGAGGGGCACAGCTCCAGTGGGATGCGCTTGTCCCGGACGTACGCGGCCAGCCGGCCCAGCACCGGCGGGTTCCCGGGCGTGATGTCGTCGACGATCCGTACGCCGTGGCCCAGCCGGTCCGCGCCGCACCACTGGATCGCCTGCCAGATCGACGGCAGCCCGAACGCCTCGCCGGCGTGGATGGTGAAGTGGAAGTTCTCCCGCTGGAGGTACTCGAAGGCGTCCAGGTGCCGGGTGGGCGGGAAGCCGGCCTCCGCGCCGGCGATGTCGAAGCCGACCACCCCGGTGTCGCGGTGGCGCACGGCCAGTTCGGCGATCTCCTGCGAGCGGGCCGCGTGGCGCATCGCGGTGAGCAGGGTGCCGACCCGGATCGGGGTGCCCGCCTCGGCGGCCAGCGCGCTGCCCTCCCGGAAGCCGGTGACGACCGCGTCGACCACCTCGTCCAGGGTCAGGTTCCGCTCCAGGTGCTGCTCGGGGGCGAACCGGACCTCGGCGTAGACGACCCCGTCGGCGGCCAGGTCGAGCGCGCACTCGCGGGCCACCCGGCGCAGCGCGGGTCCGGTCTGCATGACCGCCACCGTGTGCGCGAAGGTCTCCAGGTAGCGCTCCAGCGAACCGGAGTTCGCCGCCTCGGCGAACCAGCGGCCCAGCGCCTCCGGGTCGGTGGTGGGCAGCTCGTGACCGGCGTCGGCGGCCAGCTCGACGATCGTCGCGGGCCGCAGACCGCCGTCGAGGTGGTCGTGCAGCAGCGCCTTCGGGACCTTGACGATGTCCTCGTACGAGATTGCCATGCACCGACCCTAGTCACCGGCCGCCGGAACGCGGCACCGGACCGGGCCGGCTCACGGCCGCCAGCCGTACACCCGCTCGACCGCGAGGCGGAGCACGAGCCGGCCGTCGGCCACCATGGCCGCCCGGTAGTCCGCCCAGTCCGGGTGCTCACCCCGGATCCGCCGGTAGACCTCGACCAGTTCCTCGACCGTGTCATCGTCGGTCGCCGCCGCCGGCGGGGTCAGGGTCACCCGGCCCTCGGCCACCGCGTACGCCCCGCCGTCGGCGGTGGTGACGTGGAAGCTGGCCCGCGGGTCGCGCCGGAGGTTGCGCACCTTGGCCCGGTCGCCGGTGGTGGAGCAGCGGATCAGCCCCGGCTCGGCCAGGTAGTCGACGTTGGAGAGCTGCGGCCGTCCGTCGCGGCGCAGGGTGACCAGCGCCCCGCGCCCCCGCTCGCCGAACAGCTCCCAGAGCCGGGCGGTCACGCGGCCACCGCCCGCAGCGGGGCGAGCGCCACGGCCAGCCGGGCGAGCTGGTCGAGCATCAGGTCCGCCGCCGCCGCCCGCCCCGGGTCGGGCCGCAGTTCGCCGGTGTCGTCCAGCCCCTGCCGCAGGAAGATGGTCACCGCCTCGTTGACCGGCACCATGTTCAACGTGGTCACCACCTGCTTGATCATCTGGACCGCCCGCAGGCCGCCGGACGTCATGCCGTAGCTGACGAAGCCCACCGGCTTGTGCCGCCACTCGTGGTAGAGGTAGTCGATCGCGTTCTTGAGCGGGGCGCTGAAGCCGTAGTTGTACTCCGGCATCACCAGCACGAAGGCGTCCGCGGCGGCGGTGGTCGCACTCCAGGAGCGGGTGTGCTCGTGCAGGTAGATCCCCTCGGCGGGGTGGTGCGGCTCGTCGTGGAACGGCAGCCCGACCTCGGCGAGGTCGACCAGGCGTACGTCGTCGAAGCCGGCGTGGCGGACGGCGGCCGCGGTGAACCAGTCGCCGATGCGGCGGCCCACCCGGCCGGGTCGGGTGCTGGCGACGATCACGTTCAGGCGGGGCATGGCGGGGTCACTCCTGTCGGGGCGGGCCGGCCGGGGACCGGCACGGCGAGTCGGGGGATGAGGAACTGGGCGAGCGGCCCGATGGCCAGCGCGTACAGCAGGGTGCCGGGACCGACCGTGCCGCCGAGCAGCCAGCCGACGGCCAGCACCGCCAGCTCGATCAGGGTGCGGACGCGGCCGATCGGCAGGCCGCGTCCGGCGAGGCCGGTCATCAGGCCGTCCCGGGGCCCCGGTCCGAGGCGGGCTCCGAGGTAGAGGCCGGTGGCCACCCCGTTGAGCAGGACGCCGAGGAGCAGCAGGACGATCCGGGCGGGAAGCGCGGACACCGGGGGCAGCACCGCCAGCACCGCGTCGAGCGCCAGGCCGACCAGCGCGACGTTGGCCAGCGTCCCCACGCCGGGCCGCTGGCGCAGCGGGAACCAGAGCAGCAGGACGAGCAGCGCCACGCCGTTGACGACCCACCCGAGCGGCAGACCGGTCCGGCCGGCGAGGCCCTGGTGCAGCACGTCCCAGGAGGACAGGCCGAGATCCGCACGGACCATCAGCGCCACGCTGGCGCCGAAGAGGGCCAGCCCGCCGAGGAGCCGCACCAGCCGCGCGGGCAATTTGGTTGACATGTCATCGACCGTAGGGCGAGTTTGGTGACATGTCAACAAGTCGGTTAGGCTCGACACATGGACGCACCACGCTGGCTGGACGAGCGGGAGAACCGGGCCTGGCGCGGCTACCGCCGGATGCGCCGCCTGCTGGACCTGGAACTCGCCCGCGACCTGATGCAGGACGCCGGCCTCTCCGAGCCGGACTACGACGTCCTCTCCGACCTCTCCGAGACACCCGACCAGCGGCTGCGGCTCAGCGAGCTGGCCGACCGGATGCTCTGGTCGCGCAGCCGGCTGTCCCACCACCTCTCCCGGATGCAGCAACGCGGCCTGGTCAGCCGGGAGGAGCACCCCTCGGACGGCCGCGGCTCCATCGTGGTGCTGACCCCGGCCGGCCGGGCCGCCATCGAGGCCGCCGCCCCAGGCCACGTCGCCGCGGTCCGCCGGCACCTCATCGACCTGCTCACCCCCGAGGAGGTCGCCGCGCTGGGCGCGCTCACCCACCGGGTGGTCGACCACCTCGCCGGCCGCCCGGCCACGGAGGTCTGAGCGTGGACGCCCGCATCCTGGCCCGGCTGCGCTGCCCGGTCTGCGGCGAGCCACTGGCCGAGACCACCGCCGGCACGGCCCGGGCGCTGCACTGCCCGCGCCGGCACAGCTTCGACGTCGCCCGCCAGGGGTACGTCAACCTGCTCGCCGGCCGCGCCCCGCACACCGGGGACACCGCCGAGATGGTCGCGGCCCGCGCCGGCTTCCTGGCCGCCGGCCACTACGCCATCGTCGCTGCCGCGCTCGCCGAAGCGACCCGGGCGATCGCGGACGGCGCCGACGAGGCGTACCCCTTGGTGGTGGACGCCGGGGCGGGCACCGGCTGGTATCTCGCGGCGGTCCTGGCGGCGCTGCCGGACGCGGTCGGCCTGGCCCTCGACGTGGCCAAGCCGGCGCTGCGCCGCGCGGCCCGGGCCCATCCGCGCGCGGCCGCGGCGCTGGCCGACACCTGGCAGCGGCTGCCGCTGGCCGACCGCTCCGCCACCGTGCTGCTCAACGTCTTCGCCCCGCGCAACGGCGCCGAGTTCCACCGGGTGCTCGACCCGGCGGGCGCGCTGCTGGTGGTCACCCCGGCCGCGGACCATCTCGCCGAGCTGGTCGACGCGCTCGACCTGCTCCGGGTGGACCCGGCCAAGGCCGACCGGGTCGCCGGCAGCCTGAGCGCGCACTTCACCGAGAAGTCGGCCACCGAACACCGGGCCCGGCTGGAACTCAGCCGCACCGAGGTGGCCACCCTGGTCGGCATGGGTCCGAGCGCCTGGCACGCCGACCCGGCCCGGCTCGCCGAGCGCATCACCGCGCTGCCCGACCCGGTGCCGGTGACCCTCGCCGTCCGGCTCGCCGTGCACCGGCCGCGCTGACCACCGTCGCTCAGGTGGACAGGTCGACCTCTTCCCAGCCCGGCGGCTCGTCGTGGTACGGCCCGCGCAGCACCACCGCCCACTCCAGCGCCCACCGGCGCTGCCCGATGGCGTTCGCGTCCACCAGCCCCGGCAGCGCCAGCCCGGCCTCCTCCGCCTCCAGGTAGGCCCAGTCCAGGCAGTAGTGCAGGTCGAGCAGGGCCGCCGCGTCAGCCGGGTGCTGCGGTGCGGCCAGGATCCGGGCCCGCCACTGGCCGAAGGTCTCCCCGCCCACCAGGTTCGGCATCCGCTCGACCAGACGCTCGTCCACCGGCACCGTCGGGTCCAGCTCCTTGGCCAGCCCGAGTACCCAGGCCAGCGAGAAGAGCGCGTCGTGGTGCAGCACGAACGACCGGTGGTCGCCCTTGCCGCCCATCACGAACTGCCACTCCGGCGGGGTCACCATCTCGACCAGGTGCGACTCCAGCAGCCAGCCCATCGCCGCCTGCGCCGGCATGCCGAAGCAGCGGGCCAGGATCACGTGCAGCACCGCGATCCGCGCTTCGATCTCCGGGGTGGTCCGCAGCTCGATCTCGTCCCCCGGTTCCCAGACCAGCGGGAACTGCGGGGGCGGCAGGGGGAGGCCCAGCCGCGACAGCTCGTCGAGGCTGGCCTCACGAACGGCCCGGGGGTCGGGGGCGGGTACGCGCACGGCTCAGGTCCCTGTCTGCTCGCAACGGCTCATCGCCGGTCGGTCCCCCTTGGCCTGGGAGAATAGCGGCTCGGCCGGCAGCGCACCATGACCGGAAAAGATCAGCCGATCCGCTCGATGACCAGCGGCGTCGCGCCGGGCGCCTCCGGCGCGATCCGGACCGCCCGCTCCGCCTCGGCCAGCGCGGCCGGGATCCGCTCGGCGTGCTCGGCGCGCAGCTCGTACAGGGCGTCGCCGGCCCGGACCCGGTCACCGGGGCGCTTGTGCAGCACCACACCGGCCGGGATGCTCACGGGGTCCTCCTTGCGGGCCCGACCGGCGCCGAGCCGCCAGGCGGCCACACCCATCGCGTACGCGTCGATCCCGGTCACGTAGCCGTCCTCGGTCGCGGTGACCAGCTCGACCTCGCGGGCCGTGGGCATCGGGGCGTCCGGGTCGCCGCCCTGCGCCCGGATCATCGCGCGCCAGGCGTCCATGGCCCGCCCGTCGCGCAGCGCCGCCTCGGGGTCGGCGTCCGGCAGGCCGGCCGCGGCCAGCATCTCCCGGGCCAGCGCCAGGGTCAGCTCCACCACGTCGGCCGGGCCGCCGCCGGCCAGCACCTCGACCGACTCGGTCACCTCGACCGCGTTGCCGATGGCCAGGCCGAGCGGCGTGGACATGTCGGTGAGCAGGGCGACCGTGCGCACCCCGTGCGCACCGCCCAGCTCCACCATGGTCCGGGCCAGCTCGCGGGCGTCGTCGACGTTCTTCATGAAGGCGCCGGAGCCGACCTTCACGTCCAGCACCAGGGCACCGGTCCCCTCGGCGATCTTCTTGCTCATGATCGAGCTGGCGATCAGCGGGATGGCCTCGACGGTGCCGGTGACGTCGCGCAGCGCGTACAGCTTGCGGTCGGCCGGGGCCAGCCCGTCGCCGGCCGCGCAGATCACCGCGCCCACGTCGCGGAGCTGGGCGATGAACTCCGCGTTGCTGAGTGCGGCCCGCCAGCCGGGAATCGACTCCAGCTTGTCCAGGGTGCCGCCGGTGTGCCCGAGGCCCCGGCCGCTGAGCTGCGGCACGGCCGCGCCGCACGCCGCGACCAGCGGGGTCAGCGGCAGGGTGATCTTGTCGCCGACGCCGCCGGTGGAGTGCTTGTCCACGGTCGGCCGGGCCACCGGCGACAGGTCCAGCCGCTCGCCGCTGGCGATCATCGCGGCGGTCCACCGGGCGATCTCCGGCGCGGTCATGCCGCGCAGCAGGATCGCCATGGCCAGCGCCGACATCTGCTCGTCGGCCACCAACCCCTTGGTGTACGCGTCGACCACCCAGTCGATCTGGCCGTCGCTCAGCACGCCACCGTCCCGCTTGGCCCGGATGACGTCAACCGCCGTGAATGCACTCATCAGATGATCTTTCCTCGTTCGTGGGAAGCCGGACCGCGGGCGCCGCGGGCTCAGGCGCCGGACCAGCGGATCGGGATCTCCAGGGGCGGTTCGCCCTCGCCGGCCCAGAAGATGGTGCCCGAGGCGTCCACGACGACGACGCGCGGCGTCCGGGCCAGCCCCCAGGTGATCGCCTCGGAGGGGTCGTCCCAGGTCGGGCCCTCCTCCAGCACACCGGTCTCGGCGCCCTCGCTGTCCCCGGCCGACCGCTCCCAGTACGCCGTCCAGACCTGCTGCCCGGCGGAGAGGTCCGGGTGCACGAAGACGGTGCCCCGCCCCCGCCAGGCGGCGAGCCGCTCCGGGACCACCGGCACCGGCGTCTCGCCGGTCACCGCCTCCAGGTCCTCCACCCCGAACGCGTGCGGCAGCAACTCGGCCATCCGCAGCGTGCCGCCCCTCGCCTCGATGAGGCACTCCGGGCCGCCGTTCTCCCACAGCAGCTGCCGGCACCGGCCGCACGGCATCAGCGGCTCGCCGGTGGCGTCGACGCAGGACAGCGCCACGATCCGGCCGCCGCCGGTGGCGTGCAGCGAGGAGACCACACCGCACTCGGCGCAGAGGACGACCCCGTACGCGGCGTTCTCCACGTTGCAGCCGACCACCACCCGGCCGTCGTCCACCAGGGCGGCCGCCCCGACGGGGAACTTCGAGTACGGCACGTACGCGTGCCGCATGACCTCGGTGGCGGCGGCCCGCAGCCGCTCCCAGTCGATCTCCATCACGACTCCCATTCTGCCCAATTCACGCTGATCGGTCGCGGTGGCGGCCGGAGACGACGGTGCCCGGCGGGTCTCCCCCGCCGGGCACGCTGCGTCGCGGGCGGTCAGCCCTTGATGTACGGCTTGCCGTCGGCGGCCGGCGCCCGCACCTTGCCGACCAGCCCGGCCACCGCCAGGATCGTCGCCAGGTAGGGCAGCATGGCCAGGAACTGGCTCGGGATGCTGCTGCCGATCGCGCCCAGGTAGGTGGCGAGCTGGTCGGCGAACCCGAAGAACAGCGCGGCGAGCAGCGCGCCCGTCGGGCTCCACCGGCCGAAGATCAGTGCGGCCAGGGCGATGAAGCCCTTACCGCCGATCATGTTCTTGGTGAACGAGTAGAGCGCCAGGGTGTACGAGGCGCCACCGACACCGGCCACCAGCCCAGCCATGATCACGTTGCGGTAGCGCAGCCGGAGCACCTTCACGCCGAGCGTGTCGGCGGCCGTCGGGTGCTCACCCACCGACCGGGTCCGCAGCCCCCACCGCGTACGGAACAGCGCGATGTGGATGACCAGCACCAGCAGCAGGCCGACGTAGAGGAAGATGTTGCCCCGGAACAGCGCCGGGCCGATCAGCGGGATGTCCTTCAGCAGCGGGATCTCCCAGTTGCTGAACCGCGGCGCGCTGTTGTACTTCGTCGCGTCGGTTTGCATGAGCCGCTCGTAGAGGAAGCCGGTGACACCGACCGCCAGCAGGTTGAGCACGATGCCCATGACCACCTGGTCGACCAGGTAGCGGATGGCGAAGACGGCCAGCAGCAGCGAGATCAGCGCGCCGCCGATCGCGGCGGCGACCAGACCGACCCAGACGCTGCCGGAGATGCTCCCGAACAGCGCGCCGGAGAAGGCGCCCATCAGCAGCTGGCCCTCGATCGCCACGTTCACCACGCCGGAGCGCTCGCAGAGCACGCCGGCCAGCGCGCCGAAGATCAACGGCAGGGCCAGGATGAACGTGCCCCGGACGATGTTGACCAGCGGCATGAAGTTGCGGCCCTCGGGGGCCGCGGAGACCTGCCAGCACAGGAAGCTCAGCACGAAGGCGACCAGCCCGACGCCGAGCACCAGGGTGAACCAGCGCTTCGGCACCCCGGCGAGCAGGGCGGCACCGGCCGCGGCCGCGATGATCCCGAAGAGGATCGCGCCGACCGTGCCGTTGATCTCCAGGGCGGCGCCGCCCTCGGTCTCGCTCAGCGTGAAGCGGGCCTCCTGGCCGGTGGCGAGCGCGCCGAACAGCACCGTGGCGAGCACGCCCAGCGCCAGCAGGACGGCACCGGTCTTGCGGGCACGCGTCCAGAAGCCCTCGTCGACCGCGGTCACGGCGACCTCGGGGACAGCGGTGGTGGACATGCTCACCAGCCCTTCGCGAGGCTCGTCTGGAGCCGGGCCGCGCGGGCCGCCCGGAGCTGGAAGATCGCCTTCACCAGGGCCGGCGCGGCGATGAAGATGACGATCAGCGCCTGGAGCACGGTCACCAGCTCCAGCGAGATCCCGGAGTACGACTGCATCCGGTTGCCGCCCGCCTGGAGCGCGCCGAACAGCAGCGCGGCCAGCAGCACGCCCCACGGCTTCACCCGCCCGAGCAGGGCGACCAGGATGCCGTCGAAGCCGATCTGCGCGATCACCAGCGGGGTCAGCGCGTTGGCCGTCGAGCCGAGCACCATGTTCGACCCGCCGAGGCCGGCCAGCAGGCCCGAGATCACCATGACCAGCACGTACGTCTTGGTCACGCTGATGCCGGCGGTCCGGGCGGCGTCCGGGTTCTCGCCGACCGCGCGCAGCTCGAAGCCGAGCGTCGAGCGGTTCAGCAGCCAGGCGATGAACCAGGTGGCCAGCACCGCGACCAGGATGCCGGCGTGCACCCGCAGGTTGTCGCCGAGCAACCGGGGCAGTTGGGCGGAGGACTCGACCGGCTTGCTGATCGCGTCCGACCGGTTGGGGTTCTGCACCCCGCTCTGGATGATGATCCAGGACAGGAAGTAGACCGCCACGTAGTTGAGCATGATCGTGTTGATCACCTCGTGGGCGCCGGTGCGCGCCTTGAGGATGCCCGGTACGAAGCCCCAGAGCGCGCCGCCGAGCGCGCCGGCGATCAGCGCGACGAGCAGGTGCACCCCGGGCGGCAGCGGCAGCGCGAAACCGGCGACGGCGGACAGGATGACACCGATGGTCGCCTGGCCCTGGGCGCCGATGTTGAACAGGCCGCCGCGGAAGGCGAGCGCGACCGCCAGACCGGTGAAGACCAGCGGCGCGGTGTAGGTGAGCGTCTCCGAGATCGGCCCCATCGCGGCGGTGAAGCCGACCGCGTCCGGGTCGAAGATGGCGCCCTTGAACAGGTTCGCGTACGCCTCGCTGACCACGGTCCAGCTGGAGTTGAGCGCGTCCGCCGGTCGGGCGGTGATGTAGCCGTAGGTGGCCAGCACCTCGGGGTCGGAGACGATGATCAGCACGGCGCCGACCAGCATGGCGAGCAGCACCGCGAGCACGGTCACGGTGACCGTGTTGGCCGCCCAGAGGTTGTGCAGGAAGAGCCGGCCCAGGGTCGGGCGGGGCTCCTCGGGCTGCTTCGTCGCGGTGGCGGGTACCGCGCGCTCGGTGTCGCCGGCGGGCGCGGGCGGTGTCGCCCGGGCCTCGCTCCGCGCCTCCTGCGCCTCGGTCGCCGGCTCCTTGTCCGGGGAGCCCGACACCGGATTCGGGTTGGTCATGCCTCGTCCTCGTTGCCAGGGCCGTCAGCGGTCGTGGTGGCGGTGTCCGGCGTGATGCCGGCCATCAGCAGGCCGATCTCCTCGCGCGGGGTGTCCGGGCCGACGATGCCGATGATCCGGCCGCGGTACATCACCGCGACGCGGTCGGCCAGGCCGATCACCTCGTCCAGTTCGCTGGAGACCACCATGACGGCGGTGCCGATGTCCCGCTCGCGGATGACCCGGCTGTGGATGAACTCGATCGAGCCGACGTCCACGCCCCGGGTGGGCTGGGCGGCGATGAAGAGCTTCAGCGGCCGGGACAGCTCCCGGGCCACGATCACCTTCTGCTGGTTGCCGCCGGAGAGGGTGCCGACCGCCGCGTCGGCCGAGGAGGTGCGGACGTCGAACTGCTCGATCCGCTCCTTCGCCGACTTCGCGATGGCGTCCGGCTTCAGCGAGAGGCCCTTGCCGAAGGGCGGCCGGTCGTAGATGTCGAGCACCAGGTTCTCCGCGACGGAGAACTCCTTGACCAGGCCGTCGACGCTGCGGTCCTCCGGGACGTACCCGACGCCGGCGCGGAGCACCTTCTTGGTCGACCAGCCGTGCACGGCCTCGCCGTCCAGGGTGATCGAGCCGGCGAGCACCGGGCGCAGGCCCATGATCGCCTCGATCAGTTCGGTCTGCCCGTTGCCCTGCACACCCGCGATGCCGAGCACCTCACCGGCGCGCACGGTCAGGTCCACGCCGTCGACCGCGCGCACCTGCCGGTCGTCGTCGACGACCAGGCCGGCGACCTCGAGGATCGGCTTGCCCGGCTGGGCCGGCTTCTTGTCCACGGTAAGCCGGACGCTGCGGCCCACCATGAGGGCGGCCAGCTCGTCGCGGCTGGCGCTCGGCTCGGCAGTGCCGACCGTCTTCCCGCGCCGGATCACCGTGATCCGGTCGGCGATGGCCTTGACCTCACCCAGCTTGTGGGTGATGAACACGATCGACTTGCCGGCCTCCTTGAGCGACCGCATGACCGTGAGCAGTTCCTCGGTCTCCTGCGGGGTCAGCACGGCGGTCGGCTCGTCGAGGATGAGCAGGTCGACGTCGCGGGTGAGGGCCTTGACGATCTCCACCCGCTGCTGGATGCCGACCGGCAGGTCCTCGATCACCGCGTCCGGGTCGACCCGGAGGTTGTACCGCTCGGAGACCTCGGCGACCTCGCGCCGGGCCCGCCGGCGGTCGAGGAAGCCGGTGAAGCCTCCCTTGGTCTGTTCCGCGCCGAGCATGACGTTCTCGGCCACGGTGAAGACCGGCACCAGCATGAAGTGCTGGTGCACCATGCCGATCCCGGCGGCGATCGCGTCCGACGGGCCCTTCAGCTTCAGTGGCTTGCCGTCGACCAGGATCTCGCCCTCGTCGGGCTGGTAGAGCCCGTAGAGCACGTTCATGAGGGTCGACTTGCCGGCACCGTTCTCGCCGAGCAGGGCGTGGATCTCTCCAGGCTCCACCGTCAGGTCGATGTGGTCGTTGGCGACCAGATCACCGAACCGCTTGGTGATGCCGCGCAGTTCGAGTCTCAGCGCAACCTCCTGGAGTGCGAGCGATGGTGCAGCGTAGCGACCGCCGCGCCGCCCACCGCGCGGGTGGGGGTCAGTGGGGGATCAAGGTGACCGGCCGCCCCGACGTCGCGGGTTCTCCCCACGTGCGCCGAGGCGGCCGGATCGTTCAAACCTGGTGCCCGCCGGCCCCCGCTGCCGATGATCTCACCGCGGCGGCCGGCGGAGCGGTCACTTGGTCGGCTGGGCCTTCGAGGTGACCGTGATGGTGCCGGCGGCGATGTCCGCCTTGATCTTGTCGACCTCGGCCTTCAGGTCCGCCGGGACCTTGCTGTCGAAGTCGTGGTACGGGGCGATCGAGACGCCGTTGTTGGCCAGGGTGCCGACGAAGCCGGGCTTGGCCTGGAGCTTCTCGCCGTTGGCGGCCTTCAGCACGGCGTCCTTCACGGCGTCCGGGATGTTCTTGACGACCGTGGTGACCAGCGCCGGGCAGTTCGGGGTGCTCTCGCAGCCGTCGACGTCCACCCAGACGACCGAGTACTTGCCGCCCGAGGCCTGGGCCGCGGCGGTGGTGCCGAGGCCGGCGCCGCCGGCGACCGGCATGATGATGTCCGCACCCTGGGCGACCAGCGCGTCGGAGACCTTCTTGCCCTCGTCCTGCTTGACGAAGTCGTTGGTGAAGGAGCCCTTCTGGGTGGCCTTGTCCCAGCCGATGACCTGGACGTTCTTGCCCTTGGCCTTGTTGTACTGGGCCACGCCGTCGGCGAAGCCGTCCATGAAGATGGTGACCGGCGGGATCGGCAGACCACCGTAGGTGCCGACCTTGCCGGTCTTGCTCAGCCCGGCGGCCAGGTAACCGGCCTGGAAGGCGGCCTGCGCGGTGTCGAACTGCATCGGGTAGATGTTGTCCACACCCGGGTTCGCGTCCACGATGCCGAACTGCTGGTTCGGGTTCGCCGTGGCGGCCTTCTTGGTGGCGTCCGACATCAGGCCACCGACGGCCAGGATGAAGTCGCACTTCTGGTTGACGAACCCGGTCAGGTTGACCTCGTAGTCCGCCTCGGCCTTCGACTGGACGTTCTTGATGTCGATGTTGTCGTTCTCCTTCTTCGCCTCCTGGAGGCCCTTCCAGGCCGAGGTGTTGAAGGACTTGTCATCGATGCCGCCGACGTCGGTCACCATGCAGGCGCTGAACTTCTTGCCGCCGTTGCCGCCGGCGTTGTTGTCGTCCTTGGGGGCCTCACCACACGCGGCGGCGCCCAGCACGAGGCCACCCGCCACGATGGCGGAGGCGATCCGCATCCCACGCACAGAGCGCAAGACGTCTCCTTCCCATTGCACACCGCGTCGTGCGCGGTGGCAGCCCTTGCGCCGGCCTGCGGTGTGCCGCCGGCGTCCCACGTTACGGACGGGAGCGTACGCCCGCGCCCACCCACCGGCCGACAATCGTGCACGACTGTTGAGCGGTCGTTACCCCTACGTAACCGATGCGTGGGGCACATCACCTTTCGTGCCGACGGCCCTCCAGAGAGGTGTCGCGAACGTCCGTTTCCCGAGGTCTTCCCGCTGCGCCGGAGGGCTAACGCCAGAAGACCGCCACCGCCGCGTTGACCAGCGTCAACCCGATGATCGCGAGGAAGTGCCCGCGGTTCACGGACTCCCGCTTACGCGAGAAGAAGACCATGACAAAGATCAGCAGCGCGAGCACCAACTTGGTAACAAGTTTGGCCGGTGCCGGCTCCTCGCCGTCGCGCAGCGGGGCGGCGAGACCGATTCCGGTCAGCAGCCCGATCACCGAGCCCCAGAGCATGGCCGCGTTGATCCGCAGACGGCCGCTGACGTACTGGGCGATCGAACCGCCGAGCAGCATCGCGAAGCCGATCAGATGGACGTAGAGAAGGATCAGTCGAAGAGCTTCCACGCCGGCCATCCTCCCCCATCAACGACGACTTGTAGTAGCCCGCCCCCCGAGGTGCCGTCATACCGTGACCTCGGCGGGCCGCCGCTCCGGCGCCGGGTCGCCCGCGCCGGGGCGGACGGAACGGCGGCCGACGAGGACCAGGGCGAGACCGACGAGGGCATAACCGGCCAGCACGGCCACCGGCCGCCCGGCCCCCGCACCGTCGAAGAACGCGGCCGAGCGCAGCAGCGTGCCACCCGCCCCGACGGGGAGGAACTGCCCGATCGCGCCCCAGGGCTGCGGCAGCAGCTCGGGCGCGGCGGCCACCGCGGACAGCGGGTTGCCGACCAGGAAGACGAGCAGCGCGCCGAGCCCGAACCCGGCGCCGCCGAGCAGCGCGCCGAGACCCGCCACGGTGCCCGCCGCGGCCAGCGCGAACAGCCCGATCGCGGCCGCCTCGCGCCACAGGTCTCCGTCGAGGACGCCGAGCCAGCCGTGCAGCACCGCGGCGCCCACCAGACCGGCCAGGACGGCGTAGCCGAGCAGGCCGGCGAGCCGCGCGCGGCGGCGGGCGACCAGCACGGTGAGCAGCGCCCCGGCGAGCATGCTGGTCAGCGCGAAGGGCAGGAACCCGGCGGCGAAGCCGGCCCCGCGCGGGTCGTCCGGGTCGGCCGGCACGACCTGCACCACGGGCACCGGGCGGCCGGCGGAGAGCTGCCCGGCGGCCTCGGTGAGCAGTGCCGCCACGGTCGGGCTCGCGGCCGGGGCGGTGTGCAGGGCGACGCCGTCCGGGCCGACCACGAAGGCGGCGTACGCCTCCCGGTCCCGCAGCGCCCGGTCGGCCGCCGCGGCGTCGGGCAGCGTGGTCACGGCGAAGCCGCCGGGGCGGGCGGCCGCGAGCCGACCGGCCAGCTCGGCGGTGGCGGGCGCCGGCCCGGCGACGACGACCGGCAGGTCGCGCGGCGCCAGGTGGGCGGCCGGCGCCGCGAAGAGGGGTACGAGCAGCGCCTGCACCACCACCGCCAGGACGACGAGCAGCGCGGCGAGCAGCCAGGGCGAGCGGATCCGGGACAGGTGAGCAGGCATCTCCGCCTCCTAAAAACGAACGTTCGTTCTCTTGAACTGAGAGTGCGCCGCCGTCCGGCCCGCCGTCAAGAACGAGCGTTCGCTTTACACTGTGGGTCGTGCCACGCGTATCGGACGAACACCTCGCGGCCCGCCGCCAGCAGATCCTCGACGCGGCCCGGCGCTGCTTCCGGCGCGACGGCTTCCACAACACCTCGATGCAGGACGTGATCCGGGAGGCCGGACTCTCGGTCGGCGCGGTCTACCGCTACTTCCCGAGCAAGAACGACCTGATCACCGCCATCGCCCAGTCGGTGATCGGCGGCGCCGAGGGGCTCTTCGCCGAACTCGCCGCGGCCGACCCGCCGCTGCCGCTGGTCGACGCGCTGGACCGGGCCCTCACCTACGTCGACGCGCAGTCCGACCCCGACGGCGTGCTCCCGCTGGCCGTGCAGGTGTGGGGCGAGGCGCAGCGGGACCCGGCTCTCGCCGAGTTCGTCGGCCGGACGTACGCCGGCTTCCGCACCCACTTCACCACGCTGGCCCGGCGGGCCCGCGCGGCCGGCGAGCTGCCCGCGGACGCCGACCCGGAGGCGGTCGGCGCGGCCCTGTTCGCCCTGGTTCCCGGCTACCTCCTGCAACGCATCCTGACCGGCTCCCCGGACCGCGCCACCTACCTGACCGGCGTCCGCGCCCTGCTCCGGCCCACCCCGCGCCCCTGACTCCGCCCGCGATCCTGCAGTTCGCGCCCCGACAGGAGGGGCACAAGCCGGGGGCGCGGGGAATGGCGTCAGGCCAGGCGCCACACCTGGAAGGTGGGGCCGTCCGCCGGGAGGGTCACCGCGCCGTCGGCGTCCGGGTGCAGGGCCGGGGCGCCACCGTAGACGTTGTCCCCGGCCGGCAGGCCGGTCAGGCGGACCGGGGTGCCGGGCGCGCGGCGGGCCAGCACCAGCACCGCGCCCGTCGGCGCCTCGCGCAGGAAGACCAGGGTGTCGGCGTCGGCGTACGCCCAGCGCAGGCCGCCGTGCCGCAGCGCCGGCTCGCCGCGGCGCAGCGCCAGCAGCGACCGGTACGCGTCGAACGTGCGCGCGTCCCAGCTCTCCGGCCGGTGCCACGGCATCGGGGTCCGGGAGCCCTCCCCGTTGGTGCCGGTCAGGCCCAGCTCGTCACCCGCGAAGATCACCGGCGTACCCGGCATGGTGGCGAGCAGGCCGGCGGCCACCTCCTGCCGGGCCGCGTCGCCGACCACGGTCCGGATCCGGGCCGAGTCGTGCGAGCCGAGCAGCTGCCACGAGTGCGTGTACGACCGCCAGGAGATCAGCGACCGGTAGGTGTTCATGGTGGCCAGCACCGCGCCCGCGTCCCGCCGCCGTACCCCGCCGGGGGTGCCGAGGAAGTTGGGCAGCGTGCCGTCGCTCCGCCGCAGCCAGGACCAGACCGGGTCGGTGAAGCCGACGTAGTTCATGGTGCCGTGCCAGCCGTCCCGGTCCAGGTCACCGGTGTGGTCGTGGCCGTGCTCGGCGAGCAGCAGCGCGTCGGCCCGGGTGCCGGCCACCACCTCGCGCAGCAGCCGGGCCACCTCGTGGGTGTACGCGTCCGCGCCCCGCCGGCCGGTCATGTTCGCCACGTCCACCCGCCAGCCGTCCAGCGCGTACGGCGGGCGCAGCCAGCGGCGCAGCAGCGAGTCCTCGGCGGTGGCGAAGCGGCGGCGCAGTTCGGCGCTGCCCCAGTTGAGCTTCGGCAGCGACTTGACCCCGTTCCACGACTCGTAGTCCCCGCCGGGCAGGTCGAAGTAGTACAGCTCCCGCTCCGGGGCGTGCACATCGGAGACGGCGGCGGTGAACCAGTGGTGGGCGTCGCCGGTGTGGTTGCTGGTGATGTCGCCGAGCAGCCGCCAGCCCCGGGCGTGCACCGCGTCCGCCAGCCGGGCCAGCGCGGCGTCCCCACCGAGCAGCGGGTCGACGGTGTCGAAGCTGGCCGCGTCGTACCGGTGGTTGGAGCGGGCCGGGAAGATCGGTGTGAGGTAGACGGTGTTCACCCCGAGCCGGTCCAGGTGGTCCAGCCGCTCGGTGATCCCGTCGAGGTCACCGCCGTAGAACTGGCGGGGCGTCTCCGGGCCACGCCCGATGACGGGGGTGTCCCAGTCGCACGGGATCGCCCAGTCCGGCGCCGTGCGGCCGGTCGCCGCGGCCGAGCGGGCGAACCGGTCCGGGAAGATCTGGTAGATCACCGCGTCCCGGGCCCAGGCCGGCGGCGGGGCGTAGCTGACCAGCTTGAAGTCGCCGTGGTCCGGCACGTCGTGGTCGGCCAGTCCGGCCGCGTTCAGCCAGCGGGCGCCCGCCGCGGCGTCGAGCAGGAAGCGGTAGTTGCTGACCGGGTTGCGGACCTCGACGTCGGCCCGCCACCACACGTCACCGCCCTCGGTGCGGTCGATGACCGCCTCGGCGAAGTGGGGCTCGCCGTCGCCGGTGGTCCGGACGTGCACCTGACGGACGCCGGCGCCGGCCGGCACCCGGACGAGGACCGGGACGGTCTGCCCGAGCGCGGGCTCCTGCTCGGGCACGTAGGTGGCGGAGCCGTCGTGGTGCGGCTGGAGAGACATGCGGATGCCTTTCGCGTCGTGGAGGACAGGGAGTGGGGCGGGCACCCGCCGCGGCCGGTCACCCGACCGCGGCGGTCCGCCCGGAAACCGCTCCGGTGTACGCCGACACGACGCCCTTGCCGCAGCGTGAACCGAGGAGGCTCAGCCTTTGACGGCCCCGGCCGTGAGGCCGGAGACGATGTAGCGCTGGAGCAGTTGGAACACCAGCACCGTCGGGACGGCGGTGAGCAGGGTGCCCGCCGCGAACATTCCGAAGTTGTTGTTGCGCTCGCCCGCCACCAGGCCGAACATGCCGACCGCGAGGGTCTTCGACTCGGTGTTGGTGAGGAACACGTTGGCGATGAGGAACTCGTTGATCGCGCCGATGAAGGCGAGCAGTCCGGTCACCGCCAGGATCGGCGCGACCAGCGGCAACATGATCCGGAAGAAGACCTGGACGTGCGAGGCGCCGTCCATGGTCGCCGACTCGTCCAGCTCCTTCGGCAGGGTGTCGAAGAAGCCCTTCATGAGCCAGGTGTTGGCCCCCAGCGCGCCACCCATGTAGAGCAGGAACAGGCCCCACGGGGTGTTGAAGCCGATGGCCGGGTACAGGTCGGTGATCGTCGTGAAGATCAGGAAGATCGCCACGATGGCCAGGAACTGCGGGAACATCTGGATCAGCAGCAGCGTGAGCAGGCCGACCCGGCGCCCGGCGAAGCGCATCCGGGAGAACGCGTACGCGGCCAGCGCGGACAGGAAGATCGACGCGAAGCTGGCCACCCCCGCCAGGAGCAGTGAGTTGAGGAACCAGTGCGCGAACGCGGTCTTGTCGAACAGGTTCGTGAAGTTCTCGAACGACACCCCGCCGGTCGGCAGCAGATCCGTCGAGGAGAGCGTGCCGAGCGGGTTGAGCGCCGCGGAGAGCACGAACAGGATCGGGAAGAGGCTGAACGCGACCGCCAGCACCCCGACGAGGTGCCGCCAGCCCACCTGGGCGAACCACCGTTTTCTCGACCTCCCCTTCGCGCTGTGGTCGGCGACGGGAGCGTCGGTGTAGGTCGTCACGAGTACACCTCCTCCTGCTTGCGGGTCCGCCGGAAGCTGATCGCCGACACCGTGGCCACGATCGCGAAGATGAAGACCGAGACCGCGGCGGCCATGCCGAACTCGGCGCCCTGGGCGCCGAAGGCCAGCCGGTAGGTGTAGGTGATGAGCAGGTCGGTGGCGCCGTTGGTCGGGTTGTCCGGCGCGAACGGTCCACCCTCGGTGGTGAACAGGATCGCGTTGGCGTTGTTGAAGTTGTACGCGAACGAGGCGATCAGCAGCGGCGAGAGCGCGACCAGCAGCAGCGGCAGGGTGACCGCCCGGAAGGACTGCCACGGGCTGGCGCCGTCGACCGAGGTGGCCTCGGTCAGCTCGCGCGGGATCGCCTGG
Source organism: Micromonospora sp. NPDC004551 (assembly GCF_040609975.1). Classification (NCBI taxonomy): domain Bacteria; kingdom Bacillati; phylum Actinomycetota; class Actinomycetes; order Micromonosporales; family Micromonosporaceae; genus Micromonospora; species Micromonospora sp. NPDC004551. Next base: position 612,846 of record NZ_JBEXLM010000001.1, on the reverse strand, counting down.
AGCGCGCCGGTTGCCACCAGGAACATGTACGGGTAGCCCAGCCAGAGCTGCACCAGCAGCACCGCCGCCCGGGCGGACCAGGTCTGGCCGAACCAGTCCACCCCGAGCCCGAACAGGTTGTTGACCAGGCCGAAGTCGGTGTTGAACATGTCCCGCCAGACCAGCAGCATGGCGAACGACGGCATGGCGTACGGCAGGATCAGGAGCACCCGGTAGAAGTTGGTGCCGCGCATCCGGGGCGAGTGCAGGGCGAGCGCGATGGCCATGCCGAGCAGGAAGGTGAGCCCGGTGGAGCCCACCGCGAACGCGAAGTTCCACAGCAGGGTGCCGAAGAACGGCCCGGAGATGTTCGGGTCGGTGAGCACGCGGGTGAAGTTCCGCAGCCCGACGTTGACCTTCCAGCCCTGGGCGAGCCGCTCACCGTCGGCGGCGACGAAGGAGCCGTTCTCCGGGTCCGCCGTCCAGGTCTTCCCGGTCTCGCTGTCCTTGATGCAGTCGCAGCCCGCGTCGTACGCCCGGACCGCCTTGCCCTCGTAGGCGCGGGTGAGGCCGTTGGAGCGGATGGCGCCGCCGGAGGTCGGCACCACCAGGGCGGTGATGGCGTCGCTGCGACCGCTGGCCTGACCGATGTTGAGGATGGTGTAGCCCTCGGCGGCGGTGATCTTGCCGCTGAGGCTGCTGACCGTCACCTCGCCGGCGTCGAGCCGGCGCAGCCCGCCCGCGTCGCCCGCGAAGACCTCCTTGGTCTTCGGGTCGCTGAGCAGGAACACCAGTGGACCGGTCGCCGGGTCGCCCGTCGTGGCGATGGAGAGGGAGTACTCGGTAGAGCCGGGGACCTGCCGCACCGAGGAGGTCTGGATGGCGACGATCGCGTCGTCCTTGCTGCCGCGGTGACCGTCGCCGAAGTTCGTGAAGGCGGTGCTCGCCGTGTAGAGCACCGGGAAGACCTGGAAGGCGATCAGGAAGAGCGTGCCGGGGACCAGGTACTTGGCCGGGATGTGCCGGCGGCTCAGGTAGAGGTAGAACAGGCCGGCCGTCGTGGCGGCGAGGATGCCCAGCCCGACCCAGTGCTCGGCCTCCATGAGCGGGAACGCCGCCCAGATCGCGATCCCGGCCACCAGGCCGAGCAGGACCACCTTGACGACGAGGCCGGTCGCGGTGATCGGCGCGTGGTTCCGCGCGGTACGGGACGTGCGCGGGAGCCCGCGGCGAACGGGCTCCCGGCCCGGGGCCTGCTCAGCAGACCCCGGGCCGGACAGCGACGTGCTCATTACTTGATCTGGCCCGCGATGGTCTTGCCCGCGGCGGTGATCGTCTTGGCCGGATCGGCGCCGCCGATGATGGCGGCCTCCGCCTTGCCGAACGGGTCCCAGATCGCGGCCATGGCCGGGATCGCCGGGAGCACCTGGCCGTTCTTACCGGCCTCCTGGAACTTGGCCAGGTCCGCGTCCTCGCCCTTGACCTGGTCGAAGGCGGCGGTCAGCGCCGGCGGGCGCGGCTCGGCCTTGTAGAGCGCGACGGCCAGCTCGGGCTTGGTCACGTAGTTGGTGACGAACTCCTGGGCCAGCGCCTTGTTCTTGCCCTTGGCCGCGACGTAGAACGCCTGGACGCCCACGAACGGCTGGGCCTCCTTGCCACCGGCGAAGCCGGGGACCGGGGAGATGTCGTACTTGATGCCGGCCTTCTTGGCGTCGGCGATGGCCCACGGCCCGGAGACCAGGAAGGCGCACTTCTTGCCGGTGAAGGTGGCGATGGAGTTCTCGCCGGTGATGGAGCGCTTCAGCGCGCCGTCGCCCTTCTCACCGAGCTTCGCGATCTTCTGGAAGGCCGCGATCGACTCCGGCTTGCCCACGCCCAGGTCCTTCGGGTCGTAGTCGCCGTTGGCCGCGGTGCCGAACAGGTAGCCGCCGCCCGAGGTGTACAGCGGGTAGATGTGGTAGGCGTCGCCGTTCTGGCCGGACTGGAGGCAGAGGATCTCGGTGGCCTTCTTCTCGGCCTTGAGCTTCTTGCCGGCGGTGACCAGGTCCTCGATCGTCTTCGGCGCCTCAGGTGCCAGCTCGGTGTTGCGGATCAGCGCGACGTTCTCGGTGGCGTAGGGGACGCCGTAGAGCTGGCCGTTGAAGGTGACGGCCTTGATCGCGGTCTCGTTGAACGCACTCTTCTGCTCGGCGGCGAGCTGCACCGGGTCGATGGCGCCGTTCTGGACCATGTTGCCGATCCAGTCGTGCGCGCCGACCACGACGTCCGGGCCGCTGCCCTGCTGCGAGGCGGTGACGAAGTTGGTCTGCAGGTCCTTGGAGACGGCCTGGACCTCGACGGTCACACCGTTCTCCTTGCCGAACTCCTCGGCGAACGGCTTCAGGGCCGCGGTCCGCTTGTCGTCGGCCCAGATGACCAGCTTGCCGCCGGTGGCCTTGGCGGACTCCTTGGCGGCCGGCTTGTCGCTGTCACCGCCGCCGCAGCCGGACGCGGCGAGCGCCAGGCCGAGGACAGCGACCACACCCGCGGTACGGATGCGCATCGGTACTCCTGTCGTCATGGCGGCCCGCCGGGGGAAGGGCGGCTCGCCAGTGGGAACCTCGAAATTTCTTGCTGACCGGCGCACGGATGCTGCGCCGCTGCTCTCGCATGTTGCGGGGACGTTAGCAAGAGGTTGCAGGGAATGGAAGGGCTTGCAGGAGCGTACGCAAGAACTTACCGGTGAGCTACAGTGCCGCCATGCGCGCTCGACTGTCCGACATCGCCCAACAGGCCGAAGTCAGCGAGGCCACGGTGTCGCGGGTGCTCAACGACCGCCCCGGAGTGGCCCCGGAGACCCGGCAGGCCGTCCTCACCGCCCTCGACGTGCTCGGCTACGAGCGCCCCGCCCGGCTGCGCAAGCGCAGCGCCGGGCTGGTCGGCCTCGTGGTGCCCGAGCTGGACAATCCCATCTTCCCGGCCTTCGCCCAGGTCATCGAGTCGACGCTGGCGCAGAGCGGGTTCACCCCGGTGCTCTGCACGCAGACCCCCGGCGGCGTCACCGAGGACGAGTACGTCGAGATGCTGCTCGACCGGCAGGTCTCCGGGATCGTCTTCGTCTCGGGCCTGCACGCCGACACCGCCGCCAACCACGACCGGTACCGGGCGCTGATCGCCCGTCCACTCCCGATCGTCATGATCAACGGGTACGCGCCCGGCATCGCGGCGCCCTTCGTCTCCTGCGACGACGGTGAGGCCACCGAGCTGGCCGTCGCGCACCTGGTCGCGCTCGGCCACCGGCGGATCGGCCTGATCACCGGCCCGGACCGGTTCGTGCCGGTGCAGCGCCGGGTGGCCGGTTTCCGCTCCGCGATGAGCCGGCTGGTCGGCACCGGCGAGGCGGAGGTCGCCGAGCTGGCCGAGCTCTCCCTGTTCGGTGTCGAGGGCGGCGAGGCCGCCGCCGGCCGGCTCATCGAGCGCGGCGTCACCGGCCTGGTCTGCGGCTCCGACCTCATGGCGCTGGGCGCGGTCCGGGCCGCCCGGCAACGCGGCCTCACGGTCCCCGGTGACGTCTCGGTGGTCGGCTACGACGACTCCCCGCTGATGGCCTTCACCGACCCGCCGCTGACCACCATGCGCCAGCCGGTCGCCGCCATGGCGGTGGCCGCCGTCCGCGCGCTGGTCGACGAGATCAACGGGCACGCCGCCCCGAACTCCGAGTACCTGTTCCGCCCGGAGCTGGTGGTGCGCGGCTCGACGGCGGTGGCCCGCCCGGCCGGCGCCGGGGGCCCGCAGCGCCAGCGCCCCTCCTCCGTCGACCCCACCCTTGCGGTCCCCGCCTGACCCCTTGCCGTCAGTTCTTGCGCAAGGAATGCTTGACTCTTGCAGCGCTAGGGCGGCATTCTGCTCAGACGCCCGGTGCCACCACCGATGCCGCGCCGGGCGCCGCCGTCCCGCGCCAGAGAACGGGGATCCACACCGATGACCTCCGCCCCCCACCCCACGCCGCTGACCGCCGACGACGACTGGTGGCGGTCCGCGGCCGTCTACCAGGTCTACGTCCGCAGCTTCGCGGACGCGAACGGTGACGGCGTCGGGGACCTCCAGGGCATCCGGCAGCGCCTGCCGTACCTGCGCGACCTCGGGGTGGACGCGCTCTGGCTGACCCCCTTCTACACCTCGCCCCAGGTCGACGCCGGCTACGACGTGGCCGACTACCGGGACGTGGATCCGCTCTTCGGCAACCTGGCCGACTTCGACGCGATGATCACCGACGCGCACGCCCTGGGCCTGCGGATCATCGTGGACCTGGTGCCCAACCACACCTCCAGCGCGCACCCGTGGTTCACCGCGGCGCTGGCCGCCGGCCCCGGCTCCCCCGAGCGCGAGCGCTACCTCTTCGCCGAGGGCACGGGCGAGCAGGGCGAGCTGCCGCCGAACGACTGGGAGAGCATCTTCGGCGGCCCCGCCTGGACCCGGGTCGCCGACGGCCAGTGGTACCTGCACCTGTTCGACCCGGCCCAGCCCGACCTCAACTGGCGCCACCCGGAGGTGCGCGCGGAGTTCGAGGACATCCTGCGGTTCTGGCTCGACCGGGGCGTGGACGGCTTCCGCATCGACGTGGCGCACGGGATGATCAAGGCCGAGGGCCTGCCGGACGTCGGCTTCAACTCGATGACCACCGGCCAGCGCCAGTCCGAGCTGCTGGGCAAGGGCCGGCTGCCCTACTTCGACCAGGACGAGGTGCACGACATCTACCGCGCCTGGCGGCCGATCCTGGACAGCTACCCGGGCGGCCGGATGGCGGTGGCCGAGGCGTGGGCGGAGACGCCGCAGCGGCTGGCGCGCTACATCGGCCCGGACGAGCTGCACCAGGCGTTCAGCTTCGACTTCCTCGACGCCACCTGGTCGGCCGACTCGTTCCGCAAGGTGATCGACACGGCGCTCGCCGAGTCGACCATCGTGGGAGCGCCGACCACCTGGGTGCTCTCCAACCACGACCGGCAGCGGCACGTGACCCGGTACGGCGACGGGGAGGTCGGCCTGCGCCGCGCCCGGGCCGCCGCCCTGCTGATGTTCGCCCTGCCCGGCTGCGCCTACGTCTACCAGGGCGAGGAGCTGGGCCTGCCCGAGGTGCTGGACCTCCCCGACGAGCTGCGGCAGGACCCGGCGTTCCTGCGCACCGGCGAGAGCCGGGACGGCTGCCGGGTGCCGATCCCGTGGAGCGGCGAGCTGGCCCCGTACGGCTTCGGCCCGGAGGGCAGCGAGCTGAGCTGGCTGCCGGCCCCGGCCACCTGGCGTGCCCTGTCGGTGGCCGCGCAGGCCGGGGTGACCGGCTCGACGCTGGAGCTCTACCGTGCCGCGCTGCGGATCCGGCACGACCATCCGGCGCTGGCCGGCGCCGGCGGCGTCACCTGGCTGGAGACCGAGCCCGGGGTGCTGGCGTTCCGCCGCACCGCCGGCGACGCCGAACTGACCTGCGTGGTCAACCTCAGCGGCGCGGAGGTGACGGTCGCCGGACACGGCCGGCCGGTCGTCGCCAGCGCCGGTCTCACCGAGCGGGGCGACGGCCACGTCCTGCCGGTCGACGCGGCTGCGTGGTTCGAACGGCGCTGGGCCGGGTAACCCGCCATTGACCTGGTCGTCCGTTGTGCCCCGCGCCGACGGGCGGCTGGGCTACCGACCCCTTGTGGTGGGGGGTGAGGTGGCGCCGGCCCCTCGGGGACTCTTCGGTTCCCGAGGGGTCGGTGTCCATCTGGGACCGTGGGGTACCACCAGGTGATGACCACACACCTGGCGCAGTACACGCTCGATGTCAACGACGTCGATCGGATGGCCGCCTTCTGGTCGGCCGCCCTCGGCTACACGGTCCGGCAGGGCCGCGACGGCAGCGCGAAGCTCTACCCGCCGCCCGGCCGGCCCGGCCCGACGGTCTGGTTGCAGGGCAGCGGAACCCCGAAGCGGGGCAAGAACCGGCTCCACCCGGACCTGGTCTCCGACGGCGACCCGGCGGCCGAGGTCGACCGGCTCATCGGCCTGGGCGCCCGGCGGGTCGACGTGGGGCAGACCGGTACGGAGGGCTTCGTGGTGCTCGCCGACCCGGAGGACAACGAGTTCTGCGTGCTCGACGGGCCGCCGAGCTGACCCTCAGGCCCCCCGGCTGGTGAGCATCTGCGCGATCCGGGCGAGACCGGCCCGGACCTCGTCCCGGCTGGGCGGGTTCGCCGGCTCCGGCTCCCGCTCGGCGGCCAGCTCCAGCTCCTCGTCGATGACGTCCTCGAAGTCGCCGTAGAGGTCCGCCTGGTCGATCCGGGCCGCCTCGTCCTCGGCGGCGATCTGCGCGGCGGCGATCTCGCTGCGGATCTCGTCGGGCGTCAGCGCCGGCAGCAGCGGCTCCACCACCGCCATGAGCTGCTCCTCGGCCACCACCGCCTCGGCCAGGGCGAGCGCGTGCGGCCGCTCGTACGGGCCGCAGACCACCGGTTCCCACTCGTCGTCGTCGCCGAGCGGGCCGAACGTGATGATCCACGGCAGGCTTAGCATCGGCGAGTCGTCCGGCAGGTCCAGTGTCACGAGTGCGCCCACCGGCCCATCATGGTCGGTCGCGGCGCGGACGGGCGGCTCATTCACGCCAACTCCCCCCTCTCCGGCGGCCGCTCTCACCCGTGCGTACCGGCGTCCAGAGCCGCACGGACCAGGGCGACCGCGCGGTCCGGCGGGACGCCCAGGCGGAGCGCCTCGGCGGCGTACGCCGCGGCGGCCCGGTGCAGGCGGTCGGCGGCGTCATCGCGCCCGGGGGCCACCACGGTGCCGTGCCGGCCCCGGGTCTGCACCAGCCCGGCGGACTCCAGCTCCCGGTACGCCCGCGCCACGGTGTTCACGGCCAGACCGAGGTCGGCGGCGAGCTGCCGGACCGCGGGCAGCCGGGTGCCGACCGGCAGCCGGCCGTCACCGATCATGCCCGCGAGCTGCCCGCGCACCTGCTCGTACGGGGGCACCGCCGAGTCCTGGTCGATGCGGATCCGCGTGCTCATCCCGCCCCTCCCGGCGTGCCCGGGTCGGTCTCCTCGTCGACCTCCACGTCCACCTCCCGCGCGGCGCCGCCCTCGGCGAGGTCCACCACCCGCCCGTAGCGGCTGGTGGCGGCCAGTGCGGCGCCGAAGAGCACCATCTGGTTGAGCAGGTAGAGGTAGAGCAGCAGCCCCACCGCCGTGGCCACCACGGTGTACGCCGGGTTCCGCTCGGTGCGCACCACGTAGTAGCGCCCGACGGTGTTGAGCAGCGTGATGCCGACGGCGACCGCCAGCACGGCGGGGCGCAGCCGGCGGCGGCTCATCCGCAACCGGGGCACCGCCACCAGCAGCGCGGTGGCCAGCACCGCGTTGACCAGCACGCTGAGCACCGCACTGACCGTGGTGAGCCCGACCGACCCGGTACTGCGCAGCAGGAACCGCAGCAGCGACTCCAGCGCGTCCACGGCCGCCACCGAGACGCCGAGCAGCACGAACACCGCGACCAGCACCCCCAGGTCGACCAGGCGGCGGACCACCAGGTTGCCGGGCTGCTGGTTGAAGCCGTACATGAGCCGCTGCGAGGAGCGGATCGCCTCGACCCAGCCGATCCCGGTGAAGACCAGGATGACCAGGCCGATCACGCCGACGGTGTTGCTGCTCTCGGCGATCTGCTGGGGGTCGAGGAACGGCAGGTTCCCCTCCAGGAAGTCGGCCGCCGCCCGGCTGACCTCGCGGTTGTCCTGAAGGATCGTGCCGAAGATCCAGTACGCGACCAGGGCCAGCGCGAACACGGCGAAGAAGCCGTAGTAGGCGATGGCGGCGGCCAGCCGGCCACCGAGCAGGTCGGCGTAGAGCGCCCCGGCCCGCCACACGTGGTCGAAGGCCGACGAGCGGGCCCGGACCGCGTCGACGCGGCGACCGAGCGCCGCCTCGATCCGGCCGATGACGTTCACCCCGCCATCCTCGCCGATCTCCCGGCGCGGTGTCGGCAGGCCGGCCGCGCGCTCAGCTCAGCCGCCGAGGCGGAAGTCGCGGCGGGGCTGCCACCGGGTGGCCCCGCTGTGCGAGAAGAGCGTGAACGCCTCCACCTCGAAGAGGGCGGAGAAGTCGGCCAGGTCCTCGTACGCCTTGTCGAGCACCTCCGGCGGCACGTCCTGGGCCACCGTCACGTGCGGGTGGTACGGGAAGCGCGCCTCGCGGTGCAGTTCGGGGGCCGCGTTGATGGCGGCGGCGAGCAGTTCACACTCGCTGATCCCGGCGGCCACCGCCACGAAGACCACCTGGGTGACCGGCCGGAACGTGCCGGTGCCCCGCAGGTGCAGCGTGAACGGCAGGTGGGTGGCGGCCACCCGGGCCAGGTGCTCCTCGACGGCCGGCAGCGCGTGCACCGGGATCTCGGTGGGCCCGAGCAGCGTGACGTGCGCCGGGACGGCAAGCGGATCACCGGCCTCGATCCGCCGGCGGGTGAGCATCCCGCCCCACGGCTCCGGGATGTCGACCGCGATCCCGATCTGGATCGTCTCACCGGCGTCCGGCGCCCCGTCCCTGCCATCCACGCTGCGCGCCATCCCTCCGGCCACCGACTGCGACACCCGTTCCCGCCGTGCCCGGGCCGCTACTCGAACCGGACCGGCGGGAAGAAGCCGATCCGCTCGTACACGGTGTGCAGGGTGGGGGCGGCGACCGCGCGGGCCTTCTCGGCGCCCTGCGCGAGCAGCTTGTCGAGCTGCGCCGGGTCGTCCAGGTAGGCGCGGGTGCGCTCCTGGATCGGGGTGACGAACTCCCGGACCACCTCGGCGAGGTCCTTCTTCAGATCGCCGTAGCCCTTGCCGTCGTACGCGGCCACGAGGTCGTCGATGCCCCGGCCGGACAACGCCGAGTAGATGGTGAGCAGGTTGGAGATGCCCGGCTTGCCCTCGGCGTCGAAGACGATCTCCCGCCCGGTGTCGGTGACCGCGGAGCGGATCTTCTTGGCCGAGCGGGCCGGCTCCTCCAGCAGGTCGATGATGCCGGCTGGGGAGGAGGACGACTTCGACATCTTGGCCGTCGGGTCCTGAAGGTCGGTGATCTTCGCGGTGTCCTTGACGATGTGCGGCGCGGGCACCGTGAAGGTCGGGCCGAACAGCGAGTTGAACCGCTGGGCCAGGTCGCGGGACAGCTCCAGGTGCTGCCGCTGGTCCTCGCCGACCGGCACCGCGTGCGCCTGGTAGAGCAGGATGTCGGCGGCCTGGAGGATCGGATAGGTGAACAGGCCGACGCTGGCCCGCTCGCTGCCCTGCTTCTGCGACTTGTCCTTGAACTGGGTCATCCGGCTCGCCTCGCCGAAGCCGGTGATGCAGCCGAGCACCCAGGCCAGCTGCGGGTGCTCGGGCACCTGCGACTGGACGAACAGGGTGCTGCGCTCCGGGTCGAGGCCGACCGCGAAGAGCTGCGCGGCGGCGATGCGGCTGCGCTGCTTGAGCACCTTCGGGTCGTGCCCGGCGGTGATCGCGTGCAGGTCCACCACGCAGTAGAACGCGTCGTGGCTCTCCTGGAGGGCCACCCAGTGCCGTACCGCGCCCAGGTAGTTGCCGAGGTGGAACGAGTCGGCCGTCGGCTGGATGCCGGAGAAGACGCGCGGGCGGGCGGGTACGTCGGACATGCCGGCAATTCTGTCAGCAAGCCCCGGCGGCCGTCATGACGGGCCGGTGGGTCGGGCGGGCACGGGCGGGAGCGGGGCCGTGACCTCGCGCCGCGGCTCGGGCAGGCGGGCCGTGGAGACGGCGAGGCGGGACACCCGCCGCCCGTCGAGGGCCACCACCCGCAGCAGCCAGCCGCCGGGCGGGTCGTCCGGGACGGGCCCGCCGGCCTCGTCCGGGTCGGCGGCCACCGGCACCTCGTCGCCGGTGACCGGCAACCGGCCGAGGGCGGCCATCACGAACCCGCCGACCGTCTCGTACGGCCCGGCGGGCAGCGGCACCCCGGTGCGCTCGGCGAAGTCGGCCAGGTTGAGCCGGCCGTCGACCACGGCGGGCAGCCCGTCGTGGGCCGGGTCGGGCGGCGCGTCGTCCTCGTCGTGGATCTCCCCGACCAGCTCCTCGACCAGGTCCTCGCAGGTGACGATGCCGGCGGTGCCGCCGTACTCGTCGACCACCACGGCCAGGTGGTGGCCCTCGCGGCGCATCTCGGTGAGCGCGGCCAGCACCCGCTTGCTGCCGGGCAGCCGTTTCACCTCACGGGTCAGCTCGGCGACGGTGGCGCGCGGGTCCCGCTCGGGGCGCAGCAGCAGGTCGCGCAGGTGGACGAAGCCGACCACGTCGTCCTTCGTGCCGTCGACCACCGGGTAGCGGGTGTGCGGCTCGGCCCGGACCAGCCGCTCGGCCTCGGGCAGGGTGAGCCCGGTGGCGAGGAAGACCACCTCGGTGCGCGGCACCATCACCTCGCGGATCAGCCGCGCGCCGGCCACCAGCACCTCGTCGATGATGCGCCGCTCGTCCGGGTCGAGCACCGTGCTGGCGGCGACCAGGTCGCGCAGCTCGGCCTCGCTGATCTGCTCACGGCCGGCCGTCGGGCTGGCCCCGAGCAGGTCGGTGACCAGGCGGGTGGCGCCGTCGGCGGCCCGCACCACGAGGCGGGCCACGGTGCGGGCCACGGGTCCCGGTTCGCGTCTGGGCCGCCCCGACGGACGTCGCCGGGGCCCGGGACCACCTCCCTCCCGCATGACAAGGATGGTAGACAGCGGACGCCGGGCACTCCGGGTGATGTTCGGATCTGTTCAATCATGAAGGATTGTGGTGGAATAGCGGACGGCCTCACTCGCAGCCGCGACACAGCCCGCGGCCGTAGGGTGATCACGGACGGCCGCCGCGGCAGGCGGCCGAGGCAGGAGGAGCGACGTGAAACTGCTCGTCACCGGCGGCGCCGGTTACATCGGCAGCGTGGTGACCCGGATGCTGCTCGACCACGGTCACGAGGTGACCGTGCTGGACGACCTGCGCACCGGCCACCGGGCGGCGCTCGCGCCCGAGGCGACCCACGTCGACCTGCCGATCCACGAGGCCGCCCGGGTGCTCACTCCCGACGCCGGCTTCGACGGCGTGCTGCACTTCGCCGCCCTCATCGCCGCCGGCGAGTCGATGGTCAAGCCGGAGCTCTACTGGCAGACCAACACAGTCGGCTCGCTCGCCCTGATCGACGCGGTCCGCGCCGCCGGGGTGCCCCGGCTGGTCTTCTCCTCCACCGCAGCCGTCTACGGCAACCCCACCGAGCTGCCCATCCCGGAGACCGCCGTCAAGGCCCCCACCAACACCTACGGGGCCACCAAGCTGGCCGTCGACATGGCGCTCACCTCCGAGGCGGTCGCGCACGACCTGGCCGCCGTCTCGCTGCGCTACTTCAACGTGGCCGGGGCCTACCGGCACGACGGACGGGTGATCGGCGAACGGCACGACCCCGAGACCCACCTCATCCCGCTCGCCCTCGACGTGGCCGCCGGCCGGCGCGACAAGCTCCAACTCTTCGGCGACGACTACCCGACCGCCGACGGCACCTGCGTCCGCGACTACATCCACGTCGAGGATCTGGCCCGCGCGCACCTGCTGGCCCTCGACGCCGCCACCGCCGGCCGGCACCGCATCTACAACCTGGGCAACGGCAACGGCTTCACCAACCGCCAGGTGATCGAGGTGGTCCGCGAGGTCACCGGGCACCCCGTACCGGTCGAGGTGGCCCCGCGCCGCGAGGGCGACCCCGCCGAACTGGTCGCCTCCTCCGCGCTGGCCCGCGCCGAGCTGGGCTGGACGCCGGAGAAGCCCACCCTCCAGGACATGGTCGGCGACGCCTGGGAGTTCTACCGCACGCACATCCTGGGCCGGCAATGAGCGCTGCCGGTGACGTCGCGGCCCGCGCCACCGCCGGCTTCCGGCAGCGGTACGGCACGGAGCCCGCGGGCCGCTGGGCGGCTCCCGGCCGGGTCAACCTGATCGGTGAGCACACCGACTACAACGACGGATTCGTGCTGCCCTTCGCGCTGCCGCTGCGTACCGTGGTCGCCGCGGCGGCCACCGGCGACGGGCGCTGGTCCGTGTGGTCGGAGCTGGACGACGAGCCCGTGGAGTTCGGGCCGGCCGAGGCCGACGAGCCCGGCCGCGTCGACGGCTGGGCCGCCTACGTGGCCGGGGTCGTCTGGGCGCTGCGCGCGGCCGGCCACGACGTGCCCGGCGCCCGGCTGGCCATCGCCTCCGACGTGCCGGTCGGCTCCGGGCTCTCCTCGTCGGCGGCCATCGAGGCTGCGGTGCTCGCCGCCCTGGTCGAGCTGGGCGGGCTCAACCTGCCCACCGACCGCTGGCCGCGGCTCGCCCAGCGGGCCGAGAACGACTACGTCGGCGCGCCCACCGGCATCATGGACCAGTCCGCGGTGATCCGCGGCCGGTCCGGGCACGCCCTCTTCCTCGACTGCCGCACCGAGGAGGTCGAGCAGATCCCGTTCGACCTGGACGCCGCCGGGCTGGCCGTGCTGGTGGTCGACAGCCGCGCCCCGCACCGGCACGCCGACGGCGAGTACGCCGCCCGCCGCAAGTCCTGCGAGCGGGCGGCCGAGGCGCTCGGCGTGGCCGCACTGCGCGACGTCGCCACCGGCGACCTGGACGCCGCGCTGGCCCGGCTCGACGACGACGAGACCCGCCGCCGGGTCCGGCACGTGGTCACCGAGGACCAGCGGGTGCTCGACACGGTCGACCTGCTGCGCGCCGGCCGGGTCCGCGACATCGGCCCGCTGCTGACCGCCTCGCACACCTCGATGCGGGACGACTTCGAGATCACCGTGCCGGAGATCGACACCGCGGTCGAGGCGGCCCTGGCCGCCGGGGCGTACGGGGCCCGCATGACCGGCGGCGGCTTCGGCGGCTGCGTCCTCGCGCTGGTCGACGCGGACGCCGCCGACGCCGTGGCGGCCGCCGTGACCGCCGCGTACGCCGACCGCGGCTTCGCCGCGCCCGGCACCCGCACCGTCCTCCCGGCCGGCGGCGCGGCCCGCCTCGACTGACGAAGAACGGAAGGCCCCCGGTCGACCGACCGGGGGCCTTCGCACGTGCGATCCTCGTCAGCCGGCCTCGACGATCATGCCGGCGCCGACGGTGCGGTTGGTGGTCTCGTCGATGATGACGAACCCGCCCGTGGTGCGATTGCGCCGGTACTCGTCGGCCAGCAGCGGGACCGTGGTGCGCAGCCGCACCCGGCCGATCTCGTTGAGCCTCAGCTCGCCGGCCGTCTCGTCACGGTGCAGCGAGTTGATGTCCAGCCGGTAGTGCAGCCCGCGCACGATCGCCCGCGCCGAGCGGGTGGTGTGCTTGATGGCGTACTTGCCGCCGACCTGGAGCGGACGGGTCTCATCCATCCAGCAGATCATCGCCTCGATGTCCTGCGCGACGGTCGGGGCATTGTTCGGCCGGCAGATCATGTCGCCGCGCGAGATGTCGATCTCGTCGGCCAGCCGGACGGTCACCGACATCGGCGGGAACGCCTCCTCCACCGGGCCGTCGGCGGTCTCCACGGCGGCGATCCGGCTGGTGAAGCCCGAGGGCAGCACCATCACCTCGTCACCGGCCTTGAGCACGCCCGAGGCCACCTGGCCCGCGTAGCCCCGGTAATCGGTGACGGTGGTGGACTGCGGCCGGATCACATATTGCACCGGGAAGCGGACGTCGACCAGGTTGCGGTCCGACGCGATGTGCACCCGCTCCAGGTGGTGCAGCAGCGACGGGCCCTCGTACCAGGGCATGTTCTCCGAGCGGGTGACGATGTTGTCGCCCTGCAGCGCGGAGATCGGCACCACGGTCAGGTCCGGCACGTCGAGCTTCGCGGCGAACGCGGTGAACTCGTCGGCGATCTGCTCGAACACCTCCTGCGACCAGTCCACCAGGTCCATCTTGTTGACGCAGAGGACCAGGTGCGGCACCCGCAGCAGCGAGCACAGAAACGCATGCCGGCGGGACTGCTCCACCAGGCCCTTGCGCGCGTCCACCAGGATCAGCGCCAGGTCGGCGGTGGAGGCACCGGTGACCATGTTCCGGGTGTACTGGATGTGCCCCGGCGTGTCCGCGATGATGAACTTCCGCCGCGGCGTGGCGAAGTAGCGGTACGCCACGTCGATGGTGATGCCCTGCTCCCGCTCGGCGCGCAGGCCGTCGGTGAGCAGCGCCAGGTTGGTGTACTCGTCGCCCCGGGCCGCGCTGACCGCCTCGACCGCGGCGAGCTGGTCGGTGAAGAGCGACTTCGTGTCGTACAGCAGCCGGCCGATCAGGGTCGACTTGCCGTCGTCGACGCTGCCCGCGGTGGCGAACCGCAGCAGGTCCATCGGCCGGGCCGACGCGTCGGCCTCGGCCGGCGCAACAGTCTCGACGCTCATCAGAAGTAGCCCTCCCGCTTGCGGTCCTCCATGGCGGCCTCGCTGACCCGGTCGTCGCCGCGGGTCGCGCCGCGCTCGGTGATCCGCGTCGCGGCCACCTCCTCGATCACCTTCTCCACCGTGTCGGCGTCCGAACGGACCGCCGCGGTGCAGGAGGCGTCACCCACGGTCCGGTACCGCACCTGGGCCTTGAACGGCTGCTCACCGGCGCGGGCGCGGAAGAACTCGTTGACCGCGTAGAGCATGCCGTCGCGCTCGATCACCTCGCGCTGGTGCGCGTAGTAGATCGACGGCAGCGGGATCCGCTCCCGGGCGATGTAGTGCCAGACGTCCAGCTCGGTCCAGTTGGAGAGCGGGAACACCCGGATCGACTCGCCCGGGTGGTGCCGGCCGTTGTAGAGGGCCCACAGCTCGGGGCGCTGGTTCTTCGGGTCCCACTGGCCGAACTCGTCGCGGAAGCTGAACACCCGCTCCTTGGCCCGGGCCTTCTCCTCGTCCCGGCGGGCGCCGCCGAACAGCGCGTCGAAGCGGTGCTTCTCCACCGCGTCGAGCAGCACCGGGGTCTGGATCCGGTTGCGCATGCCGTCGGCCGACTCGCGCACCAGCCCCTTGGTGAGGGCCTCCGGCACGCTGGCCACGATGAGCTGCAGACCCAGCTCGGCCACGCGCTGGTCCCGGTATTCGAGAACCTCGGGGAAGTTGTGCCCGGTGTCGACGTGCATCACCGGGAAGGGGATGTTGGCCGGGGCGAACGCCTTCTGGGCCAACCGGAGCATCACGATCGAGTCCTTGCCACCGGAGAAGAGCAGCACGGGGCGCTCCATCTCGGCGACGACCTCGCGCATCACGAAGATGCTCTCCGCCTCGAGCGCGTCCAGATGCGACACCTGGTACGCGGCGGGGGCCGTCATGACACGAACTCGATTCGCTCGGATCCGCACATCGGGATTCCAGACCTTTCCGGTCGGACTCGTGAAGAAGAACGCTCAGGCTACCCGGAATGCCTCTGCAGCGCTGCAAGCAACCGGCTGGCGAGATCCTTGCGGCAGACCAGCAGGTCGGGCAGGCGTGGGTCGGCCTCGTTGTATTTCAGCGCAGATCCGTCGATCCGGGAAGCGTGCAGTCCGGTGGCCGTCGCCACAGCGACCGGAGCGGCCGAGTCCCACTCGTACTGACCGCCCGCATGGATGTACGCGTCGACCTCGCCGGTGACCACAGCGGCGATCTTCGCGCCCGCCGAGCCCATCGGAACCAGATGGGCGCCGATGTCCTCTGCCAGATCGGTCAGGAAAACCGGCGGACGGCTACGACTGGCCGCCAACCGGATGGTCCTGCCGCCGCCCGCCGTGGCGGCCTCCAGGGTCATCGGCGGGTACGCCGGCGGGTAGTCCGTGCCCAGCACCCGGTGCTGCGCCGGCAGGCCCACCGCGCCCGCGACCAGACCGTGCGGCGTCGGCGCGCTGCGCGACCAGAGCGCCACGTGCACCGCCCAGTCCGAGCGGCCCTCCTCCGCGAACTCCCGGGTGCCGTCCAGCGGATCGATGATCCAGACCCGGTCGGCGTTCAGCCGGGACACCGCGTCGCTGCTCACCTCGGCCGTCCAGGCCAGCCGGGAACCCTCGTCCTCCTCCGACAGCACCGAGTCCGCCGGCCGCCACTTCGCCAGCTCGGTGCGGATCAGATCGTGCGAGACCTTGTCCCCGGCCGACTTCAGCGCCCCCGCGTCGGCGAAGCCCAGCTCCGCGCGCAGGCCCATCAGCGCCTGCCCGGCCCGCGCCGCCAGCCACCGGGCGAACGCGCCGTCGATCATCGGAGGACTGCCCATGGTGTTTCCGCTCCCGTCGCCCGCCTTCGCACACGTCAGAAAGGCGCAGACTACCGGCCGGACCCGGCCCGCCCGGGACGCCCCGCCCGGCGCCTCAGGCGCCGTGGTACAGGTTCTGCGTCGGCTCCACGCCCTTGCTGACCACCGACTCCACCACGTCCGCCGCCCGGTCCACCAGGAATTCCAGCTCCTTGCGCTCCGCCGAGGAGAAGTCCGACAGCACGTAGTCGGCCGGGTCCTGCCGGCCCGGCGGCCGGCCGATGCCGAACCGCACCCGCACGTAGTCCTTGGTGCCCAGCGACTTCGACATCGAGCGCAGGCCGTTGTGGCCGCCCTCGCCGCCGCCGCACTTCACCCGCAGCTGGCCGTACGGGATGTCCAACTCGTCGTGCACCGCGATCACCCGCTCCGGCGGGATCTTGTGGAACTGGGCCAGCGCGACCACCGGGCCGCCGGAGAGGTTCATGTAGGTCAGCGGCTTGAGCAGCACCAGCTTCGGGCCGCCGAAACCCAGCCGCCCCTCGGCCACCTCGCCCATCGCCCGCTTGTGCCGGCCGAACTTACCGCCCAGCCGGCCGGCCAGCAGCTCGGCCACCATGAAGCCGACGTTGTGCCGGTTGCCCGCGTACTCCCGACCGGGGTTGCCCAGGCCGACCACCAGCCACGGCCCCGCCTCGTCCGTCACGCCACGTCCCTTTCCGCTCTGCCCGCCGACCCGTCTCCGATACGCCGACAGGCGCCCCCGGGAACCGGGGACGCCTGTCGCACAGCCTGCGGGCCGATCAGGCCTCGGTCTTCGGCTCCTCGGCAGCCGGCTCGCCCTCGGCCGGAGCACCCTCCGGAGCCTCGGCGGTCTCCTCGCCGACCTCGGCCTCGGCCTCCTCCTCGGCGACCTCGACCTCGGGGAGGGTGGCCTCGAGCTGCTCGGCGGTCGGGGCGGCGGTCACCGAGGCGACCGGCAGCTCCGCGTCCGCGGCCAGCTCCACACCGGCCGGCAGCTCGACGTCGCCCGCGGTGATCTGGGTGCCGGCCTCGGCGCCCTCGATGGAGGCCTCCAGGTGGTCCGGCACCTTGGTGGCGTCGGCGGTCACCGAGAGGGTGTCGTGGTCGTGCACGATCAGGGTGTCCTTCGCGGCCTCACCGGTCAGCTGGACCGGGACCTCGACGGTGACCTTCTCGCCCCGGCGGACCAGCAGCAGGTCCACGTGCTCGAAGGTGTCCTTGATCGGGTCACGCTGGATCGCCTTCGGCAGCGCCAGCACCTGGGTGCCGTCGCTGACCTCGATCGCGAAGAGCTGGTTCGCACCGCCCTTGCGGATCGCGGCGGCGAACTCACGCGCCGGGAGCGCGATGTGCTTGGGCTTCTCGCCGTGGCCGTACAGCACGGCGGGCACCTTGCCGGCCCGGCGGGTACGACGGGCACCACCCTTGCCGAACTCGGTGCGGGGCTCGGCGCTGATCTTTACCTCGGACACGGGGAAACTCCTGATGCTTTTCGCTGCGGCGGCTTGTCGTCTGGCGGTGCTGGGGCGAGGGGCTCGCTGGGGCTCAAGGTCATGAACGACCGCCCGGAGCACCGCGTCGATGACGGCGCCTCCGTGCGGTGCTTTTCAGCGACCCGCCGGGCACCCTCGCCGTGGCAACCGCACCAGTCTACCCGAGCGATTTCCGAGCTATCCGGCAGTCCCCATATCACCGCCGGCTACACCGTGCCGGCCACTTTCCCGACCGGCGGCGACCCTCCCCGAGAGCCGCCGCCGGCGGGCGCGGAACTCAGCTCAGGCCACCGAAAAGGGTGGTCACCGAGCCGTCGTCGAAGACCTCCCGGATCGCCCGGGCCAGCAGCGGGGCGATCGACAGCACGGTCAGCTTGTCGAGCTGCTTCTCCGGCGGCAGCGGCAGCGTGTTCGTCACGACCACCTCGCTGATCGGGCTGTTCTTCAACCGCTCGGTCGCCGGGTCCGACAGCAGCGCGTGGGTGGAGGCCACCACGATCTCCGCCGCGCCCGACTCCTTCAGGATGTCGGCGGCCTTGGTGATCGTGCCACCGGTGTCGATCATGTCGTCGACGATCAGGCAGACCCGGCCCTCGACCTCACCGACCACCCGGTTCGCCACCACCTGGTTCGGCTTCAGCGGATCCCGGGTCTTGTGGATGAACGCCAGCGGGCAGCCACCCAGCCGGTCCGTCCACCGCTCGGCCACCCGCACCCGGCCCGAGTCCGGAGCCACCACGGTCATCGGCCGGCCCGCGTACTTGTGCTCCACGTACTCGGCCAGCACGTCCATGGCGAACAGGTGATCCACCGGGCCGTCGAAGAAGCCCTGGATCTGCGCCGTGTGCAGGTCGACCGTCAGGATCCGGTTCGCGCCCGCCGTCTTCAGCAGGTCCGCCACCAGCCGGGCCGAGATCGGCTCCCGGCCGCGGTGCTTCTTGTCCTGCCGCGAGTAGGGGTAGAACGGCAGGACCACCGTGATCCGCTTGGCCGAACCCCGCTTCAGCGCGTCGACCATGATCAGGGTCTCCATGACCCAGGTGTTCACCCCGTGCGTCACGGACTGCACTACGAAGGCGTCCGAACCACGAACCGAATCCTTGAAACGTACGAAGATCTCACCGTTGGCGAAATCGTACGAGTCGGAAGGAGTCGGCGCGACGCCGAGCACCTCACCGATCTCCTTGGCCAGCTCCGGAAAACCCCGTCCGGAGAAGAGCATCAGGCTCTTGCGGTTTTCGGCGACGATGCTGCCCATGGGCCCGTCTGCTCCCGTATGTCGGTGGTTCCCGGCGGCGGTGAGCCGGGGACTATTCGGTTGCAGTATCCCCCGTGTTCACCGGTCCTCCCACGGTCTCCGGCCGCCCGTGGATTCAGTCACCTTCGCTTGCGGCGGGGGCCGACTCCGACGCACCCTCGCGGGCCCGCTGCGCCGCCTCCGCAGCCGCCGTGCCGGACCGCTTGCGCAACACCCAGCCCTCGACGTTGCGCTGCTGACCCCGGGCCACCGCCATGGCCCCCGCCGGCACATCCGAGATGATCACCGAACCCGCCGCCGTGTACGCGCCGTCGCCCACCCGCACCGGCGCCACGAACATGTTGTCCGCCCCGGTGCGCGCGTGACTGCCGATCGTCGTGTGGTGCTTCTGCACGCCGTCGTAGTTGACGAACACCGTCGCCGCGCCGATGTTGCTGTGCTCGCCGATCGTCGCGTCACCCACGTACGACAGGTGCGGCACCTTCGAACCCTCGCCGATGGCGGCCTTCTTCGTCTCCACGAACGTGCCGACCTTCGCCTTGCGGCCCAGCCGCGACTCCGGCCGCAGGTACGCGTACGGCCCGACGCTGGCCTCCGGGCCCACCTCGGCGCCCACCGAGTGGCTGCGCACCACGCTCGCGCCCGCGCCGACCGTGGTGTCCACCAGCGTCGTGTCCGGCCCGACCATCGCGCCCGCGCCGACCACCGTCGCGCCCTGGAGCTGCGTGTTCTGGTCGATCACCGCGTCCCGCTCGACGGTCACCGTCACGTCGATCCAGGTCGTGTGCGGGTCCAGGATGCTCACCCCGGTGCGCATCCAACCCTCGTTCACCCGGTCCCGCAGCAGCCGGCGCAGCGCGGCCAGCTCGACCCGGTCGTTGCACCCCAGCGTCTCCACGTGGTCGGCGGCGCAGTGCACCGCCACCGGCTCCCCCGCGTCCCGGAGCAGGCCGAACACGTCGGTCAGATACTCCTCGCCCTGGTCGTTGTCGGTGGAGAGCTTGCCCAGCGCATCCCGCAGCCGCGCCACGTCGAACGCGTAGATGCCCGCGTTGATCTCCCGCAGCGCGCGCTGCTCCGGGGTGGCGTCGCGCTCCTCGACGATCTGCGCCAGCCGCCCCTCGACGTCGCGGACGATCCGGCCCAGGCCGGCCGGGTCGGGCACCTCGGCGGCCAGCACGGTCGCCGCCGCGCCCGCGCTCTCGTGCGCCTCGACCAGGGCCGCCACGGTCTCCGGCCGCAGCAGCGGCACATCCCCGTTGATCACCACGACGGTGCCGGCGGCGTCCGGGACCGCGTCCAGCGCGATCCGGACCGCGTGCCCGGTGCCGAGCTGCCGCTCCTGGAGCACCGGGGTGGCCGCCGGGGCGATCTCGGCCAGGTGCGCGCGCACCTGGTCGGCGCCGTGGCCGACCACGACCACCTGGCGGTCCGCGCCGAGCGGCTCGGCCGCGGCCAGCACGTGACCGAGCAGGGTACGACCGAGCAGCGGGTGCAGCACCTTGGGCAGGGCCGATTTCATCCGCTTGCCCTCACCGGCGGCGAGCACGACAACGGTGCGGAGGTGGGGCTGGGACACGACGTGGCTCCCGTCGGGACGGCGACAGTCTCGCGGCCATGCTAACCAGACAGCCGGGCAGGCCGCCGCTTACCCCAAGAAGGGCACCGATACCAGAGAATTGCTCGGCCGCCAGGATTCGAACCTGAAACACAAGAACCAAAATCTTGGGTGTTGCCAGTTACACCACGGCCGAAGGGTCGCCAACAGCTTAGCGCCTGTCGTCCACCTTCCGGTGGCTCGGATCCTTGGCACGCGGCGCGGCCAGACCCTCCACCACGCCCTCGATCCAGACGTAGAGCTCCCGCGATCTCGGCACACGTACCACGAGACAACCCCGGTAGTCCGCCCCGATGTTCGTCCGCGTCGTCCGCGGATTGTGCCGCTTCAGGGTCGGCCGCTGAAACGAGCCCGGATCCACCCCCAGTTGAGCGGCCCACCACCGACCGGCGGCCTCGGCGTCCGCATTCTCGTGAATGCTCACCCGGTACCGAAGGTCCTGACGGGATCGTCCGGTGGCCTCGATGAACCGGACGAACAGTTCCACCAGCCTGATGTCACTGTTGGTGAAGGTGAGGTCGTAGCGGGGGTTGTCCGGCTTGCTCTTCGTGCCCTCGCACCAGTAGAGCACCGCGCCGACGAGCATCAGTTCCCGAAGGGCCGGTGCCCCGACCCACGCGGCAGCCGCATCCTGCACCTCGCGTTCGGCGTCCTCGCGCTGCTTCCGCGAGGCCGCCCGGTGAACTGCGCGACGCGCGTCCGCCTCGATGCGACGCCGCCCGGCCGCCTCCGAGGAGCCGTCGAGCGGGAGATGCCCCACCCAGCGATAGGCCGTCGACTTGGCGACCGTCAACTGCTCCGCGATCTGGTTGACCGTGTGGCCCTCGGCCCGCAGCCGTCTCGCCGCGTCGCGCAGTTCGGCGAGCGGGTCGGTCATGCCGGCAGGTTAGGGCGGGCGTACGACAGGTCGGGTCATCGATGAAGTGACGTGTCCGCTGCGATCTAGGCCGTTCCTGGTTACGGTGACGTAGGCGTAGCCCGTCCACTGGGAGGTGCCATGTCGACCACCCTTACCGGCCCGGACAGCGGGCCGAAGCCCCTGACCCAGGGCCACCAGTCCCGCGGCATCCTGATCGCCCTGTGGGCCTTCGTGGTCGTCCCGTTCCTCGCCCTGCTGGCCGCCGTGCCGGTCGCCTGGGGCGGCTGGCTGGGCTGGACCGACGTGCTGGTCGCCGCGTTCTGGTACGTGTTGTCCGGCCTCGGCATCACCGTCGGCTACCACCGCTACTTCACCCACGGCTCGTTCAAGGCGAAACCGTGGCTGCGGGCCACCCTGGCGGTCGCGGGTTCGTTCGCCGTGCAGGGCGAGATCATCCAGTGGGTGGCCGACCACCGGCGGCATCACGCGTTCTCCGACCAGGAGGGCGATCCGCACTCGCCGTGGCGGTTCGGGGAGAGCATCGGCGGGCTGACCAAGGGGTTGTTCCACGCGCACGTGGGCTGGTTGTTCAACCGGGAGCTGTCCAACCGGGAGCGGTTCGCGCCGGACCTGGTGGCCGATCCGATCACCCGGCGCGTCGACCGGCTGTTCCCGGTGCTGGTGGTGGTGTCGGTGCTGGGGCCGGCGGCGATGGGCGGCCTGCTCACCGGGTCGTGGCGGGGCGCGCTGACCGCGTTCTTCTGGGGCGGCCTGGTCCGGATCGCGCTGCTGCACCACGTCACCTGGTCGATCAACTCGGTGTGCCACGTCTACGGCGAGCGCCCGTTCGCGGTGCGGCAGGGCGACCGGGCGTCGAACTTCTGGCCGCTGGCGCTGCTGTCGTTCGGGGAGAGCTGGCACAACCTGCACCACGCCGAGCCGACGAGCGCGCGGCACGGGGTGCTGCGCGGGCAGGTCGATCCGTCGGCGCGGGTGATCTGGCTGCTGGAGAAGGCGGGCGCGGCCTGGTCGGTGCGGTGGCCGAAACCGGAGCGGATCACGGCGAAGCTGGTGGAGCCGGGGCGGGTGCGCGGCCGGCCGGCGCGGTAACCGGTCGATCGGCGTGGGGCGGGTTTGGCAGGATGGGCCGAATGACCGACGTTCCCGGCAGCGACGCCAGCTCCGCCCGGCGGCGGGCCGTCCCGGCGGCGAAGCCCTCCCGGGTACGGATGTCCGCGACCCAGCGGCGTGAGCAACTGATCTCGATCGCCCGGCAGATCTTCGCCGAGCGCGGGTTCGACGCCACCTCGATCGAGGAGGTGGCGGCCCGGGCGAAGGTCTCCAAGCCGGTGGTCTACGAGCACTTCGGCGGCAAGGAGGGGCTCTACGCGGTGGTGGTGGACCGGGAGGTCCGTTCGCTGCTGGACCGGATCACCACGGCGTTGACGGCGGGGCATCCGCGGGAGTTGCTGGAGCAGGCGGCGTTGACGCTGCTGACGTACATCGAGGAGGAGACCAGCGGGTTCCGGGTGCTGGTCCGGGAGTCGCCGTTGATGTCGGCGACGGGCAACTTCAGCAGCGTGATGAACGATGTGGCGCACCAGGTGGAGCACATCCTGGGTGCGGAGTTCTCGAGCCGGGGCTACGACCCGAAGCTGGCGGAGCTCTACTCGCAGGCGCTGGTGGGCATGGTGGCGTTGACCGGGCGCTGGTGGTTGGAGGTGCGCAAGCCGCGGAAGGAGACGGTGGCGGCGCACCTGGTGAATCTGGCCTGGAACGGCCTGTCGCACCTGGAGGCGAAGCCGGGCCTGATCACGGTCCGCAAGCGGGGCTGAGCCGCGTTCAGCGCTGGTGGGCCTCGGCGACGGGGTGGTTGCGGCGGCGCCGTTCCTCGGCGGCGTGCTCATCGGTGCCGACCTTGTCGTAGAGGCCGGTGGCGAGCAGGACCAGCCCGAACACCAGCGAGATGAGGACGGTGGACATCGAGAAGTTGAGGAAGTTCGCCGAGGTCTGCAGGACGGCCATCATGAGGATGCCGGTGACCAGGAAGACGGCCCCGGCGGTCAGGTTCATGTAGTGGCCGAGGTTGCCGCGGCGGGACGCGCCGATGATGAGGAAGGCGCCGAAGACCACGGAGACCAGCGCGAACGCCAGGTTGGTGCGGAGGCCGAGGGCCGTGGTGTTCTCCCGGCTGAACAGCCCTTCGCCCCAGGTCTCGAAGACGCCGTAGACGCCGAAGACCAGGATGTAGAGGCCGATGAGCCCGGACAGCACCCGGTAGAGCGGCCGTGCGGGGTGGTTCACCGGGAAGTGCGCCATGGGAGCCTCCGGTCGGCTGACTGATTTGGCGCAATTGTCCCCCCAGGCACCCGCTCCCGTCCCCGGAAAACGCCGAAGGCCCGGCGGTCGCCGGGCCTTCGGGGGTGGCTGCGGGTCAGAGCACCAGGCGGGCCTTCTGCCAGGCCTCGTGCTCCTCGTCGGTGCCGACCTTGCCGTACATGCCGACCATCAGGAGCACCAGCGAGAGGGTGAGCACCACGATGTCGGTCATGATCGAGAAGTTGAAGATGTTGGCGTCGGTGTGCAGGAACGCCAGCTCGGCCAGGCCGAGGGCCATCAGGACGTAGGCGAGCCACTGGTTGATCGCCACGTCGAGGTTGCGGCCGATCACGGTGCCGACCAGGATCCCGGCCCCGAGCAGGATCGTGAGCATCGAGAAGCCGAGGTTGGTGCCCTGGCCGAGGACCTTGGTGTCGTCCTGGGCGAGGACGTCGTTGCCGGCGCTGGCGATGATGCCGAGCACGCCGAAGACGATGAAGTACAGACCAACGAGCCCGCCGATCGCCCGGTAGACAGGCCGCGCGGGGTGGTTGACGGGGGTGTGGGCCATCTGTGCGTCTCCAAGGCCGAACGGAACAGGGGTCGGCTGCGATTGTCCCGCACGCCCGTCAGTGACGCCGCACACCCCCCACCCCGGCCGGGGTCAGCCGCCGGGCAGCTCCTCGGCGAGGGCCAGCCAGGCCTCCTCGGTGCGGTCCCGCTCGGCCCGGATCTCCTTGAGCTGGGCGTCCAGCTCGGCGACCCTGGCGTAGTCGGTGGCGTTGGCGGCGAGCTGCTCGTGCAGCGTCGCCTCCTTCTGTTCGAGCTTGGCGATCTGGCGTTCCAGCCGGCTGAGTTCCTTCTTGGCGGTGCGTACCTCGGCGGCGGACATGCCCTCGCGGGCCGGGGCGGCCCCGGCCGGGGTGAGGTCGGCGGGCGCGGGGCCGCCACGGGCCGCGGCGCGTGCCAGGTACTCGTCGACGCCGCCGGGCAGGTGCACGAGCCGGCCGTCGCCGAACATCCCGTACGCGACGTCGGTGACCCGCTCGATCAGGTAGCGGTCGTGGCTGGCCACGATGATCGTGCCGGGCCAGGAGTCGAGCAGGTCCTCCAGTGCGGCCAGGGTGTCGGTGTCCAGGTCGTTGGTGGGCTCGTCGAGGAGGAGCACGTTGGGCTCGCCGGCGAGCAGCCGCAGCATCTGGAGCCGGCGGCGCTCGCCGCCGGAGAGGTCGCTGACCGGGGTCCAGAGCCGCCGGTCGTCGAAGCCGAAGACCTCGGCGAGCTGGGCGGCGCTGATCTCCCGGTCGCCGAGCTGCACCCGCCGGGCGACCTCCTCGACGGCTTCGAGGACGCGCAGGTGGCCGGGGAGCTCGGCGAGTTCCTGGGAGAGGAACGCGGGGCGTACGGTCTGCCCGGCGGCGAACCGCCCGCCGTCGGGGCGGGTCACCCCGGCGAGCATCCGCAGCAGGGTGGTCTTGCCGGCGCCGTTGCGCCCCAGGATCGCGACCCGGTCGCCGGGGCCGACCTGCCAGGTGAGGTCGTGCAGGATCTCCTTCGGGCCGGCGTGCAGGGTGACCGCGTCGAGGTCGTACACCTGCTTGCCGAGGCGGGCGGTGGCGAGCCGTTGCAGCGACATGGTGTCGCGCGGTTCCGGCACGTCGGCGATGAGCGCGTTGGCGGCGTCGATCCGGAACTTCGGCTTGGAGGTGCGGGCCGGCGCGCCGCGGCGCAGCCAGGCGATCTCCTTGCGGAGCAGGTTCTGCCGGCGGGCCTCGGTGGCGGCGGCGACGCGCTGCCGCTCGGCGCGGGCCAGGGTCCAGGCGGCGAAGCCGCCCTCGTAGGCCCGGACTGCCTGATCGGCGACCTCCCAGGTGGCGGTGCAGACGGCGTCGAGGAACCAGCGGTCGTGGGTGACCACGACGAGCGCGCCCTTGCGGGTGACGAGGTGCCGGGCCAGCCAGTCGACGCCGCCGACGTCGAGGTGGTTGGTGGGCTCGTCGAGGATGAGCAGGTCGGCGTCGCGGACCAGCAGGGCGGCGAGCGCGACGCGGCGGCGCTCGCCGCCGGACATCGGGCCGACCGGCGCGTCGAGGCCGAGGTGGGGCATGCCGAGGCCGTCGAGGATGGCCCGCACGCCGGCGTCGCCGGCCCACTCGTGCTCGGCGCCCATGCTCTCGCCGAGCCAGGCAGTGCCGAGCACCACGTCCCGGACGGTGGCCTCGGGGGCCAGGGCCAGGCTCTGCGGGAGCCAGGAGACCCGCAGGTCGCGGCGGTGGGTGACGCGGCCGTCGTCGGGCTCCTCCTGCTTGGTGAGCAGGCGCAGGAGGGTGGACTTGCCGGCGCCGTTGAGGCCCACGACGCCGACCCGGTCGGCGTCGTCGAGGCCCAGCGACACGTCGGTGAGCAGCGGCCCGGCGGCGCCGTACCCCTTGGACACCCGGTCCAGGTTGACGATGTTGGCCACGAACCCACCTTTCATGATCAAGGCGCCCCGGTGCCCGGGACGCCCGCCTCAAGGGTACGCGGGCCGGCCGGCGCGCCTCAGACGACGCGGGCGCCGGGGACCGGGCCGTGCGCGACCCGGGCGTCCCGGCATACGCCGGCGGCGGCCAGGTCGGCGGCGATCCGCCCGGCGTGCGCCTCGTCGGTGGCGAGGAAGACGCAGGTCGGGCCGGAGCCGGAGACGAGGCCGGCGAGCGCCCCGGCCGCCTCCCCGGCCTTCAGCGTGTCGGCCAGCGACGGGCGCATGGTCAGCGCGGCGGCCTGAAGGTCGTTGCCGAGGGCGGCGGCGAGCACCCGCGGATCGCGCTGGCGCAGCGCGCCGAGCAGGGCGTCGGTGCTGCCCAGCGGCTCCCCCGCGGTGCCGGCGTCGCGGAGCCGGTCCAGCTCCCGGTAGGCGGCCGGGGTGGAGAGGCCACCGTCGGCGACGGCCACCACCCAGTGCCAGGAGGTGGGGCGGGCCAGCACGGGGCTGACCGCCTCGCCCCGCCCGGTGCCCAGGGCGGTGCCGCCGTGGATCAGGAACGGCACGTCGGAGCCCAGGTCGGCGGCGATCCCGGCCAGTTCGTCGCGGGACAGCCCGGTGCCCCAGAGCGCGTCGCAGGCGACCAGCGCGGCGGCCGCGTCGGCACTGCCACCGGCCAGTCCGCCGGCGAGCGGGATCTGCTTGCGCAGGTGCAGCCGGGCGTGCGGCAGGACACCCGCGTAGCCGGCGAGGGCGTGGGCGGCCCGGATCACCAGGTTGGAGTCGTCCAGGGCCAGCTCGCCGGCGCCCTCGCCCTCCATGGTCAGGGTGAGCGTGTCGCCCCGGCGGGCGGTCAGCTCGTCGTAGATGGAGATCGCGTGGTAGACGGTGTTCAGCTCGTGGTAGCCGTCGCGGCGAAGCGGCCCCACCCCGAGGTGCAGGTTGACCTTCGCCGGCACCCGCACCTTTACCGGGCCGCTGGACCCGCGCCGCTGCCCGTCCTCGTCGTCCGGTCGCCAGGCCTCGGTCACGGGGCGATGTCCCGCGGGCGCAGGCGGATGTCGAACGGCTTCTGCACGGTCAGCTCCTCGGCGGGGTGGGCAACGGCGCCAGCCTACTGGTCGGCGGCGGAGGCGGCCGGGGCCGACGCGGCGATGGCCGCGAACTGCTCCACGGTGAGCGACTCGCCGCGCGCGCCGGGGTCGACACCGGCGGCGGTGAGCGCCGCGGCGGCCCGGTCCGCGCCGCCGGCCCACCCGGCGAGTGCGGCGCGCAGGGTCTTGCGGCGCTGCGCGAACGCCGCGTCGACCACCGCGAAGACGGCCTCCCGCGGTACGTCGGCGCGGGGCGGCTCCCGCCGGGTGAAGGCGACCAGCCCGGAGTCGACGTTCGGCACCGGCCAGAAGACGTTCGGCGGTACCTTGCCGGCGGCCCGGGAGCGGGCGTACCAGGCGAGCTTGACCGACGGGACGCCGTACACCTTGGAGCCGGGACCGGCGACGAGCCGGTCGGCGACCTCCTTCTGCACCATCACGAGGCCGTGGCGCAGGGTGGGCAGCTCGGCGAGCAGGTGCAGCACCACCGGCACGGCCACGTTGTAGGGCAGGTTCGCCACGAGCGCGGTAGGCGCCGGGTCGGCCAGCTCGGCGGCGGTGACCCGCAGCGCGTCGGCGGGGTGCACCGTGAGCCGGGCGGCGTCGGGGCCGGCGAACCGGGCGGCGGTCTCCGGCAGCGCGGCGGCCAGCGCCCGGTCGAGTTCCACGGCGTGCACGTGCGCGGCCACCGGCAGCAGGGCCAGAGTGAGCGAGCCGAGGCCGGGGCCGACCTCCAGCGCCACGTCGTCGGGGGCGAGCCCGGCGGTGGTGACGATCCGGCGCACCGTGTTCGGGTCGTGCACGAAGTTCTGGCCGAGCTTCTTGGTCGGCGTCACGCCGAGCCGCGCGGCGAGCTCCCGGATCTCCGCCGGGCCGAGGAGTCCGGTCACGCCGGGCATCCTTTCACCACGGCCCGAACGCGCGTTCGCCGGTCGCGGAGATGGCCGCGCACAGCTCGTCGAGGTCGGTCCCGGTCGTCTCGGCCAGGAACCGCACGGTCAGCGGGATCAGGTACGAGGCGTTCGGGCGCCCCCGGTGCGGCATCGGGGTCAGGTACGGCGCGTCGGTCTCCACCAGCAGCTGCCCGGGCGGGGTGACCGCGGCGGCCTCGCGGAGGGCCGACGCGCTGCCGAAGGTGACCGTGCCGGCGAAGCTGAGCAGGTAGCCCCGGCGGACGCACTCGCGGGCGAAGTCGGCGTCGCCGGAGAAGCAGTGCAGCACCACGGTGTCCGGGGCGCCCTCGTCGTCGAGGATCCGCAGCACGTCGGCGTGCGCGTCCCGGTCGTGGATGACCAGCGCCTTGCCGTACCGCTTGGCGATGGCGATGTGCGCCCGGAAGCTCTCCTCCTGCGCGGCCCGGCCCTCGTCGCCGGTGCGGAAGAAGTCCATCCCGGTCTCGCCGATGCCGCGGACCCGGTCCCGGCCGGCGAGCGCCTCGATCTGGCGCAGCGCCTCGTCGAGGTCGGCCAGGCGGGGCGCCTCGTTCGGGTGCAGCGCCACGGTGGCCAGCACCGCGCCGTAACGCTCGGCGACGTCGGTGCCCCACCGGGACGACTCGACGTCCACGCCCACCTGCACGAGCCGGTCCACGCCGACGCCGGCGGCCACCGCGATCGCCGCCGCCACGGGGTCGTCGGCGGGGCCGACCGGGCCGCTGTCCGCTCGCGACTGCGGGGCTCGCGAGCCCGGCTCACTCCTCGCGCTTCGCGGGGGAACGCCGTATTCGCTGACGGTGATGTCGAGGTGGGTGTGGCTGTCCAGCACGGGCACGGCCAGCGCCTCCGGTGCGGGCGGGAACTCACCGGCCCGGCGGGCGGCGCGCTGCTTGCGGGTTTCGGTCTGCTCGCTCATCGCGGCCAGCATCACACACCGCCACGGGCCGGCGTTTCCGGACCGCCATCGACTGTTCACGCGCACAACATCTGTCGCGCCTACGGTCCGGTGCGTGACCGTCACTCCCCAGGCCAACGGGGCCGCCTCCGAGCGGACCGGGCTGCGCGTGACGTACGACGGCCGGGTCCACCCGGCGGAGGAGATCGCCCGGGGCGCGGCGTTCGAGCTGTTCAGCGCCGACGAGGCGCCCGGCTTCGAGTGGGCGCCCCGACCCGGGGTGGCGTACCCGTGGCGGCGGTTCGTGCACGTCACCGAGGTGAGCGCGGTGCACGGTGCGGCCGAGCCGACCGAGGATGCCGACCCGCCGCTGCTGATGCCGCTGCACCGTGAGCACGGCTGGGCGTACCTGCACCAGCTCAGCCAGCAGCCGGGCGCGGCCGGCGACCCGTCGCTCGCGGCGGTGCGCGGCTCGGCGCTGATCCGCCCGGGTACCCGGATGGTGAAGGTGCTCTCCGCCCGGCAGCTCGCCGGCTACGTGCGGGGCTGGCTGCCGCACGGCTTCTGCCACCGGGAGCACGACGTGGCGCACCTGCGGACCCCGGCGGGGATGGCGGTGCTGCGCGGCGACTCCGAGGGCGGCGACGTGGCGTACGCGCTGCGCTGGCGCGCCGCCGACCCGGCGGACTACGACGTGCCGGTCGGCCCGGCGCACCAGGGGCTGACGGCGCTGCCGCCGCGGGACCGGCTCGGGCCGCCGGTGCTGGGCACCGGGTTCGTGCCGAGCAACGCCCAGCTCATCCCCGAGTTCGTCACCCGCGACTTCGCCGACCTGCCGATGCCGGCGAACGCCACCCTGCTCGCCTACCCGGCGGAGGGGGTGGAGGTGGTGCTCTACACCTACCAGGCGGAGCAGCGGGGCTGGCTGCGCATGGTCGGCCCGCAGTGGCGGCACCTGCTCGCCGCGGTGCCGGGCCTCTCCCCCGACCAGGAGTACGTGCCGACCGGCGACGCGCCCCGCTCGACCCAGCTCGTCGGCGCCTACGGTGGCACCGAGTACGAGGCGGTGGCCGACCAGCCGGGCGGGTTCCGGGTACTGGCCATGACCCGGACGGTCCGCTACCCGGTGGAGTCGGCGGCCCGCCGGCTGCGCTACGCCACCTGGCGCGGGGTGCCCTGCCTGGTGCTGCGGGAGGAGGCGGGCTGGCTGCGGCTGCGCCTGTGCCGGCCCGATCCGGATGCGGTCACCACGACCGGGGCGCAGTGCCACGAGCGGGGCGTCTACGAGACGTGGGCGCCGGGTGCCGAGCTGACGGACGACCGGGTGGTCGATCTGCCGTACGCGACGGAATAACGGCGACCGGGGCGGGAAAGCGCGGGCGTCCGAGACGCACGCAATGGGGAGAGAACCGGCCATGCCTTTCGTCACCGTCGGTACGGAGAATTCCGCACCTATCGACCTCTACTACGAGGACCACGGCTCCGGCCAGCCGATCGTCCTGATCCACGGGTTCCCGTTCAACGGTGCGACCTGGGAGAAGATGGCCAACCCGCTGCTCGCGGCCGGCTACCGGGTGATCACGTACGACCGGCGCGGGTTCGGCAACTCCGCCCAGCCGGCGTTCGGCTACGACTACAACACCTTCGCGGCCGACCTCGACGTGCTGATGACCGAGCTGGACCTGCGCAACGCGATCCTGATCGGGCACTCGATGGGCACCGGCGAGGTGACCCGCTACCTGGGCGCGTACGGCTCGGACCGGGTGGAGCGGGCGGTGTTGATGGCGCCGTTGGCGCCGTTCCTCCTGAAGACGCAGGACAATCCGGAAGGGGTCGACAAGAGCCTGTTCGAGGGGTTCAAGGCGGCCATCATCCAGGACCGGTTCGCCTACCTGACCCAGTTCTGCGACGCCTTCTTCAACTACAGCGAGACCAAGGGCAAGTGGGTCAGCGAGGAGGCGTACCGGGCGCACTGGGAGATCGGCGCGCGGGCGTCGGCGAAGGGCACTCACGACTCCGTGGACGCCTGGCTGACCGACTTCCGGGGCGACCTGCCGAACATCAACATCCCGGTGCTGATCATTCAGGGCGACAAGGACAACGTGCTGCCGTACCCGGTCACCGGCCAGCGGTTGCAGAACATGCTGTCCGACTGCCGGATGGTCACCCTGAAGGGGGCGCCGCACGGCACGCCGTGGACGCACCCGACCGAGGTCAATCAGGCGATCATGGAGTTCATCGGCGCGCCGAAGATGGCCCGCGCCTGAGCCACCGACGACCGCGGCCCCGGGGGGAACCCCGGGGCCGCGTCGCGTGTCGGTCGGCTCAGCCGGCCAGCCGGGCCAGCTCCTCGTCGACGATCGACGGGTCGAGCTTGCGGAACACCGGCTTCGGCGCCGCGAGCGGCCGGCCCACCGCCAGGGGTACGGACTCCCAGCGCGCCCCGACCGTGTAGTCGCCGGTCAGCACCGGGTACGCCGGCCCGCCGTCGAGGTCGTCGACCTCCTCGATCACCGGCATGGGCGCATGCACCCCGGTGCCGCCGAGCAGCTCGTGGATCTTCTGCGCGGAGTGCGGCAGGAACGGGGTGAGCAGCGTGTTGGCGTCGCTGACCACCTGGAGGGCGACGTGCAGGATGGTGCCCATCCGGGGCTTGTCGTCCTCGCCCTTGAGCTTCCAGGGCGCCTGCTCGGACAGGTACTTGTTGGCCTCGGCGACGACCTTCATGGCCTCGCCGATGGCCTGCTTCTGCCGGTGCCGGGCGATCAGGTCGCCGACCGTGGCGAAGCCCGCCTTCGCGGTGTCCAGCAGGGCCCGGTCAGCCTCGGTGAGCCCGGCCGGGTCGACCGGCGGGATCGCGCCGAAGTTCTTCGCCGCCATGGAGATGGACCGGTTGACCAGGTTGCCCCAGCCGGCGACCAGCTCGTCGTTGTTGCGGCGGAGGAACTCGGCCCAGGTGAAGTCGGTGTCGTTGCTCTCCGGGCCGGCCACCGCGATGAAGTAGCGCAGCGCGTCGGCGTCGTAGCGCTCCAGGAAGTCGCGGACGTAGATGACCACCTTGCGGGAGGAGGAGAACTTGCGGCCCTCCATGGTCAGGTACTCGCTGGAGACCACCTCGGTGGGCAGGTTGAGCCGGCCCAGCTCGCCCGGCTCGCCGTCGCGGGAGCCCTCGCCGGAGTAGCCGCCGAGCAGCGCCGGCCAGATCACCGAGTGGAAGACGATGTTGTCCTTGCCCATGAAGTAGTAGCCGCGGGCGTCCTTGCCCTCGCCGTCGGCGGACCACCACCTGCGCCAGGCCTCCGGGTCGCCGGTGCGGCGGGCCCACTCGATGGAGGCGGACAGGTAGCCGATCACCGCGTCGAACCAGACGTAGATGCGCTTGTCGGACCGGTCGCGCCAGCCGTCGAGCGGGATCGGAACGCCCCACTCCAGGTCCCGGGTGATGGCCCGGGGCTGGAGGTCGTCGAGCAGGTTGCGGGAGAACCGCAGCACGTTGGGCCGCCAGCCCTCCCGGGTGTCCAGCCACTGCCGCAGCGCCTCGGCCAGGGCGGGCAGGTCGAGGAAGAAGTGCTCGGTCTCCACGAACTCCGGCGTCTCGCCGTTGATCTTCGACTTGGGGTTGATCAGGTCGATCGGGTCGAGCTGGTTGCCGCAGTTGTCGCACTGGTCGCCACGGGCGCTGTCGTAGCCGCAGATCGGGCAGGTGCCCTCGATGTAGCGGTCGGGCAGGGTACGGCCGGTGGACGGGGAGATCGCCCCGGTGGTGACCTTGGGGACGATGTAGCCGTTGCGGTGGAGCCCCTGGAACAGCTCCTGCACCACGGCGTAGTGGTTGCGGGTGGTGGTGCGGGTGAACAGGTCGTAGGACAGGCCCAGCGCCCGGAGGTCCTCGGCGATCACCCGGTTGTAGCGGTCGGCCAGCTCACGCGGGGTGACCCCCTCGGCGTCGGCCTGCACCTGGATGGGGGTGCCGTGCTCGTCGGTGCCCGAGACCATGAGCACGTCGTGACCGGCCATCCGCATGTACCGGGCGAAGACGTCGGAGGGAACGCCGAATCCGGATACGTGGCCGATGTGGCGCGGGCCGTTGGCGTAGGGCCAGGCGACCGCGGCGAGAACGTGACTCATGAGCGTCAAGCCTAGTGATTGCCGCGGGCCACCCGCGAACCAATAGGGCGCGTCCCACGAGCCGACCCCGCCCGTACGCCCGATTTGTCGCCGACACGCGGTGTGAGCTGCCCGGCGGCCCCCGCCCGCCGGTGTGAAATGAACGGCGTGACCAGCAGACCAGCGGCGCCCGGGCCGGGCGGGCCCTCCTCCGCGCCGACGGCCGGGGAGGCCGCGCGGCGGATCCCCGCGCGCGGCGGGTCGGTGGCTCCCCAGCCCCGGCTGGACCCGGCGGACCCGCCCGTGGAGGTCGAACCGACCACCGGGGCGCCCGTGGACGCCGTCCCGCGCCGGGTGCCGGTCCGGCAGCCGCGCTGGCAGCGGCTGTCCGTCCCGGCGGACGGTGGGACCGCCTGGGCGCCGATCGAGAAGGTGCACTGGGACGGCACCCCACTGCGGGAGGAGCCGCGCCCCCGGTCCGCCCGGTGGCCGGTGCGCCGGTGGGCGGCCCGGCGCGACCCGGCCCGCCCGGCCCGGCCCCCGGACCCGGTCACCGGGCTGTCCGTCCTGCTGTCGCTGACCCTGCTGGCCGCATTCTTCGCCTGGGTGAGCGCCGGGCCGCTCTGGCTGGCCGTGGGGCACGGGACGAGCGGCACGGCGGTGATCACGGACTGCACCGGTGGCGGGCTGACCCAGCGCTGCCGGGGGCTCTTCCAGGCCGACGGGCAGCGCTTCCTGGCCCACGGGATCCGGGTCAGCGGGGTGCCGGCCGAGCGCAGCGCCACCGGCTCGGTGCTGCCCGCCCGGATGACCGGGCCGGCCGCGCACATCGCCTACGCGGACGCCGGCGCCGGCCGGCACCTGCGCTGGCTGCTCGGGCTGCTGCTGGTGGCCGGCTGCGCCGCCGGGATCGCCCGGTGGACCGGCGCGACCCGGCTGCCGGACCGCCGGCACCGCCGCTGGGCGGTGGGCATGGCCCTGGCCGGCCCGCTGCTGATCACCGCCGGCTTCCTGGCCTCGGCCTGGTAGCGGCGGTCAGCTGTGCACGACCGTGTAGACCTCGCGGCGACGTAGCCCGTACTCGGTGGCGACCTCGGTGATGGCGTCGCGCCGGGACAGCCCGGCCGCCTCGCGGGCGGCCACCGCGGCGCGCAGGGTGTCGTCGTCGGGCCGGACCGCCGCGGCCGGCGGCGCTCCGGCCACGACCAGGGTGATCTCGCCGCGCGGCTCGCCCTCCGCGGCCCACTCGGCCAGCTCGCCGAGGGGCCGGCGGACCACCTCCTCGTACGTCTTCGTCAGC
This sequence comes from Micromonospora sp. NPDC004551, assembly GCF_040609975.1. Taxonomy (NCBI): domain Bacteria; kingdom Bacillati; phylum Actinomycetota; class Actinomycetes; order Micromonosporales; family Micromonosporaceae; genus Micromonospora; species Micromonospora sp. NPDC004551. The sequence continues at coordinate 578,321 of NZ_JBEXLM010000001.1, read as the reverse complement.
TCGCGGCACACCGCGGCGGGCCGGTCCGGGCCGAACGCGTCGGCCAGGTCGGCCAGCGCACCGGCGATCCGGTGCGGCGCCTCGAACAGCACCAGGGTGCGCTCCTCGGCGGCGAGCGCGCGCAGCCGGGACCGCCGGGCGCCGGGCGTGCGGGGCAGGAAGCCCTCGAAGCAGAACCGGTCGCAGGGCAGCCCGGACAGCGCCAGGGCGGTGGTCACGGCGCTCGGGCCGGGGGCCGCGGTCACCGGGATCCCGGCGTCGAGGGCGGCCCGGACCAGCCGGTAGCCGGGGTCGGAGACGCTGGGCATGCCGCCGTCGGTGACGAGCGCGACCGTGTAGCCGCCGGCGAGCACCTCGACCAGTTCCGGGGTGCGCCGCTCCTCGTTGCCCTCGAAGTAGGAGACGATCCGGCCCGGCACGGTGACCGCCAGGTCGCGGGCCAGCCGGGTGAGCCGGCGGGTGTCCTCGGCGGCGACCACGTCGGCGGCGGCGAGCACCTCGCGGAACCGGGCGGACGCGTCGCCCGGGTTGCCCAGCGGCGCGCCGAGCAGCACCAGGCGGCCAACCTCGGACATTTCACCCACGACGTGCGCTCCTTCATCGACGGCCGTACCAATCTCGGAGACGACGGGCGCCACCGGGCACCTTCGCAGCCTACGATCGCCGGGTGACGAGTGCGTCGACAGCACAGAGCGCGAACGCGGCCGGGTCCGCCGGCGAGCCGACCAACGCCGACGGGGCCGCCGGCCCCGCCACGAGCGGCGGCGGCCGGATCCCGGCCGTCGTCCGGCGTCGGCTCGACACCGTCGACGCCCACCTCGACCGGGGGCGCGCCTGGCTGGCCACCGGTGTCGTGGTGGCGATCGCCGCGATCCTGCGCTTCGTCGGCCTGAGCGGCCCCAACGGGAAGATCTTCGACGAGATCTACTACGCCCGCGACGCCTACGGGCTGATCGACCGCGGCGTCGAGTGGAACTACAAGGACAACGGCCCGTCGTACGTGGTGCACCCGCCGCTGGGCAAGTGGCTCATCGGCCTCGGCGAGTGGGCCTTCGGCTACCAGGACGCGGAGACGAAGATCTCCGTGCCGGGGCACCTGATGACCACCGCCCCCGAGTTCGGCTGGCGGTTCGCGGCGGCCGTCGCCGGCACCCTGTCGGTGCTGCTGCTGGTGCGCATCGGCCGGCGGATGTTCCGCTCCACCACCCTGGGCTGCGCGGCCGGGCTGCTGCTCGCCCTGGACGGCTTCCACTTCGTGCTCTCCCGCACCGCGCTGCTCGACATCTTCCTGCTGCTGTTCGTGCTGGCCGCGTTCGGTGCCCTGGTGCTCGACCGCGACGCCCGGCGCCGGCGCTGGGCCCGGGCCCTGGAGGCGGGGCTCGACCCGTCGCTGCCGGGGCGGGCGGGGCGTCCGCCGTCGACCTGGCGCGACTGGCCGTGGTGGCGGCTGGCCGCCGGGGTGCTGCTCGGCTGCGCGTGCGCGGTGAAGTGGAGCGGCCTCTACTTCGTCCCGGCCTTCGCGCTGCTGGTGCTCCTCTGGGAGGTCGGCGTCCGCCGTTCGGCCGGGGTCCGCCGTCCGTGGCGGGACGCCCTGCTCGACGAGCTGCCGTGGCTGCTGGCGGCCGGCGTGCTCATGGTCGTCACCTACGTGCTCACCTGGTCGGGTTGGCTGCTCGGCGACGAGGGCTACTACCGCCTGGCCAGCCGCTACCCGAACACGCCGGGGCTGAGCGACACCCCGGTCATCGGGCCGCTGATCAACCTGTGGGAATACCACAAGGCCGCGTACGGCTTCCACACCCAGCTCGACGACCCGCACAAGTACCAGTCCTGGCCGTGGCAGTGGCTGCTGCTCGGCCGGCCGGTGGCCTTCTACTGGTCCGGCGACGGCAACTGCGGCGCGCCGAGCTGCGCCTCGGAGATCCTGCTGCTGGGCACGCCGCTGCTCTGGTGGTCGTTCCTGCCGGCGCTGGCGGCGACGGTCTGGCTCGGGCTGGCGCGGCGCGACTGGCGGGCCGGCGCCATCCTGCTCAGCGTGGCCGCCGGCCTGCTGCCCTGGTTCTGGTTCGCCCTCGACGGCCGCACGATGTTCTCGTTCTACGCCGCGCCTGCGGTGCCGTTCCTCGTGCTCGCGGTGGTCTACGTGCTCGGCGCGATCATCTCGCCCGCCCCGGCCGCCGGCACGGCGGCGCCGCCAAGCGCCGAGGAGACCTCCGACCGCCGGCTGATCGGCGGGATCATCGCGGGCGCGTACGTGCTGCTGGTCGCCCTCTGCTTCGGCTACTTCTATCCGATCTTCGTGGGCCGGCTCATGGCCTACGCGGACTGGTCCGCCCGGATGTGGCTGGACGGTCGCTGGATCTGATCGGCGCGGCCCGGCCGAAAACCGGTTGCGATCACGCGTCGGCCGTTGCAGGCGGCCGGGGGGCCCGGAACCGGAGGCACGAAAAAGCGCGCCCCGATCGCCTGCCACGGGGGAAGCGGGCGATTGGGGCGCGCAAGACAGAGCTTAACCACAGTGTGGCAGCGGCACAACGGGTCGGCCCTGGTCAGATTTCCGACGAATGCGCCACCCCCCAAATGGTTTACATCGGGCACGTTACGGTGGGTCACACTGCGGAAACATTACGAATTCCTTACTGTTCACCGACGCGCGGACGGGCACCGCACGGCCCCTGACGATGAGCTCGGCGCATCGATCGATCTTGATTGCCGGACCCGGATGATCTTCCACAGTGGATCTCACTACACTTCGCCCGGTGATCAACAAGAGACGATCGGCGGCCGTCCTTCTCGGACTGCTGGCGACGACCGCGCTGATCGGTCCGCCGCCCGCCGCGGCCGACGACGGGACCACCGAACCCCCTGCCGAGCCACCCAAGGTCGAGCTGGTCCTCGACGTCAGCGGCTCGATGCGGGCGCGGGACATCGACGGGCGCAGCCGGATCTCGGTGGCGCAGCAGGCGTTCAACGAGGTGGTCGACGCGCTGCCGGACGAGACCCAGCTCGGCATCCGGGTGCTCGGCGCCACCTACCGGGGTGAGGACAAGAAGCAGGGCTGCCGGGACACCCAGCAGATCGTGCCGGTCGGCCCCGTGGACCGTACGCAGGCCAAGGCGGCCGTCGCCACGCTGCGCCCGACCGGCTTCACCCCGGTGGGGCTGGCGCTCCGGTCCGCCGCGCAGGACCTGGGCACCGGCAGCACCGCCCGCCGGATCGTGCTGATCACCGACGGCGAGGACACCTGCGCCCCGCCCGACCCCTGCCAGGTGGCCCGTGAGCTGGCCGCCCAGGGCACCCGGCTGGTCGTCGACACGCTCGGCCTGGCTCCCGACGAGAAGGTCCGCCGGCAGCTGCTCTGCATCGCCGGGGCGACCGGCGGCACGTACACGGCGGCGCAGAGCGCCGACGAGCTGACCGGGCGCATCAAGCAGCTGGTGGACCGGGCCCGGGACACCTACACCGCCACCCCGACCGTGGTCGGCGGGTCGGCCGGCTGCGACGATGCCCCGCTCCTCGCCCCCGGCGTCTACACCGACCGGGAGGCGTTCGCCGAGCACCGCTGGTACCGGGTGCCGGTACGCCCCGGGCAGGAGCTGCGCGCCTCGGTGAGCCTCGCGCTGGACCGGCCGGTGAACCCGGACTACGGCGTGCTGCTGCGGGCCACCGCACCGGACGGGCGGGAACTGGTCCGGGGTGTCGACGCGGGCAGCGGGCGCACCGACGTGGTCTCGGCCGGGCTGCGCTGGTCGGCCGCCGAGGAGGAGCCCGGCCCCGAGCCCACCCCGAGCGGGGTGCAGGCGGCGCGGACCGTGTGCCTCGTGGTCAGCAACTCGTTCGCGCCGCGCCCCGGCACCCAGGTCACCCCGGGCATGCCGGTGGAGCTGACCGTCGACGTGGTCGCCGCGTCCCCCGCCCCGGACGGGCCGGACCTCGGCCGCGGCTGGGTGCTGCTGCTTTTGCTCACCCTGGCCGGGCTGGTCACCGGGCTGATCGCCGGCCTGCTCACCCGCTGGTGGGTGGCCACGTGGAGGTAAGACTGACGATGCGTACGCTGATCCGCTCCGCCGCGGCGCTGGCCGCCGCCGGCCTGGCCCTCGCTCCGGCGGCCGCCGCCGCGGCGCCGACGCCCTCGCCCGGCGCGGCCACGGTCACCAAGGCCGGCACCTCGTTCCTGACCGCCACGACCATCACCCCCGGCCAGCCGGTCCGGGTGGGCGCCTCGACCGGCGACCATCTCTACTGGTCGTTCCGCGCCGAGGCCGGCCAGGTCCACGAGGTCACGGCCACGGTCTCCTTCGGCAAGGCGCGCACCGGCGCGTCCACCTGGACCGTCGACGTCTTCGACGGACTGCGCCGCCGCCAGGCGTGCACGGCCGGCGCGCAGACCCCGACCGCGGCGGCGACCGCGACCAGCGTGGCGCTGGGCTGCACGCTGCGCCGGGTCCGGCCCTGGGCGGAGCCGTGGTCCGGCGACCCGCTGCCCGGCACCTACTACCTCCGGCTCTCGGTCACCGACCTGCCCGAACCCGACCTGGGCCTGCCGGTCGAGGTGGACCTGCTGGTCGGCGCCGACACCGACGGCGGCGGGTCCGGCGACGACGGGAAGCTGGCGGCGCCGCTGGTGGCGAACACGAAGGCCGGCACGGTGCTCACCGCGGAGCCGGCGCCGGAGCCCGTCGCCGAGGAGGAGGGCGGCCTCACCGGCTGGCTACCGGAGCCCGGCTCGCGCTGGGTGTGGACCAGCGTCGGCGGCGTGCTGGCCGCCGTGGCGGGAGTGGTGGGCTTCGCGCTCACCCGGCGGCCCCGCCGCCCCTGAGCCCGCGACCGGTGGCCGCCCCGAACCCGACGCGGCGGCCACCGGAAGCGCGGGTCAGAGGGTGCGCGGGGTGCGCGGCACCCAGCCGATGAACCGGTCCTGGAGGGAGCCGACCGGGGCGGCGCGCAGGTCCTGCGTGGCGGCGGCCAGGCAGGAGCCGAGATAGACGCTCAGCGAGGCACGGTCCACCCGGTACTCGTCCAGCAGCCGCCGGCGCTTCGTGGCACAGGGCCACTCGTCGCCGCAGGAGCCACAGATCCAGTCGGGGGTCACGGGGGCGTGCTCGCCCGATCGTGATCCCGACGCCTTCGCGCCAGGCGTCATCGGCCGATCCTCTCGTGAGTGGACTCGTGCTTGTGGACGGTGTCTCCCCAGAACGATCAAACAGCGCCCCGGAACGCTCCGGCGTTACATGGTTGCGGTACGTTCCCCCCTCATGCGGGACCTACTGCCGCCCGAGGTCGCCGTGGCGGTGGCCGGCGCCGCGGACTGGACCGGCGCGCTGCTCCCGGCCGAGCGCGCCGGCCTGGGCGAGCGGGCCGTGGCCGGCCGCCGCCGCGACTTCACCGCCGGCCGGGTGTGCGCCCGCCGGGCGCTGGCCGGGCTGGGGCTGCCGGCCACGCCGGTGCCCGCCGGCACCGACCGCGCCCCGGTCTGGCCGCCCGGCATCGTCGGCGCCATCACCCACACCCGGGACTACTGCGCGGCCGCCGCCGCCCGCGCCGCCGAGATCCGCGCCGTCGGCATCGACGCCGAGCGCCACCGGGACCTTCCCACCGGGGTACGCCGGAAGGTCTGCCTGCCCGAGGAGGAGGCGGAACTGGCCCGGCTGCCGCGCGAGGTGGCCTGGCCGGTCGTGCTGTTCAGCGTCAAGGAGACCGTCTACAAGGTGTGGCGGCCGCTCGTCGGGACCTGGCTGGACTTTCCCGACGCCCGGGTCACGCTCGACCCCGAGGCGGGCACGTTCACCGCCCGGATCGCGCCGGCCCGGCTCGCCGCCGCCCCGCTGACCGATCCGCCGTCGTCGATAGCCGGTCGGTTCGCGGTGGATGCCGATCTGGTGCGCACCGCCGCCGTTCTGGTACCGGGGTGAGGGCCTGACGGTCGCGTTGCGACGGGCTTGTACCGTCGTTCCGACTGTCGATCTCGAAGGTGCCCCAAGGAGTACGGTGAGCCACCCTCAGCCTCCGTTCGGACCGCAGGACCCGAACCAGCCGCCTCAGGAACCGCCGACCCAGGCGTTCCCCACCGCGCCGATGCCGCCGGTGCCCGGCAGCCCGCAGCCGGTCTCGGGCGCGCCGCAGCCGCCGACCTCGGGTGCGCCGTACCCGCCGCAGCCGCCGTACCCGCCGGCGGGTGGCGGGTACCCGTCCGCCCCGGAGTCGCCGTACGCGCCGCAGCCGCCGTACGCGCCGCAGCCGCCGACCTCGGGTGCCCCGTACCCGCCGCCGGGCGCGCCGCAGCCGCCGTACCCGGCGGCCGGGGCCGCGTTCCCCCCGCCGCCCGGGCAGTTCCCGCCGCCCCCGGGTGAGGCGTACCCGCCGACCGGGCCATACCCGCCCGCGCCCGGGCAGTTCGGCCCGCCGGCCAAGAAGTCCAACAAGAACGTCTGGATCACCGTCGGCATCGTGGTGGCGGTCATGCTGCTGCTCTGCTGCGGCGGCGGCATCTTCGCCATCTACAGCGGGGCGCAGAAGACCAAGGACGCCATCGACAGCCTCCCCACCCCCGGGGTCACCTACAGCGACCCGGTCGACGACACCCCGACCGGCGGCACCTCGGCGACGCCGGAGCCGGGCAAGACCGACAACGAGACCTTCAACATGCCGTCCGGCGACACGCTGATCGTCAACGACGACGACGGCACCGTCGAGATCACGGTCAGCAACTTCCGGACCAAGGACAAGGCCTGCCAGGAGTTCATGCCGGATCCGAAGAACGGCATGTACCTGATCGCCGACGTGACCGCCGAGGTCACCAAGGGCACCGGTTCGATCAACCCGTTCTTCTTCAAGTGGGTCGGCGCCGACGGCACCGAGGAGAGCGGCGTCGGTGGCGCCTTCTCCGGCTGCGGCAAGCTGATGGGCTCGGGCAACAACCTGCCCAGCGGCAGCAAGCGCACCGGGCAGCTCATCTTCGACGTCAAGAACAAGAGCGGCACGCTGGAGTACCAGCACCACCTGCGTACCGCGGGCTCCTGGAAGCCGTAACGGCCCACGTGCGGCGGCAAGGGGGCCGGTCCCGTGTGGACCGGCCCCCTTCGCGTCGCCCGAACCGGTCGGGCACGGCGGTCGACGGCGTCGGTCCGGCCGCCGTCAGCCTGGCTCGGTTTCCCCACCGACGGCCGCCCGCTCGACGTCGCTCAGCGTGCGCAGCCCGCCCTCCGTGAGGACCTGCCCCGCCCGTACGGCCACCCCGACCCCGGGGGCGTCCAGCCAATCCGGGTCCAGGTCGTCCTCCCAGGCCACGATGGCCGCCGCCAGCTCGCCGGCCGACTCGTCCCGGCCCTGCACGAGGGCCTCGGCCAGCCGCAGGTACGCGCCGGCCCGGGTGCCCTCGAACTCCTCGGCCATCGCCGTGATCCGGCCGACGACCTGACGCCCGTGCACGGGGTAAAGCCCGGCCAGGGCGGCCAGCACGAAGCGCACCGCGGGCACCTCGACCTCCCACCGCCTCAGCAGGGCCGGCAGCTCCCGGTCGACCGCGCGGTACACCTCCTCGGTCCAGGAGGCGGGCTCCGGCGGCTCGCCGTGGACCAGCGCCACCTCGGCGCCGGCGATCAGGCCGTCCCCGAGTCGGCCGGCGGCGATGAGCAGCCACGCGTGCAGGTGGAGGCGCTGCCGGGCGGGTAAAGCCCCGGAGCGGATCAGCCGCGACAGGTACGGCAGCGCCGGCGCGGTGGCCGAGTAGCAGGTCCCCTGGTGCAGCAGGTCGTCGCCGAACAGCTCGTCGAGGATCTCGTCCCAGTCGCCGTACGGGTCGGCCAGCTCGCGCAGCAGGCCGGGAATGTCCTCGGCGGAGCCGTGGGCGTGGGACAGCTCGGCCCAGGGCACGTCGTCCAACCCGGACAGGTCGATCGGCACGTCCTCGACGGCGATGTCCGGGGTCAGCGCCAGCGGCGCGGAGGGCGGGGGCGGCACGACCACGACGGTCGGGATCGGCGGGCGCGTCCCCGGGTTCGTGCGCACCACGGGGGCCTGGGCCTCTCGATAGCTGGGCAGCCTGCTCACGTCGAAACGGCTGCCGCCGGCGGCGTACCCGCCGTGCTCGCGGGCGATGAGGCCGGCGGCGCTGGCCACCGCCTCGATGGTCCGGTGCCCGACGGTGTCCACCGGGTACGGCCCCTCGTCGAGGACCGTCACCAGCCAACCGCCGCGCGGTGACGGCCGGGCCGTGACGTAGGCGAACCCGTGTGTGGACAGGGCCTCCACCAGGTCCCGGGCCTGCTCCTCACCGGGTACCTCGAAATCGTTCGTTCCCGCCATCGCGGACCAACCCGCCATGTCCCCGCTCCCTCCGGCTCGTGCTCGCTCCGGGGAGCCTGCCACCCGAAGGGAAGCCGGTGTGCACCCCGCCCGCGAGACCTACCACCCGGGCCTGCTCGCGGCCTGGCCCGGCGGAAGCGCTGACCAGCCCGCTCGGGTTTCACTCCTCGACGGGCGGGGACGCCGCGGGCGGAGGGCGCGACGGCGCCACGACGGCAGGGGAGGCGACATGAGCGTCGAACGGGCGAAGGACGACCTCGAGGATCTGGCCGGCCCGGCCCGGGCGCGGTTGGGCGACATGAACCGGGACGAGCGGTCCGAGGCGGACGAGGTGCGGCGCCAGGACGCCGTCCGGGGCAAGCGCCCCGGCGAGCACGTCCAGCAGGACGCCGGGGACGCGCGGGACGACTTCACCGCCTGATCGACCGGTCTCCGGTGCGGCGGGAACCCGGCTGACCAGTGGTTCCCGTCGGCCGGGTGGCCGATCACCACTCGTCGCTCCGGGCGACCAGTCGGAACATTCCGACCTGACAGGCCGTCGAGGTGTCGGCACTGAGGGTGCCCGATTAGCCGCTAGCAATTGTTGCGGCTGAAAGCAGACTGAGAGGCGTGACGTACCCACCGCCGCAGGACCCGTGGCGCGGGCAGGCGCCGCCGCCCCCGCCGCCGCCCCACCAGCAGCCGACCGCCAAGTTCGACGCGGTCCCGCCGTACCCGATGGGCCAGTACCCGGCCGCTCCGCCGCGGCAGTCGTGGTGGCGCCGCCTCTCGCGCGGCGCGCAGGTCGCCATCGTGACGGCGGGTGTCCTGGTGCTCTGCTGCTGCGGCGGCGTCGCCATCGGCGCGGTCGCCGACTCTCCGGCGGACACCGGCAAGAAGGACGCCGCCCCGGCCACCTCAGCGCCGAACGGCGGCGAGGCCGCCGCTCCCGCTCCGGCCGTGGCCGATGTCGCCACCCCGACGGCGGCGGCCAGCACGACCGAGGCGGCGCCGAGCGAGTCGCCGTCCCCGCAGGTGGAGACCCGGATCGTCACGACGACCGAGAAGATCGCCTACTCGACCAGGACGGTCAAGGACTCCTCCCTTGCCGAGGGCACGAAGAAGATCCGGACCCGCGGGGCGGCGGGCGTCCGCACGCTCACCTACCAGGTGACCGTCACCGACGGCGTGCAGACCGGGAAGAAGCTCGTGCGTTCCGTGGTCACGAAGGCGCCGGTCACGCAGGTGATTGCCGTCGGGACCAAGCAGACGCGGCAGTGCGACCCGAACTACAGCGGCGCCTGCGTGCCGATCGCCAGCGACGTCGACTGCGCCGGCGGCAGCGGCAACGGCCCCGCGTACGTCGACGGGCCGGTGCGGGTGGTGGGCGAGGACATCTACGACCTGGACCGCGACGGCGACGGGATCGCCTGCGACACCTGACGGCGCAACCGCCGCGACCGGATCGCTGGCGTGCCGAAGGCGGCACCGGTGAGCGTGTGCGACACCGGGCGGCCCAGGCGCTCCACCGTGGCGGTGAACTCCGCCAGCGTGACCCGCTCCTGGGCCTCCGGGCACGTCGACGCGTACGCCGCCGCGTCGTCCCGCCGTTCCAGGTGCTGGACGAACCGCTCGGCCGCCAGCCGTGGCTCGTCGATGTCCGGGCCGGTGGATCCTCGCCGAGTTCGCCGGATCGTGGGGCGGCACCAACGGGTTCCGGTTGATGCCCCCGACCCGCTCGCCGAGTCGCCGGCCGCGCCGGTCGAGCCGAGGAACTTCCACCGGGAGTTCAAGACCCGCTGCCGCAAAGCCCGCGTCCGGGAGATCTCCGTGCACACCACCCGGCCCGCCTGCACCACCCTGCTGGTGGCTCTCGACGTCCACCCCAGGGTCATGATGCGGATCCTCCGGCACAGCCAGATCGCCGTGACCATGAACGTCTACGCCCGAGTCGCCTCGGAGGCGGCCGAGACGGCCCTCACGCGGCTCGGTGACCAGTTCCTGTGACCTGCGGTACTGTCGCCCGATCTCGATTAACTGAAGGAGTGCCAGGGTGGAGCCGTGGGGGATCTCGCATGACGCCTTCGGTCGGCTTCGCCTCGCCCACTTCGTAGCGGCGGAGCACCTTGAGCAGCTTCGCGGCTGGGAGTACCTGGAGCGTTGCTGGGTTGGGGAGGCGTCGGGCTTCACGGAGTGGCTTCGTCTTGAGTCGGCTCCCGAGGTAACGCGTTCGGTAGCGATCGACCTCGTCGCCCTGCCGGAGCCGACGGCTCAGAGCATGATCGACGCACTCCGGCTCCCCCTACGGGCAGGACTGGACCAGCAAGAGATCACCGGCGTCTTCGGCGAGCCCACCGGCACAGAGAGATTCGTGCCGGATCGAGTCACCCTCGTCTTCCGCATTGGCGCTGCCGAGCCCTACGAACTGACCTGCACGGTTCACGAGGAGCAGGGGCTGATCTACCTCACGATGCATCCCACACCGCTGCCGGATTAGCTCGCGGCCAGCCCCATCGACCCTGCGGTCGATCACTGCTGTACCTCGCTGCTGTACAAGATCGAAAAAGGCCGTCCCCCACCATGGGAAACGGCCCTTGAACTGGGTGGAGCTGAGGGGATTTGAACCCCTGACCCCCTCGATGCGAACGAGGTGCGCTACCGGTCTGCGCCACAGCCCCTCCGCTGGCGTACCAGCGTCGGTCCCACCCGGCTTGCACCGGGCGGGCCGGCGCCAAGGTTAACAGGTCGGGCAGCTCCGACGCGAACCGCCCCACCGGACCAGGAGATCTTGGAGGGAAACGGCCCCCACCGGGGCCCAAACCCTCCAAGATCTCCCGAGCCGCCCCTCAGGCCGGCGCGTACGCCAGGTTCAGCACCCCGCTCTTCAGCGTCTCGCTGCTCACCAGCCGCAGCGGGCAGGTCGGCGTGTCCTCGAAGAGCCGCTGCCCGTGGCCCACGGCGATCGGGTGGACCAGCAGCCGCAGCTCGTCGAGCAGGCCGTTGGCCAGCAGCCACCGGACCGTGGTGGCGCCGCCCGACATGGAGATCTCCCCGTCGGCGCTCTCCTTGATCTCCCGCAGCCGCGCCGCGACCCGGTCGGAGTCGCCCGAGATCAGCTGCGAGTTCTGCCAGGTCGTCTGGGTGAGCGTGTTGGACAGCACGTACTTCGGCACCGAGTTGATGAACGATGCGAACTCGATGTCGTCCCCCGTCTGGCCGGGCCAGTACTCCGACCACTCCTGGTACTGCGTGCGCCCCATGAGGAACGCCGTGGTCCCCGCCACCCCGCGACCCACGACGGCGCCCATCTCGTCGTCGAAGTAGGGGAAGTGCCACTGGTCGGGCCGCTCCACGACACCGTCCAGCGAGATGAAGAAGTTCGACACGATCGTGGCCATCACAAGCTCCCCTGGTTACGGCCGGCTCCGCACCGGCCTTCACCAACCCGTCGAACGACACCCACCGGATTCGACAACGCCGGCGGAAGATTTTTTAAGCGCCCCGCCCGCTCTGGTACGGCCGCCCCCGCAGGCCGCCGGCCCGGCGGTAGGAGACCGAGCCACCGCTCGCCGCGGGCGGCAGGTCCGCGGGCCGGTCCAGCCCCATGGCGGTACGCCGCACCGCCTCGCGCTGGGCGGCCAGGCGGCGCTGCGCCTCCCGCCGGGCCGCGGCGCGCCGGGCCTGCTCGCGGCGCACCTCGGCCTGGCGGGCGGCCAGCCACGCGGCCTCCCGGGCCTCCGCGCGCCGCCGCCGGCGCCCGGCGAGGGCCCGCTGCCGCAGGTGTACGACGTACGCCACGAGCAGCGTGCCGGTGACCGAGACGCTGATCCAGAATCCGGGGCTGACCAGCACCACGCCGATCAGTTCGACGAGGTTGAGCAGCAGCAGAGCGGCGAGCACCCGGCGCCGCCGGTAGACGGCCGGCGTGTGCCGCCGCTTCGCGGGGTGCCGTCGGCGGGACTTGGCGGGGGCGGGCGGCACCGAGCGGAGCCGGCCCGAGCGGCGGCGGGACGGTGGCGCCGATACCGGACGGGCGAGACCACCCGTGCTGACATCTTCACTCAGCGTGACAATGAGGGCGCGGGGTGGGCGCACCGGCCGCCGTCCGGGCACGGTGCGACGTCGACGGCGGCGCTGGAGCACCCGGGCCGTCGACTGCGCCCGCTCCGCCACCAGCCGCTCGGTGGCGTCGTACCGGCGGACCAGCGCCGGCGCGAGGGCGAGCAGACCGGCGGCGGCGAGGACGGCGAGGAGCACCGAGGTCGGCACCCTCACCCCTCCCGTCACCAAGTTCGGGGCGAGCGCCACACGACCGCAACTTCTTCCGTCGCCCGTCGTTGATGGCGCAGATCGTGCGGGCAGGCAGCGCTTGCCACAGCTTGCAGTTACTTGAGGTTACGGGCCGCCGACCGACTTCACCGTGCGCCGCGCCGGGCGTGGCGAGTGGGAGCCTTCACCCGCGGTTGTCACGCACGCGGTGCCACCGGGCCAGCAGGCCGCCCTCGGCGAACACTTCCTCACTGGTCATCGCGTATCCGATGTGGTCACGCCAGGCGCCGTCGATGTGCATGTAACGCACGTGGTAGGCCTCCTCGCGGAAGCCGAGCTTCTCCACCACCCGGCGGGACGGCTGGTTCTCCGGCCGGATGTTCACCTCGATCCGGTGCAGCCCGCCGGGGCCGAACGCGTGGTCCACGGCCAGAGCCACCGCAGTGGGGATGACGCCGCGACCGGCGACCCGGGAGTCCACCCAGTAGCCCACGTAGCCGGAGCAGAAGGCGCGCCGCACGATGCTGCCGACGTTGAGGTGGCCGACAAGCCTCTCGGTGCCGTTCTCGCGCAGGCAGACCGCGAACGGCATGCCGTCACCGGTCCGCGCGGACTTCCGCTGGTCGGCATGCACGTAGCGGAACGCGGCCGGTGAGTTCATCTCGTCCCAGCTGCCCGGGAGGTGGGACTCCCAGGGGGACAGCCAGGCGCGGTTGGCCCGCCGGATCTCCGACCAGCTGATCGCGTCGGAACGCCGGTACGGCCGCAGCACCACCGGACCGTCCACGAGCACCGCCGGCCATCCTGGCGGCCGCCGGAACCAACTCACCGGCGCCGGTCCAGCAGGAGAACATCCACCGTGGAGCCCGCCGCCGCGGTGGTGACCCGTTCGCCGAGGACGAGCAGGCCGTTCGCCTCGGCGAGGCCGGAGAGGGTGAACGGCCCACCGGCGAGTGGCTGCACGGTGTAGCCGCCGCCGCGCCGCTCGGCTACGTGCGCGGGGCGGAACTCGCGCAGCCCCACCGGGGACGAGACCGTCTCCAGCAGGTGCGCCCGGACGCTGGGCCGGAACACCGGCTCGGCGCCGGCCAGCAACTGGATGGCCGGGCGGGCCAGCACCTCGAAGCCGATCAGCGCCGCGCCTGGCTCACCGGGAAGACACACCACCGGCACCTCCTCGGCGCCGACCGTACCGAATCCGAGGGCCGTTCCGGGATAGAGGGCGACCTCTGTGAACGTGACCGGCCCGGCCCGGCCGCCCTCGCGGCGGGACAGGATCCGGCGCACCATGTCGCCCGGGCCGGTGCCGGTGCCGCCCGTGGTGATGATGAGGTCGGCCCGCAGGGTCTGGTCCTCCAGCAGGCCGCGCAACGCCTCCGGGTCGTCGTCGCAGATCCCGACGCGGTACGCCAGCGCGCCCGCCTCGGCCGCAGCGGCGGTCAGCGCGTGCGAGTTGGTGTCCACCACCTGGCCGGGCTGGCTGCCCCGGCCCACGTCGACCAGCTCGTCGCCGGTGGCCACGATGACCACCCGCGGGCTGGGCCGGACCACCACGTGCCCGATGCCGGTGGCGGCGAACACCGCGACCAGGGCCGGCGAGACGTACGCACCGGCACGGGCGAGCAGCGTGCCGGCGGGCAGCTCCTCACCGGCGCGGCGCACGCCGTAGCCCCGCTTGGGGGCGCGGAAGATCTCGACGGCGGCCATGCCCTGGTCGGTCCACTCGACGGGGACCACCACGTCGGCGCCGACGGGCAGGGGCGCCCCCGCCGCCACCGAGAAGCAGGAGCCGGGGGTGAGCCGGACCGGCCGCCAGCTCGCCGCGCCCAGGTCGCCGACCACGTTCAGCCGGATGCTGCGCCCACCGGGGATACCGGAGGGGGCCGGGACGTAGCCCGGCCCCCGGCTTCCTCCGGAGATGTCCTCCCAGCGCGCGGCGTACCCGTCCACCGCCGCCTGGTCGAAGGCGGGGTACGAGTGCGGCGCGACCACGTCCTCGGCGAGAACGTTGCCGTACGCCTGGGTGAGGTCGAGGTCGAGCGGAGGCAGCGCGCGTAACCTGCGCAGCACGCTGCCCAGGTAGTCGGCGAGCGGCGTCAACTCGTTCGCGGCCGCCTCGGCGTCGGCCGTCGCGGTCATGTACCGGCACCGCCGGACTGGTCGCGCATCCCGTTCAGGATCGCCGCGGTGACCGTCTCGTCGCCGTTGTTGACGAACTCGGTCAGCCACTTGCGGAACTCGGCGCCCAGGTCCTCGCGCTCGACGGCGATCTGCACCACGGTCTGGAGGTAGCCGAGTGGCTGGCCGGTGTCGTAGCGGGTGCCCCGGTAGACGATGGCGTGCACGGGCACCCCCTCGTTGCGCAGGATCTCCATGGCGTCGGTCAGCTGGATCTCCCCGCCGCTGCCCGGCTCGGTGCGCCGAATCGCGTCGAAGATCTTCCCGGGGAGCACGTAGCGGCCGAGGACGGCCAGGTTGCTCGGCGCGTCCTCCGGCTTCGGCTTCTCCACCATGCCGGTGACCCGGACGACCTCGGCGAGGTCGCCGAACTCGGGCCCGGCCGGTTCGACCGAGGCGATGCCGTAGCGCGAGGTCTCGGACGGGTCGACCTCGAAGAACGCCAGCACGACGCCGCCGGTGCGGGCCTGGAGGTCCAGCATGGCCGGCAGCAGCGGCTCGTCCATCTTGACGAACTCGTCGCCGAGCAGCACCGCGAAGGGCGCGTCGCCGACGTGCGACTCGGCGTAGCCGACGGCATGGCCGAGGCCGAGCTGTTCGGGCTGGCGGCAGGTGTAGATCTCGGCCAGGTCCTCGGTGCGCTTGACGGCGGCCAGCAGCTCGGGCTTGCTCTCCAGCCGCTCCTCCAGGTCGGGCCGGCGGTCGAAGTGGTCCACCATGGCCGTCTTGCCGCGCCCGGTGATCAGCAGCACGTCGTTGAGCCCGGCCTGGGCGGCCTCCTCGACGATGTACTGGAGCACCGGCCGGTCGACCACCGGCAGCAGCTCCTTGGGGACCGCCTTCGTGGCCGGCAGGAACCGGGTGGCCAGGCCGGCCGCCGGGATGACGGCCTTGACGGCGCGGGAGCGACCGGTCGCGGCGGTCGCTGAGGGGTTCGCTGAGTGCTCCGACATGTCGCGAGACTATCGGCCACGGCTCTGCCGCGGCGGGTGAGGACCGGAAGACGCGCCGCCCTGTGCCGCCGTCGCGGCGTCGCCGGCGCCGGGCCGGGGCTGTCCGTCGGGCGGGCTGACCGCGGCGACCACCACCGGCATCTCCTGGGTGGGGACCGGGTCGGGGGGCAGCGCCAGCCGGTAGCCGTCGCGGCCGGCGGCCTTGGCCGCGTAGAGCGCGTCGTCGGCGGCGTCGAGCACCTGCTGGCCACCGGCCGCGTGGTCCGGGTACACGGCGATGCCGATGGAGACGGTCACCGGCACCCGGATGGGCTCCCCCCCGTGCCCCTCCACCGCGACCGGCTGGTCCCGGACCACCGAGCCGAGCCGCTCGGCGACGATCGTGGCGCCCCGGGCGTCGGTCTCCGGCAGCAGCACCACGAACTCCTCGCCGCCGTGCCGGAACGCGAGGTCGACCTCCCGGATCTCGCCGCGTACCCGGCGGGCGAACTCGATCAGCACCGCGTCCCCGGCGGCGTGGCCCCAGGTGTCGTTGACGTGCTTGAACCGGTCCAGGTCGAGGGCGAGCACGCTGAGCATGCGGCCGAAGCGGTTGGCCCGCTCGACCTCGCGGCGGATCGACTCGCGCAGGTAGCGGTAGTTCCACAGCCCGGTGAGCGGGTCGGTCAGCGAGAGCCGCTGGGCCTCCTCGTGCACCCGGACGTTCTCCACCGCCACCGCCGCGTGCCCGGCGAAGGTCCGCAGGGTGACGAGGTCGTCCTCGTCGAACCCGTCGGCGCCGGGCCGGTCGTAGAGGGCCAGCACGCCGAGAGCGCGGTCGGGGTCGGCCGGATCGCCGTCGGCCGGAGGATGGCCGGGCCGGTCCGGGCCGCCGCGCGGTTCCGCGCCGCGGGGAGCGGCGAACGGCACCGCCACGTACGTCTCGCAGGACGGCTCCCCGGTCGGCGCGTCCGGCGGCTCCCACCGGCCGCGTAGCGGCTCCCCGGTGGCGGCCACCGTGCCGAGCACCCCGGCGCCGACCGGCACCCGCAGCGTGGCCGGGTCGGCCGGGTCCCCGGTCGGCCAGCGCCCGTCCAGCCCTTCGACGCACTGGCCGACCAGCGCGCCGTCGCCGTCGACCAGCAGCACGGCGCCGGCCCGGGCGCCGGTGGCGGCGATCGCGCTGTGCAGGATCACCCGCAGGATGCGTTGCAGGTCATGGGTGCTGGCCAGGGTGTCGCCGAGCACGGTCAGGTGGCCGCGGAGCTGATCCCGGCTGCTGGTCAGGGCGGCGACATAGCTGCCGGTCTCCCGGGTCATCCGGTTGAACGCGCCGGCCAGCCGCCCGATCTCGTCGCGGGTGCGGACCGGCACCCGGGTGGTGAGGTCGCCCTGTGCCACCCGGTCCACCGCTCCCGCCAGCTCGACTAGGGGCCGGGTGGTGACCCGGGCCAGCCGCCAGGCGGCCACCACGGCCAGCAGGGCGGCCAGCACCACGGCACCGACCAGAGCCGCGTAGAGCCCGGGTGGGCGCTCCCCCGGCACCGAGAGCACCAGCGCCAGCGGTTGGCCGGGGGCGGGGCCGACCCGGCGCACGTACCGGCCGTCGGCGGTGCCGGTCACCCGGTCCCCGTCCGCCTGGCGGGCGGCGGCCAGCACCGCTGCGCGTACCTCCCGGTCCTCGGTCGTCTGGGTGATCCGGCCCGGGTCGTCGAGGAGGGTGACCCCGGCCCCGGTCACGGCGGCGAGCCGCGCCACGAAGGCCGGGTCGACGGGCTGCGCGGCGGCGACCGTGCCCAGGTCGGCGCCGGCCGGATCGCGGAGCCGGACCCGGGCGGCGAGCGCGCGGACCGGGCCGGCGGTCGCGTCGGCGGCGCAGTCCTGCCAGGGCCCGGCGGGGCCACCGGGAGTGGCGTAGCTGGTGTTGCCGGCCGGGCCCGCGATCAGCACGGCGGCGGCCAGGCCCCGGGCGACCACCTGGTCGGCCGCGCGGGGCCGGGCGGCCGGATCGGCGACGAGTGCGACCGCGTCGGCCGCCGCACGGAGCTGCTGGCAGAGCGCGTCGACGGAGGTGCGCACCCCGGCCGCCGCGACGCCCAGGCGCTCGGTGGCGCGGCCACGGTCGACGGCGCTCAGGGTGGACCCGACGAAGAACGCGCCGAGCAGGACGGGGCCGAGCACCACCGTGAGGAACGCCGCCGTCAACCGCCCGCGTAGCGTCAAGCTTCCCCCCGGAAGTACCGCGCCCCTTCCTGCGATGCTGACACAGAGCGACCGGGAGGCAAGCGTTGCGTCAGGAGTGTTGCGTGCCGGAATTTTCTGATGAAGCGGATGTGGCCAAGCGGGACCTGCGGGTCGCGCTGCTCGCCCACCGCCGGTCGCTGTCGGCGCCGCACCGGGCGGAGGCCGCGGCGGCCGTCCAGGCCGGGCTCGTCGATCTGGTACGCCGGCTGCGGCCGGCCCGGATGACCGCGTACGTGCCGGTCGGCTCCGAGCCGGGCGGGAACGACCTGCCCGCGGTGCTGCGGGCGGCGCTGCCACCGGAGGCCGAACTGCTGCTGCCGGTGCTCCTCGACGACCTCGACCTGGACTGGGCCGCCTACACCGACCCGGCGTCGCTGCGGGCCGCCGGCCGGGGCCTGCGCGAGCCGACCGGCCCGCCGCTGGGGAGCTCGGCCGTGGCCGGTGCCGACCTCGTGGTGGTGCCGGCCGTGGCGGTGGACCGCCGGGGCTTCCGGCTGGGCCGGGGCGGCGGCTCGTACGACCGGGCGCTGGCCCGGGTGCCCGCCACGGTCCCCACGGTCGCCCTGCTGCACGACGGGGAGCTGGTCGACGCCGTTCCGGCGCAGCCCCACGACCAGCCGGTGCGGTTCGTGATCACGCCCGGCGACGGGCTGGTGGCGGTGCCGGATGTGGCCCAAGGCGCTTCCGCTGGACGAACCCGGGTTCCATGACGCACCATTGGCACTCGAATCCGTCGAGTGCCAACCGGCTGTGCCAGGATCCGGAGGAGAACGTGCCCACGTACCAGTACGCCTGCACCGCGTGCGGCCACCAGCTCGAGGCGGTGCAGTCCTTCTCTGACGCGCCGCTGACCGAGTGCCCGGCGTGTGAGGGGCGGCTGCGCAAGGTCTTCAACTCGGTCGGCATCGTGTTCAAGGGCTCCGGCTTCTACCGCACGGACTCCCGTTCGTCCGGTTCCGACAGCGCCACGAGCACCACGAGCAAGCCGGCGAAGTCGGAGTCGTCGACCAGCGGCTCGTCCGACAGCTCGTCCAGCGGTTCGAGCAACGGCTCGTCCAGCGCGTCCGGCTCGTCCAGCTCGTCCTCTGGCTCGTCGGCCAGCAAGGCACCGGCGGCCAGCAGCTCCTCCTGACCCCGTCAGGCTCCCCGAAAAGTGGTCATCCCACGCGGATGACCACTTTTCGCGTTTCCCGGCGGGTCCCCTCCCGACACGCGGCACCCACCCACCCCGCCCACCCACCCACCGGCGTTGATCAAGAAGTTTGCGTCAAAATCTCGCGCCCTGGTGACGCAAACCTCTTGATCAACGATGCCAGGGCCCGGTTGTCCACAGGCTGGCGGGTTTTCCACAGGCGGGCCGGTGGGGGCGGCGGGGGACGTCGCTTGGCACCTAGCCTGCCCGCGTACGGGTCGGAGCCGTGGGTGGGAGGGCGCTGTGGCGGGTGGGGAGGCATCGCTGCGGCCGGTGCGGTGGCGCGGGCTGCCCCGGGGGCGAACGCTGCTCCGGGTGGCGCTGGTCGCGGTGCTGCTCGGGCTGGCCGCGGCCGTCCTGCAAACCCCGGCCGGCTGTCCGCCTGGCGCGGTCCCGGCCGTGGCTCCCACCCCGACCGGTGGCGCCCCGGCTGGCGGTGCTCCTTCTGGCGGCACGTCGCCCGGTAGCGCCCCGGCTGGCGGCGCTCAAGCCGGTGGTGATCGTCGGGCCGCCGCCCTGCCGCTGCCGGCCGGGGCGGTCGGGGTGCCGATCCGCCTCGCCGAGCCGGCCGCGCTGGCGGTGCTCCGGCCGGGTGCCCGGGTGGACCTGCTGGTCGTGCCGGCCGGCGGGGCGGCGGCGGCCACCCTGCTCGCGCCGCGGGCGCTGGTCCTCGACGTGGTGGGTGCGGCCGGGGCCGTCGACGGCTCCTCGGCGCTCTACCTGGCGCTCCGCCCCGAGCAGGCCCAGCGCGCGGTCGGCCTGCCCGAGGGCAGCCGCTTCGCCGTGGTCGTCCGCGAATGAGCCGGCGGGGTCAGTCCCAGTGCGGGGGGCGTTCGGCGAGCAGCCAGTCGTCGTTGCCGGACGAGCGCTCGCCCCAGCCACGGTCGGTGTCGTCGGTGGTCTGCTCGGGCAGCACCACGAAGTCTTCGCTGAGGTCGACCACGCGGTCGTCGTCGCCGCGCGGGACAAGGATGCCGGGATCGCTCACGAGCGGCAAGGATACCGCCCGAGGGGAGCCGGTTCGACCGGTCGGGCGTCGGAGGCCGGGTGCATGGCCCCGTCGCGTCGGGCGGCCGACCGGCCGCGGCGTTGGTAGCGTCGGTCGGCGTGACGACGCCGAGCGGTGGCAGCCCCGAGGACGAGACCTGGCGACGCCCCGACGAGCCGGCCGGCGCGATCCCGGCGCCCGGAGGCCGGTCCGGCACCGATCGGCCTGACACCGGCCGGCCGCCCCGCACCGATCGGTCCGGCACCGACCGGCCCGACGGCACGGATCAGCCCGGCGCCGACCGGGCGGTTGGCGCGGAAGCCGATGGGGATCTGCCGCGCGGCCTGGCCGCCGAAAGCGACCAGCCCGAGAGCCCGACCGCCGACGCATCACCCGCGAAGGCCAGCCCCTGGTCGCGCGCCGGCCACACCGACAGCCCGTGGGCGAGGCCCGGCCACGATCCGGCCCCGGCCGGCGGCTGGCCCGGGCAGGCCGAACCGACCGGCAGCTGGCCCGGGCAGGCCGGACCGACCGGCAGCTGGCCCGGGCAGGCCGGACCGACCGGCAGCTGGCCTGGACAGGCCGGGCCGATCGGTGGCTGGGCCGGGCACGCTCCGCCGAGCGGCGCTTGGCCCGGCCAGGCCACCGGCCCCGGTGGGTGGCCGCAGCAGCCCGCTCCGGCCGGCGGCTGGGGGCCGGGTGGCGCACCGGTCGGGTATGCCGGCCCGCCGCCGACCGTTCCGCCGCCGCCCGGCTGGCGGCCGCCGGTGCATGTGCAGCCGGCGCCGCCCCGCCGGCTCCCGCCGCAGGACATGGCCGCCATGGATCAGGCCGAGGGGCAGGCCCAGCGGCTCACCTACGGCATCGGCGCCGTGGTCGGCGTCGTGCTGGTGCTGCTCACCTGCCTGCTCTGCTCGCGCCTGCTCTTCTGAGCCGGCCGGGCCGCCTCCGGTGAGTCGGCCGGGCCGCCCCCGGGGAGCCAGCCGGGCCGCCTCCGGTGAGTCGACCCAGGCCCGGCTGCCGATCCGGGTCAGACGATGCCGCTCCACACCATCTTGGCGCCGCTGTCGCCGGTCAGGTAGACGTAGACCAGCGCGAAGACGGCGAGCACGACCACCACCGCGGTGAGCACCAGGGGCAGCCAGCGGGGCAGGTTGCGGGTCCGGGCGAGGCCGCTGGTCACCAGCAGCAGCAGGAGCGCCGCCACGGCCAGCCCGACGGTGAACCAGAGCAGGTTCTCGCCGTACTCGGAGTGCTCGTGGATCTTCTGCAGGCCCTCGGGCGGGTAGCCCCGGCTGCGCAGCACCTCTTCCAGCTCCTCGCCGGACTCCGTCGCCACCCAGGTGACGATCGGGGTGAGCACGGCGAGGACCGCCACCGCCCAGCCCATCCGGGGCCGCCAGCGGGGCAGCACCCCGTACGCGACGGAGAGCAACGCCAGCAGCGGCACCAGCACCACCGCGGCGTGTACGACCAGGACGTGGCCCGGTAGGCCGTTGACTTCCCTGAACACCGACACCTCCGGCGAGTGGACGCGATCGCGCGGCCAGCGTACGACGCGATGATCCGCCGGCACGCTTCCGTACATCGACACACGCACGTGTCACCGGCACGGTTCACCTGTGGCCCGGGCCACCCGGGATCACGCTCGCTTGTCGGTCCGCACGCACCGTGCTGTCATGGGCGCATGTCAACTGGTGAGGAGCTGCTCCGGTCGAAGGGCCTGCGGGTCACCCGACCGCGCCTCGCCGTGCTGGACGTGCTCGCCGCCGGGGGGCACCTGGAGGTCGACGAGATCACCCGGCGGGTCCGCGAGCGTCTCGACTCGGTCTCCACCCAGGCCGTCTACGACGTGCTCGGCGCGCTCTCCCGGGCCGGGCTGTCCCGCCGGATCGAGCCGGCCGGCAGCCCCGCCCGCTACGAGGCCCGCGTCGGCGACAACCACCACCATGTGGTGTGCCGGGGCTGCGGCGAGATCGCCGACGTCGACTGCGCCACCGGCGACGCCCCCTGCCTCGACCCGAACGTCGCACACGGCTTCGAGGTCGACGAGGCGGAAGTGACCTTCTGGGGCCTCTGCCCGGCCTGCCAGGCCCGCCGCTCCGCCGACGACTGAGCGCCCCGGGCGGGGAGACGCCGGGCGCGTGGCACTCTTGGTCGGTGGACTCCGATGACCTCGGCCTGTTCGGTCCGGGATCGGTCACGTGGAAGGTGCACGAGGAGCCGATCCTGATCGTCGCGGGCCTGCGTTCGCTCTACCTCCAGGCGCTGCACCCGCGCGCCATGGCGGGCGTCGCCCAGAACAGCAACTACCGCAGGGACGCCTGGGGCCGGCTGGTCCGCACGGCCACCTACGTGGCCACGACGATCTACGGCACCACTGCCGAGGCGGAGGCGGCCGGCCGGCGGCTGCGTACGCTGCACGCCCGGATGCGGGCCACCGATCCGTTCACCGGCGAGCCGTTCCGCATCGACGACCCCGACCTGCTGCGCTGGGTGCACGTCACCGAGGTCGAGTCGTTCGTGAGCACCGCGCGGCGGGCCGGGCTCGCGCTGACCGACGACGAGGTGGACGGCTACTACACCGAGCAGCGCCGGGCGGCGGCCCTGGTCGGCTTGAACCCGGCCGACGTGCCGGGCACCGCCGCCGAGGTGGCCGACTACTACCGGGGGATCCGGCCCGAGCTGCGGATGACCAGGGAGGCGGCGGAGACCGCGCTGTTCCTGACCGCTCCGCCGATCCCGTGGAAGCTCAGCCTGCCGGTGCGGCTCGGCCTGCATCTCGGCCCGCCGCGCTGGGCGTACCTGGGGATCGCCGGCACCGCGCTGGCGCTGCTGCCGGCCTGGGCCCAGCGGCTGTACGGCGGCCTCGGCCTGCCCACCACCGCGCTCTCGGCCGACCTGAGCGTGCGCGCGCTGCGGCTCGCCCTGGCGGCGGTGCCGCGACGCTACCGGGAGGGCCCGTTGCTGCAGGCCGCCAAGGAGCGCGCCGCCCGCGTCGGGGCGGCCTGAGACCCGAGGCCGGTCAGTCCTGGCCGGCGGCCGGCTCGGCGGGGCGCTCCACGGCCGCCCACGGATCCTTGCCGGGTGACCGGGCGCCGGCCGGGCAGGTGCGCCGGTAGTCGCACCAGCCGCAGCGGGGCCCCGGGTCGGTGGGGAACGCCTCGTCGGGATCGGCGCCGTCGGCCACGGCCCGCTCGGCGGCCATGATGTCCCGCGCGGTGTCCTCGGCGCGGGTGAGCTGCCGCTGCAACGACTCCGGGGTGTGCTCGTGCGCGGCGACCGTGCCGGTGGGCAGGTGGTGCAGCTCGACCCGCCGGCACGGGCGGCGGAACACCCGCTCGGCCGCGTAGGCGTAGAGCGCGAGGGCCTGGGAGCCGCGCGCGTCGTCGCCGTCGAGCCCGGTGCGGCCGGTCTTGTAGTCGACGATCACCAGCTCGGGCCGGCCGTCGGGGCCGGGGCGGGAGTCGATCCGGTCGGTGCGGCCGTTGAAGGCGAGCACGGCCGTCTTCACCGCGACCACCCGCTCCACCCCGACCGGCTCGTCGGCCGGGTCGAGCCCCGCCACGTAGGACTCCAGCCAGGACAGCGCGCGCCGGAACGCGTCCCGCTCCTGCTCGTCGTCGCGGTAGCCCTCGCGGACCCAGGTGCCCTTGAGCAGGGTGCCCAGCACCTCGGTGCGGCGGCGGTCGGGGGCCAGCGCGTACCAGTTCTTCAGGGCCGTGTGGACGCTGGCGCCGAGCGAGTTGTGCGCCCACGGCGGGCCCTTGGGCGGCGCGGGGCGGTCCACGTACGAGTAGCGGTAGCGCCGGGGGCAGTCGGCGTAGGCGCCGAGCTTGCTGGGGGTGCAGACGAAGAGCCGTTCCGGCATGCCCTCGAAGCCGAGCTGCTCGGCCTGCTCGGCGCGGGGCCGGGGTGGGCGGCCGCCGGTGGGTCGCCCGGTCGGGGAGGGTCGTCGCACGCCTGAGATCCTGCCACCCCGGTACGACAGCGCCGAGACGGCTCAGCCCATGGTGAGGTACTGCGTGACGAACGCGGCGATCGCGTCGGCGATGAGCTGCACGGCGATGGCGGCCAGCAGCAGGCCGGCGATCCGGGTCAGCACCTCGATGCCGCCCGGCCGGAGGATCTTGACGATGCCGCCGGAGAAGCGCAGGACCACCCAGACGGCGACCATGACCGCGACGATCGCGGCGGCGATGGCCAGATAGTCGGTGAAGCCACCGGCCTGCTGCACGAAGAGCATGGTGGCGACGATGGCGCCCGGGCCGGCCAGCAGCGGGGTGCCGAGCGGCACCAGCGCGATGTTGGAGGTGGCCTGCTGGTTCGGGTCATCGGACTTGCCGGTCAGCAGCTCCAGCGCGACGAGGATCAGCAGCAGGCCGCCGGCGGCCTGCAACGCGGGCAGGTCGACGTGCAGATAGGCCAGGATCGTCTGACCGGCCACGGCGAACACCACGATCACCCCGAGCGCCAGCGCGACGGCCTGCCAGGCGGCCCGGTTCCGGTCGCGGGCGGCCAGCGGGCCGGTCAGCGCCAGGAAGATCGGCATCATGCCGGGCGGGTCGACGATCACCAGCAGGGTCACGAAGACCTCGCCGAAGAGCTTGAGATCCACTCGGACACGGTAGCCGCGTGGCCGGAACGCTTCAGCTCGAAGCGACCGGGGTCACCCCCCGGGCCAGCTCGATGATCCGCTCGTACGCCCGGATCCCGGTGGTGAACGCGCCGAGCCGGACGGTCTTGTGCGTGCCGTGGAAGTCCGACGACCCGGTGACCACCAGCCCCAGCTCGGCGGCGAGCGCGCGAACGTGCTCCCGCTCGGCCGGGCTGTGGTCCTCGTGGTCGGCCTCCAGGCCGGCCAGCCCGGCCGCCGCGAGCTCCACGATCAGCTCGTCGGGCACGATCCGGCCCCGCCGGCTGGCCCGGGGGTGGGCGAATACCGGCACCCCGCCGGCCGCCCGGACCAGCGCCACGGCCCGGAACACATCGATGTCCTCCTTGGGCAGCCGGTACCGCTCGCCCAGCCACCGCGGCCCGAACGCCTCGGTGGTGGTGGCGACCAGCCCGGCCCGGATCAGCGCCTGCGCGATATGCGGCCGGCCGACGGTCCCGCCGGCGGCGCCGGCCAGGATCTCCGACCAGCTCACCCGGATCCCGTCGGCCTGGAGCAGCCGCACGATCCGCTCACCGCGTTCCTCCCGGGCGCGCCGGACCCGGGCCAGCTCGGCGACCAGCTCCGGCTCGGCCGGGTCGAAGAGGTACGCGAGCAGGTGCAGTGGGATCGCCGGCTCGACGCCGAACCAGCGGCAGGACAGCTCGGCGCCCCGGATCAGCGTGAGCCCGGGTGGCAGGGCCGCAACGGCGGGCTCCCAGCCGGCCGTCGTGTCGTGGTCGGTGAGCGCCACGACGTCGAGACCGGCCGCGGCGGCGGCCCGGACCAGCTCGGCGGGGCTGAGGGTGCCGTCGCTGGCGGTGGAGTGGGTGTGCAGGTCGATCCGGGCGGCCGCGCTCACCCCGCCGACGCTACGCCCCGGTCAGGAGCGGGTGTCGGCCACCACCACGAGGCGCTCGTCCGGGGCCACCCCGTCGAGCGCGTAGGCGGTGGGACGCTCGCCGGCCAGCACCCGGTCGGGCCGGACCCGGACCAGGCCGCCGGTGGCGTCGACGTGCAGCGCCGCCCCACTGCGGGTCCAGGCCACCGAACCGGCGACCGCCGGGCCGGCCGGGTGGGTCGCGGCGGCACCGCCGAGGCCGGCCAGGTCGACCAGCAGGGCGTTCCTGCGCGCGGCGTTGAGCAGCAGCCACCGCCCGTCGGCGGAGATCCCGCCGAGGCCGTCGGTGGCCACCGCCGGGCCGCAACCAGTGCGGACCGGGGTGAGGTCGCGGGCCGGGTCGAGCAGGGCCACGCAGGGCTGCCGGGGCGACCCGGCGGAGACCAGGCCGACCACCCGGCCGTCGGGCAGCGTGCCGTAGACGGTGAGCACGTCCCGGTTGGCCCGGCCCGGCGTGCCACCCGCCGACCGCCGCCAGACGCTGACCCCGCCGTGGTCGGGCTGCCGGATCAGCACGGCGTCGCCGGCGAAGCCGATCGGGACCGCCCCCTCGGGCGCCGCCGTCCGGCTGCCGGCCACGAGCTGGCCCCCGACCACGCCGGCGGCGGCCAGTTCGGCGCCGTCACGCCAGGCGACCTGCCGCCCGTCGGCGGACACCACGACGGCGTCCGCCCCGGTGAGCATCACCTGCGGCTCGCTGCCGTTGGGTGGCACCCACCAGAGGGTACGGCCGGCCGGGGTGGCCGCCGAGGTGACGAGCCAGCCGCCGTAGTCGGGGACCCGCTGCGCCCGCTCGACGCCGCTCACCCCGGTCAGTTCCCGGCGCTCGCCCCCGCTGGTGTCCAGCGACGAACCGATGATCAGGTCCAGCTCGGCGCGGACCGGGCCCCTGCCGGGCGCCGGGCTGGTGGCGGTGGGCAGCGGCGAGGGCGAGAACCCGTCGGGGTCACCGAGCACCACGGTCGGCGTGCCGCCGTGCCCGGTCGGCCCGCCGAGCTGGGCCATGCCGGTGGTGACGAGCACGGTCGCCACGCCGGCCAGGGCGAGCCCGGTCAGCGTGCGGCGCCGCGCGGTGCGCCGGGCCCGGCGGAGTGCGGCACCGGCCGGGTCGGCGCTGAGCGGCCGGGACGTGGCGACGCGGCCTGCCAGCGTCTGCCGCAGCGCCCGTTCCAGCTCGTCCTCGGTCACGGGTAGTGGACGCTTCGGGCCGCCCGTCCGGTTGTCGCAGTCCTGCGGCGCGCGGCTCATCGGGACTGCACCGGGACGGACGCGGCGGGTCGTGCGGGAGCCGCGCCGGGGAGCGCGGCCGGGCGGGCCACCGGCGGGGCGGGGGCGGGCGGCGGTGCCGGGGCGGGCTGCCGGACCACCCGCGGCGGCGTACGCGGTGCGGGCGGCGCGGCCTGCTCCTCCGGCGCGTCCGGCAGGCCGAGGGCGGCCTCGGAACCGAGCCGGCGGCGCAGCGTGTTCAGCGCCCGGGAGGTCTGGCTCTTCACCGTGCCCGGGGAGATCTCCAGCAGGGCGGCGGTCTGCGCCTCGGACATGTCCTCGTAGAAGCGGAGCACGAGCACGGCCCGCTGCCGGGCCGGGAGCGCCTGGAGGTGCCGCCACAGCGCGTCCCGGTCGAGCTGTTGCTCGATCTCGTCGACCCCGGCCCGCTCGGGCAGCACCTCGGTCGGGCGTTCACCGTGCCAGCGCCGGCGCCACCAGCTGGTCGAGGTGTTGACCATGACCCGGCGGGCGTACGGCTCGATGGCATCGATCCCGCCGAGCCGCTTCCAGGCCAGGTAGGTCTTGGTCAGCGCGGTCTGGAGCAGGTCCTCGGCGGTGGCCCAGTCACCGGCCAGCAGGTAGGCGGTGCGCAGCAGGGCGCCGGAGCGGGCCGCGACGAATTCGCGGAACTCCTCCTCCAGCGGATCCCTGCTCGCCACGTCCACCTCCACGCCCCGTCCTGCCTGGCAGGCTCCCACGGTAGAGCGGGGTGGGTCGACGGCAAAAGGTGTGCACTTCCTCCGGATGTTCGGACAGAAAGCTTCAGGCGCCGTCGTCGGCCTTGGCCTCGTCCTGCTCCTTGCCGATCCGCGCCTCGACGGCCTGCGGCTCGTACATCTCTTCCACGACGCGCAGGTAGAGCTCGTTCGGGTTGGGCAGGTTCTTGATCTCGCGGAGCGCCTGCTCCTGGCCGGCCGACTCGAGCACGAAGGTGCCGTAGTTGAGGGCGCGACCGGTGGGGGTCTGCTCGTACTTCATGTCGGTGACCCGGACCAGCGGCATCATGGCCACCCGGCGGGTGATGATCCCGTTGACGACCATGACCCGCTTGTTGGTGAGGATGAAGCGGTCGTACCACCAGTCGGCGACCCGCCAGGCCACCCAGCCCATCACGGCGAACCAGAGCAGCACCGCGACGGTGGTCAGCGCCCCGACGTCGCGCCCGGCGAGGAAGCCGGAGAGGTAGCCGAGCACGAAGGTCGCCGCGATGCCGACGATGATCGGGGTGGAGAGGTGGACCCAGTGCCGCTTCCACTCACCCCGGAAGCGCTCGGTCGGGAAGAGGTAGCGGGCCGCCAGTGCGCTCGGCTCGTCCTCCATCGGCAGCACCCGGCGGGGGGCCATGCCGGAGGCGTCGGCACGCAGGCCGGCCAGCTCCTCCTCGGAGATCTGCGGGCTCTGGTAGCCGGCCTCCGGGTCGCGGATCCAGCCGCGGCCGGACCGCCCCTCCCCGGCGAACGCCGGGCCGTCTCCGAAGGCGGCGTCGTCCGAAAGGGAGGGACCGCCGCCGTAGCCGGAACCCGAGCCGAAGCCCGGGCCGTCGTCGGGGTCGATCCGCGGAATCGGCTCGGTGTCGCGCTCCCGGCGCTCCCGGTCGGGGTCGTCGGGGTCGAAGGGTGGACCGGAGGGGCTTCCCATGGGCGGCTAGGCGACCAGGTTGGTGAAGAAGTCGCCGAAGCCCTGCGCGATGTCCATGATGCCGCCGCCGAGGGACTTGAACACGTCGGCGGCGGAGTTCGGCCGGTAGGCGACAAAGAAGATCAAGAATGCGATGCCGGCCCAGGTGAGGACCTTCTTGACCATAGCGGGCCATCCTCTCGCGCGGAGCCGGGTCCGTTTACCGCAGCGGCACCCAGAGTATCAGTATGGTGTCGTAGAGTGAATATCTGCGTCTCTTGTCCGACCCGCCGGTGCCGGCCGTTCAGGCCCGCCCGTGCAGGTACGGAGATGGTGCGCCGTACACGAGTTCGGGCGGTGTCCACTCGGTGAGGTCGTGCAGCACGACTTCTTCCGCGAGGAGGTGACCCGCACTCGCCGGCCAGGCTATCGCATGGAGCCACATTCCCCGAGCCTCGCCGGCGTACGCGCTTCGATCGGTCGGGGAATTCACGAGCCACAGTGGAGTGGGATGGCCGCCCACCCGGATCTTGGCGTGCGGCACCCGCTCGGGGTGACCAGGGCCGGGATCGGCGAGCGCCTCCGCCACCTCGGGCCCCGGGTCGGGACCGGGCAGGCCGGCGAGGCGCGAGCCCAGCCCGACGCCCGGCTCCTCGGCGACGAAGAGCAGGTCGGCCGGTCCACCATCGAGCGGGGCCGGGCCGGCGCAGGCCACCGCCGTGGCGCGGACCCCGGAACGGTCGTCCCCCACCCAGGCCACCCCGGTCAGCGTCCACCCCGTGGGCAGCGGCCACGGGCACCAGAGCGGCATCCCGGGCCGCCCGGCCGGGTCGGCGTCGGCGGCCACCCGCTCCGCCACGCTCGCCATGATCTCGGCACCGATGTGCTCCGGCACGTGCAGCGGCGGCACCGGGCCGCAGCGCAGGCACCGGTATTCGCCGTGCATCAGGTCCGGCTCCCGGACCGGGCCCGCGCACCTGGGACAACTCACCGCGACACTCACGCCTTCACCGTCACCCCGGACCGGCGGGGCGTCAAGCGGAGCGGCCGGATCGGTCACTCCGGTGGCGGCCCGGCGTACGTCCGGATCCAGGCGTGCATGGCGATCCCGCTGGCCACGCCGGCGTTGATCGAGCGCGTGGAGCCGTACTGGGCGATCGAGAAGAGCTGGTCGCAGGCGGCCCGGGCGACCTCGGAGAGCCCCGGTCCCTCCTGGCCGAAGAGCAGCACGCAGCGCCGCGGCAGGGTGGCGGCCTCCAGCGGCTTCGAGCCGGGCAGGTTGTCGATGCCGACGACCGCCAGCCGCTCCCCCGCCGCCCAGGCCACGAACTCCTCGATCGTCGGATGGTGCCGGACGTGCTGGTAGCGGTCGGTCACCATGGCGCCCCGCCGGTTCCACCGCCGCCGCCCGACGATGTGCACCTCGGCGGCGAGGAAGGCGTTGGCGTTGCGGACCACCGTGCCGATGTTGAAGTCGTGCTGCCAGTTCTCGACGGCCACGTGGAAGTCGTGCCGACGGCGGTCCAGGTCGGCCACCACGGCCTCCCGCCGCCAGTAGCGGTAGCGGTCCACGACGTTGCGCCGGTCGCCCTCGACGAGCAGCTCCGGGTCGTAGCGCGGGTCGTCCGGCGGGTCGCCGGGCCAGGGCCCCACACCCACGTCGAGCTGGTCGTCGGTCACGGTCTGCAGAGGGTACGGCCCGGAGCGCCGCCCCCACGGGAGCGGGTGTCGGCTGTCCGGCAGCGCGCCGTCAGCGGAGGTCCAGCGCGCCGGCGAGCCGGTCGAGGAAGCGCCGGTCGGCGGGGCTCAGGGCGGCCTCGCCGGCCCGGCACACCCGGGCCGCCACCGACTCGACCCACTGCCGGTACGCCGCCGAGTCGGCGGGGTCGGCGCGCCGCCGCAGCACCCGCACCGCCGCGCGGGCGGCGGCGAGCAGGTCGACCAGGTCGGTGAGGCGCTCGTCCGGCTCGGCGGCGCCGTCGTGGCGGGCGTAGATGGCGGCGACGACGGCGCGGATCAGGTCACTGTCGAAGGCCCGGCCGGCGGCCACCGCGTCCAGCCCGGCGAGCCCGGCGGCGACGCCGCGTGGCGGGCGGCCCGGACCGGGGGTGGCGGCGGCGACGAGGACGCGGCCCGGCAGGCCGGTCAGCAGGTCCCACTCCGCCGCGGAGTAGACGGCGGTGGTCAGCGGTGCGGCACGGCGGCCGGCAGAGGGCGGCTCTCCGGCGACGGAGTGGCTCATGGTGACCTCCGGCGTCAGCATATGCCCCGGAACGGGAAAAGGGCCCCTTCCCCGCGGATCGGAAAAGGGGCCCTTCCGGGCGTACGGGAGGGGTCAGCGCGGCTCGGGGAAGCTGGGCCGCTCGGGGTCGACACCCTCGGGCAGGGCCGCGGCCGCGTACTCCTTCTTGGGGACCATGACCTTGCGGCGGAACACGCAGACCAGCGTGCCGTCCTGGTTGTAGCCGCGGGTCTCCACCGCCACCACGCCGCGGTCCGGCTTGGAGGAGGACTCCCGCTTGTCCAGCACCGTCGTCTCGCCGTAGATGGTGTCGCCGTGGAAGGTCGGCGCGACGTGCCGCAGCGACTCGATCTCCAGGTTGGCGATCGCCTTGCCGCTGACGTCCGGCACCGACATGCCGAGCAGCAGCGAGTAGATGTAGTTGCCGACCACCACGTTGCGCTTGAACTGGCTCGCCGACTCGGCGTAGTGGGCGTCCATGTGGAGCGGGTGGTGGTTCATGGTGAGCAGGCAGAAGAGGTGGTCGTCGTACTCGGTGACCGTCTTGCCGGGCCAGTGCCGGTAGACGGCGCCGACCTCGAACTCCTCGTAGTAGCGGCCGAACTGCATCCTTGTCCCCTTCGACGGGTGGCGATGGAGTTCGGCACAGCATGCCTTACCGCTTGTTAAGGCGAGGGGTGGGGCGCTGCCCGTGCGGAAAAGTCACACCCGGACCGACCCGGGTGGAGACGCAATGAGCGGCGGGGCCCTCCCCGGCACCCGCCGCCCACGCTCTGATGCGACAGATTCTGCCGTACGCCGGTACTGCAACGACAGAGACGGGCGTCACATTTACCTTTTCGTAACATTACTCGTAGTGACTCGTGATCACTCCACAAGCGATCTCTGCAGCTCGGATCCCCGCTTGTCAAGCGTCAAATTGCCGATTCGTAGCGCGCACGTGCCGTGAGCGGTTTGGAAGCGCTCCCATCACATCCCGTCACGCAAATGCGGCATGCACTTGCGCTCCGCAGGGCCCGGCGCACCGATTCCGCTCGATGCGTCCCAGGGTCACCGCCGCGTTGCGCAGTGTTTCGTCGCGCACGTCACGGGAATGCGGAGCCATCCACCCTGGTTTCACGGGACGTAGGAAATCCGCGCTGATCGGAGAGTGCAATGGCAACGGTTGAGCTGACCACGGCCAACTTCGACGAGGTGACCGAACGCGACGGCATCGTTCTGCTCGACTTCTGGGCGGACTGGTGCGGCCCGTGCAAGCGCTTCGCCCCCGTCTACGAGCGCTCGTCCGAGAAGCACCCGGACATCGTCTTCGGCAAGGTCGACACCGAGGCACAGCAGGAGCTGGGCGCCAAGTTCAACATCAGCTCCATCCCGACGGTGATGGCGATCCGCGACGGCGTGATCGTCTACGCCCAGCCGGGCGCCCTGCCCGAGTCGGCGCTGGAGAACCTGATCGAGCAGGTCGAGCAGCTCGACATGGAGGACGTCCGCAAGAAGCTCGCCGAGCACGGCCACCAGCACTGAGCCCACCGGCTCCGCACCAGCGGCCGGGTCCCCGCGGGGGGCCCGGCCGCCGTCGTCCGGGCGGCCCGGAAAGGGCGACACGGGCAGCGAGGAATGGACGACGGACCGACGCCTTCCGGCCATGTTCATCCCGTATCGTCACGAGCCGATGGAGACCTTGACCACCCGCGGGCGCGCCGTCCGGCTGGGCGCAACGCTGCTCGGGCTGGCGCTGCTCCTCCTCGGCACGGTTCGCGGCGTCGATGACGACTTCCCGTTCGGCCCGTTCCGGATGTACTCCACCTCCGACCCGCCGGACGCGCCCGCGCCCGACACCCGCGTCGAGGGTGTGGACCGCACCGGGGCCGTGGTGCCGCTGGGCCAGGACGCCACCGGTATCCGCCGGGCCGAGATCGAGGGCCAGCAGGACCGGTACGCCGCCGACCCGAGCCTCCTGCGCCGGGTCGCCGAGGCGTACGCCGAGCGCCACCCGGCCGCCCCCGCGCTGGTCGAGGTCCGCATCGTGGTCCGCTGGTACGACATCCAGGGCGGCCGGCCCACCGGCCGCTGGACCGATCGCACCGCCGTGCGCTGGGAGACGGTCCCGTGACCGGCTGGCTGACCGAGGCGGTCCCGCGTGGCCGGGTGGCCGCCTTCCGCACCCTCGTCTACCTCTTCGTCGCCGCCGACCTGGTGGTCTTCACCCCCTGGGTACGCACCCGGGTCGACGTGCCCGGCGACCTCTACCAGCCGCTGCTGATCGGCCGGCTGCTCCCGCTGCCCACCCCCACCCCGGCCCTGGTCGGCGTGATCTTCTGGGTGCTGCTGGCGGTCTCCCTGCTCGCCGCGACCGGCCGGGCGCCCCGGCTGCTCGGCTGGACGGTCTTCGCCCTCTATTTCGAGTGGATGATCGTCGCGATGAGCTACGGCAAGGTCGACCACGACCGGTTCGGGCTGCTCGTCGCGCTGGCCGCGCTGCCCACCGCCGGGCGGGCCCGGCACGGCGACCCGACCCGCACCGAGGCGGGCGGCTGGGCGCTGCGGGTCACCCAGATCGGGGTCATCTGCACCTACTTCCTGGCGGCCTGGGCCAAGTTCCGCTTCGGCGGCCCGGACTGGGCCACCGGCTCGGTGCTGGCCCGGGCGATCATCCGGCGCGGCACCGACCTGGCCGACGTGATCGCCCAGGTGCCGCACCTGCTGATCGTCGCCCAGTTCGGCATCCTGGCCTTCGAACTGCTCAGCCCGCTCGTCTTCCTGCTGCCGGAGCGGTGGCGGCTGGCCGCCGTCGGCTTCTTCTACTCGTTCCACGCGGTGACCATCGCGACGATCACCATCTCGTTCGCGCCGCACCTGGCGGCGATGACCAGCTTCCTGCCCCTGGAGAAGGTCCGCCCGATCGCCTGGCTCCGCCGGCGCCGGTCACCGGCCCCCCTCGGCCAGCTCGGCGAGCATCCCCTCGCAGCTGCGGACGACGACCTGGGCGCCGCGCCGCTGGGCCAGGCGTAACAGCGGATCCTCCGCGCGGTTCCGCCACCGCCACTGGGCCTCCGCGGCGACGTCCCAGAGCCGGTGCACCGTCGCGTCGTGCTCGACGCCCAGCCGGGCCGCCAGGCCGACCCCGTCACCGCCGACCAGCCGCGCTGCCTCCGCCGCCAGCTCGGCGTCGAACCCGAGCCGGCTGGCTCGCAGCGCGGCGAGCAGGCGCAGCTCGCGGAACTCGTGCGCCCCGACGAGGATCTGCTCGACCCGGCCCAGCAGGTCGTCCGCGCCCCGGCCCGGCTCGGCCCGCAGCAGCGCCTCGACGGCCGCCAGCGCCGAGCGCGCCTTCAGCGTGTCCCGCCGGTCGACGAGGAGGCGGGCCATCGACTCGCGCAGCTCGGTCAGGCCGCTGCGCCGGATCAGCTCGGCGGAGAGCTTCGCCCGGCTGTCGCAGCCGGTGCGGATCAGCGTGGTCGCCAGCCGGATCCCGAAGAGCCCGAGCCGGTCCAGCAGCGCGGCACGTACGCCGGTGTCGAGCCGGACGGGCAGGTCGCCGCGGAGGAACCGGTCGGCCGAGAGCAGGTGCGTCTCCAGCTCCGGACGGGGCACCCGCGCCAGCGCCGCGAGCACGGCGTGATCCGACTCGCTGAGGATCCGGCCGGCCAGGCCGAGCAGGCCGCTGCACGGGACGACGTGCACGCTGAGCTCGTTCACCCGGGGGTCCCGGTGCTGTCGCCGGGCGAGCCGGCGAGCGGTGAGCAGGCCGTCGATCCGTCCGCCACCGGTCTCGTCGACCCGGGACAGCACCATGATGACGTGCACGGCCGCGGCCTGCCCGACCGCGCTCTCGCGGCTGGTCTCCAGCACCCGCAGGTCGCTGTCGCGGCCGTCCCGGGTCAGGTACAGCACCGCGTCGGCGTCCCGCAGCACCCGCTCCATCACCGGCGCACGGCCCTGATCGTCGCGGCCGGTGGCCGGGGTGTCGATGAACGTCACCTGGCGCAGCGTGCGGGTCGGCCACTGCACCACGATGTCGCGCAGCTCGCCCGCCCGCCAGCCGACCAGGTCCACCCGCATCCCGGTCGCCGACTTGGCGATCGCCAGCTCCTGCGGCGGGTGCCCGCTCGCGTACGCGGTGGCGCTCGGCTGCGGCCCGTCCTCGTACCAGGTGAAGACGGCGCTGCCGTCCACCCCGTCGACCGGCGCGACCTCCTCACCCATGATCGCGTTCAGCAGGGTCGACTTGCCGGACCGCCACGGGCCGGCGATGGCCACCCGCAGCGGTTGCTCCAGCCGGGCCAGCTGGTGCCGCAGGTGGTCCGTGGCCCGGGGGTTGTCCCGGTAGTGCTGGAGCGCCTGGTGCAGGAGCCCCCAGACCGCCTCGTCCAGCCGCAGCCCGACCGTCACGGCCGGGGCTCCAGCGGTGCGGGAGCGGGCCGGGCGCCGGTGAGCTGCTGGGCCTGCTCGAAGAGGCCGGCCAGCCGGGTCATCTTCAGCCGGATCTCGCGCTGCCGCTGGTCGCGGACGGCCGCGTCGGTGTCGGCGGCCTGCTTCGCGCTGCGGAACGACCGGATGATGGCCTCCTGGAGTTCCTCGGTCAGCGCCGTGAAGTGGTCCCGCAGCATCCGCTGCACCTGCCGGACGGCGTCCCGGCGGTCCTTGGTGACCCGGACGAAGAAGTCGTCGACGTGCCGCTGGATCGCCGTCTTGACCACCGCCTGGCGGCGGCGGAGCAGTTGCCTGCTCTCGTCGCGGATGCTCTTCCCGCCGAACAGCGCGCCGACGCCCACCGACAGCGGGTTGATCATCGGCATGCCGGCCAGCGTCGTCGCCAGCCCGACCATCAGCAGGCCACCGTACGAACCGCGCATGCCGCTGATCAGCTTCTGGCTCGTGGTGAACCGGTCGACGGTGGGCCGTTCCAGCTCCGGGAGGTCGTCGCCGGGGTCCGCGGGCGCCGTCACCGACCAGGGCGGCAGCACGTCGCCGCCGTAGCGGGCGAAGGTGTCGGCCACCCGGCGGGCGGCCCAGTCGCAGCGCCGGACCAGCCACTCGTGGTTGGCCTCCGCCGCCTCCGTCAGGCTGTGCTCCAGCCACTCCTGGAAGGAGTCCCAGCTGACCAGCGGATCGGCGCTGTCGAACGCGTCGTCGACCTCCCGCAGGATCTGCCGGGTCCGGTCACGCAGGTCGTACTCGATGTCGGAGAGCAGGTCGGCCATCTCGTCGGCGAGCGTGTTCTGCCACCTCGTGGAGCAGCGACGCAGCTCGTCGACCTCGCGCTGCGCCGCGTGCAGCCGGGAGATGGGGCCGGACTGCCCCTCGGCCTCCTGGCTCTCCAGCTCGGCCCGCAGCGGCGCGGCCAGCTGCTCCACCACGGTGCGGGCGATCACGCCCACCGCCGCCCGGGCCAGGCGGTCGGACTTCCCCGCGAGGTCCCGCTGCAACCGGCCGATCAGCACGGGAAAGCCCGACTCGGCGTTCAACTCCCGGTCGTCAGCGACGGCCGCGCGCAGCCGCAGGGCCGCCGAGACCGGGATGACCGGCGCCGGCACGCCGGCCCCGGCGAGGTGCTGCCGGTTGCGCTCGGCGACCGCGCGCCAGTCCGGCACGAGATCCGTCTTGGTCTGCACCAGCACCACGTTCGGGTGCGACCGTGCGACGTGCAGCAGCATGGTCAGCTCACCGGCCGAGAGTTCCCGCGTGGAGTCGGAGACCAGCAGCACGGTGTCCGCCCAGGCCGGCGCGGCGGTCGGGCCGGCGGCCCCCAGCGCGGTCGCCTCCTCGGTGCCGGGAGTGTCCACCAGCACCAGGCCGGCGCCGAGCAGCGCGCGCGGCAGTCCGATCTCGACGTACGCGGGACCGCCGCCCGGCCGGCGACCGAACGTGCCGGCCACCCCGGCGGCGACCTGGTCCAGCGGCACCGCGGTCCGCTCGCCGGTCACCGGGAGCGCCGCGGCGGGCCGACCGGGGGCGGGGGGCGGCGCCTGGACCAGGGCCGCCGACGGGGCCTCCGCGTGCTGCACCACGGTGGGCAGCACGGTGGTGCGGCCGTCGCCGACCGGGCAGGCCGGCGCGTTGACGATGGCATTGATCAGCTGGCTCTTGCCCTGCTGCGACTCGCCGATGACCAGGACGCGCAGCCTGGGGTCCAGCAGTTGCACCCGCTTCTGCCGCACCGTCTGGAGCAGGTCGCCTCGCCCGTGTGCGCCGCACGTACGGGCGATCTCGTCGAGCACGTCCAGCCAGATCCCCGCGATCACGCACCAAGTGTGCGCATTTCAGCGCAATTATCAAGAGGGTCGCGAACGGAAGCGGGACGGAAGGCCGGATCGCGCCTCCCGTCCCCGACCGAGCCCTCCGTCAGAGCAGCCCGCCCAGCAGGCCGCCGTCGGTCGCACCGTGCACGTCGCCGTGGACCCCGGCGCCGTGCACCCCGGCGTCGCCGCTCACCCCGTCGGTGATCCCGCCGGTCAGGCCGCCGACCGTGCCCGTCACGCCGCTGACCGTGCCGGTGACGCCGGTGAGAGTGCTGTCCACCTGGTGCGTCACACCGTCCACGGTGGTCGGCACGTGCACCGGCGGGACCACGCCGGAGCCGTCGCCCAGGCCGAGACCGCCCAGGGTCTGGTCGACGCCGAGCGAGCCGACGACGCCGTGGACCTGGCCCTGCGTGCCGCCCAGGACGCCCAGGTCGCCGCCGAGCACGCCGCCGTCGTGCAGCGGGTCGACACCGGCCGTGGCGCCGAACGGGTCACCGGCCGTCCCGGCCACGTCCCCGACGACCGGGTCGACGGCGGTGTTCACCGCGCCCACCACGTCCGA
Source organism: Micromonospora sp. NPDC004551 (assembly GCF_040609975.1). NCBI lineage: Bacteria > Bacillati > Actinomycetota > Actinomycetes > Micromonosporales > Micromonosporaceae > Micromonospora > Micromonospora sp. NPDC004551. The sequence goes on along the minus strand of NZ_JBEXLM010000001.1, from coordinate 540,745 downwards.
GTCGAGGGTGTCCGCCACATCGTGCACCGCGGTCAGGTCGGTGCCGAGCCCGCCCGGCCCGACGCCCAGGCCGACGCCCGGCACCAGGGACGCCCCGGCGTACAGGCCGGCCGGGTCGATCGCGATGGCGCCCAGGGCGCCGGCCGACACGTCCACACCGCTGTGGGAGCTGCTGACGCCGACCTGGTGCGGCAGCGCCTGGACCTGGCCGACCACGTCGGTGGCGTCGCCCGTGAGCGGGTCGAGCCCGAGCTGCCCGGCCACCGGGGCCACCGGCGCGAGCCCCGCCGCGCCGGGGGCGTAGTCGACCACCAGCGGGACGACGTCCTGCACGTCGGCGGCGGTGACGTCGGTGAGCCCCGCGGCCTGCAGCGCGCCCTCCGGGTCGAGGTCGAAGGCCGACCGCGCATCGGGGTCGGTGAGCAGGTTGAGCACGAAGTCGTGCAGGGTCTGGTGCGAATCCATGGGGGCTTCTCCTCGAACGTAGCGTCAGCACCGTCGTGCCGCGAGAGTGACGCTATGGCCGGGGGTCCGTGGTCGTCATCGGGGCGCTTCCCGCAACCGGCCCCCGCCGATTAGGGTCCTCGCCCCCTCGTTCGTTAGGGGGACAGGGGGAGCCGGGCCGGCCGGAGTTAGGGTACCGGGTCGGTGGCGATCTCTGGTACGAACGTAGGAGCCCACGGGGTTTCGCCGGGGGTGGGTCCACACGGTGCCGACACCGTCCCCAGGCCACTCGCGGTGGAGGAAGAACGAATGCCGTACGTCCTGGGGTTGGACATCGGGAACACCGGCACGGCCGCCACCGTCGCGAGACGTCGGGGCGAGACCTGGGCCCGCCCCGAGGCCGTCGCGCTGGGTGGCCGGTCAACCGTCGTACCGTCGGTGCTGCACCTGGAGCCGGACGGGTCGCTCACGGTGGGCGAGCCGGCCACCGACGACCACAGCCGCACCACCCGCGACTTCGTCCGCCGGGTCGGCGACGACGTGCCTCTCCTGCTCGGTGGCGAGCCGTGCCCGCCGGAGACGCTGGTCGCGGAGCTGGCGGCGTGGGTGGTGCACCGTGTCGCCGCCCACGAGGACGCGTTCGCCGAGGCCGTCGTGCTCAGCCATCCCGCCGGGTGGGGCCCGCACCGGCGTGACCTGCTGCACCGGGCACTGTGGGCCCTCGACCTGCGCAACGTCACGCTGCTCCCCCGCACGGTCACGGTGGCCGAGAGCCATGCCGCGCGGGGCTTCCCGGGCACCACGGCCGCGGTCTACGCCCTGGGCGGCAACTCCTTCGAGGCGGCGCTGGTCCGTCGCAACGCGCGGGGCAGGTACGAGACGTTCGGCCTGCCGCAGGGCCTGGAGACGCTCGGCGGCACGGACTTCGACGAGGCGCTCGCCGAACACGTCCGCGCCGCGCTCGGCCGCGCGGTCACCGGTCCGGCCGGCGGGGAGACGTATCCGGGCCCGCTCGATCTGCTGGCCGAGTGCGACCGCGTCAAGCGCGAGCTGACCATCGGCACGGAGACCGACGTCATGCTCACCCTGCCGGACGGGCCGGTGCGGGTGCCGGTGACCCGGGCGCAGTTCGAGGACCTGATCCGGCCCGCGGTGCGCGCCACCGTCGACCTGCTGGTGCGGACCGTGCACTCCGCCGGCCTGACGCCGGCGCAGCTCGACGGCGTCCTCCTGGCCGGCGGCTCGGCCCGGATCCCGCTGGTGGCCGAACTGCTCGCCGCGGCGCTGCCCGTTGCCGTCGAGGTGGAGCCCGACCCCCAGCTGACCGCCGCGACCGGGGCGGCGCTGGCCGCCTGTCAGGTGGTGTCACCGCGCCCGCGCCGCCCGGCGCCGGTGCCCGCCTCCGCACCCGTCAGTGACGCCGGGCCCGCCGTTCCGGCGTGGCGGCACGCCGAACCGCATCAACCCCGGTACGGCGAGCCTCCGGCCCGCCCACCGGTCCGGATCACCCCGCTGAACCTGCCGAAGGCGTCCCGCCTGGTGCTGGCCCGGGGCCGCGGCCGGGACCGCGAAGGATGACCCTGATGATCATGAGCACCGCCACGGACACCCGGTTCGTGCCTGGCGCCGGGCCGGCCGCCCTGCTCGGCGCGGTCGCGGCGGATCCCGGGCGCCCCCTCGCCGTGGGCGTGACGGGTCCCGGCGGCCACGGGAAGAGCACCCTGCTCCGGGAGCTGGCGCGGGCCCACCGGGAGGCGGGCGGCACGGTGCGGGACGGCGCCCCGAGCCCGGACCGCCCGGCCGACCCGGAGGCCGTGCTGCTGGTCGACGACGCGCACCTGCTGGACGACACGCGGCTGGAGACGTTGCGCGGGCTGGTCGTCGGCCGCCGGCACCGGCTTCTGGTGGGCTACCGCCCGTGGCCCCGGTCGGCGGCGCTGGTCCGGCTGGCCGACGCGCTGAAACGGGACGGGGAGCAGGTCGTCCTGGGCCCGTTCACCGCCGAGCAGACCCGCGACTACCTGGCCGGCGTATCCGACCTGGGCCGGGGAGACGAGCTGGCCGCGTTCGTGCACGCCCAGACCGGCGGCGTTCCGCGGGACGTCGAGCGGCTGGTCCGCGGGCTGCGCGGGCCGGGGATCCCGCCCGGCCTCCCGACCGAGCCGCCGCGGCCGGCCATCCTCCCGTTCGGGCCGGACCTGGAGGAGCTGCCGCCCGACGTCCGGCGGCTGCTGCTGGCCGTCGCCGCGGGCGTGCCGCTGCCCGTGGACCTCCTCGGCCCGCTGCTCGACCGGGAGCCGGCCACGGTGGACGACCTTGTGGCGCACACCAGGGCGGCGGGCCTGCTCGGCGCCGACGGCCGGCTCGCGCCGATCGTGCGGCGGGCGGTCGTCGCGCTGAGCCCGGCCACCGAACGCACGGCGATCTGGCGCCGCCTCACCGAGGTGCAGCTCGGTCGCGGTGCGGCGGTGCTCCCGCTGGTCCGGTCGCTGCGCGCGGCCGGCGCACTCGACGACTGCCCGGCCGCGGCGCTGGAGGCCGCGGCCGAGGAGGCGCTGGGCGGCGAGCCCGCGCTCTCCGCCGAACTGTTCGCCGCGGCCACGGCGGCCGGCCAGCCGGCCGGCGCCCGGCAGGCGGTCGCCGCGGCGCTCGCCGGCGACCTGGAGACCGCGCTGCGCCTGGCGAACCGCCTGCTCGCGACGGCCCCGCCGGCCGTGCGGGCGGAGGCGGCCACGGTGGCGGCGACGGCGCTGGCGCACCGGGGCCAGGTGGAGCGCAGCGTCGAGCTGTACCGGTGGTCCGGCCTCGCCCCGTCCGCCGCCTTCGCCGCCGTCGGAGCTCTCGCGCTCGGCCGTCCGGCGGCGGGCGCGGACCTGCCGGACGACCCGGCCGGCGAGCCGCCGACCCTGCACGCCGGCGCCGCGCGGCTGATGGCCGAGGGGGTACGGGAGAGCGTCGCCGCCCCGCCGACCAGCGCGCTGTCCCGGCTGGTGCAGGCGACCGCGCTGCTGGAGCCCGACGGGCGCCGGGTGCTCCTGCCGGACAGCCCGGCCGCGCTCGCTGCCCTGACCGCGATCCACTGTGCCGAGCTGGACATCGCCGACGGAGTGCTGGACCGAGCCGTGACGACCGGCATCGGAGGGCCGCTCATGGCCCGCCGCCACCGGCTGCTGCAGGCCTGGATCCTGATGGTCCGCGGCCAGACGGCCGCCGCGGCCGACCGCCTCGCCACGATCACCGCCGGCGACCGGCCACTGGAGTCGCGCGACCTGCTCCTGGCCAGCGCACTCCGGCTCGGCATCGCTCGCCGCAACAGCGATGTCGGCGGGCTGCAACGCGGCTGGGGCCCGGCGCTGGAGGCGGTGGTCCGACACCCGGTGGACCTGTTCACACTGCTGCCCCTGGGCGAGCTGGCCGTCGCCGGCGCCCGGCTCGGCGACCTGGCCCGGCTGGAGCCCTACCTGCGGGAGGCCTGGCTCCTGCTGGACCGGCTCGGCGCCCCGGCGCTGTGGAGCGCGCCCCTGCACTGGACCGGGCTGCACGCCGCGATCCTCACCGAGGAGCCGGCCGCCGCCGACGCGCACGTCGCCGCCCTGCTCGCCGCCGCGGACCACAGCCGGTACGCCGCCGTGGCCGCCGCGGCCGCCACGGTCTGGGTCGAGGTGCTGCGCGGCGTCGTGGACCCGGTCCGGGTGGAGGCCGCCGCCCGCGGGCTGCACGACGCCGGGCTGTGCTGGGACGCCGCCCGCCTCGCCGGGCAGGCCGCGATCCGCACCTCGGACCGGCGCGCCATGACCAGCCTGCTGGAGTGCGCCCGGGTGCTCCAGGCCCGGCCGGCCGCCCCCACGGGCGGAGCGGACGACGGCTCCGCCCCGGTGGCCGACGTCGGCACCGGTCCCACCCGCTACCGCCTCAGCGACCGGGAGCACGAGGTGGCCGAGCTGGTGCTGGCGGGATTGACCTACCGCGAGATCGGCGACCGGCTCTTCATCTCCGCCAAGACGGTGGAGCACCACGTGGCGCGGATGCGGTCCCGGCTGAACTGCGCCAACCGGGCGGAGCTGCTGGCCCTCCTGCGCACCGTCGTCGCGGACCGGTCGAGCGTCGCGGGCCGGCGGCCCTGGCCGGATCGGGACTCCCGGTGAGCCGGCCGGCCGCACCGGGACCGGTGGGGCGCACCGGTGACCGCCGGCTGCGGCTGAAGCTCGGCGCGCTGGCCGCCGTGCTGCTGACCCTGTGGGCGTACGCCGCGGTGCTGACCGGCCGGGACGCCGCCGGGCTGGTCCGGGTCCGGGCCCTGGCGGACACCCTGGGCCAGCCCACCGACCTGCTGATCCTCGCGCTTCAGGGCGAACGCCGGCTGACCGCCGAGACGATCGCCGGTGCCGGCCGTATGCGGGCGTCGCTGGTCGAGGCACGCGGCCGGACGGACGGCGCCGTCGCTCCCGTACGCGCGTTCACCGAGGACCACGACCCGCGGCTGCTCACGGCGGGGGCCGTGCGGGACCGGGCCGACGAGCTGGTCCGGCAGTTGACCGGGTTGGCCACCCTCCGGTCCGGGGTGGACGGCGGGCGGCTCGACCGGCCCAGCGCGGTGGCCGCGTACGACCGGCTGATCGACGCCGCCTTCGCCGTGTACGGCCCGGAGTGGGGCGGGCGCGAGGACGAGCTGGCCGGCGAGACCCGGGCCGTCGTCGCGCTGGCCCGCGCCCGCGAGCTGCTCGCCCGCGAGGACACCCTGGTGGCCGCTGCCCTGGCCGGTGGCGGGCTGGGCGACGACGACCGGCCCCGGCTGGTGGAGCTGGTGACCACCCAGCGGTACGCCCGGACGGTGGCCGCCGAGGCGCTGCCGGCCGGCGGACGGGACCGGCACGGGCGGCTGGTGCAGAGCCCCCAATTCGCCGGCCTGCTGCGGATCGAGGACCGGCTGCTCGGGGCGGACGGCGGCGGCACGGCCGGGATCAGCCCGCGGAACTGGCGGGAGGCGGTCGACCCGGCCCTGAGCGGGCTGCGGGACCTGGTGACCGCCACGGCACGCGACAGCGTCGACCGGGCCGCCCCGGGCGCCGCGCTGGTGGTCACCCGGACCGGCGTGGTGGTGGGACTCGGGCTCATCGCCGTGCTCGTCGTGCTGGTCGGCTGGTCCCGCACGGTCCGCCGCCTGACCGGTGATGCTCCGCCGACCACGACCGCCACCGACGATCTGGTCCTGCGGCTGACCCGGCGCAACCAGTCCCTCCTGCACGAGCAGCTCACCCTGCTGAGCGACATGGAGCGACGGGAGCGGACGGCCGAGGAGACGGCCGACCTGTTCCGGCTCGACCACCTCGCCACCCGGATCCGCCGCAACGTGGAGAAGCTGGTGATCCTCGCCGGCGCGATGCCGGCCCGCCGCTGGCGGCGGCCGGTGCCGCTGCTCGACGTGGTCCGCGGTGCCGTCAGCGAGGTGCCGGACTACCACCGGGTCCTGATCGCACCGCACTGGCCGTGGACGCTCGCCGGGCCCGGCGTCACCGACGTCGTCCACCTGCTGGCCGAACTGATGGAGAACGCGTTGGCCTGCTCGCCGGAGCACACCACCGTCCGGGTCGCCGGTGAGCCGGGGCCGCGGGGTTGCACCGTGGTGATCCTCGACGACGGGCCCGGCCTGGACGCCGCCGCACTGGCCGAGGCGAACGAACTCCTGGGCCGGCCGCCCCGGGAAGGCCCGCCCGCCGGCCGCACCGGGTTGCACATCGCCGCCCTGCTGGCCACCCGGTGCGGCGCCCGGGTCTCGCTGCGTCCCGGCCCGCGCGGCGGGACCGCCGCCGTCGTCCTGCTCCCACCCGGTCTGGTCACCGGGACCGTACCCACCAGCGACGCGTCGACCCCGCACCCGCCGGCCGCGGTGGCCGACGGTGCCGGGCTGCCCACCCGGGTCCGCCCGTCCGGGGCGGCCCGGCCCGCACCCACCGCCCCCGAAACCCTCGCGACAACGCTCCGCAACAGCGGGAGAGGAACCGGATGACGTTTTCAGCGGTCGCCACCGACAACCTGACCGCCGCCCTCGACGGCCTCGTCGACCGGGTACCCGGGGCCGAGGTCGCCGTGGTCCTCTCCCCCGACGGTCTGCTGCTCGGCCGCTCCCGGCACGTGGCGGACCAGGTCGCGGAGCATCTCGCCAGCCTGGTCAGCGGGCTGTACGCCCTGGGGCAGGCCGCCGGGCGGGTGTGCCTGGCCGGCGGCCTGCGGCAGATCGTCGTGCAGATGGCCCGCTCGTTCGTGTTCGTCGCCACCACCCGGGGCGGAGCGATCCTCACCGTTCGGATGGCCGGTGACGCCGACGTCGGCGACATGGCGTACGAGGTGGCGCTGTTCGCGGCACAGGCCGAGCGGGCCCTGCCCGTCTACCTCGAAGCCCGGACGGCGGCAGGCGGGACCAGCGGTGCTCACCACCGGAGACCCTGACGAGGCGTGGTACGACGAGGACGCCGGGCCGGTGGCCCGGCCGTACACGGTGACGCGCGGCCGCCTCACGTCCGACCGGGGCCAGCTCGACCTGATCTCCCTCGTGGTGACCCGGCGGGCGGCCCCCGCCTCCGCGCGGCTGTTTCCCGAGCAGGCCCGGATCGTCGAGCGGTGCCGGCGTCCACTGTCGGTGGCGGAGGTCGCCGCCGATCTGGAGCTTCCGTTGGGTACCGTCCGGGTACTGCTCGGTGATCTGCTGGAGGCGGGGCTGATCGAGACGCACGAGCCGCCGGCACTGTCCGGGGCGTCGTCCAGGGAACTGCTTGAGGCGCTGCTCGACGGTCTCCGCACACTGTGACGGGCGGCGACCGCGCACCCCGGCTCGACGGACGACCTGAAGGGGGTAAGGCCCAGTGCCGGCACCACCGTCCCCACCCCGGCGGACCCTGCCGATCATCCTGTTGGACGGGCTCGTCGCCGCTGCCGGGGCCGTGCGTCGCGCCGTCACCGGCCGGCGGGACGGCTCGCGACTCGCCTACGTGGCCATCGTCGCCTCGCTGGGGGTGCTGCTGGCGACGGCGCTCTCGATCGTCACGGTGCTGCGCACCCCGGAGCAGCTGACGCCGGTGGCCGTCGGGCCCGGCGAGGGCGTGCCGGCGACCGAGCCGGCGGCGACCGGGACCCCGGATGACCGGCCGGAGCCGGGTCTCGCCACCGCCCGGGCGTCCGCACCACCCCTGACCTCGACCGCGCGGGCGGTGCCGGCGCCGCCGGCCACCCCGCACTCGACCGGGGCACCGTCGGCGACCACCCCGGCGCCACCGCCACCCGTCCCGCTGGGGGCCACCTTCGCCGTGGAGGACAGCGCCCTGCTCAGCTACGGCGCCGTGGTGACGATCGACAACCCCGGCCCGGTGGCGGCGCCGACGTGGACGCTGGTCGTCGTGCTGCCCCGCGAGTCGCTCCGGGTCACGTCGGTCACCGGGGCCCGGGCCAGCCAGGACGGCACGACGTGGACCTTCGTGCCGGAGGGGACCGACGGCGCGGTGCCCGGCCACGGCACGGTCCGGGTCACGTTCCGGGTGAGCGGCGCGGCGATCAGCGCCACGCCCACGGCGTGCACCATCGACGGCGCGGCCTGTGCGGGCCTGCCCGGCTGACCGCCGGTCCGGGCGTCAGTTGCGCCCGGCGGACGGCACCGCGCAGGCCGCGGTGCCGCCGGGCAGGCGGTGGCGGTTGCGGGCCACCCAGCGGTAAGCCGGCCAGGCGGCGGCGCGTACCGGAGGGAACCGGAGACCGGCACCGGCGATCCGCCAGAGCGGGTTGCTGGCCCCGAGCAGCCGGGCGATGGCGTCCGGGCCCGCGGCGCGTACGCCGTCGGCGCCGACCCACTGCACCGCCTCCTCGCACTCGGCGGGGGTGAGGCCGAGCGCGTCGAGGTCGGCGAACTGCCAGGGCAGCACGCGGGCCCCGGTCGGGATCCAGCGCTCGATCACCCGCGCGCACTGTGTGCAGAACGCGCAGTCGCCGTCGTAGACGAAGGTCGACGTCTCCATGCCTCCATCCTGCACCCCGCCCGCCCCACTCCGGTGCCCGGTGTTCGGCGGGTCACTTGCGCTTCATTCGTACGCGTGTTCGAATAAAGCACATGCGCTGGGACAACCTCTCCGCTCCCCCGGACGAGGGGACTCCCGACGGGGCAGCGCCAGCGGCTCCACCCCTGCCGCTGGCGCTCCCCGGCGCCGTCGCCCGCACGTTCGACACCCCCGGCTTCGCCGGCATGACCTTCTACGAGGTGCGGGCAAAGTCGATCATCAACCGGGTGCCGGGCCAGTCCCGCGTCCCGTTCGAGTGGACGATCAACCCCTACCGCGGATGCAGCCACGCGTGCGTGTACTGCCTCTCGGGTGACACGCCGATCCTGATGGCCGACGGCCGCACGAGGCCGATCAGCGAGCTGGAGGTCGGCGACCGCATCTACGGCACGGAGCGGCGGGGCGCCTACCGGCACTACGTGGTCACCACCGTGCGCGACAAGTGGTCGACGGTGAAGCGGGCCTACCGGGTGACGCTGGAGGACGGCACCACGCTGGTCGCCAGCGGCGACCACCGGTTCCTCACCGAGCGCGGCTGGAAGCACGTGACCGGCAGCATGCGGGGTGGCGGGCGGCGGCCCTACCTGACCACCCGCAACCGCCTGCTCGGCACCGGCGGGTTCGCCTCCGCCCCGAAACGCTCGGCCGACTACCGCCGGGGCTACCTCTGCGCCGTGGTGCGCGACGCCGACCACCCGGGCAGCCGCTTCCGGCTGGCCACCGCCGACGAGGAGGCGCTGGAGCGCGCGGAGCGGTTCCTCGCCGACGCCGGGATCGGCACGGAACGGCTGCCCGGCCCGCCGGTCCGGGCCGGCCGCCGGTCGACGACCCCGATCCGCACCGCGCGGCCCGGTGACGCCGAGGCGGTCGCCGAGCTGATCCGCCCGGCCGACGAGCCGACGGACGACTGGTGGCTGGGCCTCCTCGCCGGCACCTTCGACGCCGTCGGCAGTTGCCGCCAGGGCGTCTTCCGGATCAGCGTCGGCGACGACGAGAGCCTGCGCCGGGCGGGCACCGCCCTGGACCGGTTCGGCTTCCGGTGGGCGCTCGACGACCCGGGCAACCTCAACCGGGCCCGCCAGGTCCGGCTGACCGGCGGCCTGCCGGAGCGGCTGCGCTTCTTCCACCTGACCGACCCGGCGGTCACCCGCAAGCGCTCGATCGAGGGCACGGCACTCAAGTTCCGGGCCCGGCTGCGGGTGGCGAGCATCGAGGATCTCGGGCTGGAGCTTCCGCTGTGGGACATCACCACCGGCACCGGCGACTTCATCGCCAGCGGGGTGGTCAGCCACAACTGCTTCGCCCGCAACACCCACACCTACCTCGACCTCGACGTCGGCGCGGACTTCGACCGCAAGGTGATCGTCAAGGTCAACGCCGGTGAGCTGGTGCGGCGTGAGCTGGCCGCCCCGAAGTGGCGCGGCGCGCACATCGCCATGGGCACCAATGTGGACTGCTACCAGCGGGCCGAGGGGCGCTACGAGCTGATGCCCCAGATCCTCGCGGCGCTGCGCGACTTCGCCAACCCCTTCTCCATCCTGACCAAGGGCACGCTGCTGCTGCGGGACCTGCCGCTGCTGCGCCAGGCCGCCGAGGTGACCCGGGTCGGGCTGTCCTACTCGGTGGGGTTCGTCGACGAGGCGCTGTGGCGGGCGGTCGAGCCGGGCACGCCGAGCCCGCGTCGCCGGCTCGACGCCGTACGCCGGCTCACCGACGCCGGCTTCCCCGTGGGCGTGCTGATGGCGCCGATCCTGCCCGGGCTCAGCGACGACGACGAGTCGATCGACGCCACGGTCGCCGCGATCGCTGCATCCGGGGCCACCAGCGTCACCCCGCTGCCGCTGCACCTGCGGCCCGGCGCCCGCGAGTGGTACGCGCGCTGGCTGGCCCGCGAGTTCCCGCACCTGGTCCCGCGCTACCGGCAGCTCTACCAGGCCGGGGCGTACGCGCCGCAGCCGTACCAGCGGGAGGTCACCGCGCGGGTGCGAATGGCGACCCGCCGGCACGGGCTGCACCGGGGCGAGGCCGGCGACAACCGCCAGGTGCCCGAGACGCCGCCCGCCCCGGCCGCCGAGCAGCTCTCCCTGCTGTAGCCGGGCCCGCCTACGATGCACCCGTGCGGGAGATCATCGCTGCGGCGCTGCGCCGCCGACGCACCAGCGCCCTGATCGCACCGGCGGTGGGGTTCGGTGCCGGGTTGCTCTCCCAGTGGGCGGACTCGGCCGGCGGAGCCGCCGGGCTGCTGACCCTGGTCGCGCCGGTCCTGCTCCTCGTCCTGCTGTTCCGGGATCTCGTGCGCCGGCCGGGCACCGCGGAGTTGCGCATCGACGAGACCGCCCGGGCCTTCTTCTCGCCACCGGACCGGGCCCTCGGCTACCCGCCGATCCTGTGCGGGTGGCTCGCGTTCATGGCGGTCGACAGCGGGCACCGGGCCGCCGACGACCCGCTGCGGTGGGCACTGGTCACCGCGTACGTGGTGCTCGGTGTCGCGATCGCCACCGGGCATTGGCGGCGGATGCCGTTCGTCGCGCTGACCCCGGCGGGCGTCACCTGCGGCGCGCCGCGTCCGGTGGCCGTCGTGCCATGGGAGGCACTCGGCGCGGAAGCGCCGGTCGGGCCGGGCGCGGCGGGCCGCTACCTGCGCCTGCCGGTCACCCGGCCGGAACTGATCCGCCGGGTCGGCCGCGGACTACGACCGGGGGTCTTCGTGCCGGTCCGGGAGCTGACGGTCGCCCCGGCGCTCCTGGCCGCCGCCATCCAGCACTACGCCACCCATCCTCGGCATCGGGCGGCCATCGGCACCACGGCGGAGTACGCCCGGCTCCGGCACGCCCTCGGTGGGGCCCCTCAGCACGCCGCCTGACGCGGCGGTCCCCGGGTCGCCGAGGGCCGGCCGGGTTAGGCTCGGCGAATGCGTTCCGCCCAGCAGATCCTCGCCGACTCCGCCGTGATCGCCGTCGTGGGCGCGTCCCGCGACCCGGGCAAGGCCGCGCACCGCGTGCCGCTGGAGATGCAGCGGCACGGCTGGCGGATCATCCCCGTGAACCCGACCGTGGACGAACTGTTCGGCGAGAAGGCGTACCCGTCGCTGGCCGACATCCCGCACCCGGTCGACCTGGTCGACGTGTTCCGGCCGGCCCCGGACGCCGTCGAGGTGGTCCGGCAGGCGGTGGCGATCGGCGCGCCGGCGGTCTGGTTGCAGCTCGGGATCTTCTCGGCCGAGGCGCGGCGGATCGCCGAGGAGGCCGGCATCGACTATGTCGAGGACCGCTGCCTCATCATCGAGCGGGCCGCCGGCGGCCTGACCCGCCGGGGCTGACCTCCGCTCTACCCCGGCGGCGGCTCGGGGCCGAAGAGCAGGTCGAGCTGGGTGTCGAGGGCGGCCAGCGCGGTCTCCGGCAGGTAGTGCCCGCCGAGCAGGTAGATGCCGAGGCCCTCCATCACGGCCAGCAGACCGACCGCGGCCCGCTCCGGATCGATGCGCCCCTCGGCCCCGGCACGGATCTGGGCGGCGACGAAACCCAGCAGGGCGGCCGTCTCGTCGTGCAGCGCGGCGGCGACGGCGGGGCGTACGGCGGTGTAGGCCAGGAACGCCAGCGCGACCCGGCCGTCGGCTCGGCGCTCCTCGTCGAGGGGCAGCAGCTCGGCCAGCATGGTCCGCAGCAGCGTGCGCGGTGCGGGTGCCGCGCCGAGTGCGGAGATCGCCCGGGTCACCCGGGCCTCGTTGCGTTCCCGGACCACGGCGAGCGCGAAGGTCATCATCTCGTCCCGGGTGCGGAAGTAGTGCTGCACCATCCCGGCGCTGACCCCGGCCGCGGCGGCCACGTGGCGGAGGCTGACCGCCTCCAGGCCCTGCTCGGCCGCGACCCGCATCAGCGCGTCCGCGATGAGCGCCCGGCGCTCCCGGTGGTCGACCCGCTTCGGCATCTCCCCATGCTTTCACAATACGACTGCATTGACACCACGCCGTCGGGCGTTTTACATTGCGACTGCAATGCAAAAAGGATGAGAGGTGGTGCGGCATGAGGAAGACGCTCGACCTGCTACGCCGCGTGATCGTCTACGAGTGGCGGATGTGGCGGAGCCTCTACCGCTGGCTCCTGCGCCGACCGGTCGCCCTACCCGAGGGCGCCGAAGCGTTCGGCTACCTCGGTGCGGTCAAGCCGATCCTCGTCGCCTTCATCGCGCTCTCCGCCGTCGAGATTCCGATCTTCGACGTGATCATCCGGCACACCATGCCCTGGCCGACGGTTCGCGAGGTCGCGCTCGGGCTCGGCGTCTGGGGAGTGCTCTGGATGATCGGCCTCTACGCCGCCCTCCAGGTCCACCCGCACGTCGCCGAACCTGCCGGGCTGCGCGTGCGCAACGGCTTCTCGGTCGACTTCACGGTGCCCTGGGAGGCGGTGGCCCGGGTCGACGTCCGCCACCGCTCACTGGCCGGGAGCCGCACCGTGCAGGTGGAGCGGACCGAGGCCGGAACGGTGCTCAACGTGGTCACCGGCAAGCAGACCAGCGTCGACCTGGTGCTGCACCGGCCGCTCTCGGTCGGGCTGCCGAACGGCCCCAGCGAGCCGGTGAGCGAGATCCGCCTCCACGCCGACGAACCCGACGCCCTGGCCAGAAAGGCCCGCGACCACCTACCGGCACCGGACCCCACCACCACCCGGCGCCGCTGATCAAGAAGTTTGCGTCACCGGCGCGGCCGGATCCGACGCAAACTTCTTGATCAACACGACGCCACCGGGCCGGTGACGACGGCGGCGGCTCAGAGCTTGTACTCCTTCAGCAGGCCGCGGCTGATGATGGTCTTCTGGATCTCCGAGGTGCCCTCGCCGATGAGCAGGAACGGGGCCTCCCGCATCAGCCGCTCGATCTCGTACTCCTTCGAGTAGCCGTAGCCACCGTGGATGCGGAACGCCTCCTGGACGACCTCGGCGCAGTATTCCGAGGCGAGCAGCTTGGCCATCCCGGCCTCGACGTCGTTGCGCTGGCCGGCGTCCTTGAGCCGGGCCGCGTTGACCATGAGCGCGTGGGCCGCCTCGATCTTCGTGCCCATCTCGGCGAGCTTGAACGCCACGGCCTGGTGCTTCGCCAGCGGCTGGCCGAAGGTGCGGCGCTGCTGGGCGTACGCGACGGCCAGCTCGAAGGCGCGGATCGAGATGCCGCAGGCCCGGGCAGCCACGTTGACCCGGCCGACCTCGATGCCGTCCATCATCTGGTAGAAGCCGCGACCGACCTTCTCCTCGCCGCCGAGCACGGCCGAGGCGGGGACCGTCACGCCGTCGAGCACCATCTCGGTGGTCTCGACGCCCTTGTAGCCCATCTTGTCGATCTTGCCGGGGATGGTGAGGCCGGGGGCGGTCTCGCCGAAGCCGGGCTCCTTCTCCAGCAGGAAGGTGCTCATGTTGCCGTAGACCGAGTCCGCACCGGTGTCGGTCTTGACCAGGGTGGCGACGACCGAGGAGTACGCGCCGTTGGTGAGCCACATCTTCTGGCCGTTGAGCACGTAGTTGTCGCCGTCGCGGACGGCCTTCGACTTGATCGCCGAGACGTCGGAGCCGCACTCGGGCTCCGACATCGAGAAGGCGCCGCGCACCTCACCGGTGGCCATCCGGGGCAGCAGCCGGGCCTTCTGGTCGGCCGAGCCGTGCTGGGAGATCAGGTACGCCACGATGAAGTGGGTGTTGACGATGCCGGAGATCGACATCCAGCCCCGGGACAGTTCCTCGACCACGAGGGCGTAGGTCAGCAGGGACTCGCCCAGGCCGCCGTACTCCTCGTCGATGGTGAGGCCGAACAGCCCCATCTCCCGCATCCCGTCGAGGATGTCGGTGGGGTACTCGTCGGCGTGCTCCAGCCGCTGGGCGTGCGGAATGATCTCCTTGTCGGCGAACTCCCGGACGGTTTCCAGGATCGACCGCTGCACGTCGGTCAGGCCGGGCGTCTGGGCGAGTCGGGCCATCTCAGCCTCCGGGGGATCGGCGCATTACTCATGGGTAACTGAACGCTGGGTCAGTATCGGCCCCGCGCCCGGCGGAGCCAAGGTGACCAGTCCACACAACCGCTGTGAAAAGGTTCACCGCTGCGGGTAGCGTCCGCAAGAGAGAGGGCCGTCGACCTGCGACGAGAGGGCGGGGAGGGACGTGAGCCAACCACCCGGTGAGCCCGAGCAGCCACCGTCGCCGTACGAGCCGCCGGCCTACGGCCAGCCGTACGGGGAGCCGCAGCAACAGCCGCACTGGGGGCACCAGCCGCCCGGGGCCGCCCAGCCGCCCTACGCCCCGCAACCGCCCTACGGGCAGTACGGGCCGCCCGGCCCCGGCCCGCAGCCACGCGGCGGCGGGCCGAACGTGCTCGCCATCCTGTCGCTGGTCTTCGCGTTCGTCTTCGCCCCGGCCGGCATCGTGTGCGGGCACCTGGCCAAGCGGCAGATCCGGCGGACCGGCGAGGAGGGCGACCAGCTCGCCACCTGGGGGCTGATCCTCAGCTACGTCTTCACCGCGCTCGGCCTGCTGGTCTGCTGCGGCTGGATCGGCCTGGCCATCTGGGCCAACTCGGACAACGGCCGCACCTACTGACCGTCAGCGGAACTCGGCCTCCCGGACGCTGTTGCCGCCGTCGACCACCAGCATCTGGCCGGTGATGTAGGAGGCCGCCGGCGAGCAGAGGAAGGCGATCGCCGCGGCCACCTCGTCGGGCGTCCCGGGACGGCCCACCGGGGTGCCGAGACCCTGCTTGATCTCGACCATCGTGGACGCCGCGGTGTGGATGATGCCCGGCGCCACGGCGTTCACGGTCACCCCGTCGGCGATCATCTCCATGGCCAGCGCCCGGGTCAGACCGACCACACCGGCCTTCGCCGCCGCGTAGCCGGCCTCGGTGGGCAGCGCGTTGACCGGCCCGGCGGTGGCCGCCAGGTTGACGATCCGCCCCCAGCCCCGCTCGGCCATCCCGCCGATGAACGCACGGCTGCACAGGAACGCGGTGGTCAGGTTGCGGTCGATCTCGCCGCGCCACTCGTCGTAGGTCAGCTGGGCCACCGGCCGCAGCACCTCCGGGCTGGCCCGGCTGGCCAGGCCCGCGTTGTTGACCAGCACCTCGACGTCACCGAGCTGTTCGGCCACCGCGTCGGCGAGCGCGCCCACCTCGGACTCGTCGGTGAGGTCGGCGACGAAGCCGGTGACGCCCAGCTCGCCGGCCCGCTCGTGGATGCGCCGCGTGGTGGAGACGATGGCCACCCGGGCGCCCAGGTCGGCCAGGCGGCGCGCGGTCGCGTACCCGATGCCGTCCGGACTGCCCGCGCCGGTGACCAGCGCGACCCGGCCGTCCAGGCGCATCGTGGTCGGCTCGGCGAGCGGCGCCGGCTGGTCCTGGTCGGCGGAGCCGGCCGGTGCGCCGCCGCGCGGCCGGCGCACCAGGCCCGGCCGGCTGACGTCCCGTCGCGACCGACCACCGCGCGCGTCAAGTGCCATGCCGCGATCCTGCCCGCTGTGGACGTTGCGGGCAACGCGGCACCCGGAAGGGGGTCCTGCGACTTGCGCGCCGATGGCTACCCTGACCGCACCACGTCCATGGAGATGATCTGATGACCTATCCCCCACCGTCCGGTGGTTGGCACGACCCGTCGGCGGCGGCCGGACCGCAGTCGAGCCCGCCGGCCGACCCGACACTGCCGATGGCGGGTGCTCCGATCCCCAGCCAGCCCACCGCGGCCGACCCGTACGCGGGCGCCGCCTCGCCCTACCCAGCCCCGGGCTACCCACCGGCCGGCGGCGACCCGTACGCGGCCGGTTACGCACCGGGCGCCTATCCGCAGCCGGACACCCATTCACAGCCGGGCGCGTACCCGCCTCCGGCCGGTTATCCCGGATACGGCTACCCGCCCGCACCGAAGCAGAACGGCTTGGCCATCGCCGCGATGATCGTCTCGATCATCGGCGCCCTCGGCCTCTGCGGTTACGGCCTGGGCGGCTACATCGGCGTGGTGGGCGCGATCCTCGGCCACGTGTCCCGCAAGCAGATCAGGGAGCGCGGCGAGGGCGGCGAGGGCTTCGCCACCGCCGGCATCATCGTCGGCTGGATCGCCACCGTGCTGGCCGTGCTGGCCACCATCGCCATCGTGATCTTCATCGTCTGGGCGGCCAACCAGGACCCGTCCAGCACGACCTACTGAACCCGGCGGGCCGCCCCGGGTGCGAACTCGGGGCGGCCGGACCGGTCACTCCGACGGCGGGGTGAACGACGACGTGCGGCTCATCCCGGCGGCCCGGCCCTTGGCCGCGATCACCAGCGCCATCTTGCGGGACGCCTCGTCGATCATCTCGTCGCCGAGCATCACCGCGCCGAGCTTCCCGCCCGCCTCCGAGGTGTACCAGTCGTACGCGTCGAGGATCAGCTCGGCGTGGTCGTAGTCGGCCTGGGCCGGGGAGTAGACCTCGTTGGCCGCGTCGATCTGGCCCGGGTGCAGCACCCACTTGCCGTCGAAGCCCAGGGCCGCCGAGCGCTTCGCCACCTCGCGGAACGCGTCGGTGTCCCGGATCTGCAGGAACGGGCCGTCGATGGCCTGCTTGTCGTGCATCCGGGCGGCCATCAGGATCCGCATGAGGATGTAGTGGTAGGGGTCGCCCGGGTAGTCCGGGATCAGCGCGCCGACCACCAGCGACTTCATGTTGATCGAGGCCATGAAGTCGGCCGGGCCGAAGATGATCGTCTCGACCCGGGGCGAGGCGGCCGCGATGGCGTCGACGTTGACCAGGCCGGCCGCGTTCTCGATCTGCGCCTCGATGCCGATCCGGCCGACCTCCAGGCCGAGCGTCCTCTCGATCTGGGTGAGCAGCAGGTCCAGCCAGTGCACCTGCTCGGCGTTCTGCACCTTCGGCAGCATGATGCAGTCCAGGTTGGCCCCGGCGCCCTCGACCACCTCGATGACGTCCCGGTAGGTCCACGGCGTGGTCAGGTCGTTCACCCGGACCACCCGGGTCTTGCCGGCCCAGTCACCCTCGTTCAGCGCGGCCACGATGTTCTTGCGGGCGTCCGGCTTGGCCAGCGGCGCGACCGCGTCCTCCAGGTCGAGGAAGACCTGGTCGGCGGGAAGACCCTGGGCCTTGCCGAGCATCTTGACGCTGGAGCCGGGTACCGCGAGGCAGGACCGGCGGGGGCGACCGACTGCGGCCATGGGTGCGCTCCTTCCAGCGTCCGGCGGGCACGCCGACGCCACCAGGTGAAAGACGAGAACTTAACGATCCCAAAGGGCGTTGTGACGCCACGGTAACCTCGTGCCGTGACCGGGGTGAATGGACCTGTGGAAGATCTCACTGAGCGCCGGACCGTGGTGGTGACCGGCGCCAGCTCGGGCATCGGCCTCGCTGCCGCCGTGGACCTGGCGCGCCGGGGCGACCGGGTGGTACTGGTCGGCCGGGATCCGGCCCGGCTGCGCGCCGCCGGGGAGCGGGTGCGCGAGTGCTGCGGCGAGCAGCCCGAACTGTTCCGCGCCGACTTCGCCGTGCTGGACGACGTACGCGGGCTCGCCGAGCGGCTGCGCGCCGCGTACGACCGGATCGACGTGCTGGCCAACAACGCCGGGGCGATCGTGCTCCAGCCGGTCACCACGGTCGACGGTTTCGAGCTGAGCATGCAGGCCAACCACCTGGCGCCGTTCCTGCTCAGCAACCTGCTGCGGGACCGGGTCGGCCGGATGGTGGTGACCGCCTCCGGCGCGCACCGCAGCGGCGTGCTCGACCCGGACGACCTCAACGCCACACTGCGCCGCTACCGGCCGATGCGCGCGTACGGCACCAGCAAACAGGCGAACATCCTGTTCACCGCCGAGGCGGCGCGGCGCTGGCCGGAGGTGCCGGCGCACTCGTTCCACCCGGGCGTGGTGCGGACCCGGTTCGGCAACGAGAGCCGGCTGGTCGCGCTCGGCATGCGGCTGCTGCCGTTCCGCAGCCCCGAGAAGGGCGCCGAGACGCTGGTCTGGCTCGCCAACCAGGACCCGGCGCGACTGGTCACCGGCGGCTACTACGCCGACCGGCGGCTCCGCCGGCCGCTGCCCAAGGCGGCCGACCCCGCCCTCGCCGCCCGGCTCTGGACCGCCAGCGCCAAGGCCGTCGGGCTCGACACCTGAGCCGTCTGCGGGTCTCCCCGCCGGGTGGCTCGCTGCCATACTCCGCCGCATGACCGAACATGCGGAAGGGCCGTTGCTGGTCGCCCTGGTCGACCTGGGCGCCGATCCGGAGGCCGGCCGGCGGTACGAGGACGCGGTGCTCGCCCTGCTCGGGCGGCACGGCGGGCGGCTGGAACGCCGGCTGCGCACCGGCGACGGGACGACCGAGGTGCACGTGATCCGGTTCGCCGCGCGGGCCGGCTACGACGCCTTCATGGTGGACCCGGAGCGGGTGGCGCTGCGGGCCGCACTGGGTGACGCCGCCCCCACCACGAAGGTCCTCGACGTCCACGACGTCTGACCGCCCGCCTCCCCTTCACTTCAGCACGGCCGGCCGGCACCCTGGTGGCCGACCACTTCGCGGCGTACCTCTGAGGTTCACTCGGCGGGGTGGACCGGAACGCTGGTGACCACCACGCCGGGCAGCGCCCGCAGGGCGGCGCGGAGCCGCTGCTCGACGCGGCTGTGCAGCGGACGGTGCCAGCGGCGGCGGAGCACCACCTCCGGCACGATCACGGTCAGCGTCAGCTCGGGCCGGGTGGTGTGCAGCGCCTCCAGGTAGTGCGCGAGCGGCCCGATCACCGCCCGGTACGGCGAGACGATGGTCTCCAGCCGCAGGTGGTCGCCCCAGGCCTGCCACTGCTCGCGGAACCGGTCCGCCTCGGCGTCCTCCGGTGCGATGTGCACGGCCAGCGTCGGCTGGCCCAGCGACGCCGCGTACGCCAGGGCCCGCAGGGACGCCCGGTTCAGCCGGGCGACCGGCACGACGACCAGGTGGCGTACCTCCTGGGGCAGTTCCTCGCCCTCGGCGGACCCGGCGGGCCCGGGCGGCGCGGGCGCCGGCGGCTTGAGCGCCAGCGCCCGGTTCAGCGTGGCGTAGTGGCGGTGCACGCGCCGGAACAGCAGCACCAGCAGCGGCACGGCGATCACCACCACCCAGGCGCCCTCGCTGAACTTGGCCACGGCGGCGGTGAGCAGCACCAGCCCGGAGAGGGCGGCGCCGACGGCGTTCATCGTGAGTCGCCGGGCCCAGCCCCGCCCGCGACGGCGCCGCCAGTGCACCACCATGCCGGCCTGGGACAGGGTGAAGGCGAGGAAGACGCCGACGGCGTAGAGCGGGATCAGTCGCTCGGTGTGCCCGCCGAACGCCACGAAGACGATCGCGGCGGCGAGGGAGAGCGCGACCAGTCCGTTGCTGAACGCGAGCCGGTCGCCCATGTGCAGGAACCGGCGGGGGGCGTGGCCGTCCCGCGCCATGAAGAAGAGCAACCGGGGGAAGTCGTTGAACGCGGTGTTCGCCGCCAGCAGCAGGATCAGCGCGGTGGTGGCCTGGAGGAACGCGTACCAGGGGCCGGCCGGGAAGGTCACCCGGCCGAGCTGCGAGAGCAGCGTCTCGCCCGGCCGCGGAACCAGGCCGTCCAGATGGATCAGCCCGACCAGGCCGGCGAAGAGCGCGACCAGCATGGCGACCATCCAGCCCAGGGTGGTGCGGGCGTTGCGCCACTCGGTCCGCCGGAAGGCGGGTACCGCGTTCGACACCGCCTCGATGCCGGTCATCGACACCGCGCCGGAGGAGAACGCGCGCAGGATCAGCAGCAGCCCCAGTCCCTCCGCGGCCGGCACCGGCGGTGGCGACACCGGCGCGAAGCCCCGGCCCGCCGCCCGCGCGTAGCCGACCACCAGCAGCGCGAGGACCGCGACCACGAAGGCGTACGTGGGGAGCACGAAGAGGTTCCCGGCGGTGCGCACGCCGCGCAGGTTGCCGGCGAGCAGCACGGCGATGACCAGCACCCCGAGCAGCACCGTGAGCGGGGCGAGGCCGGGCAGCGCCGAGGTGACCGCGCCGACCCCGGCCGCCACCGACACCGACACCGTCAGCACGTAGTCGAGCATCAGCCCGGCCGCCGCCGCCAGTCCCGGCGTACGTCCCAGGTTGTCGCCGGCCACGATGTACGAGCCGGCCCCGTGCGGGTAGGCCGGGATGGTCTGCCGGTAGGACAACCCGACCCCGACCATCAGCAGCACCAGCAGGGCGGCCAGCGGCAGGGAGAGCCCGAGCGCGGCGCTGCCGGCCAGCACCAGCACGCCCAGCATCGCCTCCGGCCCGTACGCCACCGAGCTGAGCAGGTCGGAGGAGAGGATGGGCAGGGCGACCAGCTTGCGCATCCGCTCGTAGAGCACGGAGGCGCTGGAGATCGGCGGGCCGAACAGCGTCCGTCGGGCCCGGCTGAGCAGCCGCCCGGCCCGCGAGTGGGGCAGGTGGGCCGGCCCGGTCGCGACCAGCTCGCCCGGCTCCTCGACGGTGAACATCTCGATCGGCGCCAGCCGGCCGAACCGGGTCGGCTGCGGCGGCCGCCCGGTGCGGCCGAGCGTCGGGTCGACGGGCAGGTCGTCCGGGTCGCGCGGCGCCCGCCAGCGCTCCCCGATCCGGCCCAGGGCAGCCCGCTCCTCGTGGCCGAGCGGCGGGAACTCGGCCGACGGGGTGACGACCGTCCCCCGCTCGGCCTCGTCGCCGCCTTCCCGTGCCGCCCCCACCCCCCGCACTCTCACGGAAACCGGTCCGGCGGGGAGCGGTTTCCGCGAAAGCCGGTCAGTCGACCAGCGCTGCGGGGTCGGCCGGCACCGTGACCGGTTCGGTGCGGCGGCCGGCCCGGGCCCCGCCGAGGATGACGACGGCGACGCCGGCCAGCAGCAGGGCCAGCCCCGGCAGGGCGAGCGGACGGGGCAGCTGGCCGAGCCACACCCCGGCGAGCAGCGCCGCGCCGGGCGCCTCCAGCAGGATCAGCACGCTGACCGTGGTGGCGGAGACCCGGTGCAGGGCGTAGTTGAACATCGAGTGACCGAGCAGCTGGGCGCCCGCCACCAGGCCGAGGATCGCCAGCCAGGTGCCGGCGTCGTAGCCGTGCAGGCGTACCCCGCCGACCAGGCACGCCACCAGCAGGATCGCCGCACAGACCCCGTAGCAGATGGTGGTGTAGGTCGTGGTGCTGATGCTGGCGCGGGCGCGCTCGCCGAACGCCGTGTAGACCGCGGCGAACATGCCGCCGGCGACGGCCAGCAGGTCACCGGCGAACGCCCGGCCGGAGACGCCGAAGTCGGCGCCGGTGGCCAGCACCGCGCCGAGCACGGCCACCGCGATGCCGGCCCAGACCACCCCGGGCAGCCGCCGCCCCTGCCAGCGGGCGATCAGGCCCTGCCAGACCGGCTGGGTGGCACCCAGCGCGGTGGCCGCGGCCACGGAGGTGAGCTGCGCGCTCGGCATCCAGGTGGCGAAGTGGGCGGCCAGCGCGACCCCGGAGAGTACGCAGTACAGCCCCTCCCGCCGGCCCGCGCCGACGGTCAACGCCCGGAACTCGGCCCGCCGGGTCAGCGAGACCGGGCCGAGGACGGCCAGCGACAGCACGTTGCGCCAGAAGGCGATGGCGAGGGCCGGCGCGGCGGCGAACGCGACCAGCGGCGCGGAGGACGAGACGGCGGTGACGGCCAGCGCGAGCGCGCCGACGGTCAGCGCGTCGAGCGGCGGGCGGTGCGGAGGGTGGGACACGGAGAGCAATACTCACACGCCGCCCGGCACCACGGACCGTCATCACTCCGTTACGATCATGCACGTCCCGGCGATCCCCCCTCGACGTCCGGAGGCGTTCCCCGTGTCCAGATACCACGCGGTGCTGTTCGACTTCTTCGGCACGCTGACCCGGTGCGTCCAGCGCGGGTCCGCGCACCGCACCATCGCCGAGTTGCTCGGCTGCCCGGCCGACACCCTGATCGACGTGCTCGACCGCAGCTACTACCAGCGCGCCAGCGGGCGGTTCGGCAACGCCGAGGCGACCCTGCGCTGGGTCTGCGGGCAGGCCGGCGTGCACCCCTCCGACGAGGCGGTACGCGCCGCCGTCGCCTCCCGGCACCGGGCGGTGCGCGCCGACACCCGGCTGCGCGCCGAGGCGGTGCCGGTGCTGGCCGCGCTGCGCGGGCAGGGCGTCCGCACCGGCCTGATCAGCGACTGCACCCACGAGCTGCCGGCGTTCCTGCCCCAGCTGGCGGTCGCGCCGCTGCTCGACGTGCGGATCTTCTCGGTGCAGGTCGGGCGCTGCAAGCCCGATCCGGCGCTCTACCTGGCCGCCTGTCACCGGCTCGACCTCACCCCGGCCGACTGCCTCTACGTCGGCGACGGCGGCAGCCAGGAACTCACCGGCGCCGAGCGGACCGGCATGACCGCCGTCCGGCTGGCCGCGCCGGACCTGGCCGGTCACATGGTCTTCAACGCCGACGACGGCTGGAACGGCCCGGTGCTGACCTCGCTCACCGAGGTGCTCGGCCTGCTCGACCGGGTCGCCGTCGGCTGACGGCCGCCGGGCCCGGCCGGCGGGGGGGGTCAGTGGCGGCGGGTCAGCGGCGGCGGCTCAGCGGCGGCGGACCTTGTGCAGCCGGAACGGCTTGCGGGTGGCCCGGACCACCGGTGCCTCCCGGGGCTGCTCGGCCAGCGACCCGGCCGGCAGGTCGGCGCCGGACACGGCGGCGCCCGCCGGGCTCAGCCGGGTCAGCGCACAGCCCTCGGCCGCCCAGCGGGCCACCAGGTCGGCGGCGGGCCCCGGGGCGTTCAGCCGCTTCGCGGCGACCAGCGGCGCGGCGGTCTCCCACTCCTCGCCGCCCGGCCGCAGGCGGGTGACCCGGGCCGGCCAGGTCACGATCCGGCCGCCGTGGTCGCCGCGCAGCGTCACCTCGGCCGCGCCCGCGTCGGCCAGCCCCGGGGCGGACTGCTCGCCCGGGCCGGTCACCACCAGCAGCGCGCCGTCGAGCGGCAGGCACCAGAGGCCGTACGCCGGACCGCCGTCGACGCTGACCCAGCAGACGGCCGCCTTCTTCACGGCCTCGTCCACCAGCGGTGTGGCGGTCCGCTCGATCTCGTCGCTCACTCCGGCATCCTCCCGCATCCCGGCCCGGGTGGACCACGTCCTCAGCGGCACGCTACCGCGCCGCGACCGGCCGCCTCAGCCGACGAAGGGCGGAACGGCGATCTCGCCCCGGGCCACCGGCATGACGTGCCCGGCGACCGTCGCGCCCACCGCCACCCCGCCGGCCGCCGTCACCGTGCAGGCCAGCGCGGACGGCCGGTTGATCTCGATGCCCTGGCGGACCGCGTACTCGGAGCGGCCGTCGCCGGGCAGCAGCCCGCTGGCCACCAGCCAGACGCCCAGGCCCAGGGCGGCCGAGCCGGTCGCCGGGTCCTCGGGCACGCCGAGGCCCGGCACGAACACGCGGGCGTGCGCGGTTTGGGAGTCGGCGTCCCAGGAGAAGACGCTGACGTGCTCCACCCCGTACCGCTCCGCTGCCGCCGCGTTCACCTTGGCGCGGGCCACCGCGTCCGGACGGACCGGAAGGTAGGGGAACTCCAGGCCGCAGCCGGCGACCCGGGGTGCCGGGCCGGCGTGGTCCGCGGCGGTCAGACCGGCCATCTCCAGCAGCGGCTCCGGGTCCAGCTCGGGTCCCAGGGTCGGGGTGCCCCCGGTGAGGGTCGCGCCGGTCGGGGTGACCTCGATGGGCAACACGCCGGCGCCGCACTCCTGGGTGACCCTGCCCACATCGAACAGGCCGCGCCGGCTCGCGGTCACCGCGGCGCCCACACTCGGGTGGCCGGCGAAGGGCAGCTCCTCGGCCGGGGTGAAGATCCGCGCCCGGTACGTCGCGCCGACCTGCGTGGGCGGCAGCACGAACACCGTCTCGGACAGGTTGAACTCCAGCGCGAGCGCCTGCATCTGCTCGGTGGCGAGCCCCTCCGCGCCGAACACCACGGCCAGCGGGTTGCCGGCGAACGGGCGGTCGGTGAAGACGTCCACGATCTCGTACGCCAAGGTCGACATGTTGATAAACACTAGGCCCTTAGGCTGGTGCCCGTGAGCACGCCGAACCGGGTCTACATCGCTCGACTCGCCGGAGTCGCCGTCTTCGACCCGAACGGCGACCAGGTGGGCCGGATCCGGGACGCCGTCGCCCGGGTGCGGCCGACCCAACGACCGCCCGAGGTGGTGGGGCTGGTCGCCGAGATGCCGATGCGGCGGCGCATCTTCCTCTCCATCAACCGGATCACCTCCATCGATCCGGACGCCGTGGTGCTCGGCAGCGGCACGCTCAACCTGCGCCGGTTCGAGAAGCGCCCCAACGAGCTGCTGGTGCTCCAGGAGCTGCTGGACCGCCGGGTCCAGCTGGACACCGGGCAGGCCGGCTCGGTGGTCGACGTGGCGATGGAGAGCAGCCGCGGCGGCGAGTGGGCGCTGACCCGGGTCGCCGTCCGCGAGCAGACCAGCCGGCTCACCCGCCGCGGCCACCTGCACCAGGTGGAGTGGGACCGGGTGCGCGGCCTCGGTGGCCTCGCCGACAACCGGGGTACGGCCAACCTGCTCGCCGTGCTGGAGGACATGCGCCCGGCCGACCTGGCCAACGCCCTCCAGGACCTGCCCGACGCCCGGCGCAACGAGGTGGCCGCCGCGCTGGACGACGAGCGGCTCGCCGACGTGCTGGGCGAGCTGCCCGAGCACGACCAGGTGGAGATCCTGGCCGCGCTGGACCGGGAGCGCGCCGCCGACGTGCTGGAGGAGATGGACCCGGACGACGCGGCCGACCTGCTCAACGAGCTGCCTCCGCCCGAGCAGGACGTGCTGCTCGACCTCATGGAGCCGGACGAGGCCACCCCGGTACGCCAGCTGCTGCGCTACGCCTCCGGCACGGCCGGCAGCGTGATGACCTCCGAGCCGGTGATCCTGCCGCCGGACGCCACCGTGGCCGAGGCGCTGGCGCGCATTCGCGAGCCGCAGCTCTCCCCCGCCGTGGCCGCGCAGGTCTTCGTCACCCGCGCCCCGCTCACCACGCCGACCGGGCGGTACCTGGGCATGGTCCACTTCCAGCGGCTGCTCCGCGAGCCCCCGGCCGACCTGCTGGGCGGGGTCGTCGTCAACGACATCGACCCGCTGCGGCCGACCACCCCGCTGCCCGAGATCACCCGCCGGATGGCCACGTACGACCTGGTCGCCATGCCCGTGGTGGACCGGAGCATGCGGCTGGTCGGCGCGGTGACCGTGGACGACGTGCTGGACCACTCGCTGCCGCGGGACTGGCGGGACCGGGACGCCATGACGACCACGCCCGCCACCGACGAGGAGCCCCTGGACGGCGGCAATGGCTGACCAGCGACGCACCGAGCGGCTGGACCAGCCGCGCGCGCCCCGGGGCCTCCGGCTGCCCCGGATCGACGCGGAGACCTTCGGCCGCTGGTCGGAGGGGATCGCCCGGGGCATGGGCACGGCGAACTTCATCGTCTACATGACACTGGTGATCGCCGCCTGGTTCGCCTGGAACACCCTGGCGCCGGAGAACCTGCGCTTCGACCCGTACACCTTCACGTTCCTGACCCTGGTGCTCTCGCTCCAGGCCTCCTACGCGGCCCCGCTGATCCTGCTCGCGCAGAACCGGCAGGCCGACCGGGACCGGATCGCGCTGGAGGAGGACCGGCGGCGGGCCACCATGCAGAAGGCCGACACGGAGTACCTGGCCCGGGAGATCGCCGCGCTGCGGATCGCGCTGGGCGAGGTGGCGACCCGGGACTTCCTCCGCTCCGAGCTGGCCCGGCTGGCCGAGGAGCTGGACGAGGCGGCCGAGCGGCGGCGGAAGCTGGAGCGCCGGCAGCAGGAGCGGGAGGCCCGGCGGCAGGCCGGCGGGGAGCCGCTCGACGAGCCCCGCGACGACCTCGACGGGGACTTCGCCCACGACGGGCGCTTCGACTGAACCCGGCCGGAACGTATTGAACGCCGCGCGCCTCAAGGGGCCAGGCGAGCGGCGTTCAGCCCGATCGTCCCACTTCCCGGCGCGGCCCGTCCACCCCTCGGGCGGCCATCGATTCGCTCACACCGGCCCCCGCCAGCGGCGGACGCCGATGACCACCGACGTAGCATTGCGGACATGTCAGCACCCGTCAGCACCATCTCCGACGCGATCCAGGCCGCCCTGGCCACCGTCAACGACCCGGAGATCCGTCGGCCGATCACCGAGCTGGGCATGGTCCGTTCCGCCGCGGTCGGCGACGACGGCGTGGTCCGGGTCGAGCTGCTGCTCACCGTGGCCGGCTGTCCGCTGAAGGACAAGCTGCGTACCGACATCACCGCCGCCGTCGGGGCGGTGCCCGGCGTGACCGGCGTCGAGATCGAGTTCGGCGTGATGAGCCCGGAGCAGCGCCAGGAGCTCCAGTCGAAGCTGCGCGGCGGCGGCGCCACCGCCGAGCCCGTCATCCCGTTCGCCCAGCCCGGCTCCCGCACCCGGGTCTACGCGGTCGCCAGCGGCAAGGGCGGCGTCGGCAAGTCCAGCGTCACCGTCAACCTGGCCGCCGCGCTGGCCGCCCGCGGCCTCTCGGTCGGCGTGGTGGACGCCGACATCTACGGCCACTCGGTGCCCCGGATGCTCGGCGCCGACGGCGCGCCCACCCGGGTCGAGGACATGATCATGCCGCCGCAGTCGCACGGCGTGAAGGTCATCTCGATCGGCATGTTCACCCCGGGCAACGCGGCCGTCGTCTGGCGCGGCCCGATGCTGCACCGGGCCCTGCAGCAGTTCCTCGCCGACGTCTACTGGGGTGACCTGGACGTCCTCCTGCTCGACCTGCCCCCGGGCACCGGAGACATCGCGATCTCGGTGGCCCAGCTCCTGCCGAACGCCGAGATCCTGGTCGTCACCACCCCGCAGGCGGCCGCCGCCGAGGTGGCCGAGCGGGCCGGCGCCATCGCGCTCCAGACCCACCAGCGGGTGGTCGGCGTAATCGAGAACATGTCCTGGCTGGAGCTGCCGGACGGCTCCCGGATGGAGGTCTTCGGGGCCGGCGGCGGCGCGGCCGTCGCCGAGTCGCTGACCCGGACCATCGGCGCGCAGGTGCCGGTGCTGGGGCAGATCCCGATGGACACCCGGGTGCGCGAGGGCGGCGACGCCGGCACGCCGATCGTGCTGGCCCAGCCGGACGCCCCGGCCGCCCGGGCGCTGGTGCAGGTCGCCGACCGCCTCGCGGTGCGCCGCGAGTCCCTGCTCGGCAAGCCCCTGGGTCTCAAGCCGGCCGGTCGCTGACCCCGGACAGCTTTCCCGCCGACCCTCTCCGGCCCACGCCGGGGAGGGTCGCTCCGGTTGTGGGGCTCAGGTGGCGTCGTCGTACGAGGGGCGCGGCGCCGGTGCCGGGGCACCGCCGGTCGCGGTGGCCGGGCGGGTGCCGTTGGTCCGGAGGTCGGCCGCCTTGGCCACGTCCTTCAGGTCCTCGTGGACGCCGGTGACGTCCGAACGCAGGTTGTCGTACATGCTCTGCAGCGGCTTCCGGAGGGCCTGCTCGTCCTCCTCGCTGAGCAGGTGCTTCCGGATGAACGCCTTCGGGTGCAGGTCCTCCAGCTGGATGTCCGTGCCCAGCTCGCGGCTCAGGTCACCGGTGGCGTTCCGCGCCATGTTGCGCAGGTTGCGGACCATCCGGAGGCCGTCGTTGATCACCGTGGGCAGCCGGTCCCCGAAGATCAACAGTGCCAGGAGCAGCAGGGCGCCGATCTCCCACCAGTTCAGGTTCTCGAACACTCGGCCTCCTCGTGGCGTGTCAGGGCAAGACTACGCACGTCAGGTGGCCGGCCGGGAGGGGGTGAGGCATGGTCACTTGGCGTCTGCGGCGAGCGTCACCGACGCGTTCTGCCGATCCGACCCGCGCCGGTACTCCACCGTCACCACCGAACCCGGGGCGTACTTGCGGACCAGCGCCACGAGGTCGGTCGGATCGTTCATCGGGTGCCGGTCGAGCCGGAGCACCACGTCCCCGGTACGCAGCCCGGCCGCCGCGGCCGGCCCGGCCGGCTCGACGCCGTTGAGGCGTACGCCGCCGCCGCTCACGCCGGTGCCGCCGACCTGGGCGCCGATCACCGTACGCCGGGCCTTCCCGGTGCCGATGATGTCCTCGGCGACCCGCTTGGCCTGGTTGATCGGGATGGCGAAGGCGAGCCCGATGTTGCCGGCCTCCTGCCCGTCGGCGACCAGCGACTTGATCGTCGAGTTCACCCCCACCACCCGGCCGGCCCCGTCGACCAGCGGGCCGCCCGAGTTGCCGTGGTTGACCGCGGCATCGGTCTGGATCGCCGCGTAGTAGCGGTTCGGCCCGCCCGGCTCGCCGGCCATCATGGTGCGGTCCAGGGCGCTGACGATGCCGGCGGTCACGGTGTTGGCCAGGGAGAGCGGCGAGCCGATGGCCAGCACCGGATCGCCGACGGCGAGCGCGTCGGAGTCGCCGAACTCCACCGGCTTCAGCCCGGTGCGGGTCACCTTGATCACCGCGATGTCGGACTCCGGGTCCTGCCCGACCACGGTGCCGGGGGCGGTGCTGCCGTCGCTGAAGACCACCGTGGCCTTGCCGGGACCGCCCGCCACCACGTGGTCGTTGGTGACGATGTGCCCGTCGGCGCTCACCACGAAGCCGGAGCCCTCGCTGGTGCCGCCGAGGCTGGCCACCCGGACGGTGACCACGCTGGGCAGCACCCTCTCGGCCACACCGGCCAGTGACTCGGGCTTGCGCTGGGCCAGCGCCGGGGCCTGCCCCGACTGTGCCCCCAGCGTCGGCACGCCCCCGCCGCCCCGCAGGAACGCGTAGGTCAGGGCGCTGCCGAGCGAGCCGGCGAGCAGTGCGGTGATCAGCGAGACCAGCACCACCTGGCGCAGGCCCGGCCGCCTCGGCGCGTCCGGATCGGTCACCGGTTCCGGCTCGCCGCTGCCGGCGACCGGGGCGGCCGGCACCACAACGGCGGCGGGCGCGTACGGGTCGCGCCAGGGGTCGGCGAGCGCGTCGGACCACCAGGGCGAGGTGCCGCCCCCGGCGCCCTGCGGCGGCTGCCCCTGCGCCGGCCCTCCCGCCGGTGCCGGGCTCCCGCCGGGCCGGCGCCAGTCCCAGCCGTCGGTCACGTCGGTGCCTCCCAGTCCGTCCCCCATGCCCCGCGCCGGGGGGTCGGCGGAGCCGGCCGTGCCGCACGGGACTCCGTCCAGGATTGCACGGATGCCCCGAGTGGAGTCAGGGGTTGCCCCGCGTGATCGTCTGAGGGCCGACTCGCGGCTGCGCCCGTGGAGGCTCGCCTCTAGGCTCTCAGTGCCAACCGACCCCTCGTACCAGTCCGCCCGGAGGTGTCCCATCGCCACGGTCGCCGGCTCCGGCAACTCGACCGCCCAGGTGCTCCAGTTCGCCGAGTCGTACGTCACCGAGGATCTCGTGCTGCGGACGGCCCGCGCCCTGGCCCAGGAGGTGGGCGTGGACGCGGTGACGCCGGGGGCCGGCGCCGCGCTGCGCCTGCTCGCCGCCGCCGGTAACGCCCGGGCGGTGGTCGAGATCGGCACCGGCACCGGGGTGAGCGGCGTCTGGCTGCTCCGCGGCATGCGCCCCGACGGGGTGCTCACCACCATCGACGTGGAGGTCGAGCACCAGCGCATCGCCCGGCGGCTGTTCCAGGAGGCGGGTTTCGCGTCGGGGCGTACCCGGATCATCACCGGGCGGGCCCTCGACGTGCTGCCGCGGCTCGCGGACGGCGCCTACGACCTGGTCTTCGTCGACGCCGAGGCGGCCGGCTACGCCGCCTGTGTGGACGCGGCGCTGCGGCTGCTGCGCCCCGGCGGCGTGCTCGCGCTCAACGGGGCCCTGGCCGGCGGCCGGATCGGCGACCCGGCCGCCCGTGACATGGAGACCGTGACCGTGCGGGAGACCATCAAGGCGATCCGCGAGTCGGAGCACTGGGTGCCGGCGCTGCTGCCCGTCGGGCACGGCCTGCTCGCGGCCGTGAAGGGCTGACCGCCCCGGCCGGTCAGCCCAGCGTGGCCAGCCAGCGCAGCAGCCCGCGGACGCCCCAGCCGGTGGCGCCCTTGACCAGCTCGCCGTGCACGTCGTCCGACCAGGAGGGTGCGGACATGTCCACGTGCACCCAGCGGTCGCGCAGCTCGCCGGTGAACTCGCGGAGGAACAGCGCGGCCACCACCGAGCCGGCGCCCCGGTTCGGCGAGCTGTGCAGGTCGGCGATCTCGCTGCCGAGGTACTCGACGTAGTCGTCGGCCAGCGGCATCCGCCAGGCCCGCTCGCCGGCCGCCGTGATCGCGCCCAGCAGGTCGGCGGCGAGGTCGTCGTTCTCGCTGTAGAGGGCGGCGTGCCGCTTGCCCAGCGCCACCGCGTTCGCCCCGGTCAGGGTCGCCAGGTCGACCAGCAGGTCGGGCTTCAGCTCCCGGACGGCGTACGCCATGGCGTCGGCGAGCACCAGCCGGCCCTCGGCGTCGGAGTTGGTGCTCTCGCTGGTCAGGCCGCCGTAGTGGCGGACGATGTCGCCGGGGCGGAACGCCGAGCCACTGACCATGTTCTCGGCGAGCGGGGCCAGCGTGGTGACCCGTACCGGCAGCTCCAGCGCGGCGGCGCCCAGGGTGGCGGCGACCACCGCGGCGGCCCCGGCCATGTCCTTGCGCATCAGCTTCATGGCCGGCACCGGCTTGATCGAGATGCCGCCGGTGTCGAAGGTGATCCCCTTGCCCACCAGCACCACGTGGGTCCGCGCGCCGGCCGGCCGCCAGTCCAGCTCGACCAGGCGGGGGCCGCTGGCCGAGCCGCCACCGACCGCCAGGATGCCGCCGAAGCCCTCGGCGACCAGCTCCTCCGGCTCGCGCACCCGCAGGTGCAGGCCGGCGCGGCCGGACGCGGCGGAGGCCACCTGGGCGGCGAACCACTCCGGGTTCTTGGTGGACGAGGGGGTGTTGGTCAGGTCCCGGGCCAGCCGGGTCATCTCGGCGGTGGTCCGGGCGGTGGCCAGGGTCGGCGCGAGCGCCTCCGGGTCGCCGACCACGACGTCCACCTCGGCCAGCGCGGGCGTGCCGCCGGCCTCGGTCAGCCGGTAGCGGTAGGAGCCGAGCAGCAGCCCCTCGGCCAGGCCGCGCAGGGCGTCCGTGGCCTCGTCCGGCAGCGCGATCGTGATGTGCGTCTCATCCCTGGCGGCTCGGGCCAGCGCCGCGCCGGCGATCCGCCAGCCGTGCTCGTCGCCGTCGCCGACGCCCAGCAGCCAGAGCCGAGCGGGGGCGCCACCGGGCCGCAGGTGCTCCCGCACCTCACCGGCGGCGCCGGTGAGCCGGGCGACGGGCAGCAGCGCGGCCGCCTCGGCCCGGACGTCGTCACCGGGCGGGGTGGCGGTGGGGACCAGCGTGGCCGGGGCGTCCGGCCCTCCGGGACGAACGGGCAGGACGAGGGTGTCGGGCCGCGCGGGCCCGCTCACCAGACGAATGGCCAGCACGCTGGACCGTACCTCCGAAACTGCTCTAAGCGGGACACTTTGCCGGTCACCGCCTGCGGAAGGCCCTGAGCCACCGGCCAGGCCGGTGGCTCAGGGTAGGGCGAACCGCCCGCACGACGGAACGTCGCGCGGACCGCTCCCCGCATCAGCCGGCAGCCGCCTTCAGCGCGTCACCCAGCGCGGTGGCCTCGTCGGGAGTCATCTCGACGACGAGCCGGCCACCACCCTCCAGCGGGACCCGCATGACGATGCCCCGACCCTCCTTGGTGACCTCCAGCGGACCGTCGCCCGTCCGCGGCTTCATCGCCGCCATGTTGTCTCCCCTCAGACCTACGCCAGGGTCGGTGGGTTGCCCCACAGCCACTTCGTCAAGACCACCCGCAACCGTCGCGGGGGTGTCGACCAACGATTTTCCCTGATGAACACCGCAGGACCCAAACCGAAGCAGCATTGATGTAACAGCATCTAGCTTATCTTGGATAGGCCTGTCACAATGTGCGGTCATGCAGGCACGGTCGGCACTCTTCGACCTGTACGGCGACCACCTCCGGGCGAGGGGTGGCCGTGCACCGGTCGCCGCCCTGGTCAAGCTGCTGGCACCGCTCGGGATCGCCCCGCCGGCGGTCCGCACGGCGGTCTCCCGGATGGTCCGTCAGGGCTGGCTCGAACCGCTCCGGCTCGCCTCGGGGCCCGGATATTCGATCACACCGAAGGCGGCCCGCCGGCTCGACGAGGCGGGCGCCCGGATCTACCGCACCGGGCGGCACGCCTGGGACGGCCGGTTCGACCTCCTGGTGCTGGACGCCCCCGCGTCCCGCCGGGACCGGCAGCGGCTCGCCGCCAACCTGACCTTCCTGGGCTACGGCACGCTCGACGACTGCACCTGGGTGGCGACCCGGCCGGGCGAGGACGTCGACGTCCTGCTCGCCGAGGCCGGGGTGCGTTACGAGCGGTTCACCGCCGCGCACGCCGCCGGCACCCCCGGCGCCATGGGGGTGGTCCGCCGCGCCTGGGACCTGGCCGAGATCGGCCGCGCGTACGAGCGGTTCGTCGCCGAGCAGAAGCCACTGCTCAGCGGGATCACCGTGCGCAGCAGCGACGAGGAGGCGTACGCGGCCCGGTTCAGCCTGGTGCACGCGTGGCGTACGTTCCTGTTCCGGGACCCGCAGCTGCCCCCGGCGCTGCTTCCCGAGCGCTGGCCGGGCAGCAGCGCCGCCAGTTTCTTCGACCGGCACGCGGCCCGGCTCCGGCCGGCCGCCGACCGGTACGTCGAGCAGTGCCTCGACGCCAGCAACCGCCTCGCCCGACAGAAGGGTCGTTAGAAACGTGACCGAGCCGCTGCTCGTCGACCGCACCGACGCCGTCGTCACCCTGACGCTGAACCGCCCGACGGCGATGAACTCGCTCGACGTGGCGCTCAAGGAGGCGCTCCGGGACACCCTCGCGGAGCTGGAGGCCGACCGGTCCTGCCGGGCGATCGTGCTGGCCGGCGCGGGCACGGCGTTCAGCGCCGGGCAGGACCTGCGGGAGCACGTGCAGACCCTGGAGTCCGCCGACGCCGACCCGCTGGGCACCGTGCGGGCCCACTACAACCCGATCGCCGCCCGGCTGGCCAACCTGCCCAAGCCGGTGATCGCCGCGGTCCGGGGCATGGCCGCCGGGGCCGGCGCCTCGCTGGCGTTCCTCGCCGACTTCCGCATCGGCGGCCCGAAGACCCGGTTCCTGATGGCGTTCGCCGGCATCGGGCTGGCCGCCGACACCGGCGCCTCCTGGACGCTGCCCCGGCTGGTCGGCCACGCCAAGGCCGTCGAGCTGCTGATGCTCGCCGAGCCGGTCGGCGCCGAGGAGGCCTGCCGGCTGGGTCTGCTCACCCGGCTCGTCGACGACGACGAGCAGGTGCTCCCGGCCGCCCAGGAACTGGCCGCCCGGCTCGCCGCCGGCCCGACCGTCGCGTACGGGGCGATCAAGCGGCAGCTCTCCATCGCCGACGCCGGCACTCTGGCCGACGCGCTGGCCGCCGAGGCACAGGCTCAGTCGATCTGCGGCGCCACCGCCGACCACCGGGCCGCGACCATGGCGTTCGTGAACAAGCAGAAGCCGGTCTTCGAGGGTCGCTGACCCGCGCGGGTCAGTCGTCCTCCTCGGGATCCTGGTTGGCCTCAACGCCGAGCACGAACGCCTGCATGGCCAGCTCGTCACCGGCCGGCG
This sequence comes from Micromonospora sp. NPDC004551, assembly GCF_040609975.1. Lineage (NCBI taxonomy): Bacteria > Bacillati > Actinomycetota > Actinomycetes > Micromonosporales > Micromonosporaceae > Micromonospora > Micromonospora sp. NPDC004551. Next base: position 506,585 of record NZ_JBEXLM010000001.1, on the reverse strand, counting down.
ACACGAAGGCGGGCAGCTCGCGCGGGCCCAGCTCCTGCACGTAGGCCCAGAAGAGCCGGACCGCCTCGGCGGGCGAGGCCGCCTCGATCGGCAGGTCGAGGCTGACCAGCCAGGAGCGGCGGGCCGGCGGCGGGCCGAGCCGGTCGGCCAGCTCCCGGAAGCGGGCCGGGTCGAGCCCGGTGACCGGCCCGTCGAGGGCCAGGCCGCCGACCGGCACCGGCTCGTCGAGCACCCGCCGGGTGTACGTCACCACGAGCACCCCGGGACCGGCCTCGGACTGCGGGTCGTCCGGGTCCTCCCGGGTCTCGCCGGTGGCGAGCGCGACCCGGCCGAGCGCCACCAGCCGCAGCGGCTCGTCGACCAGCACCGCGATCTGGTCGCCGGGCCGGGGCCCCGCGGCCTCGTCGAGCCCGGTCAGTTCCAGCGTGTCGTGGTGCACCAGCCGCTCGGCCTCGTAGCGCTCGGCGGGCAGCAGCACCGCCCAGGCGCCCGGCCCGGTGCCGCCCTCGATCGTCCCGCTCGCCCGCGGCTCGGTGTCGGTCATGTCCCAATCCCATCACGCCGGAGCGGCACCGGTCCCGGCGCATCCGCCGCCCGGGTCACGCCCCCGGACGGTCCCGGACCACGTGACAGCCGGCGAGGTGGTCGTCGACCATGCCGGTGGCCTGCATGAGCGCGTAGGCCGTGGTCGGGCCGACGAAACGGAAGCCGCGCTTCTTGAGCGCCTTGGCCAGCGCCGTGGACTCGGAGGTGAGCGCCGGCACCTCGGCGAACGAGCGCGGCCGGGCCGCCCGGGGCGGCGGCGCGTAGGACCAGAGCAGCGCGGAGAGGCCGTCGGGCAGCGCCAGGGCGGCGCGCGCGTTGGCGATGGCCGCCTCGACCTTGGCCCGGTTGCGGACGATCCCCGCGTCGGCCAGCAGCCGGGCCACGTCGGCCTCGCCGTAGCCCGCGACCTTCTCGATCCGGAACTCGTCGAAGGCGAGCCGGAACGCGGGCCGCTTGCGCAGGATGGTCAGCCAGGACAGGCCGGACTGGAACGCCTCCAGGGTCAGCCGCTCGTAGAGCGCGTCGTCGCCGCGCAGCGGCCGGCCCCACTCCTCGTCGTGGTAGACGGCGTAGTCCGGGGTGCTCGCGCCCCAGGCGCAGCGGGGCAGCCCGTCGGCGCTGGTCACCAGGTCAGTCACGCCGTACACGGTAGGTCAGCCCACTGACAACGGCGGCGACCGGTAGTCAGGGCAGCCGGCCCTGCTCCACCAGCCGGGCGAACTTCTTCAACGCCTGGGTCAGGCCGAACTTCGAGCCGGGCCAGAGCACCGGCCAGGCCACCCGGCCGGCCGTCCCGCCGGGCAGGTGGAACCACTCGTGCCAGACCACCTGGGTCCGGTCCCGCTCCAGCGGGGTGCAGCGCAGCACGCCGGGGCCGCGCAGCAGCGTGCCGCAGTGCACCACGCCGACCTCGTACGGCGCGTCCACCCGGACCACCCGCATCTCGTCGCGGAGCACGGCCGGGCCGAGCGCGGTGACCGCCTCGACCAGGCTCCCCTCGCCGCCGTCCCCCTCGATCACCCGGACGGTGGTGAGGGGAATCCAGTCGGACTGCCGCTCCCAGGCGGTCAGCGCGGCGAAGACGCGCTCGGCCGGCGCGTCGACGATCACCGTCGCGGTGACCTCGGCGGCCCCGGGCTGCGCCGCCTCGGCGAAGCCGGCGCCGTCGGCGGCGCCGGTCACGCGGACTCCGAGCGGACCACCGGCCCGCGCTCCCGTTCGGCGTCGTCGCCCGTCCCGGCGGTCTCGCCGGTCGGGCCGGCGTCGCGGGCCGCCACGGTCGGGCCGGCGTCCCGGGCGGGCTCGTCGGTGGGGTCTCGGTCGGTGGGGGTGGCGGTCGGGTCGGTGGGCGGCCGGAGGCCGACCTCGGGCGGGGTCTCGTCGACCGGGGTCGCCACCGGTGCGATGGGAGCGGGCCCACCGGTGGCCGCGGCCGGAGCAGCGGCGGACGGCAGCGTGGCCACGTCCTCGACCGCGGCGGCGGCCGGTGCCTCGGCCACGCCGGCCTCGGCGGTGAGCGGGTCGGCGGCGATGTGCGGCTCGGCGACGGCGGTGTGCGGCTCGGCGCTGCCCGCCCGGGCGGGGGCCTCGGCCTCCGAACCCGTCGCGGCGGCCTCCGCGCGGGCCCGGCGCAGCGCGTCGGCCTCCTCGATCCGGCCCTCGCGGAGCGCGGCGTTCTCGGCCTCCAGCACGCCGATCAGCTCGGTCTTGTAGCCGATGTCGTAGGCGGCCCGGCGCATCGCCGCGTCGACCTGGGCCATCCGGTAGCCGCGCACCGCGGTGTCGAAGCGCACGTCGGCGACGTCCGACTCGTCCAGCGGGCGGCTGCCCGGCAGGGGCACGGCCCGCCCGTCCGGCTCGGCCGGCGCCAGGCCCGGATCCCGTCCGGAGACCAGCACCGTCACCCCGAACACCACCGCCGCCACGGTCAGCGCGACGACCAAGAGGAGCAGAACCTCACCCATGGGGAGATCGTGGCATGCGGGCGGGGATCGGGCGAGCCCTCCGCCGCCTCCGATCCGAATCGCCGGACGGGATAGCGTCGGGGCGACCGGTGCGCGGATCGGCGACGAGGAGGCGGGCATGACCGGGGCGCTGCGGCTCGGCGGGCGGACCTTCTCCCCCGGTGAGCTGGTCGTGATGGCCATCGTCAACCGAACGCCGGACTCGTTCTTCGACAGGGGTGCCACCTTCGCTCAGGACAGCGCGCTGCGCGCCGTCGAGCGGGCGGTGACCGAGGGCGCGGAGGTCATCGACATCGGCGGGGTGAAGGCGGGGCCGGGCGACGAGGTCGACGTGACCGAGGAGATCCGCCGCACGGTGGACACCATCGCCGCGGTCCGGGCCGCCTTCCCGGACGTGGTCATCTCGATCGACACCTGGCGCGCCGAGGTGGCGGTGGAGGCGGTGGCGGCCGGCGCCGACCTGCTCAACGACACCTGGTCGGGGGCGGATCCCGCGCTCGCCCGGGTCGCCGCGGCGACCGGCGCCGGACTCGTCTGCTCGCACGCGGGCGGCCTCACCCCGCGGACCCGGCCGCACCGGACCGCGTTCGACGACGTGGTGGCCGACGTGGTCGGCACGGTCACCGGCCTCGCGGAGCGCGCGGTCGGCCTCGGCGTACGGCGGGACGGGATCCTGATCGACCCGGCGCACGACTTCGGCAAGAACACCCGGCACTCGTTGGAGATCACCCGGCGGCTCGGCGAGCTCGCCGGCACCGGCTGGCCGCTGCTGGTGGCCCTGTCGAACAAGGACTTCATCGGCGAGACGCTGGACCTGCCGGTGCCCGACCGGCTGGAGGGGACCCTGGCGGCCACCGCCGTCTCGGCCTGGCTGGGCGCCCGGGTGTTCCGCGCCCACCAGGTCCGCGAGACGCGCCGGGTGCTGGACATGGTGGCGTCGATCCGGGGGGACCGGCCACCGGCGGCGACCCGGCGCGGGCTGGCCTGAGCCGGGTCAGGTCCAGCGGAGGATGTTCCGGCGCCAGGCGTAGAGGATGCCGAGCGCCACCACGGCCACGAAGACGCCCATCTCCACCACGGTGGTCACGCCGAACCCGGGCCGGTCGAAGACCAGCGCCCAGGGGAAGAGGAAGACCGCCTCCACGGCGAAGAGCACGTACAGGTAGGCGTAGACGTAGTAGCGGATCTGCATCTGCGCCCAGTCGCCGCCGACCGGGTCGAGACCGCACTCGTAGGTGGCCCGCTTGCCCCAGGGATCAGCCGGACGGCCAGGACGTAACACCCGATTGGCCGAGAACGCCGTGATGAAGAAGAGCACTGCGGCAACGAGCAGGAGACCGAGCGTGGCGTACGAGCCGAGGTAACCGGTCACGGTCGGGAGCCTACCGGTCGGGCCGTCGGGCCGCCTCGAACACGTTACGGATTTGTTTCTTTGCGGGACTAGTGCTCGAAGGCAACTGTTGCCAAATAATGAGACCTCACTGAGCGTCACGGAGGACAGATGGCCCGCCCCCGCGTACGGCCTGCTCGGCGCGCCGCTCTCCGAGCCGCCCCCGCACTCCTCGTTCCCGCGCTCGTCGCCGGGATCGCGGCGACCCTCGCGGTGGCGCCGACCTGGGCGGCCTCGCGGGCCATGACCCCCGTGGCCCTGGCGGCCGAACCGGGCGTGCCCGCGGAGCCGGGGGGCGAGCCGGGCACCGAGCCGACCGGGGCGACGCCCACGGTGGAACCCACGACGACGGAGCCGGCGCCCACCAGCCCGCCGCCGACGGAGGAGATCCCGCCGACCACGCCGCCGGCCCCGACCACCACCGCGCCGGCGCCCACGACCACGGTGCCCGAACCGGCGCCCACCACGACCGCGCCCACCACGACCGCACCGGCTCCCCCACCGGCCGGACCGCCACCCGTGGTGGCCCCGCCGCCGGCCCAACCGGCCGGCAGCCCGCTGGGCGTGCGGATCACCACCGACGACGTCGTGCTGACGCCCGCCTACTGGAACGCGGCCAGCACGGTGACCACGCTCCGGGTGACGGTGACCAACACCGGTGGCCGGGCCGAGCGGGTCCGCCTCGGCTACACCCTGCCGTCCGGGCTGACCGACGCCGGCACGCCGGGGTGCGCCCCCGCGGGCGGCGGCAGTCACCGGTGCGGCGAGTGGGCCACCGCCCCGGGAGCGCAGTTCCGCGCCTCGATCCGCGTCCGGGTCGCCGGCACCGCCTGGCGGTCCATGCCGCTGAGCGGGTCCGTCCGGGTCACCGCCACGGCGCCGGGCGTGGCCGGCGCGGCCAGTGACGACGAGGGCTTCGCGGTGCTCTTCCCGCCCGGGCCGCCGGTGCCCGGCATCTCGCTCCGCGCCGACGAGGTGCTCTTCGACATCAGCGGCGCGCCGAGCACCCTGGGCGTCCGCCTCGGCAACACCGGCACGGTCGACGCCACCGGCCGGGTCGACGTGGTCCTCCCCGCGGGGGTGACCGTCACCGACCTGCCGGCCGGCTGCGCCGCGGTGGCCCCGGACCGGACCCGGTGCCGGCTGGGCACCGTCCCGGCCGGCCGGACCGTCAACCTGAGCCTGCCGGTGACCGCCTCGGCCGAGGCCCAGCAGCGGGCCCCCCTGGCCGGCGCGGTGGTCGGGCGGCTGGATCCGCGGAGCGGGCGGGACCGGCAGGTGCAGATGAGCTTCCGCATCACCGCGGCGGCCGCGCAGGCCACCCCGGCGGCCGGGGCGCCCGTCCCGACCGGGTCGCAGGGCGTGGTGGCCGCCGCCGCGCCGGCCGCCGATGACGACGACACCTCCGTGCACCGGACGGCGGTGACCCTGATCGGGGTCTCCGGGCTGCTCGTGGCGCTCGCGCTGGCCCTGGCGACCACCTCGCTGCGCCGGCGCTCGGGAGCCGCGGCGGCGGAGTCGGTCGCCCGGCCCGCCGAGGAGTGAACGCGCGAACGTCTTCCGGATTGCGGTGATCTGAATTACGGGCTGCGGTACTAAACGCCGCAAAGCCGGGCATACAGCGGCCCGATCAGGTCCCATACGTCGGACCTCCACCAAGGTTGCCCTAACGGGCCGACGTAGGCTCTGACGTGAGAAACGGAGCAGGCCGGGCCAGCGACGGACGGCCGGCGGCAGCAGCGCGTCTAGGAGGGCACGTGGCCGGGCAAGGCGGGGTCACCATCACGTTCAGCCGCCCGTGCGACGGCGCTCAGCGAAGCGAGGTGCGGGCGTGACCAAGCAGATCCGTCAACTGGACCGGGTGGTGATCCGGTTCGCCGGCGACTCCGGCGACGGCATGCAGCTCACGGGTGACCGGTTCACCTCGGAGACGGCCCAGCTGGGCAACGACATCTCCACGTTGCCCAACTTCCCGGCCGAGATCCGCGCCCCCGCCGGCACCCTGCCAGGCGTGTCGAGCTTCCAGGTGCACTTCGCCGACTACGACATCCTGACGCCCGGTGACGCGCCGAACGTGCTGGTGGCCATGAACCCGGCCGCGCTCAAGGCCAACCTGACCGACCTGCCGCGCGGGGCGGACATCATCGTCAACACCGACGAGTTCACCCGGCGCAACCTGGCCAAGGTGGGTTACACCACCAGCCCTCTCGACGACGACACGCTCGCCGGCTACGTGGTGCACCCGGTCGCCCTGACCTCGATGACGATCGGCGCGCTGGCCGAGCAGGCGGTGTCCAAGAAGGACGCCGAGCGGGCCAAGAACATGTTCGCGCTCGGCCTGCTGAGCTGGATGTACTCGCGCCCGTACGAGTCGACGCTGCGGTTCCTGGAGCGTAAGTTCGCCGCCCGGCCGGAGCTGGTCGCGGCGAACGTGGCCGCCTTCCGGGCCGGCTGGAACTTCGGCGAGACCACCGAGGACTTCTCGGTCCGCTACGAGGTCAAGCCGGCCAAGATGGTGCCGGGCACCTACCGGAACATCACCGGCAACGCGGCGCTGTCGCTGGGCCTGGTGGCGGCCGGGGTCCGGTCCGGGCTGCCGGTCTTCCTGGGCGCCTACCCGATCACCCCGGCCTCGGACATCCTGCACGAGCTGAGCAAGCACAAGAAGTTCGGCGTCGTCACCATGCAGGCCGAGGACGAGATCGCCGCGGTCGGCGCGGCGCTGGGCGCCTCGTACGGCGGCTCGCTCGGCGTCACCACCACCAGCGGCCCGGGCGTCGCGCTGAAGAGCGAGACGATCTCGTTGGCCGTGGCGCTGGAGCTGCCGCTGGTCATCGTCGACGTGCAGCGTGCCGGGCCGTCCACCGGCATGCCCACCAAGACCGAGCAGGCCGACCTCAACATGGCCCTGTACGGCCGACATGGCGAGGCCCCGGTCGCGGTCATCGCGCCGAAGTCGCCCGCGGACTGCTTCCACGCGGCGCTGGAGGCGGCCCGGATCGCCCTGACCTACCGCACCCCGGTGCTGCTGCTGTCGGACAACTACGTGGCCAACGGCTCCGAGCCGTGGCTGCTGCCGGACGTGGAGAGCCTGCCCGACCTGCGGGTCGAGTTCGCCACCCGGCCCAACGGTGAGGACGGCACCACCTTCCTGCCGTACCTGCGGGACCCGGAGACCCTGGCCCGGCCGTGGGCCATCCCGGGCACCGCCGGGCTGGAGCACCGGATCGGCGGCCTGGAGAAGGCGGACAAGACCGGCGACATCTCGTACGACCCGGCGAACCACGATTTCATGGTGCGCACCCGGGCAGCCCGGATCGAGACCATCCCGGTGCCGGACGTCGAGGTGGAGGACCCGGACGGCGACGCCCGGGTGCTGGTGCTCGGCTGGGGTTCGACGTACGGGCCGATCGGGGCGGCCTGCCGGGGGCTGCGGCAGCGCGGCCTGTCCGTCGCCCAGGCGCACCTGCGCCACCTGGCCCCGATGCCGGCCAACCTCGGCGAGGTGCTGCGCGCGTACGACCGGGTGGTCATCCCGGAGATGAACCTCGGCCAGCTCGCCCATGTGATCCGGGCGAAGTACCTGGTCGACGCGATCAGCTACAACCAGGTCCGCGGCCTGCCGTTCACCGCCGCCGAGCTGGAGACGATGCTGGAAGAGGTCCTGAAGAATGTCTGAGCCCGTCGCCCTCAAGCTCACCGCCAAGGACTTCAAGTCCGACCAGGAGGTGCGCTGGTGCCCCGGCTGCGGGGACTACGCCATCCTGGCGGCCGTCCAGGGCTTCATGCCGGAGCTGAACATCCCCCGGGAGAACATCGTCTTCATCTCGGGCATCGGCTGCTCGTCGCGCTTCCCGTACTACATGAACACCTACGGGCTGCACTCGATCCACGGCCGCGCCCCGGCGATCGCCACGGGCCTGTCGGTGAGCCGGCCGGACCTGTCGGTCTGGGTGGTCACCGGTGACGGCGACGCCCTCTCCATCGGCGGCAACCACCTGATCCACGCGCTGCGCCGCAACGTCAACCTCAAGATCCTGCTGTTCAACAACCGGATCTACGGCCTGACCAAGGGGCAGTACTCGCCGACCTCCGAGATCGGCAAGGTCACCAAGTCGACACCGGTCGGCTCGGCGGACGCCCCGTTCAACCCGCTGTCGCTGGCGCTCGGCGCGGAGGCCACCTTCGTGGCCCGGACCATCGACTCCGACCGCAAGCACCTCCAGTCGGTGCTGCGGGCCGCCGCCGAGCACAAGGGCTCCGCGTTCGTGGAGATCTACCAGAACTGCAACATCTTCAACGACGGCGCGTTCGACCCGCTCAAGGAGCCGGCCACCCGGGACGACTTCCTGATCCGGCTGGAGCACGGGCAGCCGATCACCTTCGGCAAGGACGGCCAGTTCTGCGTCGTCCACCCGCCGGGCGGCTTCGGGCTGGAGGTCCGGGAGACCGCGAACACCCCGGCCGAGGAGATCGTGGTGCACGACGCGGGCGTCGCCGACCCGGCGTACGCCTTCGCGCTGTCCCGGCTGCCCGGGCTGGACCTGCGGAACACCCCGATCGGCGTGTTCCGCTCGGTGACCCGCTCGTCCTACGACACGGTGGTGCAGGAGCAGGTGGCGGAGGCGAAGGCCGGCGTCGACCAGACCCCCGAGCAGCAGCTCGCCGGCCTGCTGTCCGCCGGCGACACCTGGACGATCCTCTGACGCGTCCCTGAGCACGCGAAGGGCGGGCCGTTCCCCGAGGGGGACGGCCCGCCCTTCGTCGTCGGGTCAGGCCACCGCCGAGGCCGGCACCCACAGCTCGTCGATGGCCCGCTCGGCCGCCGCGAGGCTCTGCTCGTGCAGCGGGATCAGCTCGGCCATGGCCGGGGTGACCGGGGCCAGGGTCAGCTCGGCCGAGATGAAGCGCGGCTCCAGGCCGGTCATCGACAGGCCGTGCGGCAGCCAGGGCTCGGCGTGGTCCCAGCCCTCGCGCGGGGTGCCCGGGCCGTAGCCGCCACCCCGGCTGCCCAGCACGATGAACTCGCGACCGCCCAGCAGGCCGGCCCCGGTGGCCGGGTCGAACGCGATGCCGGGCGCGATGAGGTGGTCGACCCAGGTCTTCACGCTGCTCGGCGCGCCGTAGTTGTAGAGCGGGAGGCCGAGCACGATCGTGTCGGCCCGCTTCACCTCGTCCACCAGCCGCTCGGAGAGCTGCCAGGACGCGCGCTGAGCCGCGGTGTGCTGCTCCGCCGGCACCATCCGCGCCAGGCCGCCGGCCTCGTCGAGGTGTGGCAGCGGCTCCCGGCCCAGGTCGCGGTGGGTGACCGTGCCGCCGGGGTGGGCGGCGCGCCACGCGGCGGCGGCCCGGGCGGTGAGCCGCCGGCTGACCGAGTGCTCGCCCCGGATGCTGGAGTCGATGTACAGCAGGTGTGCCATGTGGTTAACCCTCCACAGATCGTTTGTGTAGCGCCAACCATTTATAGCAGGGGGATGTTCCGCGCCGTGCGTAAACTGGGTCACATGCCAGCCCTGCCGGTCGAGGAGTCGGAGCACCGCTCCGGGCCCCTGCTCGACCATCTGGCCCGGCGGATGCGGCTGCGCTCCGAGTCGGTGCTGGCACCGCTCGGCCTGCGCCCCCGGCATCTCGTGGCGCTCACCGTGCTGCGGGAATCGGACGGCATTAGTCAGCAGGGGCTGGCCGGCACGCTCCAGATCGACGGCACGAACGTGGTCGGGCTGCTCAACGACCTGGAGGCGGAGGGCCTGGTCGAGCGGCGACGGTCACCCGAGGACCGCCGCCGGCACGTGGTGAGCCTCACCGCCGTGGGCGCGAGGCGGCTCCGCGAGGCCGAGTGCGCGCTCGCCGGGGCCGAGGACGAGGTGCTCGGCGCGCTGGATCCGGCCGAGCGGGACACGCTCTACGAACTGCTCCGTCGGGCGACCAGTGGCCGCCCGCTCAACTGCGCCGAGGCGGCCGCGGAGGAGCCGGACGCCGCCTGCTGACGGCCGGGTGGCCGGCCGGATCAGGGGAAGGTCAGACCGTCGCCGCGGACTGCGGCCGGTCGTCGCGCACGTGGACCAGCATGTCGCCGGTCTCGATCACCGCGCCGGCCTTGTCGTTCAACGTGACCACCTTGCCCCGCCGGACCAGCGCGATGACCAGCGACTCCAGCTCGCGGGGCGACCGGCCCACCTCGCTGCGCTCGGCGGAACGCATGGCCAGCGCCATGCCCTGGCCCGGGGTGAGCAGGTCCTCCACCACGTCGATCAGCGGCGGGGCCGAGGTGGAGAGGCCGAGCAGCCGGCCGGCGGTCGCCGAGGAGACGATCACGTGGTGCGCCCCGCTCTGCTTGAGCAGCGGGGCGTTCTCCGCCTCCCGGACCGCCGCGATGATCCGCACCTGGCCGGCGGTGAGCTGCCGGACGGTCAGCGCCACCAGCACCGAGGCATCGTCGCTGTCGGTCGCGATGATGACCGCCTTGGCGGTGCGGACGTGCGCCTCCTCTAGCACGGACGAGCGGGTGGCCGAGCCCTCGATGGCGACCAGCCCGGCCGAGGTGGCCTGCCTGAGCGCGGCGCCGCTCCGCTCCACGACCACGATCTTGGACTTGTCCAGACCGTTCTCCAGCAGCGCGGAGACGGCGCTGCGGCCCTTGGTGCCGTAGCCGCAGATGATGACGTGGTCCTTCACGATTCTCCTCCACCGCGACAGGCGACGGCCGGTCCGGTACTGCTCGGTCAGGACTTCCAGGGTGGTGCCGACCAGGATGATCAGGAAGAGCACCCGGGCGGGGGTGACGAACAGGACATTCACCAGGCGCGCCGACGACGAGGCCGGGGTGATGTCGCCGTAGCCCGTGGTGGAGAGCGAGACCACCGCGTAGTAGAAGCAGTCGAGCAGGGTGAGGCCGTCCTCGTTGACGTCGCGGTAGCCGTCACGGTCGATCCAGACCGCCGCCACCACGGCGAGGACCAGGCCCAGGGCGGCGAGCAGGCGCAGACTCAGCGCGCTCAGCGGCCCCCGCCGTTGCGCGGGAAAATGGATCACCGTCGGCCCTGCTCCGCCACCGTCGCCTGCACGCCCACAACATAGCGGGTACGCCGGGATCCGGCCTGCCGGGGCGAGATGCGGGCCGGGCCGGGCCGGTCTCCGTCGCCGCGACGGGGCATGATGGGGACGTCCGGGGGACCACGACCGCGAGGAGGCCCGCATGTCGTTGCTGCGACGGGTGATCGGCGGGGTGCTCCGCCGGGTGCGCCTGCGCCAGGGCCGCACCCTGCGCGAGGTGGCGCTGGCGGCCGGCGTCTCGCTGCCCTACCTCTCCGAGGTGGAACGCGGTCGCAAGGAGGCCTCCTCCGAGGTGCTGGCGGCGATCTGCCGGGCCCTCGGCATCCACCTCTCCGACCTGCTCGAAGAGGCACGCGACGAGCTGCGCCGGGCCGAGCGGCGGGCGCCGGTGGCCTCCGGCGTGACGCTGGCCCGGCTGGACCGCGTGCCGGCCACCCGGACCGGGCCGCAGGTGCGGGTCGGCGGGCCGCGGCTGCACGCCACCCGCCGGCCGGTCGCCCCGACCCCGCTGCTCGGCGGGACGCTGCGGCTGCCCGGCACCGCGCCCGCGCCGGTCGGCCCCGACCTCGGGTACGCCTCCCCCACCGCGTTCGGCACCGGCACCCGGATCTGGCTGATCCCCTCCGCGCCGGCCGCCCGCCACCGTCCGCGTACCTCCGTCACGCTGGCCCGGCGGCGCGCCCGGGCGGGCCGGCGGCGCCTGACCGCCGCCTAGGCCCGGCCGGTTCTGCCCAGGGCGGATCTGCCCCGGGCAGAAACCCTGGGCCGCACGGTGCCACCCGCCGGAGGCTGGAGACCGCCGGTTGCCGGGCGGCCCCTCGCCCACCGGCGGGCACGGAGGGTGGTTCAGGTCATGGCACACGGCATCTGGATGCTGGACGACGCGCAGCCGAGCCTCGGGGACCGGGTCTTCGAGCGGCTGCTCAAGGAACGGATCATCTTCCTCGGCACCGAGGTCACCGACGCCTCGGCCAACCAGATCTGCGCGCAGATCCTGCTGCTGGCGGCCGAGGACCCGGAGCGGGACATCTTCCTCTACATCAACTCGCCCGGTGGCTCGGTCAGCGCCGGGATGGCCGTCTACGACACCATGCGGTACGTCAAGAACGACGTGGCGACGCTGGCCCTCGGGATGGCCGGCTCGATGGGGCAGTTCCTGCTCTGCGCCGGCGCTGCGGGGAAGCGGTTCGCGCTGCCGCACTCGCGGGTGATGATGCACCAGCCGTCCGGCGGGATGGGTGGCACGGCCGCCGACATCACCATCCAGGCGGAGAACATGCTGCACGTGAAGCGGACGATGCAGGAGCTGATCGCCCGGCACAGCGGGCACACGCTGGACGAGATCCAGCGCGACTGGGACCGGGACCGCTGGTTCACCGCCGAGCAGGCCCGCGAGTACGGCCTCATCGACCAGGTGGTCACCCGGGCGGAGCAGTTGCCGGGCTGAGGCGCGGCCGGAGACGGGGGCGGCCGGCGGGAGGGATCCCGCCGGCCGCCGGCCGCGATCCTGATCGGCGGATCAGGGGTAGCTGACCACCGGGCTGGTGCCGTACGAGCCGACGACCGGGGTGCCGGCCTCGTTGACGGTGCGCTCGATGCCGCCGCTGCCGTCCAGGAAGACGGTGATGGCGTCGTGGAACCGCACACCGGCCCGGCGGGGCGCCTCGATGGCGCGGTCGCAGCGGATGTCCACCTTCTGGTTGAAGTACGAGTAGACGCCCAGCCCCCACGCCTCGTGCTCGCGCACGTGGTCGGCGACCTTGTAGGAGGCCCAGCCGTTGCCGGTCGGGCTGCGCCAGGCCGGCTGGCTCGGCGGGTCGTAGGGCAGTTCGCTCTGGTAGAAGACGGTCCGGCCGCGCTCGCCGTTCCAGATGGTCTGCCAGCGCTGATAGTGCTCGACGAAGAGCCCGTACGCGGTCACGTCGTCGCCGTTGACCACCACGCCCGTGTCGGCGGTGTTGACGGTCCAGCCGATGGTGCCCGGCTTGCCGTGGTCGCCGCGCCAGGCCCAGATGTTGTCGATCAGGGTGTGCCGGCTGTTCACGACCAGGCTGGTCACCGCCCGGCCGGCGTACGGGCCGCCGATGCGGAAGAAGACGTCCTGGAGGGAGATCGGGTCGGTCGCGTGCGACCGGTGGCTGTTGCGCTTGCCGACCTCGACGAGCACCTCTGACTCGACCGCCCCGGCGTCGACCAGCACCCCGGCGATCCGGACGCCGTCCACGTCCTCGATCCGCAGGGCGGCGTCGCCGGTGGTCGGGGCGAGGCTGGGCATGCCGAGGCCGAGCACGACGGTGTCCGGGTGCTTCACCCGCAGCGCCCGCTCCAAGTGGTAGACGCCCGGGGTGAGCAGCAGGTGCCGCCCCCGCGAGAGCTCCTGGTTGATCCGCTTGGCCGAGTCGGTGGGCTTGGCGATGAAGAAGTCGGACAGCGGCAGGGAGGGCACCGGCGGGGCGCCCGCGCCCCAGGTGGTGCCCGCCGTGTCGCGGCGCAGCCGGGGAACGGCGACCCGCCACCGGCCCGCACCGTCCACGAAGAGGTACGGCTTCTCGCGGGTCACCGGGCTGGTCGCCAGCGTGGTGTACGGCGGGTTCGGGAAGCCCTGCGCGGGCGCGCCGACGACGCCGGAGAAGACCTGGTTCCAGACCCCGTTGGTCCAGTCGCCGCCGAGCTCGCTGTCCCGGGTCAGCCACTGCTGCTGGGAGCCGTTGATGGTGATGCCGTCCACCTTGGAGTCGGCGATGTAGCCGCCGCTGGAGTAGCCGCCGTTGCCGGGCTCCAGCCAGAGGATGCCCTTGATGTGGACCCGGCGCATCGGGGACGCCTGGGAGACCGCCCACTGGTTCGACCAGTCGGTCGGGCTGACGGCGAGGTTCTCCACCGAGCGCCAGAAGTTGGTCAGCGCGGAGATGCCGGCCTGGGAGTTCGGGTCGGGCTGCCCGATCACCCGCACCGCACCGTGGATCTCCACGTCGTCGGGGTGCGCGCCGAGGCCGGCCACGGTGGTGTAGTAACCGAGCCGGGCGTTCACCTCGTACCGGCCGGGCTTGAACAGCACGGCGTACCGGTCGGAGCCCATCTCGTTGTGCTCCTGGCCGGCGAAGAGCTCGTCCAGGGTGGACTGGATCTCCTCGACCGGGGTGGCCGGGTCGTACACGAAGACGTTGGGGCCGAAGTCGGGCTCGGCGTCGCTGCCGTCGCCGGCCGGGGACGCGGCGGCGGGCCCGGCCGGGAGCCCGAGGGCGGTGACCGATGCCGCCGAGGCGGCGGTGAGGGCGAGGAAGCGGCGGCGGGAGGGGTCGAGTGGTCTCATCTGCCTGCCTGTTCGGTGATGGGGACGGAGAGCGCTCTCTGGGCGTTCCTACCGCATCGACACCGATCCCGCCAGCCATGGCCGGTACCGGAACTAACCCCGCGCGTCGTAGCGGGCCCGGGCAGCCTCCACCTCGGTCAGGTGGGTGGTGGCCCACGCCTCTAGGCCGGCGACCAGGTCGAGCAGACTACGGCCGAGATCGGTGAGCGCGTAGTCGACCCGGGGCGGCACGCTGGCGTGCACGGTACGGGTGACGAGGCCGTCGCGCTCCAGCCCGCGCAGGGTCTGGGTGAGCATCTTCTGGCTGATGCCGTCGATCCGCTCGGCCAGCTCGCCGTAGCGCTTGTCGCCGCCGGCGAGAGTGAGCACGACCAGCACGCTCCAGCGATCACCGATCCGGTCGAGGACCTTCCGGCTGCCGCAGTTCCGGTTGAACGGGTCCGCCTGCACGTGACCACTCTCTTTCAGTGCGTACCGAACTTGAAGGTGCCTACTCTCCAACGGGAAGCATCGAGGAGTTGTTCCCGTTGGCGAGGGAAGACAACGTCGCCATCAACAAGGAGTGCTCATGTCCATCGTCGTCACCGGCGCCACCGGCCACCTCGGCCGCCTGATCATCTCCTCGCTGCTCGACCGGGGCGTACCCGCCGACCGCATCGTGGCGCTCGGCCGGGACGTCGACCGGCTCGCCGACCTCGCCGAGCGGGGCGTGGAGACCCGGCGGGCCGACTACGACGACCCCGCGTCGCTCCGCACCGCCTTCGCGGGCGCCGAGACGCTGATGTTCGTCTCCGGCAGCGAGGCGGGCAGGCGGGTGGCGCAGCACGGCAACGTGGTCACCGCCGCCCGGGAGGCCGGCGTCGGGCTGGTCGTCTACACCAGCATCGCGAAGGCGGACACCTCCACGCTGGCGCTCGCCGCCGAGCACAAGGCCACCGAGCAGCTCATCCGCGACTCCGGCCTGCCGTACGTGTTCCTGCGCAACAGCTGGTACCTGGAGAACTACACCGGCCAGCTCCCCGCGTACCGCCAGCACGGGGTCGCGGGCGCGGCCGGTGACGGCCGGGTCAGCGCCGCCACCCGCGCCGACTACGCCGAGGCCGCCGCGGCGGTGCTCACCACACCGGATCAGGCCGGCAGGGTGTACGAGCTGGGCGGCGCGCCGTTCAGCATGGCCGAGCTGGCCGCCGAGGTCTCCCGGCAGACCGGCGCACCGGTCTCCTACCTCGACCTGCCGGTGGACAAGTACACCGAGCTGCTGGTCGCGGCCGGCGTCCCCGAGGGGTACGCGGCCATGCTCGCCGACGCCGACCGGGGCATCGCCCAGGGTGAACTGGAGGTCAGCGACGACCTGGCCGGACTGCTCGGTCGCACCCCGACCGCGCTCGCCGAGGCGATCCGCGCCGCGCTCTGATGCCCGCCCTGGCCGCCGCCCTCCCGATCCCGGGCGGCGGTCAGGCCGGCTCGGCCCGCAGCTTCACCAGGTCGTCGACCAGGTTCTCCACGTAGTCGGCCGTCTCCTCCCAGCGGGTGACGGCGACACAGCGGATGCCCATGGCCTTCACCGGGTAGTCGTTGCCGCCCACGTCGAGCCGGTCACCGACGAACAGCACGTTGTCGATCTTCAGATCCAGGCACTCCAGCAGCTTCCGCATGCCGTACGCCTTGTCCACGCCCTTGCGCGTGACGTCGATCGAGGTCGAGCCGCCGCCCCGGACCTCCAGGTCGGGCAGCTTCGCGGCGACCGCGTCCCGCAGCCGCTTCTTCTTGCTGCCGTCCGGGTCCCAGCCGTACTTCTCGACCGGCGGCGCGGACTGGCCCAGCGCCGAGAAGGTGATCTGGCTGCCCCGGTCCTCGATGATGTCGCCCCAGGTCTTCGCCTCCCACAGGTCGAGCGCCTGCGCCGACTCGGTGAGCGCGGCGACGACCCGGGCCTTGTCGGCCTCGCTGAGGTCCTCGGCGTAGACCTGCCACCAGTCGCCGTCCCGCCAGCGGTAGTAGCGGGTGCCGCAGGTCGGCATCAGGTGCAGCCGGAGGCGCTGCTCCTCGGTCAGGTCGAGGTGCGCCAGCATCTGCGTCTGGAACTGCTCGAACCGGCCACCGGAGATGACCAGCACATCCACCTCGGTGAGCAGGTGGCCGAGGAGTTCCGCCATCCGACGATCGATCTGGGACTTGGAAACCGCCAGGGTGTCGTCCAGGTCGAACGCCACCACTCGAAGATCGTTCACGAAGTACCACCATGTCGTCGCGGGCAGGCCAGGACTAGCAGGGTACCGACGTGAGCCACTGCCACCCCGATGGCCCGGGGCTGGCGCCCGGTCGAGGCCGCCGATGCACAGCGCGGCCCTCGCACGCAGGTTAACAGCACGGACCGGTGGAAACCGCCCCGTTCCGGAGGCCGGTCACGCCGTCGTGGGCGGGGCGGACACCCCGGCCGCCGGATCGGGCCCGCCCACTGCGCCGACGCAGGCCTCGTTGCCCTCCGGGTCGGCCAGCACCCAGAACGACGGGGCATGGGAGTCGTCCACCAGGCGCCCGCCGGCCGCGACGGCCGCCGCGACCCGGGCCTCCGCCCGGTCGTACGGCACCCAGACGTCGACGTGCATCCGGTTGCGCTGCGGTCGCGGGGCGTCCATCTGCTGGAACCAGAACGCGGGGCCGCGTCCCCGCCCGTCGACCAGGTCCTCGGGGCTGCCGGCACGGTGCTCGTAACCGAGCAGGGCGCGCCAGAAGGGGGTCACCGCCGGCAGGTCGAGCGCGTCGACGCTGATCTGGACGGACTGCACGGCGGCCGGGTCCCCCGGCACGCCGAGGTCGCGGGCCAGCACCGAGATCCGCCGGGCCAGGTCGAGGTCACGGCCGGTCAGTCCGTAGTGCTCGGCCGTGCGGGTGACCAGGCGTACGGCCACCCCGTCGCGCCGCAGGTCGACGTCCGGCGCATGCCCGTCCAGGCCGGGCAGCTCGCCGATCGCGGCCGCGAGGCGTGCGCCGGCCGCGAACGATCCGGCGCGGAACCAGGCGCCCGCCCCCTCGCCCAGCACCCGCCAGTCCGCCACCCCGGCCGCCGCATGGAATTCCGTCGCCGTGATCCGCTCGGACACGTCCACTCCTCTCGTCGTCCCGGCCGAGTCTCCCGCCAGTTCCCGACATCCTCTGTCGTATATGCGCGATCATGGCGGGGTGCGTGCGTCGCGGATGATGACCCTGCTGTTGCAGCTCCAGGTGCGAGGCCAGGCCAGCGGCCGGGAGCTGGCCCAGCGGCTGGAGGTCAGCGAGCGGACCGTCCAGCGGGACGTCGAGGCCCTCGTCGCGGCCGGGATCCCGATCCGCGCCGCCCGGGGACCGGCGGGCGGCTACCGCCTCGACCGCGGCTACCGGACCAGGCTCACGGGGGTCGGTCTGGACGAGGCGGGCGCGCTGGCCTTCCTGGGCCTCGCCGGCCCGGCCGAACAACTCGGCCTGGGCGAACTGCTGGAGGGCGCGCGGATCAAGGTCTGGGCCAGCCTCACCGGCGCGGCCCGGGAACGTGCCGGCCGGACCACCGAACGGTTCCACCTCGACCCGACCCGCTGGTACGGCGCCCCCGAACCGGTGCCCTGCCTGCCCGACCTCGCCGACGCCCTGTGGCGCGACCGCCGTGTCCGCATCCGCTACGTCCGGGGCGGCCGCCCGGTCACCCGGGAGATCGATCCGCTCGGTGTGGTCCTCGCCGCCGGTGACTGGTACCTGGTGGCGCTGCGGGACGGGCAGCGACGCACCTACCGGGTCTCCCGGATGCGCGCGGTGACGCTCCTCGACGAGCCGGCGACCCGCCCGCCCGGCTTCGACCTCGCGACGGCCTGGGCCGAGTCCCGCCGCGCCCTGGAGGACGAGGCCGTCGCCGTCGAGGTCACCGTACGCGTCGCCGCGGCCGCGCTGCCCCGCCTGCGCCGCGCGGTGCAGATCGCCGGCAAGGACCGGGTGCCCGTCACCGCGACCGGCGAGGTCGAGCTGACCGTGCCGTTCGAGAACCGCGGCTGGGCGCGGTCGGCCCTGCTCGGCCTCGGCTCGGCGGTCGAGGTGCTGGCCCCCGCCGAGTTGCGCGCCCAGGTGGCCGACGAGCTGCGCGAGGCCGCCGCCCGGTACGCAACCTGAAAATCCGGTGGACTCGGCCGGCGTCGACGACGACCGTGGTGCCATGCGCCAGGAGGAGATCTGGGACGCGGATGCAGCCCAGCGTTACGACACGCCGGGCACCGGGATGTTCGCGCCGGAGGTGCTCGGGCCCACGGTGGACCGCCTCGCCGCACTCGCGGGTGGCGGGCGCGCCCTGGAGTTCGCCGTCGGCACCGGCCGGGTGGCCATTCCGCTGGCGGGACGGGGCGTGCCGGTCACCGGGATCGAGTTGTCCCCACCGATGGTGGCCCAGCTCCGGACGAAGGCCGACGAGGCGACGATCCCGGTGGTCGTCGGCGACATGGCGACGGCCACGGCGCCCGGCGACTACACCCTCGTCTACCTGGTCTACAACACCATCTCCAACCTGCTCGACCAGGCGGAGCAGGTCGCCTGCTTCCGCAACGCGGCACGCCACCTCGGCCCCGGCGGGCGGTTCGTGATCGAGCTGTGGGTGCCCGAGCTACGCAAGCTGACGCCCGGCGAGCAGGCGACGGTGTGGCAGGCCGACCCCGGCTACATCGGCCTGGACACCTACGACGTGCTGCGCCAGCGCGTCGTGTCGCACCACTTCCACTTCGGCGAGGGCCAGGAGGCGCGGCTGTTCCGCAGCCCGCACCGCTACATCTGGCCGGCTGAGCTGGACCTGATGGGTCAGCTGGCCGGCTTCGAACTGGAGTCGAGGCACGCGGACTGGTCCGGCGCGGAGTTCACGGCCGAGTCCCGCTCCCACGTCTCCGTCTACCGCCTGCCCGGCTGACCCCCTGACCGGTGGCCCGGCCCGTCAGTCGACAGTCGGGCTGCGGCGTTCCAGGAGGATGACGTCGCGCCATCAGTCTCGTGGCACAGGGCTGCCGCTCACAGCATCCACTGAGTGCCGACAGCTGGCCGGACCTCGATGCGGCGGCAACGGTTGGCGGACCTCTCCACGGATCCGAGCTGGGTCGCGGACTCGCAGGGCGCCCTGGTGGCCGCTCGCCGGCGTGGGCACGGGAGCCCCGGAAGGCCGAACAGTGATCGGTGATCAAGGGTGTGACCTGGTGCCCCCGGCAGGATTCGAACCTGCGACACACGGTTTAGGAAACCGATGCTCTATCCCCTGAGCTACGAGGGCGCGAGCCGCCAGTCTAGCGAGCGGCGGGGTGCCCGCGTCGGCCGGGAGCTACCGCGTTCGGCCCTCCGACGATCACGGGAGGGCACCTCCGCCCCGTCTGCGCAGCCGCCGCACGACCCCGAGTCGCAGGGAGCGGACGCCGGACACCGACCGGCGGAGATGGGCCCGGTTCTGCCGGACGTAGGCGGAGATCAACGCGACGAGGAAACCCAGCCCCGCCAGCCAGGCCGACCAGTCGCCGACCGAGCCCAGCAGCGGCAGGGTCACGAACAGGCAGACGAGCCCGGACAGCGGGAAGACCAGTTGCAACCCGAACTCGTACAGCAGGGACCGGGCGTCCCTCTGCTGCGCGTAGAAGTCGTCCCACCGGAAGACCCGGTCGTCGCCGGAGCATTCGACGGCGAGCGGCCGGAGGACCTCGCGGATGTAGCTGTTCGCCGCCTCGCGGTCCCGCCGCCGCCGGAGGATGGTGATCCCCGAGATCGCCGCCAGCACCGGTACGGCGAGCAGCAGGCGGGGATCGGCCCGGTTGGCGACCACGAACCCCAGGATCACCGCCACCACGGTCAGGTAGGCGCCGACGAGAGCGTGTGATGCGGCGGACTTCTGCGCCATCATGGCCCGGATCGCGTTGTACTCGGCGACGAGCAGGTTGGTGCGGTTGTCGGCGCGGGCGGCCGCCGCGTCGTCGGCCGGTGGGGCACTTCTCGGACGGGCCAGGTCATTCCACGTCACGCATCGATGATGGCAAGCCTCCGCAACGGGTGCGGCGCGCGGCGGGTGCCCCTCCGAGGCCCCGCGTGACGGGACCACCGGAGCCGGTGGTCCCGTCCGCCCGCTACGCGGGCACCACGTCGAGCCGTGGACCGGCGGGTCGCCCGGCGCCGGCCAGGGCCAGCAGCGTCTGCCCGGTGGCGTCGTCGACGACGGCGACCCGTACCGCGTCGGGTTCGCCGTCGGCCAGCGGGACGGCGAAGACCGCGGTGGCCGGCCGGCCCTGGTAGCGCGCGGCGTGGCCGACGAAGCGCCACTCGCCGTCGTCCCAGTGCTCGCGCACGTCGGAGCGGAGCAGCGGCGCGACGCGCCGGTAGGAGTCGCTGAGCTGCACCTGCTGCACGGTGGCGAGCAGCGGCAGCCCAGTGCCGCCGCGCAGCGGGTCGGTCAGCCGGGCGCGCAGCCGGCGCAGCGGCAGCAGCCAGGCGGCGTCCAGTTCGGGCGAGAGCGCCACCATGACCGCTGCCTCGGCCAGCAGCGTGGCGGCGCCGGCCAGCGGGCGGTCGGCGAGCGCGGCCGGCCAGCTGCCGGGTGCCAGGGTGGCCAGCCCCGCCGCCACCACCAGTAGCCCGGCCCGGCCGAGGCTGCGACCGGAGACCGGGGTCGGGCGGCTGCTCAGGCAGCCGCAGGAGGAGGCGGGCGCGGCCCGGCGGGCGTACGCCAGGTAGCCGAGGAAGCCGATGGCGAGGGCGGTCGCGGCGGCGGTCTCCAGCCGCAGGGCGGGCGGCAGCAGGAGGAGCACGCCGAGGGTCAGCTCGACGCCTCCGAGCAGCCGGTACGCGGGCAGCGCGCGGTGTTCCCCGATCAGCCCGACGAGCGCGGACCGCCGGGCGGCCGTGGCGGCGTGCCGGTTGAGGAGTTTGACGCGGGCGGACCAGATCAGCACCGCACCGACGACCAGCGGTTGCAGCGCCGCGATCATGTTGATCATGGGTTCTCCCCTCGGTTGGGGCCGACGGGTGACGTCCGGGCGGTCCGGAGATCCGCCTGCGACGGCTCCAGTTCGGCGCGTCTGACGCCGCGTCGCACCTGGAGCCGTCGGACGTACCGGTCAGGCGGCGGCGTAGACGGTGGCGATGTCGATCTCGTTGGTGTCCGGGTGCCAGGCGCCGAGCACCTGGACGTGCCGGCCGACCCGGAGCAGGGACAGGTCACTGATGGCCGGGGTGCCGTTGTAGACGGCGGCGGAACGGCCGGGCACGACGTGGGCGACGATCCGCTGGCCCTTGTGGTCGAGGTGCAGCAGGTTGCGGCCGACGGCGGCGATGTGCGCGTGCAGGTTGACGATGTTGACCCACACCGAGTCGGCGGCCAGCGTGCCGTCGGGCAGGCGGACGCCGCGGGCGTAGAGCCCGTCGCCGATGGCGACCTGGTCGAACGTGGTCGGGTGCAGTTTCCAGATGCTCGTGCCGTCGGTGATCCGGATCGAGTGCAGCACGGTGTCGGATCCGGTGACCAGCAGCAGGTGGCCGGAGATCTTGCTGATCCGGCCCTCGACGAAGTTCGGGTCGGGCGCGCCCGGCTCGACGCTGGCCGGCTCGGCGGCGAAGGCCGCCTCGGGGGCGAGCGAGCCGAGTCCGGTGGCGCCCACCACGCCGCCGAGGGCGGCGGTGGCGAGGAGGCGACGGCGGTCCAGGGTCTGCGGCATGACGGAACCCTCCTGTTCAGACGGTGTCGACCGAGCAGGGCCGCAGCCCCACGGAGAGACTGCCGATCGCACTGAACGCCGCGGGCGTCAGGTCGATGATCCGGTTGCTGCCGCAGGCCGAGCCGCAGCAGGTGCGCTCGCCGCAGAACAGGTCCGTCTGCGGGCCGCAGTCGGCAATGGTGGTGCCGACCCGGGAGCCGTTGCAGAGGTTCGTGGTGTAGTGCCGGAATCCGCAGGTCCGCCGGCTCATGCTGAGACCGCAGGTGTCCGGGTGGGTGATGGCGTAGCACGCGTCCGAGGTGTTCGGCCAGGCGTGCTGGTAGTTGCCCGACTTGCAGGTGCCGCAGGCGCCGCCCCCGGCGGTGCCGCACGGTCCCCAGGCGGTGCCGCAGCAGAACCACGACACTTCGCCTCGTATGGCCGCCATGGATACCTCCTTCCCGATCGTTGATCGACAACGATGGATGTCGATATAGATGGCGATTGTTGTGACGAAAACCATCCACGTCAACAGGCGGGTCGAAGATTTCCTACAGGCGGAAACCGCCTGGCCTGGTCAGCGCCCGGCAGGTATCACGTACGGGAAGGACGCGGCGCGGGCATCCCGGGTGACGTCGGGGGTGAGGCCGGAGGTCAGGCCGGTGTTGAGCACCAGGGAGAACATCACCTCGGGCGCGTTGTCGGCCATGGTGCGCCCGTTGCGGGCGGCGAACCCGTAGTTCGCCGGGGTGCCGATCTGGTAGGACAGCACGTCCGGGTACAGCTCGCGGGCAACGCTCCAGCCGTACGCCCCCGGGTCGGGCGCGGTGCCGTTGGCCGCCACCACCCGGGCGACCGTCGACGCGATCTCCGCACCGTCGGCCCGCAGATCCTCGCAGGGGTGGCGGGTGTTGGCGGGGTTCGAGAAGTCGGTGTCGGTGGGCCAGAAGATCGGCCACATCATCGGGTGGCCGGCGCGGTTGATCTGCCGCCATCCCCCGGCGTCGGTGGCCAGCTTGGTCGCCGCCCAGACGCCGATGCGGTTGCCCACGCGCATGATGGGCTCGTCGCGCGACACCTCCAGCACGATCGAATCGACCGTGGTGCCGGCGAAGCTGTTCTTCGCGTTCTCCGGGCGCCAGGCGGAGCGGTCCAGGCGGGCACCGTTCTTGAAGGCGTCGTTGACGGTGGCGAGCTGGTCCAGGTCGATGTAGAAGGGGTCGGTGATCCGCCCGGCCCAGACCCGCAGGTTGCCGCCGGTCACCTCCTCCCCGGTGCGGCCCTGGGCGACCGGCGTGCCCGTGGCGACGTCGTCGTAGGCCTCCGCGCCGGTGAGGGCGTGCACGGTGAGGTCCTGCCGGCCCTGCCCGTCGAGTTCACCGAACGCCACCCGGTAGGTCAGCTCCTCCATCTCGCTGCCGTCGACGTGCACCTTGAACTCGTACCGCGCCTCATGGTGGAAGCCGGGCTTGATGTCGGCACGGGTCACCGAGCTGTTCACGTCCATCACCAGGACGGTGCC
The DNA here is from genome assembly GCF_040609975.1 of Micromonospora sp. NPDC004551. Classification (NCBI taxonomy): domain Bacteria; kingdom Bacillati; phylum Actinomycetota; class Actinomycetes; order Micromonosporales; family Micromonosporaceae; genus Micromonospora; species Micromonospora sp. NPDC004551. The sequence goes on along the minus strand of NZ_JBEXLM010000001.1, from coordinate 483,124 downwards.
GCGCTCCCCGTCAAGACGTACAGGTCGTCGAGGTAGAGCTGGCCGCTCTGGGCGGCGAGCGGGGTGTCGAGGTGGTGCGACATGGCTGTCTCCCGGGTCAGCGGCTGGACACGGCAGGCCCGAGCCTATCCGGGCGTAATATCGCAAAAGCGCCAATCCGCTACCTTCCTCCTGAGCCCCCACGTGGGTTACCGTCAGCGGGTGATCCCGGTGGAGGCCGTGGCAGCCGCGTACGCCCAGTGGCTCACCCCTGCCCTGCCGCTCTACGGCAACGACCACGAGCGGACCGACTTCGCTCCCTGAGGCATCCCGGCACCCGACGCCTCCATTCCCTCTCACGTCGTACCGGGAGCGATGCCTCATGTCCGTCGACAGTTCCGGGATCCGGGCGGTGCTGCGCGCACCCCAGGTCCTCCGGGTTCTCCTCGCCAGCCAGGTCGGCCGGCTGCCCACCGCCAGCGGGCCGCTGGCCCTGCTCCTCTTCGCCCGCCAGTCGCTGAGCCTGGCGGCCGCCGGCCTGCTGGTCGCCGCGTACACCGCCGGGATGGCGGTGGGCACGCCGCTGCTCGCCCGGGCCGTGGACCGCTGGCGGCAGCCGCCCGTGCTGTGGGCTGCCGCGGTGCTCTCCGGCCTCGGGTTCGGGACGGTGGCGCTGACCGGCGGGCACGTCACCGGCGCCGTGGTCGGCGCGGCGGTGGCCGGGCTCGGCACGCCGCCGCTGGAGGCGTGCCTGCGTACCCTCTGGCCCGCCCTGCTCCCGCCCGCCACGGTGCCCACCGCCTACACGCTGGACATCGCCGTGCAGGAGGTGATCTTCGTGGTCGGCCCGCTGGTCACCCTGCTCGCCGTGACCCTGGCCGGCCCGTCCGCCGGGCTGGTCGCCGCCGGGGTGCTGCAACTCGCCGGCACCGCGGCGTACGCGCTCAGCCCCGCCGTGCGCGCCTGGCGCGGCGTGCCGGCCGTCCGGCACTGGGCCGGCCCGCTGCGCGTACCCCGGTTCACCGTGCTGATGTCCGGCGTGGTCGGCGTCGGCGCGGCGGTCGGCAGCATCGCGGTCGCCGTGACCGGCTACGCCGAGGCGGCCGGCGACCGGCGGCTCAGTGGCTGGCTGCTCGCGGCGCAGGCGGCGGGCGCCCTGGCCGGCGGCCTGCTCTACACCCGGGCCCGGCCGGGCGGGCCCGGACGGCTGCCGCTGCTGGCCACCGCGCTCACGGTCGGCTACCTGCCCTTGCTGCTTTCCCCCGGCCCGATCCCGATGGCCGGACTGCTCGTGATCAGCGGGCTCGCGCTCCCGCCGGTGCTGACCGCCATCTTCCTCACCGCCGAGCGGCTCGCCGAGCCCGGCACGGTGGCCGAGGCGTTCGCGTGGGTGAGCACGGCGTTCGTGGTCGGCAGCGCCGCCGGCTCCGCGCTCGCCGGCCCGCTGGTGTCGACCGACCTCCGGTACGGGCTGGCGATCGCCCCGGCCGCCGCGCTGCTCGGCACGGCGGTGTTCTGGACCGTCTCCCGTGGCCGTGGGCCGGACGCACCGGTGACGCGGGTCAGGGCCGGTAGCGGTAGCCCATCCCCGGCTCGGTGATCAGGTGCCGGGGCCGGGCCGGGTCGTCCTCCAGCTTGCGCCGCAGCTGGGCCATGTACTGCCGCAGGTAGTTGGTCTCGTTGTGGTACTCCGGACCCCACACCTCGTGCAGGAGCTGGCGCTGGCTGACCAGCTTCCCCGGGTGCCGCAGCAGCTTCTCCAGCATCGCCCACTGGGTGGGGGTGAGCTTCACCTCGACCCCGTCGTCGCGGGTCACCACCCGGTCGGCGAGGTCGACGGTGTGCCGGCCGATCCGCTGTGTGGCGGCGGATCCCGCCCCGGCCGCATCGGCCGGGGAGCCGGCCAGCCGGCGGGTCACCGCCCGGATCCGGGCGAGCAGTTCGTCCACCCCGAACGGCTTCGTCACGTAGTCGTCGGCGCCGGCGTCGAGCGCGGCGACCTTGTCCTCACTGCCGGCCCGGCCGGAGAGCACGATGATCGGCACACCGGTCCAGCCACGCAGGCCGCGGATGACCTCGGTGCCGTCCAGGTCGGGCAGGCCGAGGTCCAGCACCACCAGATCCGGTGGATGGCCGGCGGCCGCCTTCAGTGCGGCCGCCCCGCTGTCGGCGACCTCGACGTCGTAGCCGCGGGCCCGCAGGTTGATCCGCAGGGCGCGCAGGATCTGCGGCTCGTCGTCGACGACCAGGATGCGCGTCATTCCCGCGGCCCCTCCGACTCGATCCCGCCGGTGGCGGCCGGCAGCCGCAGCACCATGGTGAGACCGCCGCCGGGGGTGGTCTCCGGGGTGATGCTGCCACCCATCGCCTCGGCCAGTCCCCGGGACAGCGCCAGCCCCAGCCCGACCCCGGTCTGGTTGTCCCGGTCACCGAGGCGCTGGAACGGCAGGAAGACGTGCTCCCACTGATCCTCCGGGATGCCCGGACCGGTGTCGATCACCCGCAGCTCGACCTGGCCCGCGTGTGCGCTGGCGGTGATCGTCGGAGGGTGACCGGGCGGGCTGTGCCGCAGCGCGTTCGCCACGATGTTGACCAGCACCCGCTCCAGCAGGCCGGGGTCGGCGAGGGCCGCCGGGAGGTCGGGCGGGATGTCCGTGGTGACGTCGGCCGCCGGCGGACCCAGCTCGTCCAGGGCCCGGGGTACGGCGTCCTCCAGCCCGATCGCGGTCGCCGTCACGCCCAGCGCGCCGGCCTGGAGCCGGCTCATGTCGAGCAGGTTCGCCACCAGCCGGCCCAGCCGGTCCAGTGACTCGTCGGCGGTGGCCAGCAACTCCTCGCGGTCGTCCGCGTCGAACTCGACGTCGGGGCTGCGCAGGCTGCTCACCGCCGCCTTCGCCGAGGCCAGCGGCGTACGCAGATCGTGGCTGACCGCGGCGAGCAGCGCGGTGCGCATCCGGTCGGCGGCGGCGAGGGGGCGGGCCGTGGCGGCCTCCTCGGCGAGCCGCTCCTGGCGCAGCGCGACGGCGGCCTGGGCGGCGAACGCCTCGACCACCCGCCGGTCGGCGGCCTCCAGCCGGCGGCCGGCGAGGACCACGGAGAGCCGGTCATCGACGGGCACGGCGGTCTCCCCGGCGCCGGGGCTGCCCGGAGGCGCCTCCCCGACGCTCGCCACCACCCGCCAGGCCGCCGCCTCCCGGGCCCGGCCGGGGCGCCCCTCGGCCTCCGCCACCAGCTCCAGCACGCTCACCGCGCGCAGCGCGAACGTCTCCCGCAGCCGGTCCAGCAGCGCGGGCAGCGGCCGTTCGCCGCGCAGCACGCCACCGGCCACCGTGGCCAGCGTCTGCGCGTCGGCCGAGGCCCGGGCGGCCTCCCGGGTGCGCCGGGCGGCCACGTCGACCACCCAGCTCACCGCGATGGCCACCCCGACGAACACGCCGAGGGCGAGGAGGTTGTCCGCCTCGGCGATGGTCAGCGTGTGGAAGGGCGGGGTGAAGTACCAGTTCAGCAGCAACGAGCCGCCCAGCGCGGCGACCAGCGCCGGCCACATCCCGCCGACCAGCGCCACCCCGACCACGCCCGCGAGGAAGAGCAGGATGTCGTTGGTCAGCGTGAGGTCGGGCAGTGCCGCGAGCAGCAGGGTCAGCAGCGGCATGCCGAGAACCGCGAGCGCGTAGCCGAGCAGCCGCCGGCGCCGGGACAGCGCGGCCGGCGTCTCGGCCGCCCGCCGGCCCCGGCCGGCCTCGGCGTGGGTCACCAGGTGCACGTCGATCGGCCCGGAGAGCGCGGTGGTGGTGACCCCGACGCCCCGGGAGAGCAGCTGGGCGAAGCGCCCGCGCCGGCTCGCGCCGAGCACGAGCTGGGTCGCGTTGACGCCCCGGGCGAAGTCGAGCAGCGCCGCCGGGACGTTCGTGCCCAGCACCTGGTGGTACGTCCCGCCCAGGCTCTCCACGAGCACCCGCTGCCGGGCCAGCCGGGCCGGGTCGGCCCCGGCCAGCCCGTCGCTGCGTGCCACGTGCACGGCCAGCAGGTCGGCGCCCTTGCTCCGGGCGGCGATCCGGGCCGCCCGGCGGATCAGGGTCTCCCCCTCCGGCCCGCCGGTCAGCGCCACCACCACCCGCTCGCGGGCCTCCCAGGTGGCCGAGATCCCCTGCTGCGCCCGGTACGCGTCGAGCTGCTCGTCGACCTTGTCGGCCAGCCAGAGCAGGGCCAGCTCGCGCAGCGCCGTGAGGTTGCCGACCCGGAAGTAGTTGCCGAGCGCCGCGTCGATCTTGTCGGGGCGGTAGATGTTGCCGTGGGCCATCCGGCGGCGCAGCGCCTCCGGGGTCATGTCGACCAGCTCGACCTGCTCGGCGGCGCGGACCACCTGGTCCGGAACGGTCTCCCGCTGGGTGGTGCCGGTGATCTGCGCGACGACGTCGTTGAGCGATTCGAGGTGCTGGACGTTGACCGTGGACAGCACGCTGATCCCGGCGTCGAGCAGCTCCTGGACGTCCTGCCAGCGCTTGTCGTGCCGGGAGCCGGGGACGTTGGTGTGCGCCAGCTCGTCGACCACGACCACCTCGGGCCGGCGGGCCAGCACCGCGTCGAGGTCCATCTCGGTGAAGTCGGCGCCCCGGTAGCTGATCGACCGGCGGGGCACCAGCTCGAGATCGCCGATCATGGCGGCGGTATGCGGCCGGCCGTGCGTCTCGACCAGCCCGATCACCACGTCGGTGCCGCGCTCGGCGCGGCGCTGGGCCTCCTCGAGCATGGCGTACGTCTTGCCGACCCCCGGGGCGGCCCCGAGATAGATCCGCAGTTCTCCCCTGGCCACGGCACCATCTTCCCCGACATCGAGGTGGCGGCCCCGCCAGTCGAACCGGCGAACTGGCGGGGCCCCTTCCGGACGGACGAACGTCAGCGCGCCGGGAACTTCTCGTCCAGCGCGAGGTTGAGTTCCAGGACGCTCACGCCGGGCTCGCCCATGAAGCCGAGCGACCGGCCGGTGGTGTGCTCCGCGACAAGCCGGCGGATCGCCGCCGCGTCCGCGCCGCGCTCACGCGCCACCCGGGCCACCTGGATCTCCGCGTACGCCGGGGAGATGTGCGGGTCGAGACCGCTGCCGCTCGCCGTGACCGCGTCGGCCGGCACGGCCGGCTTCGCCGGCGCGTCGCCCCGGACCGGCGTGACGATGCCGCCCTCGGCCACGTAGTCGTGGCCGGGCCGGGCCAGCTCGACCGGGATGCCCTGCCAGCTGGCCACGAAGGGCGTCGCCGGCGCGACCTGGTTGACGCTGACCACCCGGGTGATCCGGCCCGTGAGCCCGTCGGCGCGGAACACGGCCAGCACGGCGCCGACCCCGTCCGGCGTGCAGTACGGGCGCCGCCCGTCGACGCCGTCCAGCTCGCCGACCGCCTTGCTCCGCGCGCAGACCTGCGTGAGCAGGCTCCGCGCCGAGGTCTCCTCGTCACCGGTGACGGTGTCCACCACACTCTCCGGGCCGAGGTTGCCGGCCGCCGTGGCGGTCGGGTCGTAGCCGTCACCGGCGGCGGACGGGCGGGACTGGAAGTAGCGCGGGACGGGGTTGCCGTCCGCGTCGGTGAAGGACTGCCCGATCAGGGCGCTGCCGACGGCCTTGCCGCCGACGGTGACGAGCGAGCCGTCCGCCTTGCCGTCGAGGCCGGGGATCCGGCCCGCGGCGACCAGGGCGAGCGGGTAGGCCAGCCCGAGCAGCACGGTGAAGACGAGCACCGCGCGCAGGGCGGCCAGGTGCTGGGAGAGCCAACTGGGAAGGCGCATCACGAGATCCCCGGGACGAACTGGACGAGCAGGTCGATGAGCTTGATGCCGACGAACGGCACCACGATGCCGCCGAGGCCGTACAGCCACAGGTTGCGGCTGAGCAGCTTGGAGGCGCTGGCCGGGCGGTAACGCACGCCGCGCAGGGCCAGCGGGATCAGCGCGACGATGACGATCGCGTTGAAGATGACCGCGGAGAGGATCGCCGACGCCGGGCTGTCCAGCCGCATCACGTTGAGCGCGTCCAGGCTCGGGTAGATGCCGGCGAACATGGCCGGGATGATCGCGAAGTACTTCGCGATGTCGTTGGCGATGCTGAACGTCGTCAACGCGCCCCGGGTGATCAGCAACTGCTTGCCGATCTCCACGATCTCGATCAGCTTGGTCGGGTCGGAATCGAGGTCGACCATGTTGCCGGCCTCCTTCGCGGCCGACGTGCCGGTGTTCATGGCCACCCCGACGTCCGCCTGAGCCAGCGCGGGCGCGTCGTTCGTGCCGTCGCCGGTCATCGCCACCAGCCGGCCGCCCTCCTGCTCCTTCTTGATCAGGGCGAGCTTGTCCTCCGGCGTGGCCTCGGCGAGGAAGTCGTCCACGCCGGCCTCGTCGGCGATGGCCTTCGCGGTCCGCGGGTTGTCACCGGTGATCATCACGGTCCGGATGCCCATCCGGCGCATCTCGTCGAAGCGCTCCCGCATGCCGGCCTTGACGACGTCCTTGAGGTGGATGACGCCCAGGGTCCGCGCCGGCTCGCCGGTCACGTGCTCGGCGACCACCAGCGGGGTGCCGCCGGTGCCGCTGATCGCGTCGACCAGTTCACCGACCTGCTCGGTCGGGTGGCCGCCGTTCTCGCGTACCCACTTCATCACCGCGGCGGCGGCGCCCTTGCGGATCTGCCGGACGCCGTCGGAGCCCTCCGCGGCCAGGTCGACGCCGCTCATCCGGGTCTGCGCGGTGAACGGCACGAAGGTGGCGTGCGGGATGAGGCCGGGCTCGCGCTCGCGCAGCCCGAAGTCGTTCTTGGCCAGCACCACCACCGAGCGCCCCTCGGGCGTCTCGTCGGCAAGGCTGGACAGCTGCGCCGCGTCGGCGACCGTCGCCGCGTCCACACCCGCCACCGGCAGGAACTCCGCGGCCTGCCGGTTACCCAGGGTGATCGTGCCCGTCTTGTCCAGCAGCAGGGTGTTGACGTCGCCCGCCGCCTCGACCGCCCGGCCGCTCATCGCCAGCACGTTGCGCTGCACGAGCCGGTCCATGCCGGCGATGCCGATGGCGGACAGCAGCGCGCCGATGGTGGTCGGGATGAGGCAGACCAGCAGCGAGACCAGCACGATGCCGGTGACCCCGCCGTCGGTGATCGCCGCGGTGTCCGGGGCCGCGGCCTGGTAGCCCTTCGAGAAGATCGCCAACGGCTGGAGCGTGACGACCGCGAGCAGGAAGATGATCGTCAGCGCGGCCAGCAGGATGTTGAGCGCGATCTCGTTCGGGGTCTTCTGCCGGTTGGCACCCTCGACGAGCGCGATCATCCGGTCGATGAAGCTCTCGCCCGGCTTCTGCGTGATTTTGACGACGATCCGGTCGGAGAGCACCCGGGTGCCGCCGGTGACCGCGCTGCGGTCGCCGCCGGACTCCCGGATCACCGGGGCCGACTCGCCGGTGATCGCGGACTCGTCGACGCTGGCGATGCCCTCGACGACGTCGCCGTCGCCCGGGATGATCTGCCCGGCCTCGACCAGGACGATGTCGCCCTGCTTGAGCTGCGGTGCGGGCACCGCCTCGTCGCGGTACGCGTTGGCCGCCGCGCCCGGCTTCCAGCCGAGCAGGCGGGTGGCGATGGTGTCCTGCTTCGCCCGCCGCAGGGTGTCGGCCTGCGCCTTGCCGCGCCCCTCCGCCACCGCCTCGGCCAGGTTGGCGAAGACCACGGTCAGCCACAGCCAGACGGTGATCGCCCAGGCGAACACGGACGGGTCGGCCACCGCGAGCACGGTGGTGAAGAGCGCGCCGATCTCGACGATCAGCATCACGGGGTTGCGCCACAGCGTGCGCGGGTCGAGCTTGCGCAACGCGTCCGGCAGCGACCGGAGCAACTGCTTCGGGTCGAGCAGGCCACCGCCGACCCGGTTGCCCTGGGTGGCCGGTGTGCCGTGGGTGGCGGCGTCCGCCGCGCCGTGCGGCGCCGGCGTAGACGTGGTCATGTCCTTCTCTCTCATGGTGGTCACAGCCCTTCGGCCAGCGGGCCGAGCGCGAGGGCGGGCAGGAAGGTCAGCGCGACGAGGATCACCGTGACGCCGACGACCATGCCGACGAAGAGCGGCCTGTGGGTCGGCAGGGTGCCCTCCGACGCGGGCGTCGGCTTCTGGCGGGCCAGCGAGCCGGCCAACGCGAGCACGAAGATGATCGGCAGGAACCGGCCGAGCAGCATGCACAGCCCCAGAGCGGTGTTCCACCAGGGCGTGCTCACGGTGATGCCGGCGAACGCCGAGCCGTTGTTGTTGCTCGCCGAGGTGAACGCGTAGAGCACCTCGGAGAGCCCGTGCGGGCCGACGTTGAGCGCGGTCGAGTTGTTGCCGGTGGCGAACGCGGCGGCCGTGCCGGCGAGCACCAGGGCCGGGGTGATCAGGAAGTACATCGAGGCGAACTTGATCTCGCGCGACCCGATCTTCTTGCCGAGGTACTCCGGCGTGCGGCCGACCATGAGGCCGGCGACGAACACCGTGATCACCGCGAGGATCAGCAGCCCGTACAGGCCGGCGCCGACCCCGCCCGGGGCGACCTCGCCGAGCATCATGTTGCCCAGCGTCATCATCCCGCCCAGCGCGGTGTACGAGTCGTGGAACGAGTTGACCGCGCCCGTCGAGGTGAGCGTGGTGGCCGCGGCGAAGGTGGCCGAGTTCGACACGTCGAACCGCACCTCCTTGCCCTCCAGCGCCGCGCCGACCGCCTGCGGCACCGTGCCGTTGCCGGCCAGCTCGAAGACGTTGGTCAGGGTGACGCTGGCCAGTGCGAGGATCGCCATAACCGCGGCGATCGCGTAGCCCTGCCGGTTCTGGCCGACCATCCGGCCGAACACCCGGGGCAGGCTGAACGGGATCACCAGGATCAGGAAGATCTCGAGCCAGTTGGTCCAGGTGGTCGGGTTCTCGAACGGATGGGCGCTGTTGACGTTGTAGAAGCCGCCGCCGTTGGTGCCCAGCTCCTTGATGACCTCCTGGCTGGCCACCGGACCGCCGGTGATGTGCTGCGTGCCGCCGGTCAGCGTGGTCACGTCGGTGCCGCCGGACAGGTTCTGCACCGCGCCGCCGATCATCAGGGCGAGCGCGCCGAACACCGCGACGGGCAGCAGGATCCGCAGCGTGACGCGGGTCAGGTCGACCCAGAAGTTGCCCAGCTCGCCGGTGCGGCTGCGGGCGAAGCCCCGGACCAGCGCCACCGCGACGGCGATACCGACCGCGGCCGAGACGAAGTTCTGCACGGCCAGGCCGGCCATCTGCACCAGGTGCCCCATGGTCGCCTCACCCGAGTACCACTGCCAGTTCGTGTTGGTCACGAACGAGACGGCGGTGTTCCAGGCGCCGTGCGGCACCACCGGGTCGAGGCCCAGGGAGAGCCAGAGGTGGTTCTGCAGGCGCTGGAACGCGTACAGGAACAGGATGGAGACGGCCGAGAAGGCCAGCACGCTGCGGGCGTATACGCCCCAGGACTGCTCGGCGGCCGGGTTGACCCCGACCACGCGGTAGATGCCCCGCTCGACGCGGGAGGACCGGGTGCCGGAGACCACCCGATACATGTGGTCCCCGAACGGCCGGTGGACGGCGACCAGCGCCACCACCAGCGACAGGATGAAGAGCACCCCGGCTGTTGTCATGCTCATCAGAAGCGCTCCGGGAACAGCAGGGCGACGACCAGGAAGACACCCAGGCCGATCGCCAGCACCAGGCCGACGACGTTGACGGCGCTCACAGCTTCTCCACGCCCCTCACCACGAGGGCGAGAGCCGCGAACAGCCCCACCGTCAGCAACACGAACAGCACGTCAGACACGGCTGACCTCTCCTAGCGGACGTTCCCCGCGACCGCTTCCCGGTCGCGCCGGGCAATCAAAACGCCGGCCAGCACGCCTGGACAGGGGCTATAACGCGACCATCACGCCGCGCAGCGCTTTCTTGACGGCGTTTTCACGCCGGCCCATCAGCGGGTGGGGGCGGTCACCGCAAGCCGGACGGCGGAGGCGCCGGTCAACTCGCCGTACCGGTGCGCGAGGAAGCCGACGAAGGTCGCCGCGGACACGGCGGCGATCCGGAATCCGGTGAGGGCCCGCTCCCCGACCGCCCGGCCCTGATCTCGCGCGACAGCCACAGCACGCCTCCGAGAGACAGCCGCGGGCCTTCTCGGTCCGGCCCGCCCTGAAGCCATACCAGCCACGCGGTCGCTCGGGGCCGACAGCTCTCACGGGTCTGCTACGCGCGCCCGATCAATTTCGACGGGGACTCGACAGCGCCCGACGGGCCACCGTCAGCGGCGCACCTCGCGCCAGCCGGCGCCGCTACCGCGCCACGCACCGGCCAGGATGCTCGCCGAGCCCCGGCTCGGGCACTCCTGGATCTTCGAGCGACCGCTGGCGCCGCCGATCTGGGCCTGCACCTCCCAGCGCTGCCCGTCGGTGCGGATGTAGACGTCACGACGCCCACGAGGGGCGGTGACCCCGTTCCACCAGTGCTCCTCGACCATCACGTGGTGACGGTAGCGCAGTAGCCGACCGGCCCGCACCTACCGGTGCGGGCCGGAGTCCCGGCTCAGCCGTCCAGACGGCGGACCATGTTCATGATCGTCTCGACCTGGGCGCCTCCCTTGATGGGATAGTTCGTCGCACCGAGGTAGCCCCACCAGTCCCAGCAGCCGTTCGGGTTCACCGCGCTGGCCACCGCCTGCGGATAGAGCACGATCAGCCGGTTGGTGTCGGCGTACTGGTTGAGGTTGGCCCGGTCGACGAAGGCGGTGCCGACCTTGGCGTACCCCTGGGCGCAGCCGTGCAGGGCGACCAGCAGCCGGCAGGTGGTTCCCGCGGCGCAGGCGCTCGGCACGTACGCGAAGCCGTTGGCATCCATGCTCAGCCCGTTGGCCCAGCCGTTGGTGGCGAAGGTGTCCTGACCGAACCGGATCAGGGTGCCGCCCAGCGGGCCGGTGTTCGGCGCGGAGACCGAGCCGAGCAGCTTGCCGAGGAAGGCGCCCTGCGGGTCGGTGCCGCAGTCGGCGAGGAACGGCGAGGCCGTGGCCGTGCAACCCACCGTGCCGTAGGGGGTGACCCAGGAGTGGCCGGCCGCGCTGCCGGAGTCGTAGCGGACGCTCGCCCCGAAGTCCTGGTAGTAGCGGACCAGGTCGTCGGTGACCGACTTCTTCACGGTGCCGTCGTTGCCGCCGTGGTAGACGTACACCGGTTGGCCGGCGAGGTTCCCCGTGCCGTCCACCCAGCCGTAGGACGCCCAGGTGCGGGTGTAGCCCTCCAGGGTGGCGACGTAGGTCGGGTAGATGTTGTCCCCGCAGCCGTAGAGGGCCTGGGAGACGTTGTTCTGTGCGCAGTAGTAGGGGCCGGCCGCGAAGATCGCGGCGCCCCGGATCCGCGCCGAGTAGGCGACCTGGAGCTGGGTGGCCATGTAGCCACCGGAGGAGACCCCGGCGACATACACGGCGGAGATCGGGTAGGTGCGCAGCGAGCCCGTGACCGGGGTCTTGGTGTACGGCGTGCTCGCGGCCCGGGCGGCGACGCCGCCGGGCAGGACCAGGAGGAGGGCGGCGGCGAGGATGGTGACGGCTTTCCACGGTGTCTTCATGGCGTTCTCCCGTCGGAGCGCCGGCGGGACGGCCGGCGTGCCGGCACGGTAACGTGATATAGACCACAGCAGATATCCGGTCGGCCGACACCTCGGGGGCGCCGGTGGTGTGGCCGGCCCACCGGTCGTTTCCGCCCCGGCGGGCCGGGTACGCGCCGGACATGCCCGAGGGCCACCTCATCCACCGGTACGCGCGGGAGCAGCACCACGCGCTCGCGGGGCATGCCGTCACGCTCTCCAGCCCCCAGGGCCGCTTCGACCCGGCCCCCTACGCGGACCGGCCGCTGCGGGCCGTCGAGGCCGACGGCAAGCACCTGCTCTACCACTTCCCCGACGCGCCCGTCCTGCACGTCCACCTCGGCATGCGCGGGCTGTTCCTGCGCTACGACGACCCGGCCGCGCCGCCCCGTCCCGGCACCCGGCTGCGGCTGGCCGGCCCCTCGGTGGCGTACGACCTCATCGCGCCGATCCGCTGCGAGCCGCTGCCCGCGGACGCGGAGGAGGCACTGCGGGCCTCGCTCGGGCCGGACCCGCTGCGCGCCGACGCCGACCCGGCCGAGGCGGTCCGCCGGCTCACCGCGACCGGCGCGCCCGTGGGTGCGGCACTGCTCGACCAGGCCGTCTGGGCCGGCATCGGCAACGCGTGGCGGGCCGAACTGCTCTTCCTGGCCGGGCTGGACCCGGACGCCCGCACGATCGGCGCCCCGGCGGCGGAGCGGCTGTGGCGCCTCGCCGTGCGCCACCTCGCGCTCGGCCGGGACCGGGGTCAGGTGGTCAGCGACCCGGCCGCACCGGACGAGCGGTGGGTGTACAAGCGGGAGCGTTGCCGGCGTTGCGGCAGCCCGGTGCGGACCTGGCAGGTGGGCGGCCGGACCGCGTACGCCTGCCCGGTGGACCAGCCGGCCGGCTAATTCGGTTGGCGGCCCGCCGTGGCGATGGCTAGCCTCGCCGCCGACGTCACTCCGACTGCCTGAAGAGGGTGTTTTGGTGCCCGTGCCGAGCGTTTCCCGCCTCGTTCCGACCTCCGCACCCATCCCCTGGAGTGACCACATTGGATCTGCCACGTAGCTTCACCATCCGCGAGGGCGACCTCCGGATCCTCAACCCGTTCGACGACGCCAAGCTCGCCACCCTGGGCCGGGCGATCAAGCTCCGGCCCGGCACGTCGATCCTCGACCTGTGCAGCGGCAAGGGCGAGCTGCTCTGCACCTGGGCCCGGGACCACGGTGTGACCGGCACCGGGGTGGACATCAGCACCGCCTTCACCGCCGCCGCCCGGGCCCGCGCCGCCGAGCTGGGCGTCGCCGACCGGGTCCGGTTCGTGCACGGCGACGCCGCGACCCACGTACCGGAGCAGCGCGTCGACCTGGCCGCCTGCGTCGGGGCGACCTGGATCGGCGGGGGTGTGCCCGGCACCCTGGAGATCCTGGAGCGCGGCCTGCGCCCCGGCGGGATGGTCCTGGTGGGCGAGCCGTACTGGCGGCGCGACCCGCCCGACGAGGAGACCGTGGCCGGGTGCCACGCCCGCTCCCGGGACGAGTTCCGGGACCTGCCCGGGCTCGTCGGGCTCTTCGGCGAGTGCGGCTGGGACCTCGTGGAGATGGTCCTCGCCGACCAGGACAGCTGGGACCGGTACGCCGCCGCGCACTGGCTCAACCTGCGGCGCTGGCTGGACGCGAACCCCGACGACGAGCTTGCCGGGGAGCTGCGCCGGGAGCTGACCGAGGACCCGCTGCGGCACGTGCGCTACCAGCGCGAGTATCTGGGCTGGGGCGTCTTCGCCCTGCTCCGGCGCTGATCGGCCGGCCCGGCTCCCGGTGCCCCGCCGGGAGCCGGGCCGGGCCGGCTTAGCCCGCGGCTACGGAGGGTAAAGCCTGTTCATGGGACAGCTGCGCACCTCGCCACCACCGCCGCAGGCCACCGAACTGGAACAGTGGGTGCTCGCCACGGCCGAGGAGCTGCGCGAGCTGCGGGCGTCGCTGCGCGACGCGCTGACCCGGCACGGCCTGGTCCAGGGCGAGGACCTCGACGAGGTCCCCCACCTCGTGGTGCTCGTCGCCACCGAACTGGCCACCAATGCGCTGCGGCACGGCCGGCCGCCGACGATCGTCACCCTGCTAACGGCCGACGACTGCTTCGTGCTCGACGTGGCGGACCACGACCTCGGCACCGTCCCGGGGCTGGGCGACATCCACCCGCTCGACTCGGGCGGGCGCGGGCTGATGCTGGCCGAGTCGGTCTCGCTGGCGGTCGGCTGGTACGCCACCGACGAGACCAAGAACATCTGGGCCTCGTTCCCGCGCTGACCCGCCTACTGGAACCCCGCGACCGGGTGCGGGACGTAGGGCGCCTCCAGGGCGGCCACCTCCTCGTCGGTCAGCTCCAGCTCCAGCGCGGCCACCGCGTCGGTCAGGTGGTGCGGCTTGGTCGCGCCCACGATCGGCGCGGTCACCGCCGGGTTGCGGGCCACCCACGCCAGCGCCACCTGCGCCCGGGGCACGCCGCGCGTGTCCGCGATCCGGGCCACCGCGTCGACAACCGCCCGGTCGTTATCCTCGGTACGCGCGTAGAGCGCCCGGCCGAACTCGTCGGTCTCCACCCGCGCGGTGCGCTCCCCCCAGTCCCGGGTCAGCCGGCCCCGGGCCAGCGGGCTCCACGGGATCACCGCGACGCCCTGGTCGAGGCAGAGCGGCAGCATCTCCCGCTCCTCCTCCCGGTAGAGCAGGTTGTAGTGGTTCTGCATCGAGACGAACCGGGTCCAGCCGTGCCGCTCGGCGGCCCAGAGCGCCTTCGCGAACTGCCAGGCGTACATCGAGGAGGCGCCGAGGTAGCGGACCTTGCCGGCCCGGACCAGATCGTGCAGCGCCTCCAGGGTCTCCTCGATCGGCGTGCCCGGATCGAGCCGGTGGATCTGGTAGAGGTCGACGTAGTCGGTGCCCAGCCGGCGCAGGCTCGCGTCGATCTCGCTCATGATGTGCTTGCGGGACAGCCCGCCCCGGTTCGGCCCGGGGCCCATCCGGCCGTGCACCTTGGTGGCGATCACCACGTCCTCGCGGCGGGCGAAGTCCTTCAGCGCCCGGCCCACGATCTCCTCGCTCGTGCCGTCCGAGTAGACGTTGGCGGTGTCGAAGAAGTTGACCCCCAGCTCCAGCGCCTGCTGGATGAAGGGGCGGCTCTCCTGCTCCGGCAGCGACCAGGGGTGGCCGCCGCGGCTCGGCTCGCCGTAGCTCATGCAGCCCAGGCAGAGCCGGGACACCTCCAGGCCGGTGGATCCGAACTTCACGTACTCCATGCGGTCCATCTCACCACCGGCCGGCGGGCGTCGCAGGCCGCCCGGGTCAGTCGCCGTCGTCGCCGCCGTGCCCCGAGGTCGCCGCCGGGGTGTCGCCCCAGACGGCCTTCGCGCCGGAGTCGCCGACCCGGTAGACCTGCACCAGGTTCGCCGCCGCGACCACCACGGCCAGCACCGCGACCACCACGCCGACCGCGCCCGGACCGGACGTACGCGGACGTTCGGTCCCGTCCTCGACCGGCCGCCCGGACCGGCGGTGCAGCCAGACCAGCGCGACCGCGGCGACCAGCAGCGGCAGCGCGAACCAGATCAGGGTGTCCCCCAGCTCGGCGTGCCGGCCCGGGTCACCGACCCGGCGCTCCAGGCCCTCGCCACTCTGGCTGGCGAGCGGGACGGCGGCGGTGGCCAGCGCGGCGATCAGCACGACGAGCACCCCGAAGCGGCCCCGCCAGGAGGGGCGGACGGCCAGCGCGACCACACCGAGCGCGGCCAGCGGCAGGAGGACCACGACGACGTGCACCACGAGCGGGTGCACCGGCAGTCCGTTGACGGTGTCGGGCACGATCTCTCCTCGACGATCGGGGGCGTTCCACTGTCCGGCCCCACAGTGCCCAGCGTTTCTTGGGAAGTTCTTGCGGCGGTTCAGGTCGCCGGCAGGAGCAAGGTGACGGTGGCGCCGCGCCCCGGTGCGCCGGCGACCTCGACCGTGCCGCGGTGCGCCCGCGCCACGTGCTGCACCAGCGCCAGGCCCAGCCCGAACCGGCGGCCGGCTCCAGCGGTGCCGTGCGCGAAGCGGTCGAAGAGCCGGTCCGCCTCGGCCGGGTCCAGCCCCACCCCGTCGTCGGCGACCTCGGCGACCACGCGGCCGTCACGGCGTATCACGGTCACCGTGACGTGGCCGCCGTCGGTCGTGTGGCCGACGCCGTTGTCCACCAGCGCCGTCAGCGCCCGGCGCAGGGCCGTACGGGCGCCCCGGACCCGGGCCGGGCCGGCCGCCTCGACCCGCAGGTCGACCTGGCGCTCCTGCGCGTACGCGGACATGCTCGTCACCACCTCGCGGGCCACCTCGGCCAGGTCCACCTCGGTGTCCGGCAGCGGCTGGTGCTCGGCGGCGGCCGACACCAGCAGGTCCTCGACCACCTCGCCGAGCGCCCGGGTGTCCGCCACGAGCTGGTCGAGCTGGTCGGTGAGCCGGTCCGCCGGCTGGCTCCGCGCCCGGCGGGCCAGCATCTGCGCCCGGGTGTGCAGCACGGTGAGCGGGGTGCGCAGCTCGTGCGAGGCGTCGGCGACGAAACGGCGTTGCAGGGTCAGCGCGGTGGCCAGCGGCGCGACCGCCCGCCGCGCCAGCAGTGCGGCGGCGACCAGCGCACCGGCCAGACCGGCCAGCTCGGCCACGAGCAGCGCCACGGCGAGCTGGCCCTGCCGCTGGCGCAGCGGCGCGAGGTCGGCGGCGACCGCCCAGCGACTGCCGTCCGCCCGCCGGGCGACCAGCACCCGGAACCGCTGGTCGTCACCGGTGTCGGTTTCGTACCGGCCGGGCGGTCGGCCGATCACACCAGCCAGGATCCGGACCAGCTCCGGGGACGCGCTCGGGGTCACCTCGATCGCCGCCGTGCCGGGGCGCTGCCGGGCCAGGACCTGCCCGGGCGGCGGGTCGTCCACGTCCTCGGCCGCGGCCAGCACCGTGGCCAGCCCGGCGTCCAGCGCCCGGGACTCCTGACGGCTGGTGAGCACGAACATCAGCGCGCCGACCAGCAGCAGGACGACCCCGATCACCCCGGCGGTCTGGGCCACGCTGATTCGGCGGGCACGGTCCAGCCGGGCCTCGTCCACGACGCTGCCCGCCTCAGCCCGGCCCGAGCCGGTAGCCCAGCCCGTGCACCGTACGGACGGTGTCCCGGCCCAGCTTGCGGCGCAGGTGGTGGACGCAGGCATCGACGGTGCCCGGCGCGTCGGCGTTGTCGAAGACGGCGCTGAGCAGTTCGGCCCGGGTGAACACCTTCGTCGGCCGGCCGGCGAGGGCGTGCAGCACGGCGAACTCGCGGGCGGAGAGCGGGATCTCCCCGGTGCCGTCGACCACCCGGCGGTTGTCGACGTCCAGCCGGCGCCGCCCCAGCGGCAGCCAGCCGGCCGCCTCCGGGTGCCGCCGGCGCAGCGCCCGGAGCCGGGCCAGCAGCTCGGCCACCTCGAACGGCTTGACCAGGTAGTCCTCCGCGCCCGCGTCCAGCCCCTCCACTCGGTCGTCAACCGATCCCCGGGCGGTCAGCAGCAGCACCGGGCACGTCACACCGCGGGCGCGGAGCCGGCCGACCAGCGCCAGCCCGTCCAGCGCCGGCAGCCCCCGGTCGACCACCATGAGCTGGTAGTCGCGGGTCAGCGCGTGGTGCAGGCCGCTGTGCCCGTCGCCGGCCACGTCGACCTCGTACCCCTCCTCGGTGAGCAGGTCGGCGAGCAGGCCGGTCAGGGCACGGTCGTCCTCGACCAGCAGCAGGCGGGGGCGGGCGCTCTCCACCGGCCCAGTATTCACCTTCTGTGACCACTCCAGCTCGGCGCGTCCGTGCCGGGAGTCAGTCGTCCACCGGGATGGGGTCGTCGTACTGGCCGGGCGGGCCGCTGTGCGCGGCGCCGCCCACCAGGGGCCAGGCGTTGGGGAGGCACCCGTGCAGGCCGAGCGTCTGCTGTTCCATCACCGGCGCCGGTCCGCCCGCCCGGGGACAGAGTTCGTGGCCCCGGCCCAGCCGGTGCCCCACCTCGTGGTTCAGCAGGTACTGCCGGTAGCGGCCGAGGTCGGGGAACTGCGGCACACCGTGCACCCAGCGCGCCACGTTGATCACGACCTGGTCGCCGTTGCGGCAGGAGGTGTAGTGGTCGGTGGTGTCGGCGCAGAGCCGTCCCCGGGTCACCGGCGTGGTCAGCAGCACCGTGAAGTCGGCCGGATCGTCGCGCCCCACCCGTTGCAGCCGCCACCGGCCGTCTCCGGTCCAGCCGCGCGGGTCGGCCAGCGTCGCGGCCACCTCCCGGGCGAAGCGCTCGACATCGACGTTGCCGATGCCGCCCTCCACGGCGACCCGGTAGCGGAGCAGATCGCCCGCGCGGCCGGCCACCGCGCCGACGCCGGTGGCGGTGCGGAACCGGCCCGTACCCCGGTCCGGAAAGCTGATCCCGGGCGGCACCCGGCCGGCGGCCGGGACCGGCGGCGCGGCCGGCGTGGCCACCGCCGGTCGGGCGGGCCCGGTGGCGCGGGCGGCGGGCCGCACGCCGGCCGCGACCAGCAGGTCCGGGTGCCACCGGGCCGCGTATCCCGCGAGACCGGCCACGACCAGCAGCAGGACCAGGGTCAGGGGACCGGCGCGGGGCGCCCGCCGCCGCCGGTGCAGACCCCGGTCACGCCTGCCCCGCCCGCCCACGTCGATCTCCGTCCGTCGCGCCCGCCCCGATCCGGTCAGGAGTACGGACGCCGGGCCCGGACGGATGAACGGTGAGCGCGCTCACGGGCCGGGGCGGTTCCCGCGCCGGTACCGTTCGTTCCCGGGTGCGCGACCCGCCACCTGCCGCCAGAGAGGGAGCCACCCGTGCCGGATGCCGACCAGGTGCTCGCCGACGCCCTCACGGCGGCGCGCGGCACCGACGTACGCGCGGCCGAGCGGGCCCTGGACCGGCTGGTGGTCGGCGACCCGCCGGCCGTGGACGCGGCGCTTCTCACCCGGCTGGCCCGCGACGTGGCGCGGCTCTGGCCGCGCGGCTGGCAGCCCGTGGACCTGGAGCGGATCGCCACCCGCCGGCTGACCCCGCGGGGCGCCCGGCTACTGCGGGACGTGCTGGCCGCCCAGCGGCGTACGCTGCCGGACCCGGTCCCGTCCTGGTTCGACGCCCAGCTCGCGGAGCTGGGCGCGCGGTGGGACGGCGACGCGGGCTGGCTGGACCGGCGTGCCGAGGGCGACCGGATCAGCGCGCTGCGGGACGCCGTCGACGCGCTCGCCCTGGTGGCGGGGCTGCCGCCGATCGCGGTGCTCCGCCCGCCACCCGGCGGACCGGCCGCCGCCCCGCGCGCCACCGCCCCGGCCGGCGGCTCACGGATGCTGGACCGGGTACGCGCGCTGCTGGCCAAGGCCGAGTCGACCACCTTCCCCGCCGAGGCGGAGGCGCTCACCGGCAAGGCACAGGAGCTGATGGCCCGGCACAGCATCGACGCCGCCCTGCTCGACGCCGCGGCCGAGCGACCGGACCGGCCCGGCGGCGTGCGGCTCGGCACCGACGCCCCGTACGCGGCGGCGAAGGCGCTGCTCATCCAGGAGGTGGCGGCGGCCAACCGCTGCGAGTCGATCTGGTCGGACGACCTGGGCTTCGCCACCGTGCTCGGCTTCCCGGCCGACCTGGACGCCGTCGAACTGCTGCACACCTCGCTGCTGGTGCAGGCCACCGCCGCGATGCTGCGCGGCCGGGGCGAACGCCGCCCGGGCAGCGGCCGGCGCACCAAGGGCTACGACGAGTCCTTCCTCAACGCGTTCGCGCTGCGGATCGGCGAGCGCCTGCGGGCGGCCACCACGGCGGCGGCCGAGGAACGGGCCGACGAGCGGCTGCTTCCCGTGCTCGCCGCCCGCTCCGACGCCGTCAAGGAGCGGGTCGACCAGCTCTTCCCTGGCGTCACCCGGCACCGGCTCCAGGTCCGCGACGCGGACGGCTGGACCTCGGGCACCACGGCCGCCGACCGCGCCTCGCTCGACCCCGGCACACCGGCGCGCCGCCCGCTGCGCGGAGCCCGCTGACTTTTTCCTCGGGAAAGATGTCGGATCAGGCGAGCCGGCTCCGACCCGTCTGCGAGAGGCGCCACCGCCGGTGGCCCCGACCCGAGGAGTGACCGTGAAGTACATGCTGCTGATCTGGAACCGGCCCGGCTTCGTCGAGGAGCTGTCCGAGGAGGAGCGGAACGCGATCTTCGGCGAGGTCGACGTGATCATGAAGGAGCTGACCGAGTCCGGTGAGCTGGTCGGCGGTGAGGCGCTGGCGCACCCGGCGCAGACCCGCACCGTCCGGCCCGCCGCGGGCGGCGGCACCGAGGTCACCGACGGGCCGTTCCTGGAGAGCAAGGAGCAGTTCGCCGGCTACCTGACGGTCGACTGCGAGACCCCGGAGCGGGCCGCCGAGATCGCCGCGCGCTGGCCGGACGTCGCGCACGGCGTCGGCGTGCTGGAGGTGCGGCCCGTGATGGAGCAGTCCGGGACGGAGATGTGACCGACCGGGCGGTCGAGGACCTGCTGCGCGCCCTCGCGCCGCAGGTCCTCGGCGTGCTCGTCCGCCGGCACGGTCAGTTCTACGCCTGCGAGGACGCCGTCCAGGAGGCACTGCTCGCCGCCGCGACCCAGTGGCCGGCGCAGGGCGTGCCGGACCATCCCCGCTCGTGGCTGGTCACCGTGGCGAACCGCCGGCTCACCGACGAGTGGCGCAGCGAGCGGGCCCGCCGGGACCGCGAGGTCGCGGTCGCGGTCCGGGAACCGGCGTACGCGGCCGTCGCCCCGCCCGCCGACGAGGAGCCGCCCAGCGGGGACGACACGCTGAAACTGCTCTTCCTCTGCTGCCATCCCGCGCTCACGGTCAGCGCCCAGGTGGCGCTGACCCTGCGGGCGGTCGGCGGCCTGAGCACCGCCGAGATCGCCCGGGCGTACCTGGTGCCGGAGGCCACCATGAGCCAGCGGATCCGCCGGGCCAAGCAGCGGATCGAGGCGGCCGGCGCCCGGTTCGCCATGCCCTCGGCGGCCGACCGGGACGCGCGGCTGGGCGCCGTGCTGCGCGTCCTCTACCTGGTCTTCAACGAGGGGTACACCGCCTCCAGCGGGGCCGAGCTGCACCGGGTCGAGCTGACCGCCGAGGCCATCCGGCTGGCCCGGGAGCTGCGCCGGCTGCTCCCCGACGACGGCGAGGTGGCCGGGCTGCTGGCCCTCATGCTGCTCACCGACGCGCACCGGGCGGCGCGCACCGGCCCGGGCGGTGAGCTGGTGCCGCTGGCCGAGCAGGACCGCACCCGCTGGGACCGGGCCGAGATCTCCGAGGGCGTCGCCCTGGTGACCGAGGCGCTGACCTGGTCGGCCCCCGGCCCCTACCAGGTGCAGGCCGCCATCGCGGCGGTGCACGCCGAGGCGCCCACCGCGGCCGACACCGACTGGCGGCAGATCGTCGCCCTCTACCGGGTGCTGGCCCGGCTCGCGCCGAATCCGATGGTCACCCTCAACCAGGCCGCCGCGGTGGCCATGCTGGACGGTCCGCGGGCCGGCCTCGCCCTGCTGGCGCAGCTGGACAACGACGAGCGGACCGCCGGCCATCACCGGCTCGCCGCCGTCCGGGCCCATCTCCTCGAACTGGCCGGAGACCGGGATGACGCCCGGACCGCCTACCTGGCCGCCGCCCGCGCCACCACCAGCCTGCCGGAGCGGCACTACCTCGAGGTACGCGCCGCGCGGCTGGCCGGCGACCGGTGAACCTCAGAGCAGGCGGCCCCGGTAGGGGTGCGGCCGCCCCCACTTCTCCTCCCAGCGCAGCAGCGCCGCCTGCGACTCCGGCAGATCGGGCCGGAACTCCCTGATCAACGGGCGCTCCGGCAGCGCCACCAGGAAGGACCAGTAGTCCTCCAACGCCCGCCGCACCTCGTCGACCGTGTACGCGCCGTGCTCGTGCTCCAGCCAGGAGTTCTGAATCACGACGCCGGAGGAGGCGAAGGAGACCTCGTAGTTCTCGCTGCTCCACTCCTCGAACGGAGGGCGGCCGTTCGACACGTCGTCGATCATCGCCAAGCCGTCGAGGCAGACCAGGAAGTGGCGCGAGACATCCGCGATCAGCCAGGCTCCCAGCGTCTCGTACCGCTTGTCGTCCACCCGGAACACGGGGAGGTTGAACTGGTCGAGCGAGAACGTGATGAAGCTCAAGGTGTTCCTTCCGCGGGTCAGAGGACGGGCCACCCGTGGGTGAACCCACCGGCGCCATCGTAGAAGCCTTCGATGGTCAGGCCGCGGTACGTGCCACGCCACATGTTCCCGCCCGCGGGCACCGCGTTGTTGAAGGCTCCCGGGACGGCTGCGTCGACCTCCGCCGGAGTCCAGTGGTCGGGATAGAAGGAGCTGACCCCGTTGTTGCCCGCCTTGGGCTTCCACTCTCCGTGCGGTGGGTTCCGGGTCGGGTCGAAGAACTCGGGTTCCGCCTCGTACGCCCCGGTCCGCGGATCCCGGTTGACCGTGCCGGGCTTCAGTCGCCGGCCCGGGAAGTCCTGGCCGCCCGGCCGGTAGTGGTAGCCGGACCCCTTCGGTTGCCCGGGCTTCACGTGCCCACCGAAGACGTGGTCCCGGAAGTGCGCGTTCATCCGCCCCGGACGGTTGCGCCTGTTGGCGCGCTTCAGGTATTTCAGTGCCGCGCGCATCAGGCGGCCGCTGGCCTTTCCCGATCCCTTGGCCATCAGCCGCTCACCCGTCGACGAGTTTCCAGAGGACCTCCTGGACGAGGTTGCCGACGATGGTCCGGGCCAGCTGCTGGAAGATCGGGATCTCCAGGAGCGAGGCGCCGAAGGTGACCGCCGCCGTGGCGATCGCCTGGGCGATCTGGATGGCCAGGACGACCAGTTGCACGATGACGGCGATCTTCAGGGCGAGCACGATCGCGCCACAGATGATCAGCCCGGTGCCGGTGAGCACGGCCGCCGTCACCCCGTCGCGGAGGCTGTCGGCGGGGCTGTCCTCCCGGTTCCACCAGGACTGGAAGGCGGTGATGTCCTGGCCGGTGTGGCCGGACCAGACGGCGGCCGCCCCGGTGTTCGCCTCGGCCACGAAACCGGACAGGGTGCCGGAGAAGCGGATCCAGGCGTTGCCCATCTCGAAGAGCTTGACCTCGTCGGCCTCGGGCCAGGTGTAGCCGAGGATGCCCAGCAGTGAGCGCAGCTCGCCGGGTAGTTCGAGACCCACCGTCAGCCTCCCAACGCCTGCCGCAGCCCGTCGAAGCCCTGCGTGATGGCGGCCTCGATCTCGGCATAGCGGGTGGCCATGTCGGTGAGGTCGGTGCCGGCGGCGGCGATCTCGGCCAGCGCGCCGTCGAAGCACTCGAAGGCGAACGCGGAGACCTCGTCGTGGGCGGCGCCGATGAGCGAACCGATGTCGTCGGTGCCCCAGGGCCGGCCGAAGGCGGCGAGCTCGGCCTGGAACGCCGTCGTGGCCTGGCTGAACCGGGTGGCCATGTCACCCAGCGCGCGGCCGGAGCCGCCCAGCCCTTCGGGGTCGACCTCGATGGCCATCAGCGACCGCCCTGGCCGGACAGCCGGTCCTGGGCCTCGACGAGCGCGTCGGTGAAGGTGGTGAGCTGCCGGCCGGCGTCCTCCTGGATGCGGCGCAACTGCTCGCCGAGGGAGCCCAGGTCGACCTGGCCGGGCACGGCGGCGGTGGCCTTCTCCTGGAGGTCGGCGAGCGCGGCGTTGACCGCCGCGCCGATCTCCTCCGCCAGGGACTCGCTCGGCAGCCGCATCACCCGGGGGTCGAGGGTCAGCGTGGTGATCCGCCCGGGTGGGCCGGCCGTCACCCGGACCAGGCCGTCGGCCGCCTCACCCGTTCCCTCCGGGGGCGGGGGCGCCTCGCCGTCGGCGCCGGCGGTGAACCGGCCCAGCGCGGAGATGGTCTCGGACAGCGCGCGGCCGAGGCCGGACGGATCGACGGGCTGGGCCATGGGCGTAGCTCCTCCGGGGTCGAGGTCCTCTCGCATGCTACGCAGTCCGCGCCAACGCGGGTGACCCCGAGTGAGCGACAGTGGACGATCCGATGTGGAGGAAGCGCGCCCTCAGGCGCGGCACTCCCGGGCGAGCCGCTGCGGAATCTCGACGAACGTCGAGCCCAGCCACCTCACCGGCGTCGACGACCGCGCTCCGGCGTCGATCCGCTCGGCGGCGTCGCCGACCAGTGCCCTGATCTCCGGGTCCTCGGCCCGGGCGGCCTGCCCGCGTACCCCGTCGGCAAGATCGGCCAGGTCGGCCTTGACCTGCGCGTTGATCTGCTCGGGGGTGAGCTGCCGACGGGTGGCCGCCGCGGAGTCCGCGGCGATCTCCCGGCTCTTGGCGATGATGAGCTTGTCGACCGCGGCGCAGACGGCGGCCGTGTTCGCGGCGGTCACCCGCGACGGCGAGGCGGTGGCGGAGGGCGCGGACGCGGCGGTGGCGTACGGTGCGGGCGCGGCGGTCGACTCACCGGCCGGCACCGGGCGGTCCTCCGCGGCAGGCTGGCAGGCCGCGGCGAGCGCGGTCATCGTCACCAGTGCGGCGGCGCGGATCGCGGCGGTGGCGGACATCGTTCTCCCGTACGGTCGGCGGCCGGGCGACCGGCCGGATCGAGGCGGTACGACACGCGGCGGCGGCCGGTCCACCACCCGCGCAGCGTCGCCGGGCCGGCAGTGGCTGCCGGCCCGGCGACGCGCAGGACGGTGGTCAGCTCTTGAAGGCGTCCTTGACCTTCTCGCCGGCCTGCTTGAGGTTGGCGGCGGCCTGGTCGTTGCGGCCCTCGGCCTCGAGGCGCTCGTCGTCGGTGGCCCGGCCGACACCCTCCTTGACCTTGCCGGCGGTGTTCTCGGTCGCGTTGTTGATCTTGTCGTCGATACCCATGGGAACCTCCACTCAGCAGTTCCGTGACGTCAGGCAAGTACCCCGCCGTCCGCCGACTGAATCCCGTTCCGTCCGGTGCTGGACGGACCGCCGCCGGCCCGGTGTGAACCTGGGCCGGCGGCGGCGATCGTCAGCCGACCGGGCGGAAGCGCCGCAGCCGGAGGCTGTTCGTCACCACGAAGACCGACGAGAAGGCCATCGCGGCGCCGGCGAGCATCGGGTTGAGCAGACCGGCGGCGGCCAGCGGCAGGGCGGCCACGTTGTAGGCGAAGGCCCAGAACAGGTTGCCCTTGATGATCGCCAGGGTGCGTCGGGAGAGCCGGATGGCGTCGACGGCGGTCATCAGGTCGCCCCGCACCAGGGTCAGGTCGGACGCCTCGATGGCCACGTCGGTGCCGGTGCCCATGGCCAGCCCCAGGTC
Source organism: Micromonospora sp. NPDC004551 (assembly GCF_040609975.1). Taxonomy (NCBI): domain Bacteria; kingdom Bacillati; phylum Actinomycetota; class Actinomycetes; order Micromonosporales; family Micromonosporaceae; genus Micromonospora; species Micromonospora sp. NPDC004551. The sequence continues at coordinate 458,211 of NZ_JBEXLM010000001.1, read as the reverse complement.
GGCCCGGGCCAGCGCGGCGGCGTCGTTGATCCCGTCGCCGACCATGGCCACGGTCCGGCCCTCGCCCTGGAGTCGCTCGACCACGTCCACCTTGTCGGCCGGCAGCACCTCGGCGATCACCTCGTCGATGCCGACCTCGGCGGCCACGGCCTTCGCCACGGTGGCGTTGTCGCCGGTGAGCAGCACCGGGGTGAGCCCCAGCTCGCGCAGCCGGGCGACGGCCGCCCGGCTGGTCGGCTTCACCGCGTCGGCTACCGCGAGGACCCCGCGGGCCCGGCCGTTCCAGCCGGCCAGAACCGCCGTCCGGCCGGCGGCCTCCGCGTCGGTCACCGCCCGCACGACCTCCTCGGGTACGTCGAGACCGCGCTCGCGCAGCAGCCGGAGCCGCCCGACCACCACCTCCCGGCCGTCGACCGTGCCGGTCACGCCGAGGCCCTCGGCGTTGGCGAAGCCGGTGACCGCGGGCAGCGGTCCCGCCTCGGCGGCGCCGTCGGCGACGGCGCGGGCGATCGGGTGCTCGGACGCCCCTTCCAGCGCGCCGGCGAGCCGGAGCAGTTCGGCCCGGTCCACACCCTCGGCGGGCAGCACGTCGACAAGCGTCATCTTCCCGGTGGTGACGGTGCCGGTCTTGTCCAGCACGACGGTGTCCACCTGGCGGGTGGATTCCAGCACCTCCGGCCCCTTGATCAGGATGCCGAGCTGGGCGCCCCGCCCGGTGCCGACCAGCAGCGCGGTCGGCGTGGCGAGCCCGAGCGCGCACGGGCAGGCGATGATCAGCACCGCCACCGCGGCGGTGAAGGCGGCCGTCGTGCCGGCCCCGGTGCCGAGCCACCAGCCCAGCGTGCCGGCCGCCAGGGCGATCACGATCGGCACGAAGACGCCGGAGATCCGGTCGGCGAGCCGCTGCACGGCCGCCTTGCCGGTCTGTGCCTGCTCCACCAGCCTCGCCATCTGCGCGAGCTGGGTGTCGCCGCCGACCCGGGTGGCCCGGACGACCAGCCGGCCGCCGGCGTTGACGGTGGCGCCGACCACGGTGTCGCCCGGCCCCACCTCGACCGGCACGGACTCGCCGGTGAGCATGCTGGCGTCGACCGCGGAGGTGCCCTCCTCGACCACGCCGTCGGTGGCGACCTTCTCGCCCGGCCGGACCACGAACCGGTCGCCGACCATGAGCTGGTCGACCGGGATCCGGGTCTCCTGCCCGCCGCGCAGCACCGCGACGTCCTTGGCGCCCAGCTCCAGCAGAGCGCGCAGGGCGGCGCCGGCGGTCCGCTTGGACCGGGCCTCGAAGAAGCGGCCGGCGAGGATGAACACGGTCACCCCGGCCGCAGCCTCCAGGTAGATGTTGCCGGCCCCGTCGGTGCGGGTGATGTCGAAGCGGAACGGGTGGGTCATCCCGGGCATCCCGGCGTCGCCGAGGAAGAGGGCCCAGAGCGACCAGCCGAACGCGGCGAGGGTGCCGAGCGAGACCAGGGTGTCCATGGTCGCCGCGCCGTGCCGCAGGTTGATCCAGGCGGCCCGGTGGAACGGCAGCCCGCCGTAGACGACGACCGGGGCGGCCAGCGTCAGCGACAGCCACTGCCAGTAGTCGAACTGCCAGGCCGGCACCATGGCCAGCACGATCACCGGCACGGCCAGCACGACCGACACCCACAGCCGGGTACGCAGCCCGCGCAGCTCGTCCACCGGCTCGGCGGTCGCCTCGGCGGCCTGGGTGGGCGGCGGCGGGACGACGGCGGTGTAACCGGTCTTCTCCACCGTCGCGATCAGGTCGGCCGGGCTGATCTCCTCGGCGTACCGGACGGTGGCCTTCTCGGTGGCGTAGTTGACCGTGGCCTCGACGCCGTCCATCCGGTTGAGCTTCTTCTCGATCCGGGCGGCGCAGGAGGCGCAGGTCATGCCGCCGATCGCGAGTTCGATCAGGTTCGGCGCGACCGGCAGGGACTTCGCGGATGTCATCGCGGCACCTCCGGTCAGTTGTGCCCGTGCCCCGGGGTGCCGTGGTCGGCGCCCGGGGTCGGTGCGGTCGTGGGAGCCGGCGCGGCGGGCGCCGGCGCGGCCTGGTCTCCGGCCAGCACGGTGAACTCCGCGGTGTGCACCGCGTCGCCGTGCCGGAAGTCCAGGTAGAGACGGTACGCGCCGGTCGAGGGCACCTCGGCGGCGAAGGTGACGGCCGGCCCGGCCGGGGTCCGCCCGTCGCCGGGCGCGCCCTCCGGGTGCACGTGCAGGTACGCGAGGTCACCCTGGCGCAGCGCCACCAGGTGCCCGTACGCCCCGAGGTAGGGCTGGAGGTCGGTGACCGGCCGGCCGTCCCGGCTGACGGTCAGGGTGAGCCGGCTGGTCCGGCCGGGCTGCGGGGCGCCGGTGAGGGTGACCGTGTAGCCGTCGACCGTGGTGCTGGTCGCGGGGGCGGGCAGCGGCCGGTGTTCCAGCGCGCCGGGGACGGTGACGTCGACCCCGAGGGTGAGCGGCTCGCCGCCGGTCGGGGTGAAGTCGGCGAACGCCCGCCAGACGCCGGGCCCGGCGAGCGGCGAGGCGACCCGCCAGGTGCCGTCGGCGGAGAGCTCCGGGTGGACGTGCCGGAAGCCGGACAGGTCCCGGCGGGCGACGATCAGGTGCATCTGCTTGTCGTGCGCCACGTCGTAGCGGGTGACGGGCCGGCCGTCCGGGCCGGTGATCCGGAAGGCGAACTCGCCCGCCGGGGCGGTCACCTGCTGGAGCGTGTAGCCGCGGTCGGAGACGAGCAGCCCGCCGGGCAGGTGGGCGGTGTCGGTGGCCGCGTGGCCCCCGTCGCCGTGGTCGGATGCGCCGGAGTCGTGGCCGCCGTCGGTGGCGTCGTGGCGGGTCTCGGCGGCCGGGGTGACGGGGCCGGCCGCGTGGCCGACCCCGTACGCCGTGCCGAACACCGCCGCGAGACCGAGGGCGAAGCCGCTCAGCTTCGTCGCCGTGTTCATCGTGGTACCTCGGTTTCTTCGGGTCCGCGGACCCGTCACGCCCCGACGAGGTCGTAACCGGCCTCGTCCACGGCGGCGCGAACGGTGTCCGTGTCCAACGGGCTCTGACTGGTGACGGTGACCCGGCCGGAGGCCAGGTCGACCTGGACGTCGGTGACGCCCGGCAGCGCGCTCACCTCGGTGCTGACCGAGTTGACGCAGTGCCCGCAGGTCATGCCCTGCACCTGGTACGTGGTGGTGACCATCCCGAATCTCCTTTCCCGCCGCCTCCAGCATATACCCCCGGGGGGTAATGTCAGGAGACACGGCTGCCCGTCGTCGTACCGTTACCCGGTGGGGGTATCGGCTACGTCAAGGACCGTACCATACCCCCGAGGGGTACGGTATCCTTGACGTCATGACCGCACCGACGACCCCGACCCGGGGCTACACCGCCAGCAAGGACCAGCTGCTCGCGCGGCTCCGCCGCATCGAGGGCCAGGTCCGCGGCATCGAGAAGATGGTCGAGGACGACCGCTACTGCATCGACGTGCTGACCCAGATCTCCGCCATTCAGGCCGCACTGGACAAGGTCGGCCTCGGCCTGCTCGACGGGCACGCCCGGCACTGCATGCACGAGGGCGCCGCCGAGGGCCGCGCCGACGAGATGGCCTCCGAGATGATGGCCGCCGTCGGCCGCCTGATGAAGCGCGGCTGACCAGGACGTCCGGCCCCGCAGCTCGGGTCCATCGGCCCGGCCGCCGGGCCCACCTCCGCCGTACGTTCGAGGTGGCGACCGGGACCGGCGCCGACGAGCGGCACCGGACCGGCCGACCCTCGGGACACCGGATCGGAGGGCGGCCGGATGATGTGGAACGGCCCGATGATGGGCTGGATGTGGGCCTGGTCCCTGCTGGGGCTGCTGGTGCTGGTGGGACTCGTCTGGCTGGTGATCCGGCTCACCGGGCCGGCCGCGGGTGCCCTGCCGTCCTCGGCCCGTCGCATCCTCGACGAGCGGTACGCCCACGGCGAGATCGACGACGAGGAGTACCGCCGCCGTCGCGCCGGCCTGGCCTGACCGGTGCGGGTGCCCCGCCGCGAGCGGCCGGGCACCCGCACCGTCACCGGCTCAGAGCCGGTCGAGCAGCTTCCGCATGGCGTCGATCTCGCCCTGCTGGGTGGTGACGATCTGCCGGGCGAGGGCCGTGGCGTCCGGGTGGACGCCGCGGGCGATCTCCTCCTCCGCCATGGTGATGGCGCCCTCGTGGTGGGCGATCATCATGGTCAGGAACTGCCGGTCGAAGTCGGTGCCCGACGCCGCGGCCAGCTTCGCCAGGTCGGCCCCGGACATCATCCCGGGCATGCCGTGATCCATCCCCGGCATGCCGTGCCCGGCGCTCGCCGAGGGCACCGGCCGGCCCCAGGCGGCGAGCCAGCCGGTCATGGTGGCGATCTCCGGCGCCTGGGCCGCCTTGATCTGCGCGGCCAGCCGCTTCACCTCCGGGTCGCCGGCCCGGGTCTCCGCCAGCCCGGACATCTCCACGGCCTGCTGGTGATGCGGAATCATCATCTGCGCGAACATCACGTCCGCGGCGTCGAACGAGGCCGAGGCCCCGGCGGCGGGCGTGCCGGTCGCGGCCGACGGATCGTGGCCGGCGGTCGGGTGGTCCGCGCCACCGCAGGCGGACAGGACGAACGCGGCCGTGAGCGCGGCGCCGGCCAGGGCGGCCGGGCGCGCGAGGGTACGAGTGAACACGAGTGAGCCTTTCGGGTGTCGGAACGTACGCAGCGGTCGGCGGACGCGCGAACCGGTGGTCCGGTCCCCGCGTCGGGCGTCCTATCTGCGCAGCACCGACGTCGTCGCCAGGCGTAGCCCGTGGGGCCGGGGCGGCGGGGCCCGGGGACCGGCGGCGGGCCGGCGCGGGCCACGGACCGCCGGGAAGCCGCCCCGCGACCCGGCCCTTAGCAGCACGGCGAGCAGCAGCACGACGGCGAACGCGCCCAGCACGGCCAGGCAGACGCTCCACCCGGACGGGTCACCGCCCGGGTGGGTCAGCGGCAGCGCGCGCACCGGGCAGCCGTCGCCCGTGCAGTCCGCGAGGGTGGCGGCCCCTCCGGTGTGCCCGACGGCGTGGGCGACCGGCCGTTCCGCCGGCTCGTGCCCGCCGTGGCCGAGGGTGTGCATCGCGGTCAACCCGACCAGCGTGCCGAGCAGCAGCAGGATTCGGGCCCAGCGCCCGCTCACCGCCGTCCGCATCGCCACACCCTCACGGTAGCCAACCGACCGGGCGCCCCGGCCGGGAACCGCCGCCGGTCGCGTCCTCGGTGCGCGCCGGCCCGCCTGGCTACCATTCCGGGCGACGACCCCGGCCTGCGTCGCTCCGCGGGCACCCGGGCCGACCGGTGAACCGACCGGCCCGGTGAGACCTGTCCCGTCGCGAATCGTTGGGAGAGACGCCATGGGCGCCGACCACACCCGTCCCGCGCCGTCCGCCCCGCCGGGCGTACGGCGGATCCTTGTCGCGACGGTGGTGCCGCTCTTCCTGATCACCGTGGTCGCCGCGCTGGTGCTCTGGCCCCGACAGGGCCCGGACCCTGCGGACGCGCCGGCACTGCCCCGCTACCACGGCACGGTGACCCGGGTGGTGACCGTGCCGTGCCCACCGACTCCCGAGACGCCGGAGGGCGGGTCCGCCGGCCCGTGCGGGACGGTGACCGTCAGCGCCGAGCAGGGTCCGGACGCCGGCCGGCAGGTCGAGACGCCGGTGCCCTCCGGCCCCGGCGCGCCCCGCGTCGAGGTCGGCGACAAGGTGATCCTGGTCGAGCTGACCGACCCGGCCGATCCGGCGATGAAGACCTACAACATCGCCGAGCACCGGCGCGGCACGCTGGTCTGGCTGGCGGCGCTGTTCGCCGTGGCGATCGTGGCGTTCGGCCGCTGGCGCGGGCTGGCCGCGCTCGGCGGGCTGGTGGCGAGCTTCGCCATCCTGCTCGGTTTCGTGCTGCCCGGCATCGGCGCCGGCCAGCCGCCGCTGCTGATGGCGATCGTCGGGGCCGCGCTGATCATGTTCGTGGTGCTCTACCTGACCCACGGGATCACCGCGCAGACCTCGGTGGCCGTGCTCGGCACGCTCGGCAGCCTGGTGCTGACCGGGGTCCTCGGCACCCTGGCCACCGCCGCCACCCACCTGACCGGCTTCGGCAGCGAGGACGCGACCACCCTGTCGATGCTCCAGCGCGACGTGGACCTGCACGGGCTGCTGCTGGCCGGGATCGTCATCGGCTCGCTCGGCGTGCTGGACGACGTCACGGTCACCCAGGCGGCCACGGTCACCGAGCTGGCCCATGCCAACCCCACGCTCTCCCGCCGGCACCTCTACCGGGCGGCAACCCGGGTGGGCCGGGCGCACATCGCGTCCACGGTCAACACCATCGTGCTGGCGTACGCGGGCGCCTCGCTGCCGTTGCTGCTCCTGCTCGTCGCCGACTCGCGGCCGGTGAGCGAGATCCTCACGAGCGAGTTCCTGGCCCAGGAGATCGTCCGCAGCGCGGTGGCCACGCTCGGCCTGATCGCGGCCGTACCGCTGACCACCGGACTGGCGGCCGTGGTCACCACGGCCGGGCGGCGCACCACCGCGGGCCCGGTGGCGCCCCCGGCCCCGCGGCCGCCGGAGGCCAGGGACGAGGCGCTGGAGGCGCTGGGCGGCGACAGGAGCACGGAGGCCGCATGGTGACACTCCGCAGCGTGACGGCGGATTTCAAACGCGATCCTGGTCACGCATTGCGAGGACGAATTCTCGCTATTGGTCGGCTTCCGGACGTAGAACACCGAGAGGAGTCTCGGGTAACCTCGCTGCCGGTCACCGCCGAAGGCGCGCACCCGCGCCAGCGGTGCCGCCGCCCAATCGCCCGCGGGCGAGCCGGGGAACCAGGTACATGGGGTGAATCCGCGCGAGCGGTAGGGGCCACTTCCGTCCCGAACCCGGCAGCTAACCCGGTCGGCGGCCGACGGAAGGGAACACTGTGACGGCACCCCTGCGCCGCTGGCTGACCCCCGTGGTGGCCGTGCTCGCCGCGCTCACCGTGCTGGCCGGGCCGACCCCGGCGATGGCGGCCCCGAGCAACCCCACCCCCTCGGGGCACTCCGAGGACGACGACGACCCTCTCATCACCGAGGCCATCGACAGCGCCAACCGGGCCTACCTCCAGGCCAAGGCGAAGCTCGACAAGTCGCGCAAGCGCCAGCTCCAGCTCGCCCTCGAGGTGAAGGCGGCGCAGGGCGAGCTCGACGCGCTGAGCCCGCAGGTGGCCCAGATGGCCGCGCAGTCCTACCGGACCGGCCGGATGGGTGCCATGGCCATGCTCATGGAGAGCAACAGTCCCGACTCGTTCGTCCGGCGGGTCGCCGCCCTCGACGAGCTGAACCTGCTGAACGCGCAGAAGCTCGCCGCCATCAACGCGGCGAAGAACCGCGCCGAGCAGGCCAAGATCGCGCTCGACGCCGAGGTGCGCGAGCAGGAGAAGCAGAAGAACGCGATGGCCCGCGAGAAGGCCGAGACGGAGAAGGCGCTGAAGCTGGTCGGCGGGCTCGGTTTCACCGGCGGCCTGGTCGCCGCCACCTCGCCGGTCGCCCGGATCGGTCCCGGCCGGACGGCCGACGGCGACTGGAAGCCGGAGTCGTGCAGCGAGAACGACCCGACCACCTCGGGCTGCATCACCCCCCGCACGCTCCACGCCTACAAGGAGGTCAAGCGGGCCGGCTTCAACCGCTTCGTGGGCTGCTACCGCCCGGGCGGGCCGTGGGAGCACCCCAAGGGCCGGGCCTGCGACTGGTCCCTCCAGAACAGCGGCTTCTCCCCGTGGCGCACGAAGGACCAGCGGATGTACGGCAACAACGTCGCCGCCTTCCTCATCCGTAACGCCGACCGGCTGGGCATCTACTACGTGATCTGGAACCGGCAGATCTGGTTCCCGGCCACCGGCTGGAAGTCCTACAGCGGGCCCTCCAACCACACCGACCACGTGCACATGTCGCTGCTCTGACGACGTACGCACACGAAGGGCCGGCCCGCGACGCGGGCCGGCCCTTCGGCGTTCTCGGGTGGGTCAGCCGGCCAGCGCCGGGTCGGCGGGTGCGGCCGGGGCGGGCACCGGGGTGGCCGGCGAACCGGCCGGGGCCTCGGCCACCGTGCGCACCTCGCCCGCGCTGAGCCGGTACGACAGGCCGACCACCGTGCACCGCCCCGCCGCCACCTCGCCGGCGAGCACGGAGGACCGGGCCAGCAGCGCCTCCACGGTCTGCGCGATGTGGATGTCGACGATCCCGTCGAGGTCCTCGACGCCCTCCCGGGCGGCCCGGAGCAGGCTCGGCGCGACGGCGTCCACCACCGCGCCGAGGTGCCCGGACGGCGACGTGCCGGTGCGGACCGCCTCACGGGCGGCCTGGACCGCGCCGCACGAGTCGTGGCCGAGCACCACCACGAGAGGGGTGCCCAGCACGGTCACCGCGTATTCGACGCTGCCCAGCACCTCCGGGCCCGCGGTGTGGCCGGCGGTGCGGACGACGAAGAGGTCACCGAGCCCCCGGTCGAAGATGATCTCGGCGGCGAGCCGGGAGTCGGAGCAGCCCACGAGCACCGCGAACGGGTGCTGGCCGTCGGCGACGGCCGCCCGGTGTCCGGCGTCCTGATTCGGATGGTGCGGGGCGCCGGTGACGAACCGGCGGTTACCGGCGTAGAGCTCCGCGAGCGCCTGTTCGGGAGTGATCGGCGGCACTGGTCCTCACCTCGTCCTCGCGCATGAAAGCCCTGGTCAGCCCGGCCGGCGGCGGAGGCGGCCTCGGCACCCACGGTCACACGCAGTCCAAGGTACGTCAAGATTTACGTGATACGGATTTCATACGTTGCGGCGCCCTTGACGCGGGGCTCCGGCGGCACCCGGCGATCGAGGGCAGGACCGGAGGATACGCGAGAGGGCCATACGATGACCACCATGGCGACGACACCGGGTGCGAGAGGCGGCGGCCGGAACTGGACGTTCCTCACCAACCACGGGCACGTGCTCCTGGCCATCGCCCGCAACCCCACCGCCCGGCTCCGGGACGTGGCCGACGAGGTGGGGGTCACCGAGCGGGCCGCCCAGGCGATCGTCGCCGACCTGGAAGCCGGTGGCTACCTGCGCCGCACCCGGGTGGGGCGGCGCAACGAGTACACGGTCAACCCGAGCGGGCACTTCCGGCACCCGGCCGAGGCCGACCAGCAGGTGGGCGCCCTGCTCGCCCTCTTCACCGCCGAGCCGCTCCCGGAGCCGGCGGCCGAGAGCTGACCGCTCCTCGCGTACGCCCGTCACCGTGGACGGCGCGGCGACGGTAATCTCAGCGCGTGCGCGACAGCTTGCGGCCGGACGGGACGACCGAGCGCGTCCGGACCGGACACCGGATCCGATCCGTCCTCTCCGGAGCGGCGGTCGCCGCCCTGCTCGGCGGCGTGCTGGCGGTGCCCGCGCCCGCCGTGGCGGCCCCGAAGTGCGGCCCGCCGGGCGGCCCCGCGCCCACCGACGCCCCCTGGGCGCTGACCCGGCTCGACCCGGCCGCGGCCTGGCGGGTCACCAAGGGCAAGGGCATCACCGTCGCGGTCATCGACTCCGGCGTCTCCCCCACCCACCCGCTGCTGCGCGGCCGGGTGCTCGCCGGGGAGGACTTCAACCAGCTCGCCAAGTTCCACGGTCAGTGCGACCTGGTCGGCCACGGCACCCTCATCGCGGGCATCATCGCCGGGAAGGAGGGCACCGGCACGCCCTACACCGGGATCGCGCCGGAGGCCAAGATCCTGCCGGTGCGGGTGCTGGCCGACAACCAGAAGGCCTTCGACGAGTCCATCCCGGCCGAGATCGGCAAGGCCATCCGGTGGGCGGTCGACCACGGCGCCGACATCGTCAACCTCTCCCTCGTCACCCTCGACGACCCGGCGTTGAAGGCGGCCGTCGACTACGCCCTCGGCAAGGGCGTGATCCTGGTGGCCGCCGCCGGCAACCGGCAGGAGAACCAGCAGGACCAGCCGGCGTTCCCGGCCTCGTACCCGGGGGTCATCGCGGTCGCCGGTGTGGACGAGAGCGGCGGCCACGTCGGCAGTTCGGTCACCGGCGACTATGTGGACATCGCCGCGCCGGGGCTGAACATCATGGGCCCGGCCCCGCAGGGCTCCGGCTACCTGGCCGAGCCGCAGGGCGGCACCAGCTTCGCCACCGGGTACGTCTCCGGGGTCGCCGCGCTGGTGCGGTCCGCGCACCCGGACATCACCCCGAAGGACGTGGCGTTCCGGCTCACCCGGACCGCCGACAGCCCGCCCGACGGGCACAACCCGCTGGTCGGCTACGGGGTGGTCAATCCGTACCGGGCGGTGACCAGCCTGCTGGGCACCCGCAGCGACCCGCCGCTGGGCGCGATGCCGGCGCCCGCGCCGCACACCGACCCGCTGGCCTGGCAGCGCACCGTGGCGATCTGGGCGGCCGTGATCGGCGCGGTGCTGGCCGGGGCCCTGCTGGCGCTGCGGCCGATCCTGGTGCGGGGCCGCCGGCGCGGCTGGCGCCCCGGGCGACGCACCACGCCGCAGGACGCCTGAGCGGCCCGGCGCCGGTCCGGGCCGGTGCCGGACCCGGCCCGGAAAAGCACTACGGCCCCGACCCCGGCGTGAGCCGGAGCGGAGCCGCAGCGGATCGGTCGGGTCAGCCCCAGACCTTGGAGTTGCTCATCTCGGTGGTCATGTAGTTCTCGCGGGCGATGCCGACCGCGTGGCCGATGTCGTTCAGGACCTTGTTGATGTCCCGCACGGCGGCGTCCCACTGAGCCTGGTGCTGCTGGTAGGCGACGCGGTCCTGGCCCTCCCACTCGAGCTTCGTCAGCATCGAGCGCAGCGTGTCCAGCTTCTCGTCGATGGTCCGCGAGATGGTCTGCATCTGCTGGTTGCTGCTCTCGAGGACGGCGTAGTCAACCTTGATGCTCATCGGTTCCTCCTCTGCCTGTCTCTGCGGATCACGGGTTGAGAGCAGAGTGGAACTTGTCCAGCATCTGCTGCTGCTCTTCGTCGTTGACCTGGTGCGTCGTGCCCGACTTGTCAAGCAGGTCGGCGATGTTGTCCATCGCCGTCAGCAGCTTGTTCGTGTCCTCGTTCCAGCGCTGCATCAGGTTCTGGAAACCCGTGGACGCCCCGCCCTTCCAGGCGATGGCCAGGTCGTCGACCACGTTCCAGAGCTTCTTCAGCTCACCGTCGACGTCGCTGCGCGTGGACCGCACGTCACTCGCGGCGGTGTGCAGAGTCGCTGCACTGACCTCGAACGCCATGCTTCACACCCTTCCGTCATCTCTGTGGCGGCGGATCCGCCGCGCCCCTCCCCCGCGGCAAGGCGTACGCACCCCACCGACGGACACTTCAACCGAACCGTAGCGGACGACGTCCAATCCGCGCAGCCCTGCATCCCCATGGCGCACAACGCCGTCCGGCGATCAGACCGTACGACGTGGACGGTCGGCGGCGCCAGCGAGGGGTCAGGACGGACGCCGGTAGGACCGGACGTGCATCACCGCGCCGAAGACCAGCACCACCGCCAGCAGCGCCACGAACAGCCAGAGCACCGGACGGTCGAGCGCCCGGTCGAGCACCACCGGGATCAGCGCGGCGACCCCGGTGAGCAACACCACTTCGGCGGCCCGCTTGGCCCACCCGGCCCGGGACAACTGGGCGACCAGCGCCAGCCCGAGGAAGACCGGCACGGTCACCAGGAAGTACACGAAGAGCACCAAGGTCATCTCGGGACCCCCTCCCGTCACTGGTAGAACTTGGAGTCCTGCACCCAGTCGATCTTGATGTCCTTGATGTCCGGGTCCTGGCCGGTCGGCGCCCAGCCGGGCCGGGAGTCCGAGACGAAGGCGAACCGGTCGTTGCCCTGGAAGCCGGCCATGACGGCCGAGAACACCGCGCTGATGTCCCCGAAGACCAGTGCCAGGATCGCCGCGCTCGCCACCATCCCGGCCACGCCGATCGCCTCGGCGATGGGCGCGGTCGGCGGGAACGCCTGGAGTGCCACCGACGCGATCACCGCGATGAGGATCGGGATGAGCGCGTCGACCAGCGCATTCACCGCGTCGTTGAAGGCGTCCCGGGCGGAGGTCAGCGTGTCCTTGTTGGCGTTGAACGCCTCGGCCAGCGAGTTGATCTCGGCGCCGAGCTTGCGGAGGAAGAGGTCGAACGCGTCGCGGTCGTCGAAGTCCCATTCGGTGTCCGACGGAGGGACCTGCTCCAGCGCCGCGCCGAACTGGTCGCCGCCGAGCAGCCGCGCCGCGTCGCCCCACTCCTTGATGGACTTGTTGACCTCGTCGTTGTCGAACGTCTCCAGATAGGCGATCGCGGCACCGAGCGCCCCGGCGAAGACCAGCCACATCCAGTTGGCCCGCGCCGCCGGCAGCAGGCCGCGCACCGGGGCCGTCGCGGCGGCGACCGTGTGCGTGCCGGTCACCGTGCCGGCCGCGTTGGCGATCAGGATCTCCGACATCAGCTGTTCCCCCCGTCGCGCGCCCGGCCGGTCACTTGACGACCCAGGGCTGGTCGGACTTCTCCCAGTTCTTGGCGGTCTGCTCCAGCTGCTGGGCCGCCTTGTGCAGGTGCTCGATGCCCGTCTTGACGTTGTTCAGATGACCGTCCACGGAGGCGTTGTGCGCCTGCACGGTCGCGCCGCCGAAGAGGGTCAACGCGCCGTCCGGCAGCTTCACACTCTCCAGCAGCGTCTGCACGTTGCGCAGGTACTGGATCGGGCCGTCCGGAGCGTCGAGCTTGGTGCTCGCCTTGCGGATCGCGTCGACGTCGACCTTGTTCGCCACGGCGTCTCCTCCCTGGTCAGCGGCGCAGGCCGCGGGTCGGGTCGGTCAGGTCCACCCCGAACTGCCGGAACCAGTCCTCCGGGGTGAGGTTGCCCGCCTGCGCCCGGCGGACCAGGTCCGAGCCGCCGAGCATGTCGGTCATCAGCTCCTGCTGCCGCTCGGCGAAGGCCGCGTACGCCGCGTCGATCGCGGCTTGGAGCGACTCCGCCAGCGTGTAGCTGTCCAGCCGCATCGCCCGCGCGTTGAGGTCGATGCCGCCGACCTTCATGTCCCCGTCGACCGTCACCCGGACCAGGCCGTCCGGGCTCTCCCCCGTCACCCGCAGCTCGGCGCGCTGCTGCTGGAACTCGGCCAGCCGGCGCTGCTGCTCCTGCGCCTGGCGCAGCAGGCTCTCCACGGCGGCGCTGCCGTTACCCCACGAGGTGCTCACGACTGTCCTCTCCTCGGCTTGACGGTCGGGCCGACGCTACCGGACCCGATCATGCGACGTCCGCCCCGTCAGGCGGGCTCCGTCCAGGCGGTCTGGATGAGCTGCTGCCCGTCCCGGCGGCGGACCAGGGTGCCCCGGCCCGGCGGTTGCGGGCTCGGCCGCAGGTTGCCGAACACCGCGCCCTCCTCACGGCTGCCGGACATCAGCAGGCCCGGCGAGTCCAGCTCGCGCAGGCGTTGCAGCACCGGCTCGTAGAGGGCACGGGCCACACCACCCACCCGGCGGGTGATGATCAGGTGCAGGCCGATGTCCCGCGCCTGCGGCAGCAACTCGTGCAGCGCGCTGAGCGGGTTGTTGCCGCCGGACGCGACCAGGTCGTAGTCGTCCACCAGGATGTAGAGCTCCGGACCCTTCCACCAGCTCCGGTCGCGCAGCTGGGCGGTGGTCACATCCGGCCCGGGCAGCCGGTTCTGCAGGGCGCTGCGGATCGAACCGAGGCCCTGGCTGAAGACCTGGTTGGACGGCGCGTAGTCGAGCAGGTGGTCACCCTCCACCGCACCCAGCAGGCCACGCCGGTAGTCGGCGATGACCAGCCGGGCCTGGGCCGGGGTGTACCGCTCGGCGATGCCCCGGGCGATCAGGCGCAGCAGGTTGGTCTTGCCGCACTCCGCGTCGCCGAACACCGTCAGGTGCGGCTCGCTGGTCAGGTCCAGGTAGACCGGGGCGAGCGCCGACTCGTTGACGCCGATCGGGATGCCCGGCGCCGACCGGTCGATGACCTTCGCCAGCTCGGTGACGGCCAGCTTGCGCGGCAGCAGCCGTACCTTGGGCGCCGGGCGGCCCGGCCAGTTGGCCGCGACGTGCCCGGCCAGAGCGACCGACGCCTCGGTCAGGTCCTCGATGTCGCGCTTGCCGTCGATCCGCGAGATGCCGGTGAGGAAATGCAGCTTGTCGCGGGTCAGGCCGCGACCGGGCGTGCCCACCGGCACGTTCTGCGCGGCCCGCCGGTCGATCTCCGACTCCGCCGGGTCGCCGAGCCGCAGCTCCAGCTTGGTGCCGAGCAGGTCCCGCATGTTGATCCGGATCTCCGCCCACCGCACGGCGGTGATCACCACGTGTACGCCGAAACCGAGCCCGCGGTTGGCCAGGTTGGTGATGGTCTGCTCCAGCTCCTCGTACTCCTGGCGCAGCGTGTTCCAACCGTCGATCACGAGGAAGACGTCGCCGAACGGGTCGTCGGCGAACTCTCCGGCCGCCCGGCGCCGGCGGTAGCTCGCCACCGAGTCGATGCCGTGCTGGGTGAACCGGTTCTCCCGCTCGTCGATGACGGCGACCACCTCGGCCACGGTCCGGCGGACCGCCTCGACGTCGCGCCGCCCGGCCACCCCGGAGGTGTGCGGCAGCCCGTCCAGGCTGCGCAGCGCGCCACCACCGAAGTCGAGGCAGAAGAACTGCACCTCGCGCGGGGTGTGGGTGAGCGCCAGCGAGGCCAGCATCGTGCGCAGCATGGTGCTCTTGCCGCTCAGCGAGGCGCCGACGATCACCACGTTGCCGCCGGCACCCGACAGGTCCACCATCATCGGGTCGCGGCGCTGCTCGTACGGGCGGTCCACGATGCCGACCGGCACCGTGAGCCGGCCCCGCCCCGGCCAGTTGGCGGTGGTCAGACCGAACGTCGGGTGCACGCTCAGCGGCGGCAGCAGCTCGGCCAGGCCCGACGGCTCGGCCAGCGGCGGCAGCCAGACCTGGTGCGCCGGTCGGCCCTGCCCCTGGAGGCGGTCGATCAGCACGTCCAGCATCGCCACGGCCTTGCCGTCGCCGGTCTGCTCCGGCTCGGGCGCCGCCTCGGCCGGGCTCGGCAGGGCCGGCGCCGGCACGTAGTCGATGCCGTAGGGGACGATCCGGCGCTGCACCTGCGCCCGGGTGGACCGCTGCACCTGTCCCGGCGCCCGGTACGGGCCGGACACGTAGGCGGCCCGGAACCGCAGCATCGTGGTGGTGTCGGTCTTCAGGTAGCCGTGGCCCGGCGCGCTCGGCAGCTCGTACGCGTCCGGCACGCCCAGCACGATGCGGCTCTCCACCGCCGAGAAGGTCCGCAGACCGATCCGGTACGACAGGTGGGTGTCCAGTCCCCGGAGCTTCCCCTCCTCCAACCGCTGCGAGGCCAGCAGCAGGTGGACGCCGAGCGACCGGCCGAGCCGGCCGATCATCACGAAGAGGTCGATGAAGTCGGGCTTCGCGGCGAGCAGCTCGGAGAACTCGTCGCAGATGATGAGCAGGCTGGGCATCGGCTCCAGCGGCTCGCCCGCGGCCCGGGCCTTCTCGTAGTCGTAGCGCGAGACGTAGTTGCCGGCCGCCCGCAGCACCTCCTGCCGGCGGTTCATCTCACCCGCCAGGGCGTCCCGCATACGGTCGACCAGCGGCAGCTCGTCCGACAGGTTGGTGATGACCGCGCTGGTGTGCGGCAGCGCGTCCAGCGAGGCGAAGGTGGCGCCACCCTTGAAGTCGACCAGGACGAAGTTGAGCTCCTCGGACGAGTGCGTCACGGCCAGCGCCGCGACCACCGTGCGCAGGAGCTCGCTCTTGCCGGAACCGGTCGCGCCGATGACCAGGCCGTGCGGGCCCATGCCCTCGTGCGCGGACTCCTTGAAGTCCAGCTCGACCACGTTGCCGTCCGGCCCGACGCCGAGCGGGATGCGCAGCCGGTCCCGGTGGCTGCGCGGCCGCCAGGTCTGCTGGGTGTCCACTGTCGCCGCGTCACCGACACCGAGCAGGTCCGGCAGCTCCATGCTGCGAGCCAGCGGCTCCTCGGTGCTGGCGCCCTGCTGCTGCGAGAGCCGGTAGGGAGCGATCTGTCGGGCCAGCCCCTCGGCCGCCGCCATGCTGAGCCGGTCCGGCCGGCCCAACCGGGACGTGGCCGTGCCACGCACCAGGTCCAGCCCGCTGCCGTCGCCGGCGTCCAGGCAGAGCAGCCAGCGGCCGGCGTCGCGGGGCACCGTGCCGGACAGGTCGAGCACCGTGGCGCCGAGCAGGCCCGGCCCCATCAGCGCGCAGGTCGACGAGACCTCGCCGCCGTCGAGCACCACCACGAGGTGCGGTGCCGTGGTGAGCGGCTTCGCCTCCGGCGCGAACCGGGGGCGGCCGCCCAACTCGTTGGCGAGCGCCGCCTCCGCCTCGGCAAGGCTGGCGAAGACCATCCGGCGGGCGCCCGCCGCGTCCGTACGCCCCGGGTGCTGGGCGTGCGGCAGCCACTTCACCCAGTCCCACACCGGCTGCCGGTCGGGGGCGGCCACCACGGCCACCAGGAGGTCGTCCGGCGCGTGGAAGGTGACCAGCTGGCCCAGCGCGGCCCGGGCCAGGTCGAGCACCGGCTCCCGGTCGCCGCGCAGCGCGATCCGGCTGAAGGCGCGCAGCGACAGCGCGGTGGGCAGGTCCGGCACGCTGGAGTGAGCCCGGACGAACCGGCGCAGCGCGATCGCGCTCATCGGCTCCAGGTCCTCCACCGGCTTGGTCTCCGGCGGCACGATCTCCACGGCCAGCCGCTGCGGGCCGAGCGCGATCCGGGCCTCGCCGAAGTCGTCCTCGGTGATCCGCCGCTCCCACAGGCGGCGGGAGGCGGCGACCGACCAGAGCGCGTCGGGCTCGGGGTGCCGCCAGGTCATCGCGGAGCGCTGCTGCTCGGCGGCCCGCCGGGTGCGCTTGCGCATCTGGGCCAGGTAACGCATGTAGTCGCGCCGCTGGGCGTTCAGCTCGGCCTTGTCGTTGCCGCCGTTGCCGAGCGTGCCGACCGCCATGCCCAGCATCGACACGCCGAACAGGCCACCGGCCACGTACGTCATCATGCCGCCGCCGCGACCGGCGTAGAGGAAGGCCATGGCGCCGACGCCGCAGAGCATCGGCAGGATCATCAGCACCTGACCCATGCCCTTGGCCTGCGGCTCCGGCAGCTCGGGCGGGGACTCCAGCAGCACCTCCCCGCGCGGCAGCGCGGGCCCCGGTTGACGCGGAAGCCGGCGGAACACCACCGTGCTCACGGCTGTCTCCTCCCCAGAAGCGGCCCTGCTCGTCGTCGGCCGACGCACCCGAGTCGTCGGGTGGGCAACCTGTGCGACCGCCATCGTAGGTAATCTCCCGGAGGCGCCGTGGACCCACGGGGGCGGCGCGGGCGGCCGAGGTGGATCGTAGGCGAGCACGAGGAGGCCACAGTGGCGACGAAGACGGCGACCGGCGGACTGAGCCGGATCACCATCGTGGCGCCGCGGACCAGGATGGATCTGGCGCTGCCGTCCGACGTGCCGCTGGCCGACCTGCTGCCGACGCTGCTGCGCTACGCCGGCGAGGATCTCGCGGACGAGGGCGTGCGGCACGGCGGCTGGAGCCTGTCCCGGCTGGGCGGGCAGCCGCTCGACGGCGGCCGGACCGCCGCGCAGCTCGGCGTCCGCGACGGCGAGGTGCTCTACTTCAACCCGCGGGCCGCCGCCGCGCCCGAGATCGTCTTCGACGACGTGGTGGACGCGGTCGCCTCGGCGACCAACCAGCGGGCCGGCGCCTGGCAGGTAGGCACCACCCGGGCGTTCTCGGTGCTCCTCGCCGGTGCGGCGCTGGCGGCCGGTGCGGCGGCCACCCTGTTCGCCGGGCCACCGCAGCTGCCCGGCGCGCTCGCCGCCCTGGTCGTCGCGGTCGCGCTGCTGGTCAGCGCCGCGGTGCTGTCCCGGGCGGCCGGCGACAGCCGTACCGGCGCCATGCTCGCGATGGGCGGCCTGGGCTACGCCGCGATCGGCGGCCTCCTGGTCCTCGCCGGTGACCGGCGGCTCACCGAGCTGGCCAGTCCGCACGTGCTGCTCGCCGCGACGGCGGTGGTGCTCTTCGGCGCGGTCGCCGCCCTGGCCGTCGGCGAGCGGCTGCCGCTGTTCCTCGGCGCGGTCGGGGTGGGCGTGGCGGTCGGTTTCGGCGCGGCGCTCTGCCTGGCCTTCGGCATCGGGGCGGCGGCCGCCGCCGCGGTGGTGGCGACGGTGGCCTTCGGCGCCCTGCCGGCGCTGCCGATGATCTCCTACCGGCTGGCCCGGCTGCCGGTGCCGTCGATCCCGACCGGCCCGGACGACCTGAAGAGCGACACCGAATCGGTGGACGGCCCGCAGGTGCTGCGCAACAGCGAGCGGGCCGACGCGTTCCTCACCGGCCTGCTCTGGACGGTCTCGGTGCTGGTGCTCGGCGGCGAGATGGTGCTCGCCGACAACGGCCGGCTGCCGGCGGTGCTGCTCTGCCTCGTGCTGGCCCTGCTGGCGCTGCTGCGGGCCCGCCCGTTCCTGGGCCGCGGCCAG
Organism: Micromonospora sp. NPDC004551; assembly: GCF_040609975.1. Lineage (NCBI taxonomy): Bacteria > Bacillati > Actinomycetota > Actinomycetes > Micromonosporales > Micromonosporaceae > Micromonospora > Micromonospora sp. NPDC004551. Next base: position 439,656 of record NZ_JBEXLM010000001.1, on the reverse strand, counting down.
CGCACCCCGGTGCTGCTGGCCGGCACCCTCGGCCTCGGGCTGGCCGCCGCGGCCACCTTCGGCGCCAACCCGCTCCCGGTCCGGCTCGGGCTGATCCTGGGCGGCCTGCTGGTGGTCGCCGTGATCAGCCTGATCTACGGGCTGTCCGTGGCGGGCAAGCGGATCTCGCCGGTCTGGGGCCGCACGCTGGACATCATCGAGATCCTGCTGATCGTCGCCCTGGTGCCGCTGGCCGTCTGGGTCTGCGGCCTCTACGGCTGGATCGTCAACCTTCGGCCGTGACCGTGCCCATGGCGGTGCCCACCGGCGCCGTGGCGTAGACGCCGGGACCGTGCTGGCCGTCCAGGGGGCGGGCCGGCACCCCGGCCCGGCGGGCCATGTCCCGGACCACCTTCACCAGCGCCTCGGCGTGGCCGTCCATGGCGGCCACCCGCAGCAGCGGCGGGAGCTGGCGGCCGCCGGGAAGCACCACCGCCGCGACCGTGTGCGACGGCGCGGAGGTGCCGGTCACCGCGTCGACCAGGGCGCCCAGCGAGCCGCTGGCGCGGACCCGCAGGGCCAGGCAGCGCTGGGTCCAGCCGCCGCCGCGCAGGCTGCTCCAGGTCTCCACCGGCGCCTCCGGGGCCAGGTCGAGCCCGGCGCCGGAGACGACCGCCGCGTGCAACTCGTCCCGGCCCAGCACCCGGTGGCCGAGGCCCGCGGCGTTGAGCGCCTTGCCGAGCCGGCCGACGCCGGCCGCGACCGTGCGGTGCACACCGCGCATGCCGCCGCCCCGGCTCACCGTCTCGGCGCGGGCGTCGGCGACCGACAGGCGCAGCGCCACCCAGACCGTGCGGTGCGCCGCCGGGGGCGCGCCCGGGGCCGGGTACCAGACCAGCGTGTGCGAGACGACCTGGGTCTGGGTGACCGGGCCGGTGAAGTCGGCGAGCACCGCGAGCGCGCGGTCCACCACGGCGGCCTCGATCGACCCCGCGGGCGCGCCGGGCCGGCCGGTCAGCGCGACGGCGGCGAACCAGCCCCGGTCGTCCTGGCCGATGCCGAGCCGGGTGCCGCGCTCGGTCAGCTCGACGACGGACAGCTCCGGGGCCAGCGCGGCCAGCCGGGGGTCGCCGGCCGGCGCCGCGCCGCGGGCCGCGTTCCGGCGGCGGCGCAGGCGGCGGCGGAGCATCAGGTCCTCGTACCACCAGCGGCCGCCGCGGCGGGCGAAGGCGGCCACCACGGCCAGCAGCGCCAGCACGGCGACGACGGCGAGCAGCCAGGCGGGGCCGCCGGTGGCGAACCAGACGGCGAGCGCGGCGCACTCCAGCACGACGAGCTGGCCGACGACCACCGGGCCGAGCCGGCCGCGGCGGCGCCGGTCGGCAGGGGTGACCGGCCGGTCCGCCGGCACGGCGGGGGCGGTGGCCGTACGACCGGGTGGCGCCTGGACCTGGGTCATCGCTGAGCGTCCCTTCTGGACATCCTGGGCATCCGCCGGTGCGGTGCGTCGCCGGGGGCGGGCGGGGTCCCGGTCAACCGTCGACGGCCCCTTATCGTAGGGAAGCCCGCGGCGGCGTTCCGACCTGATCGCCGCGGACCCACCCCTGCCGGAGGTTAGTCATGCGGACCCGCCGCGATCAGGTGCAGGCGTACCGCTTCGTCACCCGCCGGATCGTCTCGGCGCTGCTCTCCGGCGACCCGGAGACCAACGACCTGCCGATGCGGCGTCTCGGCATGGCCGTGTTCGGCAGCGTCATCGCGGCCGCCGTCGTGCTCGGCGGCGCGGGGGCGTACGGGCAGCTCACCAACAACTCCGCCCCGCTGGAGCCGAACACGCTGGTGATCGAGCGCGAGACGGGTGCCACTTACGTCTTCACCGACGACAAGCTGCTGCACCCGACGCTCAACTACGCCTCGGCGCGGCTCATCCTCAACGACGCCTCCACGCCGGTCCGCACCGTGTCGCAGGCCTCGATCAAGGACCGGCCGCGGGGCCGGGCGGTCGGCATCGTGGGCGCCCCGGACGACGTGCCGGACAAGAAGTCGCTGGTCGGCCTCCCGTGGTCGGTGTGCGACGTGCCCGACGCGAACGACCCGCAGCGTTCCACGACCCGCCTGGTCATCGACCGGCCGCTGCCCGGCGGCATCCCACTCACCGACCGCGCGGTCCTGGTCAAGGTGAACGACGCGCGCTACCTGCTCACCGGCGGCGCGCGGCTGCGGGTGGTCGGCGACGAGCAGGCGCTGGTGGCCTTGAAGATGGCCGGGGCGGCCACGCTGACGGTCGGGCAGCAGCTGCTCAACGCGGTGCCGGTCGGTCCGGCCCTGCGCAAGCCGACGATCGACGGCGAGGGCGACGCCAGCGGGCTGACCGTGGGCGACCGCCCGGCCCGGGTCGGGCAGGTCTACCGGGCCGCCGGCCAGTACTACGTGCTGGCCAAGCAGGGCCTGGTGGCGATCCGGGAGGTCACCGCGCTGCTGTTGCTCGGCGGCGGCGGCCAGGTCACCGACATCACGCCGGACCAGGCCGGCCAACTCCTCACCGACCAGCGGCTGGAGGCCGAGGGCCTGCCGGACCGGCTGCCGACCCTGCACGAGGTGCGCGCCGGGCGGACGGTGCTCTGCGCCACGTACCGCTCGGGGCCGGCCGGCCAGCCGACGACCACCCTGGAGGTCTTCGACCAGCCGCCGGCCGAGCTGACCGCGGCGACCGGCGTGCCCGCACGGCAGACCGGCCGCGACGCGGTCCGGACCGCCGAGAGCGTGCTGCTGCCCGGCGGCAAGGGCGTGCTGGTGCAGACCACCGCCGGGGAGAGCGGCAAGGCGGCGGCCGGCTCGACGGTCTACCTGATCACCGCGCAGGGCGTCCGGTTCCCGCTGGGCACCGCCTCGGGCGACGCGAAGAGCGCCCTCGGTTACGGCGACGTGACCCCGCTGGCGGTGCCCGCGTCCCTGCTGGCGCTGGTGCCGACCGGGCCGACCCTGGAGCGCGAGGCCGCCATGAACCACTTCGATCCGGGTGCGGCGCCGAGTGGCGACGCGACGCCCGGGCCGGGCGACGACGGGGCCCCCGCGCAGGGCGGCTGACCACGACGGTGCGGGTCCGATGTGGATCGGTGCGGTGACGGGTCGCCCCGGCTGGCCCGTGTCGACTAACCTGAACGTGGCCAACGGTTCTCGACGATGACTACGGGGATGCAGCCATGACCGGGCGCACGACAGTAGACGTACTGTCCTTGGAGGACTTCCACCAGCGGCTCGAGCGCCGGCTGAGCGAGGCGGAGTCGGTGTTGAAGAAGCTCAACACCGAGATGCAGTGCCGGCCGCCGGCACTCGGCACGTTCACCGACGCCACCGACAACTCCCGTCGCTACTCCGAGACGCACCAGAGCTACGTCAACCACGTCGACCGGTTGCGGCGGGCGATCGTGGCCGCCCAGAAGGCCACCAAGACCATCATGACCAACTACAAGACCGCCGAGGCACGCAACGCGGCCGCCGCGGCCGACATCGTCGCCGCTCTCTCCGGGCTGACCGAGGCGATGAAGCCGAAGGGAGAGGATCCGCGTGTCTGAATACACCCAGCGCTACGAGCACGTCAGCCACAAGGAGCTCTACCAGGGCGTCAACGCCGGCGACCCGAAGCAGATCGACGGGATCAGCGCCCAGTGGACGTCGATGAAGGGCACCCTCGACGACCTCGGCCGTGACCTGACCGCCGACCTGGACGCGCTGCTGAAGACCTGGTCGGGCGACGCCGCCCGCGAGTTCCACCGCCGGCTCAACCTGGTCGCCGACTACTCCGCCAACCTGTCCGAGGGCATGACGGGCATCCGGCAGGGGCTCGACATGATGGCCAGCGAGCTGCGCACGGCCCAGGCGAAGGCGGAGAGCCCCGAGGAGACCGACGACAACGACAAGCTGCTCTCCGGCGCCGGCAAGGGCTTCCTGGTCGGCGGCCTGCCGGGCGCGGTGGTCGGCGGCATCGTCGGCCACGAGCAGGACAAGGCCGAGCAGGAGAAGGCGCACCAGCGGATGGTGCAGGTCGTCGCCAAGCTGGCCGAGGGCTACGACTTCTCGGCCTACGGCCGCATCGTCGTGCCGGAGCCGCCGGATTCCGGGCTCCCGGACGACGGCGACCGGACCGGCCCGTCGCTGAAGAGCGGCCCCTCGGTCGGCACGCCGTCGGCCGGGCCGGGCGTCGGCAGCTTCGGTCCCGCGGCGAACGGCACCGCGACCACCTCGGGCGTGCACCACACCGCCCCGGGCAGCGGCACCCCCGGCGGCGGCACGACAGGCGGCGGTGACACGACGGGCGGCCAACCCGGCGCGGGCACCCCGGGCACCATCGGTTCGGGCGGCACGGTCGAGCCGACCGGCACCTCGCTCGCCGGTGCCGCCCCGCCCATGACCGGCCCGACCACCGGCCTGGCGGCGGGCCCCGGGCTCGGTGGCACCAGCCCGGCCGTGCCGACCGGTGGTGGCGGCTCGCTCTACGGCATGCCCGGCGTGCTGGGTGGCACCGGGTCGCTGGCCGGGTCGAGCGGCGGCTCGGCGACCTCCGGCCGGGTCGGCGGGCTCGGCGCGGAGAGCCGGTCGGCCGCCGGCACCGGCCGCCTCGCCTCCGGGCGCGGCGTGACGATCGAGACGGAGAGCCGCTCCACCGGCAAGGGCGGGGCCACCGGGCGGCCCGCGATGGCCGGCCGCAACGGCGTGCTGGGCGCGCGCGGCGACCAGGATGACGACGCCGAGGGCCGGCTCACCTGGCTGACCGAGGACGAGATGGTCTGGACCGACGGCGAGGCGGCCCCGCCGCCGGTGCTCGGCGGCAACTGACCGCAGGCTCATGACGGCGCGGCGTCCCACCGGGGCGCCGCGCCGTTTCGTGTCGGGCGAAAGGCCCGGGAGGGGTCCGTCCACAGCGAATCGTGGGACGGGTCACGTCCCTCGGAAAGATCGTCGAGCTGCATGAGTCGGATCTGACCGATAGGTTGAAGCGGTGCTGCCAGTAGCGTTCGCCTCGTCCCTCTGGACGGCGACGCTGCGCCGGATCGCCCGCACGGCCGTGACCGCCCTGGCGCTCATCGCCGGCGTCAGCGGCCCGGCCGCCACGCCGGCCCCCGACCATCTCGCCGCGACCACGCCGGCCCGCCCGGCCGCCGTCCTCCGGGTCGACGCTCAGGCCACCGTCCTCCGGGTCGACGCTCAGGCCGCCGTCCCCGTCGACGTGACCCCGGCCGGCCGGCCGGCCACGGAGGCGTCCGGCCTCCGGCTCGCCGTCGACTCGCCCGTCCGGCATCCGCTCGCCGCGCCGGCCCCGGCCGGTCCGTCGCACCAGGCCGTCGCCGACGTCGCCGCACCCGTCGGGGGTCCGGCCGTCGTGGCCGCCGGCGACCCCGGCCGGGCCGCCATCGCCCGCCGCGGTCCGCCGCGCGCCTGACGCGCCGCCCGGCAACGCCCCGGCGCCAGCCGCACCCCGCCCGCCGCGCATCCCGTTCGCGTGCCGCCGCGACCCGCCCGTCGACCGGGCCCCGACCGTTGACTCCGACCGTTCCACCACGAGGTGCTGGTGATGCAGACCGTCTTCTCCACCGTCCTGCCCGACGTTCCCCGGGCCGCCGTGATCTGGCTGGCCCTGCTCGCCGTGGCGACCGTCGTGGTCGCCGCCCTGATCGTCCGCCCGGACCGGTTCCGCTCGGTGTTCGGCGACCGGATCAGCGAGGCCGCCCGGCCGAGCAGCATCGAGCTGGCCGAGCAGGCCCGCGAGCGCGCCCGGGAACAGTCCCGGTACGCGCAGGAGGTGGCGGTGGCCGCCTCCCGGGCGGCGGCGACCGCCGAGCGGCGCCGGGCCGAGTGGCTGGCCGCCCAGGAGGAGGTCGAGGAGGCGTGGCAGGCGTACGAGGCGGCGGAGGAGGACGTCCGCCGGCTGGCCACCGCTGCGGCGCTGCCCCTGCCGCGGACCGCCCGGACCCCCGCCGAGTACGTGGACCGGGAGCGGTGGCTGCACCGGGCGGCGCTGGACGCCCAGTGGCGCAAGGAGATCACCGTGGAGCAGCTCAGCGACATCCTCGGCCACCGGGGCTGGGACCCGCGCCGGCACCCGGTCGAGCAGGAGCTGCTGCTGCGCCGGCTGGTCCGCGACAACCTGCGGGCCCGGCAGCAGGCCGCCCGGGAGCGGGAGCAGGTCGCGTGGCGGGCCGCCGAGCTGGCCGCCGCCGCCGCGCGGAGCCTGCGCGACGAGGCGTACGTGGCGACGAGCCCGGCGACCGAGCCGCGGTCCTCGCTGTCCATCGCGGACCTGACCGGGCCGGAGGTCACCCGCGAGCTGCCCTCACCCACCCGGGCCGCCGACACCACCCGCGAGCTGACCCCGGTGGCCAGGGGACGGGCGGCCGTGCCGGCGTACTGACCGGCTCCGGGCGGAGCTGGCCCGGCTCGGTTAGCGTGACTTCGTGTCCCGTGAAGCCTGGGTACTGGTCGTGCTCGCCGCCGTCGCCGCGCTGGCGACGCTGGTCGGGGCGGTGCTGCTCGCCGTCCGGGTGGTTCGCACCCGCCGCATGCTGGGCGCGCTCGGGGTCGGCGGCAAGGTCGCCTTCTACGGCGCGCTGATCTACACCATCCTGCCGGTGGACCTGCTCCCCGACCCGATCTACCTGGACGACATGGGCGTGCTGGCCGGTGCACTGATCTACCTGAGCCGGCTGGCCGCCAAGCACCGGGCCGCCCAGCGCGGGCTGCCCGACCGGTCGGACTCCCCGCCGGGGCCGGGCCGGCTGCGCCGCCCCGTGTCATGATCGGCGCGGGGCCGGCGGTCGGCCCGCACCAGGGCACCGAGGACGGCACATGGCGGGCGACCACCGGCTGGACCCCCACGACGAGCGGGTCGCCCGGTTCTTCCGGGACCGGCACCTCGGCACGCTGACCACCCTGCGCGCGGACGGCACCCCGCACGTCGTACCCGTGGGGGTCACCTTCGACGTGGAGGCCGGCCTGGCCCGCGTGATCACCTCGGGCACCTCGGCCAAGGCCCGGCACGTCGCCGCGGCCGGCCCGGCGGGCACGCCCGTGGCGGTCTGCCAGCTCGACGGCCGCTGGTGGCTGACCGTGGAGGGCCGGGCGGTGGTGCGCCGCGACGCGGCCTCGGTGGCCGAGGCCGAGCGGCGGTACGCCGCCCGTTACCGCACCCCGCGTCCGAATCCGCAGCGCGTGGTCATCGAGATCGCCGTGACCCGCCTCCTCGGCAGCCTTCCCACCGGCACCGCCTGACCCGGGCGTCACGGCGGCGAGAGCCCGTCCGCGCCGGATGTCCGGTTAAACCGTGACGGCCACCACCTGCGGAAATCGCGGCCCGTAGCGGTCCGTTGCACCTCCCGTACGAGCGATACGAGCGTGCGGGCGGCAGGCCCGCCACCCCGGTGAGCGAGCGGGGCCGCGCCGTCGGCGCGCAGCGAGATCCCCCGAGAGCACGCCGAGCGCCACTCCCGGTGCCACGTCTCCGCACCCCGGAGCCGTCAACCCCCGAATGGAGCTTCGACATGAACTCGATCTTCCGTAAGAGCATGCTGTCCGTCGCCGGCCTGTGCGTGTCCGGCGGCGTCGTCGCCGGCCCGGCCGTGGCGGCGCACGCCGCGCCGGCGCAGGCCGGTCCGAAGGCCCTGTCGACCGCCGTCAAGGGCAAGGGCGAGCGCAGCGCCGGTTACGAGTACGAGGCGCAGCCGAACTACTTCTACTGCGGCCCGGCGTCGACCCGCATCGCCCTGTCGGCCGAGGGCAAGGAGGTCAGCCAGGACGAGCTGGCCGCCAAGCTGGGCACCACCGAGAACGGCACGGACTCGGCCATCGACGTCACCCGGGTGCTCAACGAGTACACCGGTGGCAAGTACAAGACCACCGAGATCCGGGACGACGTGGCCACCAAGGAGCAGGTCGAGCGGCTGCGGGCGGACGTCCGGGCGGCCGTGGACCAGGGCCGGCCGGTCGTCGCCAACATCCTGGGCGGCGCGCTGGACATCGACGGCGTCGAGCACAGCTACCCCGGTCACTACCTGACCGTGGTGGAGTACAAGGACGACGGCAACACGGTGCTGATCGCCGACCCGGCCAGCCCGAACGAGCCGACGTACTGGATGGACGTGACCGAGCTGGCCAACTGGATCGCCGGCCGCGGTTACAGCTCCTGACCGATCGCACAGGGCCGGTCTCCCCGAGCGGGGAGGCCGGCCCTTTCGGCGTCCGCCCGGTCGCCGGTCCCGCTAGAGTCCTGACCGTGCCGCGACCGGTGATCTTCGACCTGTTCCACACCCTGGTGCCCGGTGGGGACCCCGAGCGGGACCGGGTGGTCGGTGAGATGGCGCTGATGGTGGGGGTGGAGCCGGCCGCGCTGGTCGAGGCGTACCACGCCACCTGGCGCGACCGGATGACCGGCTGGGACGCCGCGGAGACCGTACGCATCCTGGCCCGGCGGCTCGGTGGCGCGCCCACCGAGGAGCAGGTGGCCCGGGCAGCCGCGCACCGCCGCGAGCTGGCCCGGCGGCTGCTGGGCCACGTCCGGCCGTCGACCCTGGCCGTGCTGGACGCCCTGCGCGCCGACGGCCACCCGATCGGGCTGGTCAGCAACGCCACCGCGGAGACCGCCGAGGCGTGGCCGTCGACCGACCTGGCCCGCCGGTTCGACGTCGCGGTCTTCTCCAGCGACGTGGGCCTGGCCAAGCCCGACCCGGCGATCTACCGGCTGGCGGCCGAACGCCTCGGCGCCGCGCCGGGCGCGTGCGTGTTCGTGGGCGACGGCGCGGACGGCGAGCTGGCCGGTGCGGCGGCGGTCGGCATGACGGTGGTCCGGACCACCGAGCACAACGACACCGACCCGAGCTGGGCCGGCCGGGCGTTGACCGCCCTCGGCGAGCTGCCCGTCCTGCTCCGTGAGCCGGCCCACGGGCGCTGACGCGGCGGCGCCCTCCCGCCACGGGGACGGGAGGGCGCCGGGGAGCCTGCGGTCAGCGGGTGAGGATCTGGGCCAGCACGTCGTGCACGTGGGTGTTCGGGTGCTTGCCGGTGAACTGGTCGGCCAGCGGCCCGTACGCGGTCACCGGCACGTCGGCGCCGGTGTGGCCGCTGGTCGTCCAGTCCAGGTTGAAGCTCTGGCTGCTGCCCTTGATCGGGAAGGGGCCGTCCTCGGCCGAGATGCCGTCACCGGACTCGTCGGAGGTGCCGGTGTCCTCGACGGTCAGGCCGCCGCACTCGTGGTCGCCGGTCACCACGACCAGGGTGTCCGGGTGGGTGGCCGCGTAGTTGCGGGCCACCGCGACGGCCTTCTCCAGCTCTCCGAGGGCCTGGAGCATCCGGGTGCCGTTGTTCTCGTGGGCGAACTCGTCGACGCCCTCCTCCTCGACCAGGAGGAAGAAGCCCTTCTTGTTCGTCGACAGGGTGGAGAGCGCCTTCTCGGTCATCGTGGCCAGGCTGGCCGGCGGGGCGTAGACGTCGCCCTCACCCTCGGGCCGCTGCTGGAACAGCTCCTCGTTGCCGAAGAGGCCGAGGAGCTTGCCGCCATCGGCGGCCTGGAGCTCGGCGGCCGTGGAGACGTACCGGTAGCCCTTGGCCTGCGCCTCGGCGATCAGGTCGCCCTTGGTGCCCTTGCTGGCCTCGGACGGGTCCTCGGCCGGCTGGTCCGGGTACGCGCCGGCCTTGCCGGCCGGCAGCCACCAGTCCTCGCCGCCGCCCAGGATCACGTCCGGCCGGGTGACCTCCAGGTACTGCCGGGCGATCTCGTCCTGCTTGCCGCGGTCGGCGGTGTTGGCGAAGAAGGCCGCGGGGCTGGCGTCGGTGACCTGTGCGGTGGTGACCAGACCGGTGGACTTGCCGGCCGCCTTGGCCGCGGCACCGAGGGTGGGCAGCGGGTTGCCGTCCACGTCGACGCTGATCGCCCCGTTGTAGGTCTTCTCGCCGGTGGCCCAGGCGGTCGCCGCCGCGGCCGAGTCGGTGATCGGGCTCTTCGGGTCGTGCGGGCTGGTGGTGAGCTGGCCGGAGTAGGGCAGCTTGTCCATGGTGAGCTGGCCGTCGAGGCCGGCCAGGTAGAGGCGGGCCGCCTCGCGCTGGGCGGCGGCCATGCCGTCGCCGTTGATGAAGATGACGTTGCGGGCCTTGCCCTTCGCCGCGCCGGCGTCGGCGGCGGTGATCGGGTTGGCCAGGCTCAGTCCGGCGGCGGCCACTGCCCCGGCGACGACGGGGGCGAGCAGCCAGCGGCGGGAACGGAAAGTCACGGGTTTCCTCCTGGCGGATGGAACGCTTGGCAGCCATCACGCAACCGCAGCCACCGGCCGGGCAGTTGGCCGCCACATTAACGGAGGGCGGCCGTTGCCGGGACTCTTGTCGCCCGAGGCAACGGAAATTCGGCCGGTTCGGCCGAAGCGCCGGGGGTAGTGGCCAGACAAGCCGTTCCGCAACCCACCGGTAAGGGGCTACCAAGATGACCGACGTACAGACGGAACGGGACGTCGTCGACGTCCTGATGACCGACCACCGCGAGGTCGAGGCGATCTTCGTCGAGCTGGAGAGCCGGCAGGGCACCCCGGAGCACCGGCGGCAGCTCGCCGCCGTGGTGATCGCCGAGCTGGTCCGGCACTCCGTGGCCGAGGAGGCCCATGTCTACCCGGCCGCGCGCAAGGCCCTCCCCGACGGTGACCAGCTCGCCGAGCACGAGATCGCCGAGCACTCCGACGCCGAGCGGACCATGAAGGAGCTGGAGTCGCTGGCCCCCTCCGAGCCGCGCTTCGACGAGCTGCTGACCCACCTCACGGCGACCATCCGGCACCACGTGCAGGACGAGGAGAGCGACCTCTTCCCCCGGCTGCGCGCGGCCTGCGCCCGGGAGGAGCTGGTCGAGCTGGCCGCCAAGGTCGAGGCGGCGAAGAAGTCGGCGCCGACCCGGCCGCACCCCGCCGCGCCGGACCACCCGCCCGCGAACCGGCTGCTCGCTCCGGGCGCCGGCCTGGTCGACCGGATGCGCGACGCGCTGAGCGGCCGGCCGACCTCGATGCGGGAGCTGCGCGAGAAGAACTGACCACCGGCCTCGGCGGCCACGCACCCGGCTCGGGGGCGTGGCCGCCGCCCTGTGTCACGGGGTCTGGGGGTACGGGTCGAGCGGGCGCTCGAAGAAACTCTCCAGCACCACCACGGTCTGCGTGCCGGTGACGCCCTCCACCTGGAACAGCCGGCGCAGGCTGGCCTGGAGCTGCTCGGGCGTGCCGACCCGGATCTTCACGAGCAGCGAGGCGGGGCCGGCGATGACGTGCGCCTCCTCCACCTCGGGCAACGCGGCGAGCGCCTCGCGCGTGGGCCGGTCGCCCATCCAGGCGTTCGCCTCCACGAGCACGAACGCCAGCACGCCCCGGCCGACCGCGGCGGGGTCGACGTCCACCGTGGTCCGCCGGACCACCCCCTGCTCGCGCAGTTTGCGCACCCGCTCGTGGACCGCCCCCGTGGAGAGCTCGACCTGACCGGCCAGCGCCGCGTACGACTGGGTGGCGTCGTGTTGCAGCGCCGCGAGCAGCTTCCGGTCCACTTCGTCCAAGGCCACATCTCCGTTCGGTGTTCTGCCTCACGGCCGACTCTGGTTCGGCCATGTTAGCGTCCTGCCGAACAACAGTCACGCGTGGAGGCGGTTGACGTGGAGCGGTTCAGGACGCGTTTCGAGCTGCGGGACGAGCGGTTCCGCCGAATCAACGGTGACGAGTGGACGGCGTGCCTCTGGACCGGGGGCCGCTGGCTGGAGGGTCCGGCCTGGTTCCCCGCCGGGCGCTACCTCGTCTTCAGCGACATCCCCAACGACCGGTTGCTGCGCTGGGACGAGACCAGCGGGGCGGTCGGGGTGTTCCGGTTGCCGGCCGGCTACGCCAACGGGCACACCGTCGACCGGCGGGGCCGGCTGGTGAGCTGCGAGCAGGGCGCGCGACGGGTCACCCGGACCGAGGCCGACGGGACCGACACGGTGCTCGCCGACCGCTGGCGCGGCAAGCGGCTGAACAGCCCCAACGACGTGGTCGAGCACTCCGACGGCTCGATCTGGTTCACCGACCCGAGCTACGGCATCGACAGCGACTACGAGGGCCACCGGGCCGAGAGCGAGATCGGCGGCAACCACGTCTACCGCGTCGACCCGCACGACGGCGAGGTGCGCCGGGTCGCCGACGACTTCGGGCAGCCGAACGGGCTGGCGTTCAGCCCCGACGAGTCCCTGCTCTACGTGGTCGACACCCGGGCGAAGCACCTGCGCCGGTTCACGGTGACCGAGGGCGGCACGCTGCGCGGCGGCGAGGTCTTCGCCACCTGCGACGCCGGTTCCTTCGACGGCGTACGCCTCGACGACGCCGGCCGGGTCTGGGTCGCCGCGCACGACGGGCTGCACTGCTTCGACCCGGACGGCACGCTGCTCGGCAAGCTGCACCTGCCGGAGGTGGTCGCCAACTTCACCTTCGGCGGCCCGAAGCGCAACCAGCTCTACATCTGCGCCTCCAGCTCGCTGTTCAGCCTGCGGGTCAACGTCAACGGGGCGCGCTACCCGGGCTGGTGACGGTCAGCCCTCCGGCGCGATCCGCCGGAGGCTCTCCACCTCGGAGACCACGATCGCCTCCACCGGGCAGGACTCCGCCGCGTCCAGCACCGACTCGTCGGCGGCGATCCGCTCGGCCACCGGCCGGGACAGCCCGTCGGCCAGCACGAAGTGCCGCGGCGCCACCCCGGCGCAGATCCCCGACCCGATGCACCGGGTCGGGTCGACGTGCAGCCGCCACTCGGTCTCTCCGCTCACGGGTTCTCCCCCGTCCCCGGCCGGGCTCACCAGGCCACCGGCATCGCCACGAGCCCCCGCACCAGCAGGCCGCTCTTCCATGTCAGCTCCTCCACCGGCACGGCGAGCCGGAGCCCCGGTGCCCGGTCGAGCAGCGTCTCCAGCACCACCCGCAGCTCCATCCGGGCCAGCTGCGCGCCGACGCAGTGGTGCACGCCGTGCCCGAAGCCGAGGTGCGGATTGACCTGGCGGGTCAGGTCCAGCCGGTCGGCGTCGGCGAAGACGGTGTCGTCCCGGTTGGCCGCCGCGATGTTGACCACCACCGGCTCGCCAGCCTGGACCAGCACCCCGCCCAGCTCGACGTCCTCAGTGGCGTAGCGGGGAAAGGCCGCCGTGGCGCCGAGCGGGATGAACCGCATCAGCTCCTCGACGGCGCCCGGCACCAGCTCCGGCCGGTCGCGCAGGACGTCCCAGGCGCCGGGGGTGGTGAGCAGGACGTACACCATGTTGGGGATCTGGGTCACGGTGGTCTCGTGGCCGGCGGCGAGCAGCCCGGCGGCGAGGGTGACCATCTCCTCCTCGGTGAGCCGGTCGGCGTTGTCGTCGCGCGCCCGCACCATGGCGCTGAGCAGGTCGTCGGTGGGTTCGACCCGGCGCTGGGCGACCAGCCCGCCCATGTAGGCGAGCAGGTTGTCGACGTACTGCTGGGCCAGCTCCGGTTCCAGCGACGTGGTCGAGACGATCGCCTCGGACCAGGTGTGGAACCGGTCCTGATCGGACACCGGCACGCCGAGCAGGTCGCAGATCACCCGGATCGGCAGCGGCGTCGCCAGGTGCGCCACGAGGTCGGCGGGCGGCCCGGCGGCGAGCAGGCCGTCGACCAGCTCGTCGGCCACCGCCCGGGTCCGCGGCCGCAGCTCCTCGACCCGGCGGGCGGTGAACGCCTTCGCCACGAGCCGGCGGAGCCGGGTGTGCTCGGGCGGGTCCATCGAGAGGATCCCGGTCTCCTGCTGGCGGGGGGTGTTCCGCGGCTCGTCGCGGCCGACCGACGCGGCCCGGCTGAACCGGGGGTCGCCGAGCACCGTCTTCACGTCGGCGTGCCGGGTGGCCAGCCAGGCCGGCTCGCCGTAGGGCAGTTGGACCCGGACCAGCGGCTGCTCACGCAGCTCGGCGTAGCGGGCGTCCAGGTCGAGCCGGACAGGGGCGTTGAACGGGTAGCGCTGCGGGATGGTCGCCTGGGAAGTGTCGGTCACCGGCTGGCTCGCTCTCGTCCACGGCACCGCGGGCGGTGCGGGTCGACTCGCACGACTCGACGCTGAGTCATGCCCCGACTGCGGATGGTAGCGAGAGTGTTCGATGAAGACCAGAGGGTCGTTCCGGTCTCCGGGACGACGATCCCGGGCCATCCCGCGGGACGGCCCGGGATCGTCGCTCGGTCAGCGACCGGTGTCGCCCTGCCCGGTCCGCTGCTGAGCCATCTCCACACCCTTGTCGATCTGCTGGTCGTACTTGCCCTGGGTCCGCTTGTCGGCCATGTCGCCGCCCTTCTCGATCCCCTTGTCGACCTGCTTGTCGTGCTTGTCGGCGAAGTCCTTGGCCTTGTCCATGAAGTCGCTCATGTCCGTTCTCCCTTCGATACGGTGAATGCCTTCCCTGGCGCCGGTGGCACAAACCCGCGGCGTCCCATGGGTGCCCGGGTGTCGGATTCCCGTGCGTCGGGTACCAACGGCCACGATCGAGGAGGCGACGTGGACGAGGACGCTGGGACGCCGCAGCCGGCGGCACCGAGCCGGGCGGCGGGCCCGCGGCAGGCGTGGGCCGGGCTGCCCTGGCCGGTACGGACGGCGGTCACCTGGGGCGCCTGCCTCGTCGTGGTGGTCGCCGCGCTCTGGCTGCTCGGGAAGATCGCGGTGCTGCTGGCCCCGCTGGCTGTGGCGCTGGCCGGCACGCTCTTTCTCACCGCACTGCTCGACCCGGTGCTGCTGCGGCTACGCCGGCTCCGGGTGCCGCCGGCGCCGGCCGCCCTGCTCACCATCCTGCTGCTGCTCGGCATCCTGGTCGGCGTCGGTGCGCTGGTGTGGAACCTGACCGCCAGCCAGTTCGGCGAGCTGAGCCAGCAACTCGACCAGGGCCTGCAACGCAGCCGCGACTTCGTCACCTCCAGCCTTCCGGTCACCGACGAGCAGCTCGACCGCCTGGTCGAGCAGATCCGGGAGGGGCTGAGCGGCAGCGCCCCGGACCCGGTCGCCGGGGCCCGTACGGCCGCCGAGGTGGCCGGCTCGCTCCTGCTCGGCCTGGTGCTGCTCTTCTTCCTGCTCAAGGACGGTCGGTCGATGTGGCACTGGGTGCTGCGACGGATGACCGGGCCGCGCCGGAACGTCACCGCCGAGGCGGGCCGGGCCGGCTGGCGGACGCTGGGCGCGTACAGCCGGGGCACGATGATCATCGCGGCGATCGACGCGATCGGCATCGGGCTGGCCCTGGTGCTGCTGCGCGTCCCGCTGGCCCTGCCGCTCGCGCTGATCACCTTCCTCGGCGGCTTCGTGCCGATCATCGGGGCCACCGTGGCCGGTGCCGTCGCGGTGCTGGTCGCCCTGGCGGCCAACGGCCCCACAACCGCCCTGCTCACCCTCGCCGCGGTGATCGCCGTGCAGCAGATCGAGGGCAACCTGCTGGAGCCGCTGGTGATGAAGCGGCAGGTGCAGCTCCACCCGGCCGTCATCCTGGTGGTGGTCACCGCCGGCACGCTGGTCGCCGGCATCGCGGGCGCGTTCGTCTCGGTGCCCATCGCCGCGGTCACCTGGCGGGTGCTGGACACCGTGCAACGCCACCGCGCCGCCCAGCCCGGCTGAGCCGCCCGGCCCGGCTGAGCCGCCCGGCCCGGTCAGGCCGGGTGCGGCTCGCGCAGGTGGGTGGTGAACCACGTCCCGGCCTGGTCGGCCACCTGCTCCAGAGTGCCCGGTTCCTCGAAGAGGTGGGTGGCGCCGGGCACGATCCGCAGCTCGGCGATCTCGCCCAGCTCCGACCGGGCCTGCTCGTTGAGCACGATCACCTGCTCGTCGAGCCCGCCGACGAGCAGCAGCGTCGGCGCGCGTACCGTCGACAGCGAGCTGCCCGCCAGGTCCGGCCGGCCGCCACGCGAGACCACGGCGCCGACCTGCTCGGGCCGGGCGGCCGCGGCGACCAGGGCGGCGGCCGCGCCGGTGCTGGCGCCGAAGAGCCCGATCGGCAGCCGGCCCAGGGTCGGTTCGGCGGCCATCCAGTCCACGATCGCGGCCAGCCGCTCGGCGAGCATCCCGATGTCGAAGCGCAGCTCGGCGGTCACCGCGTCCCGCTCGTCCTCCTCCGGGGTGAGCAGGTCGACCAGCACGGTGCCGAGCGCCCGCCCGTTGAACTCGTGTGCCACCGCCACGTTGCGCGGGCTGTGCCGTGAACTGCCGCTCCCGTGCGCGAACAACACCACTCCCACGGCCCCCGACGGCACGATCACGTCCGCGACCAGCCCGCCGTCCACGACCGGCACGCTCACCTCACGCGTGTCCCCCATACCTCACACCTCCCGCCCGCTCATACCCACCGGCGCGGTGATCATGAAGTTGACGGCAGGGAAAGCGCTCGCTCGCACCGCTGACTTCATCATCAGCGGGTTCGGGGCCGGGCCTGAGGGTTGCCTTGACGTCGGCGGCAAGGTTTAGCGTGACGGTGGTCAGGGGGCGAGCAGGCAGGTTTGGGGGGCGGTGGGATGCGGATCGGGGAGTTGGCCGAACGGGCCGGGACCAGCACCCGCACCCTGCGCTACTACGAGTCCCAGGGGCTGGTGTGCCCGCGCCGGTCGGCCAACGGCTACCGGGTCTACGACGAGGCGGAGCTGCGCGTCGTGCACGAGATCCGGGCGCTGCTGGCGGTCGGCTTCGGGCTGGACGACATCCGGCCGTTCGTGGCCTGCCTGCGGGCCGGCAACAGCTCCGGCGACGTCTGCCCCGACTCCGTGGCGGTGCTGCGGCGCAAGCTGGCCGAGGTGGACGACTACCTCGACCGGCTCGGCGCGGTCCGTCACCAGTTGCACGACCAGCTCGCCCGCGCGATCGCCCATCGGGAGGAAACATGCCTCAGGACACGCAGCAGGGCCGACTGACCCCGGTCACCGACGAGACCTTCGCGGCCACCGTGCTGGCCGCCGACCGGCCGGTGGTGGTCGACTTCTGGGCGGAGTGGTGCCCGCCCTGCCGCCCGGTCTCGAAGCATCTGGCGGAGCTGGCCGAGGAGTTCGGCGACGCGCTGCGCTTCGTCACCGTCAACTCCGACGAGAACCCCGACAGCACGCGGGCCTACCAGGTGATGTCGATGCCGACGATGCTGGTGTTCCGGGACGGCCAGGTGGTCGGCTCGATCGTCGGCGCCCGCCCCAAGAACCACCTGCGGCTGAGCTTCGCCCGGCACCTCGACGGTTGAGCCGGCCCGGATCGGGAAGGCGCGGGGTGACCACGGACCCCGACGGATCGCGAGGATCGTGATGGCGAAACAGGACAGGTCCCGGGAACAGGGCCTCACCGACCAGGAACGCCGCAAACAGGAACTGAAGCAGTCCCCGGACTGGGCGGACCGCGCCTCCGTGGCCCGCACCTCCGACGACGCGCGGGCGACGGCGCCGCGTGACGCCGGCGGCCGGCCGTCCAACGGCCGCCAGTTCTGAGGTACGCCCCGGAGCCCCGGCCCGCGAACCCGCGGGCCGGGGGCTCCGCTCAGCTCAGGTTCTCGGGTAGGTGCAGCAGCGGCGACCGGCCGGGAGGCTGCTCCGGCGGCGGCCCGGACGGGTGCGCCGGCGGCACCGGCACGGTGACCGGCTGGGCGGCGGTGACCCGGATCGACTCGCCGTGGTGGCGCAGTTCCACCACGGTGTCCGGCCCGCCGTTGCGCAGCGAGTAGGTGGTCTGGTGCGGCCGGACGTCGACCCGCAGCCGCATCGACCGCCACTGGAGGGAGAACTCCAGCCGGCCCATCCGGCTGGGGAGCCGGGGCGCGAAGGAGAGCGTCCCGTCGTGGTCACGCAGGCCGCCGAAGCCGGCGACCAGGGCGATCCAGGCCCCGGCGAGCGAGGCCATGTGCACGCCGTCCCGGGTGTTCTCGTTCAGGTCGTGCAGGTCCATGAGCGCGGCCTCGCGCAGATAGCGGTGGGCCAGCTCGGGGTGGCCGACCTCGGCCGCCATCACCGCCTGGGTGCAGGCGCTCAGCGAGGAGTCCCGCACGGTACGCCGCTCGTAGTAGTTGAAGTTGCGCATCTTCTCCGGGCCGCTGAACGCGTCGCCCCGCCAGTGCATGGCGAGCACCAGGTCCGCCTGCTTGACGACCTGCTTCCGGTACAGGTCGAAGTACGGGTAGTGCAGCAGCAGCGGGTACTTCTCCGGCGGCGTGTGCTCGAAGTCCCACTCCTGCAACCGGGTGAAGCCCTCCACCTGGCCGTGCACCTGGATCTCCGGGTCGTACGGGAGATGCATGGCGACGGCCGCGTCCCGCCAGGCGGCCGCCTCCTCCTCGGTGACGCCCAGGTCGAGCGCCTGGTCCCGGTGGCGCATCGCGCAGTCGGCGGCCGTGAGCAGGTTCCGCTGTGCCATCAGGTTGGTGTAGACGTTGTCGTTCTTGACCGCGGTGTACTCGTCCGGACCGGTCACCCCGTCGATGTGGAACCGGCCGGTGCGGTCGTGGTGGCCGAGCGACCGCCACAGCCGGGCCGTCTCGACCAGCAGTTCCAGCCCGATCTCGCGCTCCAGCGCGTCGTCCCCCGTGACGAGCACGTAGCGGCGCAGCGCGTCGGCGATGTCGGCGGCGATGTGGAACGCGGCCGTACCGGCCGGCCAGTACGCCGACGACTCCGGCCCCTCGATGGTCCGCCAGGGGAAGGCGGCACCGGCCAGGTTCAACGTCCGGGCCCGCTCCTGCGCCTGGCCGAGGGTCGAGTAACGCCAGTGCAGGGCGTCCCGCACCGCGCCCGGCTGGGTGTAGGTGAGCACCGGCAGCACGAACATCTCGGTGTCCCAGAAGGCGTGCCCGTCGTACCCCGGTCCGGTGAGGCCCTTGGCGGCGATGGGCCGGCGTTCCGCGCGGGCGCCGGCCTGGAGCACGTGGAAGAGGCCGAACCGGACCGCCTGCTGCACCTCCGGGTCGCCCTCCACCCGCACGTCGGCGGCGTCCCAGAACTCGTCGAGGTATTCCCGCTGCTCCCGGCGCAGCCCCTCCCAGCCGTCCAGCCGGGCCGCGGCCAGCGCCGCGCCGACCTGGTCGCGCAGCGCCG
This sequence comes from Micromonospora sp. NPDC004551, assembly GCF_040609975.1. NCBI lineage: Bacteria > Bacillati > Actinomycetota > Actinomycetes > Micromonosporales > Micromonosporaceae > Micromonospora > Micromonospora sp. NPDC004551. The sequence goes on along the minus strand of NZ_JBEXLM010000001.1, from coordinate 420,607 downwards.
GCAGGGACCGCCGGCTGGACCAGCCGTACGTCAGGTACTTGACCACTCGCAGCGTCTGGCCGGGCTTGAGCACGCAGCCGATGGTGGTGCGGACCCAGTCCTCGTAGCCCTCGGACTCGATGGTGGTGCGCTCCGGGGCCTGCACGTCGTGCGCCATGGCGGCGGCGACCCGCAGGCCGCTGACCTTGGTGCGGTGGATGAGCAGGCCGCCGTCGTCGGTGGTCAGCTCCTCCTCGGCCTGCAACGGCGACTCCAGGACCGCGGCGACGCGGGGGTCCTTGCTCTGCGGCGGCAGGGTCTCGTTGGCCACCAGTTCGGACTGGACGATCAGCCGCAGCGGCCCGTCCAGCGCCTCGACCTCGTACTGGATCGCGGCCACCGCCCGCTGGGTGAACGACACCAGCCGGGTGCTGCGGACCTTCACGTCCCGGCCGGCCGGCGAGCGCCAGTGCAGCTCGCGGTGCAGGGTGCCGGCGCGCATGTCGAGGACGCGCTCGTGGGAGATGAGTTCGCCGTACCGGACGTCGAGCGGCTCGTCGTCGACCAGCAGCCGGAGCAGCTTGCCGTTGGTCACGTTGACGACGGTCTGCCCGGACTCGGGGAAGCCGAAGCCGGCCTCCGCGTAGGGCAGGGGGCGCAGCTCGTAGAAGGAGTTCAGGTACGTGCCGGGCAGGCCGTGCGGCTCGCCCTCGTCCAGGTTGCCGCGCAGCCCGACGTGGCCGTTGGAGAGGGCGAAGACCGACTCGGACTGGGCCAGCACATCCATGTCGAGCCGGGTCTCCCGGACGTGCCACGGCTCGACCGGGTATGCCCGTTCCCGGATCACGCGTGCGCTCCGGTCAGCAGCTCCGACAGGTCGGTGACCACCACGTCGGCGCCGTGCGCGCGCAGGTCGTCGGCCTGGCCGACCCGGTCGACCCCGACCACGTACCCGAAACCGCCGGCCTTCCCGGCGGCGACGCCCGCCAGCGCGTCCTCGAAGACCGCCGCGTTCGCCGGCTCGACCCCGAGCAGCTGCGCGCCGGCCAGGAAGGTGTCCGGGTGGGGCTTGCCGCGCAGGCCACGCTCGCGGGCGACCAGCCCGTCCACCCGGGCCTCCAGCAGCGGGTCCAGCCCGGCGGCGGCGACCACGTCCCGGCAGTTGGCGCTGGCCGAGACCACCGCGCGGCGCAGCCCGGCGTGCGCGGCCGCCTCCAGGTAGCGCACCGAGCCCTCGTAGACCTCGACGCCGTCGGTGTGGATCCGCTTGAGCAGGATGACGTTCTTCCGGTTGCCCACCCCGTTGACGGTCTCCGCCTCGGGCGGGTCGTCCGGCGACCCCTCGGGCAGGGTGATGCCGCGCGAGGCCAGGAAGGAGCGCACCCCGTCGGCCCGCGGCTTTCCGTCCACGTACCGGTTGTAGTCCGGGCCCGGGTCGAACGGACGGAACGGCTCGCCGGTGACCGCCGCCCGCGCCTTCAGGAACGCGTTGAACGTCTCGGTCCAGGCGGCGTTGTGCACCTTGGCGGTCTGCGTCAGCACACCGTCCAGATCGAAGAGACAGGCGGTCACCTGCGCGGGTAGACCCAGCATTGCCTGAATCTATCCAGGGCACCGCCCGGGCAAACCCGATTCGGACGTCAGCGGTTCGGGCGGAGTGTCCAGATCACCGTGAGCGCCGAGGTCACGGTGCCGTCCTCGGTGCCGATCTCCACCTCGACCGGGAACTCGGGCCGCTGTCCGGCGTCCAGCTCGGCGACGACCTCGGCCGGGGTACGCCCCAGCCGCGCCGTCGCCAGCACCGGCCCGAGGGCGACCTTCTGGTAGCGGATGCTGGCGGTGACGGCCAGCGGGACGGCCCGGTCGAGAACCTGCCCGAACGCGGCGAGCACCACCGCACCGGAGGCGGTCTCCCCGAGGGTGAACATGGCGCCGGCGTGCGGGCCGCCGACGTGGTTGTGGTGCTCCGGGACGTCGGGGAGCCGGACCACGGCGCGGACCCCGCCCTCCGCCTCGGGGGCCACCTCGACGAATTCGATACCGAGCGTGCGGGCGAACGGCACGGCCTCCAGCAAACCGGCCGCGACCTGGCGAGAGTCGATGGACATGCCCAGACGCTACTCGGCAGTAACTTCCGCGGCAAGGGCGCGCTCGGCGTCGCTGCGCAACACGCAGAACTCGTTGCCCTCGGGGTCGGCCAGCACGACCCAGCCGCTGCCGTCCGGGTCACGCCGGTCGGCGACGACAGCGGCTCCCAGGGCGAGGATCCGCTCGACCTCCCGGTCGCGCGGCACGTCCGGCTCCAGGCAGATGTGCACGCGGTTCTTCACGGTCTTCGGCTCCGGCACGCGCTGGAAGTAGATCCGTGCACCGTCGGGCGGCTCGATGACGAGTTCCTCGTCACCGGGCTTGAACTCCGGGTCCACCGGGCAGTCGAAGACCCCGCTCCAGAACCGGGCCAGTCCGTACGGATCGGCGCAGTCGAACGCGATGTTGCGGATCACCGTCCCCATCCCGCCACCCTCGGCCCGGCCGAAGGCAGAGTCAACCCCGCAGCGCCTGGCGGCCGAGGTAACTGTCTGGGCCCTCAGCGCCAGCCGACGTCGATCCGGTCGCCGCGCTCGTCGAAGAAGTGCAGGGCGTCCATCCGCACCTGGACGGCGAGCGGGTGCCCGGCCGACACCGCCGGGTACGGGGCCAGCCGCACGGCCAGTTCCGCGGGACGGCGGTGGTGCCGGCCCGGGTCGGGGAGCACGCTGGTCCGGCTCCCGCTGCCGCTCGGGGCGGCGGAGACCGGCGCGTCCGCCGCGCGCCCGGTGAGCCGCTGCATGACCTGGCCGAACCGCCGCAGGCCACGCTGGCCGGGGTCGCCGTCCTCCGCCCGGCTGCCCATCTCGTCCACCACGATGGCGGTGGCGCCGATGTCGAGGAAGGCCAGTGACTCGTGGCCGTGGTGCTCCAGGTAGCGGATCCGGCCGTGCAGCACGTCGCCGGCGGTGTCCGGGGCGACCGGGGTGAGCGCCTCGGCGCGCATGCCGACCACGATCCGCTCACCGTGGTAGTGCGCCACGGCCCGGCTGCGGATGTCGTCCCAGGGCAGGTAGAGCGCCTGCTCACCGAGGTTCAGCGTGATGTACCGGTCGAGGTGGACGTAGACCGACGCCTCCAGCAGGTTCATCCGCGGGCTGCCGAGGAACGCGGCGACGTAGAGGGTGGCCGGGCGCCCGTACACCTGGGTGGGTGTGCCCACGTCCTGGAGCACGCCCTTGCGCATGATGGCGACCCGGTCGGCCATGGTCAGTGCCTCGGCCTGGTCGTGGGTGACGTAGATGGTGGTGACGCCCAGCTCGCGGGTCAGCCCGGAGATCTCGGCGCGCAGCTCGGCGCGGAGGCCGCTGTCCAGGTTGGAGAGGGGCTCGTCCATGAGGAACAGCCCGGGCCGGCGCACTATGGCCCGCCCCATGGCCACCCGCTGCCGCTGGCCGCCGGAGAGCTGGCTGGGCTTGCGCGCGAGCACGTCGCCGATGCCCAGGGCGCTCGCGACGTCCTGGATCCGCTCGCCGCGCGGCCCGGGCTCGACACCGGAGAGCCTTAGCGGGAAGCCGATGTTGTCGCCGACGCTCATGTGCGGGTAGAGCGCGAAGTCCTGGAAGACCATGGCGATCTTCCGGTCCCGGGGCGGCAGGTCGTTGGCCACCTCGCCGCCGAGCAGCACCGCGCCGGAGGTGGGATCCTCCAGCCCGGCGACCATCCGCAGCACGGTGGACTTGCCGCAGCCCGAGGGGCCGAGCAGCACCATGAACTCGCCGTCGTTGACGTCCAGGTTGATGGTGTCGACGGCGACTGTGCCGTCCTGGAACACCTTGGTGACATCCTTGAGCGCGACGGTGGTCACCGTCTGCCTCCCCAGTTCTCGGCCCGAACCCGGGAATGACTGTGACCAGGATCATGGGGTCCGCACATCGGGTAAACGTGCCATGTTCGGCTTGTGAAAGAACCATTAACGAGATTGGCGGCCTTCCATCGGTAAAGCGACCGCTCAGTAACCCCGTTTCAGGCCGGTTCGCCGAGGAAGACCCGGCGGACCACCCGCTCGGCGGCGTGCCCGTCGTCCAGCGCGCAGAACCGGGCCCGGAACCGCTGCCGGGCCTGCTCGGCGGCCGCCCCGCGCACCGCGCCGCCGCGGAACACGTCGAGCAGGCCGGGAAAGTCGACGGCGACCGCGCCCGGCGGCTCGGCGAGCAGGTCGAAGTAGACGCCCCGGGACACCCGGTACGCGTCCCAGTCCGGCGCGTAGACCACGATCGGCCGGTCCAGCACCGCGTAGTCGAACATCGCCGAGGAATAGTCGGTGACCAGCACGTCCGCGGCGAGGTACAGGTCCTCGACCCGGTCGTGGGCGCTCACGTCCAGCACCCCGTCGGCGGAGCGCGCCCGCGGGCGCCGCTCCCGGTCGTGGAAGTAGTGGCTGCGCATCAGCAGCCGCCCGGACGGGCCGAGCACCTCGACCAGCCGGTCCGGGTCGAACGGCGGCCGCCAGCCGGGCAGGTGCTCCCGGTGGGTCGGCGCGTAGAGCACCACGTACTCGTCGGGGCCGATGCCCAGCGCTGCGCGGGCCTGGCGGCACTCCTCGTCGGTGGCGAGCGCCAGCCGGTCGTTGCGCGGGTAGCCGACCTCCAGCGTGGTGTAGTCGGCCGGGTAGGCCCGCTCCCACATCTGCGTGGAGAAGCTGTTCGCGCTGACGCTGTAGTCCCAGCGGTCCACCCGGCGCAGCAGCTTCGCGAAGTCCATTCCCACCGTGCCGACCGGATAGCGCTGCTGGTCCAGCCCCATCACCTTGACCGGGGTGCCGTGGTGGGTCTGTACGTGCACCGAGCCGGGTCGCTTGCGGACGAAGTCCGGGAAGTTGACGTTGTTGACCAGCCAGCGGGCCCGGGCCAGCACCCGGTAGTAGTCCGGAGTGCCGGCCACCACGTACTCGACGCCCGGCGGCAGCACGGCGACCCGGTCCCGGCGGACGATCCAGACGCCGCGCACCTGCGGGGCGAGCCGGCGGGCGGCCGTGTAGATGGCGGCCGGGTTGCAGGAGTAGCCCCGGTACCAGTACGCGGCGTAGACGGCGAGCGTCGGGTCGAGCGGGCGGTGCAGTTCGGCCCGGTAGTACTCGCGCAGCGCCACGTCCCGGGCCCTGCGGGCGCTGCGCCGGGCCACCGGCAGCACCCGCCGCCTGGCCCGCCGGGCCGAGCGCCGGGCATGCTCCTCGGCCTGGTGGGCGGCCCGGAGCGCGCTGAACACCCGCCACCGACCGGCCGCCACGAGCCGGTGCTTCACCCCCTCCAGGCCGGGCGGGACCGGGTAGCCCTCAGGCGGCAGGAAGCGGACGTAGTCGGCGTGGATCTGGGCGAAGAACGGCGGCCGCAGCTCGGGGTCGATCCGCTCGCCGTTGCCCAGCACGGTCAGGTAGTGCCAGATCATCCGCTCGAAGACGGCCGGGCGCAGGCCGTTCACCACGGCCGGCCCCCACTGGTCCAGCAGCCGGAACACCCGGTGCCACTGCGCGAAGACCTCGAAGTGCCGGTCGCCACGGGTCCGGGTGATCGCCCCGGTGCGACGCTGCCGGTAATTGAGGCAGACCCGGTCCAGCACGCCGATCCGCGCGGCGGCCATCAGCACGGGATAGCTGAACGAGACGTCCTCGTACCAGCCGGGTGCGAAGCGCAGCCCCTGCTCGACGAGAAACTCCCGGCGGACCAACCGGTTCCAGGCGGTGTGCAGCAGGCGCAGGGTCTCCGGCCGCTCCCGCAGCCGGAAGGTCGCCGCGCCGGGCGGCTCCGGGAACACGTCCCGCATGGCGCTGCGCGTGCCCACGTTGTTCCAGTGCGCCCGGACGTGGTCGACGATCAGCACGTCCGGGCGGGTGGCGCGGAGCCGGTCGGCCACGTGCGGCAGGCAGCCGGGGACCAGCCAGTCGTCGCCGTCGACGAACCAGACGTAGTCGCCGGTGGCCCGGTCCAGCCCGATGTTGCGAGCCGGACCGAGCCCGACGTTCTCGGCGAGCCGGATCGCACGGACCCGGGGGTCGCGGTCCGCGTACTCGGCCAGGATCTCGCCGCTGCCGTCCGGAGAGGCGTCGTCGATCCCGATCACCTCGACGTCGTCAAACGGCTGGTCGAGGATCGAGTCGAGACACTCCCGCAGGTAACCCTGCACTTTGAAGGCCGGTACGACGAAGCTGATCAGGGTCATCCCGGCCCGCCCTCCGTCAGCCCGGCGAGCGGTCACCCCCACGGACGCGGGCCGGCAGGACCACCCAGGCGAGGACCACGCTCGCGACAAAAACCACGAGAAGGTACGCACCGAGTGTAGCCAGAGCGATGCTCGCAATTCCGGCGATTGACCCGATGGTGAGGAGCGCCGAACGCCCCTCCCAGCCCAGCGTGGCGGCGTGCAGCGGCGGGGCGGCCTGCCGCTTCTCCAGCCGGGCGGTCAGGTCGTAGTGGTGCAGGGTCAGCACGAAGACGTACCCGAAGATCAGCCACGGCGGCACCCGCCCGGCCACGCCGACGGCGATCGCGAAGAGGAACTCCGCGGCCCGCAGCGCCGCCGGGACCAGCCAGTCCAGCGGCCCGTCGTGCGCGGCCCGCGCGCCGTGCGCCCCGCTCATCAGGACGACGAACGCGAACGCCACCGCCCAGCCGGGCAGGTCGTCCCCGGCGTGGACGGCCAGCAACGACCACAGCAGCAGGCCCGCCGCGCCGAGCGCACCGAGCACGGCCAGCACCAGCGGCTGCCGGACCGCCGGCAGCCTCCCGGGCGCCGGCAGCGTCCGGGCCAGCGGCCCGTCGTCGCGGTGCAGGCCGGTGTCGACGGTGCTCATGACCGGCACCCGCATCCACCGCGCCCGAAGGGTGCGCAGGCCACCGGTGTACGCGAACGCCAGCACCCCCCACACCAGCACCGCGCAGAGCGCCACCAGCGGCCCGAACAGCGCGGCGGCCACCGCCATGAGCGCCCACCGCTCGCCGATCGGGAAGACCACGGTCCGCTTCAGCCAGTAGGACACCGAGCCGGTGTCCGCCTGCACCTTCGTCGACGCAGCGTTCAGCTTCCCGCCGATGCCGCCCGCCTCCCCGGTGGCCGGGCGGGGGCGCCGGGCCGCCTCGTCGTGCAGCACGCCGTACCAGGTGTCGGTCATGTGGCGCACGGTCTGGAGGGTCATGGCGGCGATCGCCAGCGCCCAGCCGTAGCGGAAGCCGGCGTGCGTGGCCCCGTAGCCGAGGCCCGCGTAGACCAGGTATTCCTTGGCCCGGTCGGCCATCGTGTCGAGCCAGCCGCCCCAGGCGCTGAAGTGCCGGGTGTAGCGGGCCAGCTGGCCGTCCACGCAGTCCAGCACGAAGCCCAGGTAGAGCAGCACCGCACCGGCCACCAGCGCGGGCCGCCCGCCGGCGCCGAAGAGCACCGCCGCGGCCACCGCGAAGACCACCGAGATCAGGGTGACCGCGGTCGGGCCCAGGCCGATCCGGGCGGCGGCCTTCGTCACGTACGGGGACCAGGTGCTGACGAAGAACGTGGTGAAGAAGTCGTCCCGCTCCTTCACCGACAGCTTCAGCTCTGCACGGTCCTCGTCGACCGCGGCCACGGCCGCCTGCGCCGCGGCCAGTTCCGCCGGGTCGCCGACCCGGTGCGCCACGAGCAGGCGTACCCGGTGGGCGAAGGTCAGCGTGCCGCACCCGGCCAGGTCCGCGAAGAGCTGGTCGACGCCGCCACCGGCCGCGGTCCTCGCCGCGGCGGCGAGGGCCGGCAGGTCGGCCGGGCCGACCCGCAGCGCGCCGCCGAACACACCGGTCGCGCCGGTGGGGTCGCCCACCGCGACCACCTGGCCGCGCTCCTCGCGAACCGTCACCTGCCCGGCGGCCGGCGGATCGGTGAGCACCAGGGCCACCGTCGGCCCCACCGGGCTGGTGGCGAGGTGCTTGAGTACGGCCGTGTGCGCCACCAGGTCAGCCCCGCTGACCAGCACGGGCCCGGTGGCGGCCGCCACCAGGTCGGCCAGCTCGGACAGGTCGGCGGCCACCCGCACCTCGTCCGCCCCGGCCCGGCGCCACTGCCCGGCGAGCCGGTCGGCCACGCGCTCCCCGGCATCGGTGGTCAGGCCCGCCGCCGGCCCGGCGGCGAGCACGATCGCGAGCGTCACCGCTGCGTCGCGCCGGCGTACGCCCGCAGCGCCTCGTCGATCGTCCCGTCGACGGTCAGCCGCCCGGCGTCGAGGTAGAGCCCCCGACGGCAGAACCGGGTGAGGTCCTTGTCGTTGTGTGACACCAGCACCAGCGTGCGCCCTTCCGCGAGAAGTCGCTCGATGGTCGCATAGCACTTCGCGCGGAACTCCGCGTCCCCGACCGCGGTCACCTCGTCCACCAGCAGCACGGGATGGGGCAGGTGCGCGATCACCGCGAAGCCCAGCCGCACCTTCATGCCGGACGAGTAGTGCCGGACCGAGGTGTCGATGGCGCGTTCGACCTGCTCACCCGCGAACGAGACGATCTCGTCGAAGTGCCGCCGCAGGTAGGCCGACGACAGCCCGTGCAGCCCGCCCACCAGGTAGAGGTTCTCCCGTCCGGTCAGGTCGCCGGAGAAGCCGGCGGAGAGTTCCAGCAGCGGGGCCACCCGGCCGTGGACCCGGATCGAGCCCTCGTCGGGTATCAGCACGCCGGCGATCAGCCGCAGCAGGGTGCTCTTGCCGGTACCGTTGCGCCCCACCACGCCGACCGTCTCGCCCGGCTCGATCCGGAACGACACGTCCCGCAGCGGCCAGAACCGGCCGGCGTCCGGGTCCCGGGAGCCCCGGTGGATGAGCAGTTCCCGCAGCCGGAGCTGGCGGCGGCGGTTGCGGACGAACCGGATGCCGAGGCCGTCCGCCTCGATGATCGCGGCCATTCACAGTTCCTTGAGGACGGCCGGTTCGAGGCGGCGGAACGACCACCAGCCGACCCCGAACACCAGCAGGCTGCCCGCCACCGTGACAGTGAGCAGCCGGGCGTCGGGGAACTCGTCCGGATACCAGATCGCGTGGTGCAGCTGGAAGATCCCGACCAGCGGGTTCAGCTCGTACGCGATCTTCACCCAGCCCGGCATGCCCGATTCCCGCACGAGGTTCAGCGGGTAGATGATCGGGGTGGCGTAGAAGAGCAGCCGGATGACCAGCCGCATGGTGCGCTCGATGTCGCGCATCAGCACGTTGCCCGCCGACAGCAGCAGCGCCAGCCCCACCAGCAGGACGAACTGCACCGCCACGGCCAGCGGCAGCGCGAGCAGCGTCCAGCCCAGGTGGATCCGGCCGTGTGCGGCGTAGAGGGCCGCGATGGCGGCCAGGATGGGCAGGCCGGCGACGTACTCGGCGAACCGGCCGGCGACCCGGCCGATCGGGAAGACCTGCCGCGGCAGGTTCATCGTGGTGATCAGCCGGGCCTGCCCCGTCAGCGCGTTGGTCGCCTCGGTGAGCGCCGAGCTGGCCCACATCCATGCGAAGATCCCGGTGATCAGGAACAGCGGGTACGACCCGGCCGCGTCGCCCAGGTGCCGCCGGGTGGCCCCGGAGTAGAGCACGCCGAAGACGAACCAGTAGATCAGGCCCATGCCGAGCGGCTCGATGAGCGACCAGAGATAGCCCAGCACGGACTGCTGGTATTTCACCGCGAGATCGCGCCGGACCAGGATGCGCAGCGAGGTGCGGGCGGACCAGAGCGCGGCGACGCCGGACGTCACCGTCCCATCCTCGCCCCGGGCGTCGCGGCCCGGCGTACGGACGCGCCGGGTCACCCCTTCGGGTTCGTCAGCACTCGATGACGTTGACGGCGAGGCCGCCCCGCGCCGTCTCCTTGTACTTGATCTTCATGTCGGCGCCGGTTTCCCGCATGGTCTTGATGACCTTGTCCAGCGACACGGCGTGCACCCCGTCGCCGCGCAGCGCCAGCCGCGCCGCCGTGATGGCCTTGATGCTGGCCACCGCGTTGCGCTCGATGCACGGAATCTGCACCAGGCCGCCGACCGGGTCGCAGGTGAGCCCGAGGTTGTGCTCCATGCCGATCTCGGCCGCGTTCTCCACCTGCTCGGGCGTGCCGCCCAGCGCCTCGGCCAGCCCGGCGGCCGCCATCGAGCAGGCCGAGCCGACCTCGCCCTGGCAGCCGACCTCGGCGCCGGAGATCGAGGCGTTCTCCTTGAACAGCACCCCGATGGCGCCGGCCGCGAGGAGGAAGCGGATCACGCCCTCCTCGGAGGCGCCCGGCACGAACCGGGTGTAGTAGTGCAGGACGGCCGGGATGATCCCGGCGGCGCCGTTGGTCGGCGCGGTGACGACCCGCCCGCCGGCCGCGTTCTCCTCGTTGACGGCGAGCGCGAAGAGGGTGACCCAGTCCATCGCGTGCAGCGGGTCGCTCGCGTCGCCCTCCGCCTCCAGGCTGCGGCGCAGCTCGGCCGCCCGGCGGCGCACCTTCAGCCCGCCCGGCAGCACGCCGTCGCGGGCGCAGCCGTTCTCGACGCACTCCCGCATGACCCGCCAGATCTCCAGCAGCCCGGCCCGGACGTCCGCCTCGCTGCGCCAGGACAGCTCGTTGGCGAGCATCACCTCGCTGATCGACAGGCCGGTCTCGGCGGTCACCGCCAGCAGCTCCGCGCCGGTGAGGAACGGGTGCCGGACCCGGGTGCTGTCCGGCTTGATCCGGTCGGCTCCAGCGGCCGCCTCGTCGACCACGAACCCGCCACCGACCGAGTAGTAGGTGCGCGCCCGGACCTGCTCCCCGGCCGCGTCGAAGGCCGCGAAGGTCATCCCGTTCGGGTGGTACGGCAGGGAGCGGCGGCGGTGCAGCACCAGTTCCCGGTCCGGGTCGAAGTCGATCTCCTGGCTGCCCAGCAGGCTCAGCCGCCGCTCGGCGCGGATCCGCTCCACCCGCGGCCCCACCGTGTCGGTGTCGACCGTCTCCGGGGCCTCCCCCTCCAGCCCGAGCAGCACGGCACGGTCGCTGCCGTGGCCGTGGCCGGTGGCGCCCAGCGAACCGAACAGCTCGGCCTGCACGCGCACGACGTCGGCGAGCTGGCCGTCGGCCTTGAGCCCGGCCACGAACGTCCGCGCGGCCCGCATCGGCCCCACGGTGTGCGAGCTGGACGGCCCGATACCGACGCTGAAGAGATCGAAAACACTGATCATGGCTGCACTTTCCTCGCCGTCGTCCCCGTTGTGCGGGTCCGGCCCGGTGTGTGCCGCTCCCCGGTTCCGGGAGGCGGCGGGCGGCACCCGGGGTGTGGGCGCCCGACCGGCGAGCCTACCCTCCGCGCCCGCCGTCAACCCACCGTCACCGGCTGACCGGCCGGTGAATCGATCATGGCCCGCCGGGGTAAAGCACCTACGGGTTCCCGGGTCGCCGATCCTCCTCGGGGCCGAGGGCGGGACGTGCGCCCGTTCCTACCGTGGAATCAGCGCGGCGGATCGCCGCAGAAGTGGGAGTTCGACGATGAGTCGCAAACTGGTCCGGCCCCGCCAGGGGCGCATGTTCGCCGGCGTCTGCGCCGGCCTGGCCCAGCGGTTCGGCATGTCCGCCGGCCTGGTCCGGCTGCTGTTCCTGCTGTCGCTGCTGCTGCCCGGCACCCAGGTGATCGTCTATCTGATCCTGTGGATCCTCATGCCGAACGAGGACCGCTACCTCGCCACCCGCCACTGACCCGTGCCGCCCGCCCCGGGATCACCCGGGGCGGGCGCCGATGGCGTCAGGACGCCGTGTAGGTGACCGTCACCTTCTCGTAGCCCAGCGAGCGGAGCAGACCCTCCAGCATCTTGCGGGTGTTCTCCTCGGCACGGGCGGTGAGCCCGCTGTCCCGGGCCGCCGCCGTGATCCGGTCCTCGGCGAGCTGGTAGACCTGCTGCTGCCGGTTGGGATCGCCGCCGACCAGGTCGTTCAGCCGGTTGATCAGGCCGCGCTGCTCGGCGAAGACGTAGCTCTTGTCCATGTCCAGATCGGTCTCGCCGAGCTGCGGCGCCGGCAGCTTGATCTCGACGGACTTGCCGTCGTCGGAGACCACCACCGCCCCGTCGGCGATCTTGGCGAAGTCGACGTACGCCTCGATGCGGCCCGCCCCGACGAAGAGCGTGCGCTCGTTGAGCAGGAAGTCGGGCACGTTGCGCCGGTCCTTCTGCACGTCGACCACGACCTGGAAGTTGCCCTCGGCGGCCACGTAGCGGCTCAGGTCGCGGATCGACTTGAGCAGCGGCGGCTGGCTGCGGTCGGTCTGCTCCTTGGCGAACGGGTTGCGGAACTCCGGCAGCAGGCCGGTCGCCTGCACGCCGAGCAGCACCACCACGGCCAGCGCGGCCGCGCCGAGCACCCAGAGCAGGCCCCGCGCCGGAGCACCGGGCGACGCCGGGCCACCGGGCCGGGGGTCGGACGGCACGTCCGACCGGGCCCGGAGGGACTCGCCGGTCGGGTATTCCGGGAACTCCCTGGTGGGCTCGTTCTCACCGTCGCGGGCCATCGCCCCTCACCGTCCTCGTCAGACACATCGACTGAGAATGACGGTACGGCCACCGTGCGACAGTCGCTCGCCGAGCGACCCGAATGGGGGAATCCCCAGCTCAGGCGAACGCGGAGAGCCCGGTCAGCCGCTGGCCGATGACCAGCTGGTGGATCTCCGAGGTGCCCTCGTAGGTCAGCACGCTCTCCAGGTTGTTGGCGTGCCGCATCACCGGGTACTCGCCCGAGACGCCGTTCGCGCCCAGGATGGTGCGGCACTCCCGGGCGATGGCCAGGGCCTCGCGTACGTTGTTCAGCTTGCCCACGCTGACCTGGTCCGGGCGCAGCTTCCCGGCGTCGGCCAGCCGGCCCAGGTGCAGCGCGAGCAGCAGCCCCTTGTTCCACTCGACCGCCATGTCGGCGAGCTTGGCCTGGGTGAGCTGGAAGCCGGCGAGCGGCCGGCCGAACTGGGTCCGGGTGGTCGCGTAGGACAGGGCGGTCTCCAGGCAGTCCCGGGCCGCGCCGAGCGCGCCCCAGACGATGCCGTGCCGGGCCTCGGTGAGGCAGCTCAGCGGCGCCTTCAGCCCGGTCGCCCCGGGCAGCCGGGCGTCCGCCGGCAGCCGCACGTCGTCGAGGGCGATCTCGCCGGTCAGCGACGCGCGCAGCGACATCTTGTGCCGGATCTCCCGCGCCGTCACACCGGGGGTGTCCATCGGTACGGCGAAGCCGCGGACGCCCTCGTCGGTGCGCGCCCAGATCACCCCGACGTCGGCGATCGGCGCATTGGTGATCCACAGCTTGCTGCCGGTCAGGATCCAGTCGTCGCCGTCGCGGCGGGCACGGGTCGCCATCGAGGCCGGGTCGGAGCCGTGGTCCGGCTCGGTCAGCCCGAAGCAGCCGATCGCCTCGCCGGCCGCCATGGCGGGCAGCCAGCGCTGCTTCTGCTCCTCGCTGCCGTAGCGCCAGATGGCGTACATGGCCAGCGACCCCTGCACCGAGACCAGCGAGCGGATGCCGGAGTCGCCGGCCTCCAGCTCCAGGCAGGCCAGCCCGTAGGCGACGGCCGACGCGCCCGCGCAGCCGTAGCCGGTGAGGTGCATGCCGAGCAGGCCGAGCTTGCCGAACTCCCGGGCCAGCTCGCGGGCCGGGACGTGGCCGTCCTCGTACCAGCCCGCGACGTGCGGGCGGACCCGGTCGTCGATCAGCTGGCGCACCACGGCGCGGATCTGACGCTCCTCCTCGCTCAGCGACGCGTCGATGTCCAGCAGGTCGAGAGGGGTCATGGCGTCACCTTAACGAAGACTCAGGGGCGCGTCACTCGCCCTGACCGCTGAGCACCAGCACCCGGGCGTGGATCTGATTGCGCTGCTGGAGCGCCGCGCGCAGCGCCCGGTGCAGGCCGTCCTCCAGGTAGAGGCCGCCGTTCCACTGCACCACGTGCGGGAAGAGGTCGCCGTAGAAGGTGGAGTCCTCGGCGAGCAGCTTGTCGAGCGCCAGCTCCCGCTTGGTCGTGATGAGCTGGTCCAGCCGCAGCGGGCGCGGCGGGATCTCGGCCCACTGCTTGAGCGTGAGGTTGTGCTCCGGGTAGGGACGCCCGTCCCGGACCGCCCTGAAGATCACGGCACGCTCCCCTCCCCCCGGCCGGCCGAATGATGTCGGTGCCAGCCTAGCCGCACCCGCCACACCGCGTTTTACTCCCTCATGTCGGTTTCCCTACCGCCGATACCCGGGCCGGACGCGCTGAACCACCCTCAACTCCAGCGGCCCCGCCGGACCACCTCGTCCACCGGCCGGCGGCCGCGCCGCAGCGACGGCGACCGGTGGTCGGGTGCCCGGTAACCTACCGTGAGCGCGCCGATCGGGTGGTACTCCGCCGGCACGCCGAACGCCTCCCGGTACGCCCCGATCCGCTGCGGCGGGATCCCGAAGAAGCAGGCCCCCAGCCCTTCGTCCACGGCGGTGAGCAGCATCAGCAGGGCGGCGAAGCCGGTGTCGACGTACCAGTAGGGCACCGGCCAGCGGTCCTCGGAACGGTCCGCCCAGCCCTTGTCCGGCTCGGCGTAACGGTCGAGGTACGCGGAGCGGTTGGCGTGCGGCACCACGATCAGCGGGGCCTTGCGCATCCCGGCCAGCCAGCGTTCCCGGCCGCCGCCGGCCGGGGTGGCCGCCGCCCAGAACCGCTCCCGGTCTGCCGGCTCCTCCAGCACCAGGAACCCCCAGCCCTGGGCGAACCCGGCCGACGGGGCCCGTACGGCGTGGTCCAGCAGCCGGTCCACCACCTCGGGCGGGACCGGGCGGTCCGGGTCGTAGTTGCGGACCATCCGTCGGCGCCGGACGACCTCGGCGAACTCCACGCTCAGGCCCCGGGCCGGATGCCCCAGGCACCCCGCCAGGTCTGCCCGGGAGCCAGCGTGATGAGGTCCCGGCCCGAGCGGAAGGCGTCGGCCGGGCAGGTCATCGGCTCGACCGCCACCGAGCGCCGGTGCCGCTCCCCGGTGAGGGTGTCCCCGGTGAAGACCTGCCACCAGCCGAACTCGCCGTCCGCCCAGACGTGCACCGCGGCCGAGCCGTCCGGGGCGGCCAGGGTCACCGACGAGCCCCCGTCCACGTCCCGCACCACGTCGCCGAAGGCCACGTCGAGCACCGCGCCGCCGATCGCGCGCGGCTCGGTGTAGTCGAACTCGGTGCCGGCCACCTCGGTCGCGGCCACCGGCAGGAGCCGGTTGTCCAGCAGCACCCGGGTCCGCCCCGGCACCCGCAGGGTCAGCTCGTCCACGCCGACCTTCGGCAGTTGCAGGTAGGGGTGCACGGAGAAGCCGAAGGGGGCCGGCTCGCCGGACCGGTTGGTCACCTCGTGCTCGGCCCGCAGCCCGTCCGCGCCGACGCTCCACCGGCTCCGCAGCCGCAGCGCCCATGGGTAGCCGGGGCTGGGCGGCAGCTCGTAGGCGATCGTCACGCTGTCCGGCGACTGCTCGACGAGCTCCCACCGCACCCAGTTGACCAGGCCGTGGATGGCGTTGTGCCGGGCCGGCTCGGTCAGGTCGAGCTGGAACGACCGGTCCCCGAAGGTGTACGCGCCGTCCCGGATCCGGTTCGGCCAGGGGGCCAGCACGTGACCGGCCGAGCCGGGGCAGAGCTCGTCCGCCTCGTACCCGTCGAGGTAGTCGGTCCCGTCGTGCCGGTAGGCCCGCAGGCCACCGCCGACCTCCACCACGACGGCCTCGTGCCCGTCGGCGGCAATGGTCCACTGTGCCCCCGACGGGGACGGGCGCGCGTCGGTCTCCATGCCGGCGACCTTAGCCCGTCCGGTCCCGCTCGCCCGCCCCGGCGGCCCGGTAGCGGAGCAGGGCCGGGAAGACCGTCACGAGCAGCACCGCGAGCACGGCTGAGGCGATGCCGCCGCCCACCATGGCGATGGTGGTGCCGGAGGCGGCGGCCATCGCGCCGGCCCGCAGGTCGCCCAGGCGCGGGCCGCCGGCGACCACCACCGTGTTGACGCCCTGGAGCCGGCCGCGCATCCGGTCCGGCGCGTAGACCAGCAGCATCGACTGCCGCAGGGTCGCGCTGACCAGGTCGGCGGCGCCGGCCAGGCCGAGCAGGGCCACCACCAGCCAGAGCTGGCGGGCCAGGCCGGCGGCGGCGATCGCCACGCCCCAGCCGACCACGGCTACCACCAGCGCCAGCCCCTGCCGGCGTACCCGGCCGATCCAGCCGGAGGTGAGGCCGCCCAGCATGGCGCCGATGGCGATCGCGCTGTAGAGCCAGCCGACCGCCGCCCCGCCGCCGAACCGCTCGTGCGCCAGCTCGGGGAAGAGCGCCCGGGGCATGGCCAGGATCATCGCGATCAGGTCGATGGCGAAGGAGAGCAGCAGCACCGGCGTGGTGGCCAGATAGCGGAGCCCGTCGACGATGCTGGCCAGCCCCGCCTTGCGCGGCGTGCCGTCGCCGCCCGGGTCCGGCTCGGGCGGCATGGCCGGCAGCCGCAGGGTGGCCCAGAGCGACACGGTGAACAGCAGCGCGTCGACCCCGTACGCGATCGGCAGCCCGATGTCGATGCGCCAGGTCGCGAAGATGAGGCCGGCGGCGAGCGGCCCGAAGACCGAGGTCGCGGTGAACGTGGTGAAGTTCAGCGTGCTGGCCGCCGGCACCAGCTCGGCCGGCACGAGGCGGGGCAGGATCGCGCTGCGGGTCGGCGAGGTTATGGCGAACGCGATCGACTGCACCGCGACCAGGACCAGCAGCAGCACCGGGCTGCCCACGCGCAGCAGCGACTGGAGCAGCAGCGCCAGGGTCGACGCCCAGAGCAGGGCGCCGCCGCCCAGCAGCACCCGCCGCCGGTCCCGGGCGTCCGCGACCGCCCCGCCCCACAGCCCGAAGACCAGCAGCGGCAGGAAGCCGGCGATCCCGAGCAGGCCGACCCAGAACGAGCCGCCGGTCAGGTCGAACATCTCCACGGGCACCGCCACGGCGGTGAACTGGAAGCCGAACATCGCCACGGCGTTGCCGAGCCACACCCGGCGGTACGCGGGCACGCCCAGCGGGCGCAGGTCGATCGCCCAGCGGCGCGCTCCGCGCTGCCGGGCCTCCGTCACCCCCGTCACGGGGCCAGCCGCTCGATCGCCCAGGTGCCGTCCCCGGTGCGCCGGAACCGCAGCCGGTCGTGCAGCCGGCTGGCCCGGCCCTGCCAGAACTCCACGGTCTCCGGCCGCACCCGGAAGCCGCCCCAGTGCGGCGGCGCGGGGATCTCCGCAACGTCGGCGAAGCGCTCGGCCGCCGCCCGGTACGCCGCGTCCAGCGCCGCGCGGTCGGGCACCACCTGGGACTGGGTGCTCGCCCAGGCGCCGAGCTGGGAGCCGCGCGGCCGGACGGCGAAGTACGCCTCGGTCTCGGCCCGGTCGACCCGGCTCACCCGGCCGGTGACCGTCACCTGCCGCTGCATCGGGAACCAGGGGAACACCAGGCTGGCCCACGGGTTGACGGTCGCCTCGTCGCCCTTGCGGGAGTCGTAGTTGGTGTAGAAGACGAACCCGTCCGGGTCGTACCCCTTGAGCAGCACGGTGCGGCCGCTCGGCCGCCCGTCGGCGTCGGCCGTGCCGACCACCATGGCGTTCGGTTCGGGCAGCGGATGCGCCACCGCGTCGGCGAACCAGCGGGCGAACTGGGTGTGCCAGTCCGGCGCGAGATCCGATTCGGAAAGGCCCAGGTCGGCGGCGTACTCGTTACGCATACCGGCCGGGGCAGGTGTGTCGCCCATCACTCTCGTCGTCCCTCTCCCGGGGATGCCGGCGTCCCCCGACGCTGGCCAGGCCCCACCACCCAGTCTTCTCCAGCCCGTGAGCATGTCCACCGGCGGGGATGTCATGTGGCGCACAGTCGCTGCGGGTCGCGAACCCGGTTACCGAGCAGGCAAGATGTTCCGAACACATCCCTGAGGGGGTCGCCCGAGCCGCGGGCCCGTCCAGCCCGCGCGGCCACCACCACCGCCGGAAGCCAGGAGACGACATGTCCGACTTCAAACCGGGCCTGGAGGGCGTCGTAGCCTTCGAGACCCAGATCGCCGAACCCGACCGCGAGGGTGGCGCGCTGCGCTACCGCGGCGTGGACATCGAGGATCTGATCGGTCAGGTCTCCTTCGGCAACGTCTGGGCGCTGCTGGTCGACGGGCGTTTCGGCCCGGGCCTGCCGCCGGCCGAGCCGTTCCCGGTGCCGGTGCACTCCGGCGACATCCGCGTCGACGTCCAGTCCGCGGTCGCCATGCTCGCCCCGTACTGGGGGCTCAGCCAGCTCCTCGACATCTCCGACGAGCAGGCCCGCGAGGACCTGGCCCGGGTGTCGGTCACCGCGCTCTCCTTCGTCGCCCAGTCCGCCCGCGGCCTCGGCCTGCCGGCCGTGCCGCAGAAGGAGATCGACAAGGCGGAGACCATCGTCGAGCGGTTCATGAAGCGCTGGCGGGGTGAACCCGACCCGCGGCACGTCAAGGCCGTCGACGCCTACTTCATCTCGGCCGCCGAGCACGGCCTGAACGCCTCCACCTTCACCGCCCGGATCGTCGCCTCCACCGGCGCCGACGCCGCGGCCTGCATCTCCTCCGGCATCGGCGCGCTCTCCGGCCCGCTGCACGGCGGCGCGCCGTCCCGGGTGCTCAGCATGCTCGAGGCCGTCGAGCGCAGCGGCGACGCCGAGGGCTACGTCAAGGGCGTCCTCGACCGGGGCGAGCGGCTCATGGGCTTCGGCCACCGGGTCTACCGGGCCGAGGACCCGCGCGCCCGCGTGCTCCGCCGCACCGCCAAGGAGCTGGGCGCGCCGCGCTTCGAGATCGCCGAGGCGCTGGAGAAGGCCGCCCTGGCCGAGCTCCAGGCCCGCCGCCCGGACCGGGTGCTCGCCACCAACGTCGAATTCTGGTCGGCCGTGGTGCTCGACTTCGCCGAGGTGCCGGCGCACATGTTCACCTCGATGTTCACCTGCGCCCGGATGGGCGGTTGGTCCGCGCACATCCTGGAGCAGAAGAAGCTCCAGCGGCTGGTCCGCCCGTCGGCCCGCTACGTCGGCCCGGGCAGCCGGAAGCCGCAGGAGGTCGAGGGCTGGGACGCCATCCCGCACGGCGTCTGACCTCTCCCGTACCCCGTCCAGGGCCCGGTCCGTCGCGGACCGGGCCCTGGCGCGTTGTGGCGCATCCCTCAGCCCCGGTCGTGGGACCAGCCGTCGGAGCGGGTGGCGCGGGTGCGAGGATGAAGGCCGGCAGTGCCGCCGGACCGGGCTCGGACCCGGCTCCGCCGCGCGCCCGCGCGTGGCCGCCGTCGCTCCGCGCCCCGCTGAAAGGGCCCGCCCTCGCCCATGCGGAAGGATCGAGACAACCGTGGCTGACGCACCGACCATCCGGATTCCCGACGACATCAGGCCCGCCGACGGCCGCTTCGGCTGCGGGCCGTCCAAGGTCCGTCCGGCGGCGGTCTCCGCGCTCGCCGACGTCGCCACCAGCTACCTGGGCACCTCGCACCGGCAGAAGACGGTCCGCGACCAGGTGGCCCGGCTGCGCCGGGGCATCGCCGAGTTCTTCGCCCTTCCCGAGGGCTACGAGGTGGTGCTCGGCAACGGCGGCACCACCGCCTTCTGGGAGGTCGCCACCTTCGGCCTGATCCGCGACCGGGCGCAGTTCGCCAGCTTCGGCGAGTTCGGCGCCAAGTTCGCCAAGTCGGTCAAGGACGCGCCGTTCCTGGGCGAGCCGACCGTGCGCAAGTCCGAGGCGGGCAGCGCGCCGACCCTGGTCGCCGAGGCCGGCGTCGACGTCTACGCCACCCCGCACAACGAGACCTCCACCGGCGTGGCGGTGCCGATCAGCCGGGTGCCGGGCGCCGACGAGGGCTCGCTGCTGCTGGTCGACGCCACCTCCGGCGCCGGCGGCCTAGAGGTCAACGTCGGCGAGACCGACGTCTACTACTTCGCCCCGCAGAAGTGCTTCGGTTCCGACGGGGGCCTGTGGCTGGCCCTCATGTCGCCGGCCGCGCTCGCCCGGGCCACCGAGATCAAGGAGTCGGGCCGCTACATCCCGGCCTTCCTCGACCTGGTCACCGCGATCGACAACTCGCGGCTGGAGCAGACCTACAACACGCCCGCCCTGGCGACCATCTTCCTGGCCGCCGAGCAGACCGACTGGATGAACTCGCAGGGTGGGCTGGCCTGGGCGGCCAAGCGCACCGCCGAGAGCGCCGGCATCGTCTACGGCTGGGCGGAGCGCTCCTCGTTCGCCACCCCGTACGTGACCGACCCGGCGCTGCGCTCCAACGTGGTCGCCACCATCGACTTCGCCGACGGGGTGGACGCCTCGGCGATCGCCAAGGCGCTGCGCGCCAACGGCATCGTCGACACCGAGCCCTACCGGAAGCTGGGTCGCAACCAGCTCCGCGTCGCGCTCTTCCCGGCGGTCGAGCCGGCCGACGTGGAGGCGCTCACCGCGTCGATCGACTACGTGGTCGAGCGACTCTGATCATCTGGTGACGGTGGGTGGTCGTCGGGGCTCCGGCGACCACCCACCGTGATCATCACCGCAGCTCAGTCGCGACATGCCGAGTGTCGCATCCCCCAGCTTCGGGTAGATGAGCGTACGGTGGTCCGAGACGCCCGGGTGGCCGGCTCGTGGCGTGACGGCCAGCGAAGCGGGACGGAGGCAAGCCCATGCGCCCAGTACGCTTCGTCGCCCTCTCCGAGGACGGCCAGGCTCTGGTGCTCGCCGACGAGGTCGGGCGCCTGCTGGCCCTGCCCATCGACGAGCGCATCGCCACGGCGCTGCACGCCGAGCCGGGCGCGACCCCGCTCGCGGTGGTGCCGAGCGCCGCCGATCCGACGCCGTCGCTCTCCCCGCGCGACATCCAGGCCCGGATCCGCTCCGGCGAGTCCGCCGAGGACGTCGCCCGGATCGCCGGCGTGCCGGTCGACCGCGTCCTGCGCTACGCCGGCCCGGTGCTCCAGGAGCGGGCCATGCTCGCCCAGCACGCCCGCCGCACCCGGCTCAAGGGCGCGGAGAAGCCGACCCCGCTGGCCGAGGTGGTCAACGGCCGGCTGGCCCAGCACGGGATCGACACCGAGAAGATCTCCTGGGACGCCTACCGCCGCGACGACGGCACGTGGCGCATCATCGCCACCTGGCCGTCCGGCAAGGCCACGGCGCAGGCGGTCTGGGATCTCGACAAGACCCGGCAGAACGTCAGCCCGCACGATGACATGGCGCAGTACCTGTGCGCCGAGCGCCCCACGCCGATCCTCGGCCAGGAGCCGGCGCCGGAGCGGGGCGGCCACGCGCTGCCCGGTCCGTCGCGCGGCGAGCCGAGCCGGGGCGGGCACGGCCTGCCGTCGCCCGGCGAGCACGCCCGCCCGGGGCGGGACCCGATCCGCGCCGGCCGGGACGCGCTGCTCGCCTCGCTGGACCGGCCGCTCGGCGGCACGTCCGGTCGCGGTCTGGACACCCGCTCCCCGGCCGCGCTGGCCGCATCCGACGCACCCCGCCAGCGGGCGGTCACCGGGGGCGCGGCCGCGCTGCTCGGGGGCGGCCAGGGCTCCGCGTTCGACGACGACTCGGACGCGCCGAAGGAGATCCCGGCCGTGCCGTCGCTGGCCGTGCTCCGGCCGCGGCGCACCGGCGCCCCGGCGGCGACCGGCGGCACCGAGTCCACCGAGGCCGGTGGCAAGCCGCGCAAGCGCCTGCCGAGCTGGGACGACGTCCTCTTCGGCACCGGCCCGGCGGCCCGCGAGTCCTCCTGACCCGGCTCGGCTCACGGCGTTCGCCGCGAGCCGAGCCGTTGTCATCCGTGGCTCTCAGCGGCCCGCAGCAGGGCGGCTCAACGAACCCGCGACCACCCGGCGAGCGGGTACCACCCCGGCGGCGGCCGCCAGCGTCAGGCAGAGCACCACGATCCCGGCCACGATCGGCCACGGCACGACCAGGTCGACGTGCGCGTCGGTCTGTTCGCGGAGTGCGCCCACGGAGCCGAGCAGGGCGAGCAGCGCGGCCAACCCGCCGAGCAGCGCGCCGATCGCCGCGGCGAGTGCGGACTCGGCCGCCACGGCGACCAGCACCTGCCGGCGGGTCGCTCCGGCGTGCCGCAGCACCCGCAGGTCACGTGCTCGGGTCACCGTGGCCAGGGCGACAGTGCTGACCACCGCCAGTGCGCCGTACCCGGCGGAGACCCCGACGAGCAGCAGCGTGAAGACCCAGACCAGCCGATCCTCCTCGGCGTCGGCGCGGGCCGCGTACGTGGCGACGTCCACCACCGCCGCACCGGGGGGCGTCGCCGAGGGTCCCGGACCGGGCAGCAGGACCGCCGTGGCCAGCGCCGACGGGTCGCGCTGTCGGACCATGCGGCGGTCCAGCAGCAGCTCGGCCGGTACGCCCTCGTCGGCGACGACGGCCACCACCCGCAGCGGGGTGGGCTGACCGTCGGCGAAGGCCACCCGCGTCGACGTGCCCACCCACCACCCGAACCGTTCCGCCGTCGACCGGCGGACCGCGACGGTGTCCGGCTCGGCCAGTTCGGCGACGGAACCGGACAGCACCGACAGCCGGGACGCCGCCGCACCGAGCCGGTCCGGATCGGTCCCGACCGCGGTGAGAACGGTGTCGGCCACGTAGACCCTGGTGGGAAGGAGGACGGTGCCATGCGTGCCGGCCACCGCGGCGTCGGTCAGCCCCGGGGTGCCGTCCGGAACCAGCACCGCCCCCGCCCGGACGGCCGCCCCGCGAGCAGCGGCGTACGCGCCGGTGGTGGTCTGGACGTTGCCGAGGATGAAGACCGCGAAGGTGACGGTCAGCAGCACCGGGGTGGCGGTCGAGGCGGTCCGCCGTACCGCAACCCGGGCGCTGCCCCGGACCACCGTGCCGAGCACCCCGGGAATCGCCTGGCCGAGCGCCCGTACCAGGACCGGCACCACCGCCGGTGCGAGCAGGGTCGCCGCTACGACCAGCGCCATGGCGCCCAGCAGCGCGGCCGTCGCGAGGTCGGAGAGGTTCTCGGTGGTCACGGCGATGATCCCGGCGAGACCGCTTCCGGCCGTCGCCGCCAGTCCGGCGGCCCACCTGGTACGGCTCATCGCCCGTTCCTCCACCTCGGCCGTCCGCAGGGCTTCGAGTGGCCGGACCCGCGCCGCTCGGCGGGCGGCGGCGCCGCTGCCCAGCAGGGCCACGATCGGCCCCACGGTGAGCCCGACGAGCAGGGGCCAGATCCGTAGCGCGACCTGGAAGCCGGCGGGCTCGAGCCGGGCGTCGACCAGCAGGTCGTCGGCCGGCAGGGCAACCAGCGCCCCGAGCAGCACACCGAGCGCCGCGGCGGGCACCCCGATCCGGAGGGCGTCCCGGTAGACCGTCCGGCGGACCTGGCGGGGGGTGGCACCCAGCGCCCGGAGCAGCCCCAGCTCCCGCCGCCGCTGGTTGACGGTGAAGGTGAAGGTCGCGGCGACCACGAAGACGCAGGCGAAGGCAGCGAGGGCGGACACCGCGGTGAGCACCTGCGTCCCGATCCACCGCAGGCGGGTGTCCGCGCGGGGCTCGAGCGTCCCGCGTTCCACTCCGGTGACCACCGTTCCGGCGGCACCCACCACGGCGTTCACCGCAGGCAGTCGCGGGGCTCCGAGCAGGCCGATCGCCCGCACTCCCGGCGCCAGGCGCCGGGCCTCGGCGTCGGAGACGTACAGCGCGGCCGCGTCGACCAGGCCGGTGACCGTCCACCTCGACGCCCCGGTCGCGGTGAGCACGGTCAGTCCGTCACCGACCGGTACGCCGAGCGCGCGGTCGACGACCACCTCCCGCTCACGCTGCGGTGGGGTGCCGGCGATGAGCCGGTACGGCGCGAGGGCGGCGCTCGCCCACCCCTGGCCCTCCGTCAGCCCGGGCACCGCCCGCCCGCGGCGTACCGGCTGGGCGTAGAAGCTGTGGTCGGGGACGGCTGCCGTCACGCCCTGGACCGCCGCCAGTCGCCGCGTCAGGGCCGCCGCTTCCCCGGCTGACCAGGGGCGCGGGACGGGGATCGGGTCGGCGGCAGTGGTCACGTCCGGGCTGCGCACCACCACCGCCGTACCGGCGAACCGGTCCGGGACCCGCGTGCCGGCCGAGGCGTGGAGCAGCAGGCTCGCCGTGACGAGGAGGGTTCCGGTCAGCACCGCCCAGAAGGCCGCGAACCGGCCCCGGTGCGGACCGGCGGCACGACGGAACCCTCCCGGACCGGCGGTCAGCACGTCGGCTCCCACGCGGCCATCCGGGCGACGATCGACTCGGCGTCCAGCCCGGACAGGCGGTCGAGCAGCCGACCGTCGGTCAGCACCAGCACCTCGTCGGCGACGGTCGCTGCCGCCGGATCGTGGGTGACCATGACGACCGTCTGCCCATGCTCATCGACGAGCGCGCGCAGCAGGCGGAGCACCTGCCGGGAGGCCCGGCTGTCGAGGGCGCCCGTCGGTTCGTCGGCGAAGACCACCCCGGGCCTGCCGAACAGGGCGCGAGCGATGGCGACACGCTGCTGCTCACCGCCGGACAGTTCGCTCGGCCGGTGGCCGGCACGCGCGGCGAGCCCGACCGCGGCGAGGGCGGCGGCGACGTCCGGCGGGTTCGGGCGCCGGCCGGCGAGCCGGGCCGGCAACGCCACGTTCTGCTCGGCGGTCAGGGAGGAGACCAGGTTGTACTCCTGGAACACGAAGCCGATCCGGTCCCGGCGCAGCCGGGTCAGCCCGGCCTCGTCCAGGCTGCCCACGTCGAGGCCGGCGATCGTGATCCGGCCCGCGGTCGGGCGGTCCAGCCCGGCGGCGCAGTGCAGCAGGGTGGACTTGCCCGAACCGGATGGGCCGATGACGGCGGTGAAGCTGGCCGGCGCGAAGTCCACCGTCACGCCGTCGAGGGCGAGCACGCGACGCGGTCCACTGCCGTACACCTTCCGGACGTCGCGGAGAGAAACGGTTGCTGTGGTCATGGCACCGAGGATCGTCACCGCGGGCGGCGGAGACATCGGGCCGGGATGGGCAGTTCGACCTCGTACCCGGGTCGGAGCCGGCCGCCCGGCTCGGCCCGGGGAACGTCCGACCCAGGGCTGACGCGCATGGACGGGCCGGTCACTACTGTCGATGGCGTGACCGCCGCCGCCCCGCCGCTGCCGATGCGCCACCTCAGCCCGGTCGGGCTGGTCCTGGCGGATCTGCTCCTGGCCGGGGCGGTCGCCGCGCTCTGCTGGTACGCGGCGATCGAGGTGCCGCAGCCGCCGGCGAGTGGACTGCACGAGCCGCCCCTGGTGTCGGCGCTTGCCGGTCTGGCCCTGGGCGCTCCGGTGGCGCTGCGCCGGCAGCGCCCGCTGATCGCCACCGCGGTGGTGCTCGTCGGGGTGGCGGCCACGCTGGTCACCGGTGTCATCCCGGACTACGCGGTGGCGGCGCCGCTGACCGCGGCGGGCAGCGTCCTCTACGCCGTCGCCCTCTCCCGGCCAGCCCGCCGTTCCCTCCCGGTCCTGGCCGTCTGCGTCGTGGTGACCTCCGTCGCGCTTCTGCCGGTGACCCCCTCACCGTTCGGGCCGGGCTCCCTGGGCACGGCGTTCGCCGCCCTCGTGCTCGGTGCCGCCTGGGGCGTCGGCTGGACGGTGCGGGAGCGGCGCGCCGCGGCCCGGCGGAGCACGGAACGGGCCGTCCAGGAGGAGCGGCTACGGATCGCCCGGGAGGTGCATGACATCGTCGCGCACGGCATGGGGCTGATCGCGGTGCAGGCGGCGGTCGCCAACCACATCGCGGAGGAGCGCCCCCAGCAGGCCCGGGAATCGCTGCGGGTGATCGAGTCCACCAGCCGGGGAGCACTGGCCGAGCTACGACGCGTGCTCGGCACCCTGCGCCCCGAACCGGACCTCGAACCCATCCCGGGGCTGGCCGACCTGCCGGCGCTGGTCGAGCGGACGCGCGCGGCGGGGGTGCCGGTGGATCTGCGCCTGCGCGGCGCGGCGGAGGTGCCGGAGGCGGTCGGCCTCGCGGTGTTCCGCATCGTGCAGGAGTCCCTGACCAACGTGGTGAAGCACGCCGGCAGCGCCCGCTGCCGGGTCGAGGTCGCACTCACCCCCGGCGAGGTACGCATCGAGGTGCGCGACGACGGGCACCCGCCACTCGGGCGGCGCGATCCGGCCGGCCAGGGCCTGGTCGGCATGCGGGAGCGGGTGGCTCTGTACGGCGGCGAGTTCCAGGCCGGCCCGAGCGACGGGGCCGGGTACGTCGTCCTGGCCACCCTCCCGTACGGCGGCGCCGCGTGACGCCGGTGCGGGTGCTGGTCGCGGACGATCAGGCGCTGCTACGGGCGAGTTTCCGGCTGCTGATCGAGCACACCGCCGGGTTGAGCGCCGTCGGGGAGGCCGGCACCGGGGCCGAGGCGGTCGCCCTGGCCAGGCGGGAAAGGCCGGACGTGGTGCTGATGGATGTCCGGATGCCCCGGATGGATGGTATCGAGGCGACCCGGCACATCTGTGGCTCTCCCGAGACCGCCGGCACCCGGGTGCTCATCCTGACCATGTTCGACCTGGACGAATACGTCTACGGCGCCCTACGCGCCGGGGCGAGCGGGTTCCTGCTGAAGGACACCCTGCCGGCCGACCTCATCGCCGGGATCCGGTTGGTGGCCACGGGCGAGGCGCTGCTCGCCCCGAGTGTGACCCGGCGGCTGATCGAGGAGTTCACCAGGCGGCCCAGGCCGGGTCGGGGTCCGGGCCGGGCACCGGACGGGTTGACCCAGCGGGAGCAGGAGGTGCTCATCCTGATCGGGCGCGGACTGTCCAACACGGAGATCGCCGCGGAGCTTCACCTGAGCATGGCCACGGTGAAGACCCACGTCGGCCGGTTGCTGGCCAAGCTGCACGCCCGGGACCGGGCCCAGCTCGTGGTGGTGGCGTACGAGAGCGGCCTGGTCACACCCGCTGGTTGACCCTCGCGTCGCGAGGCACTCTAAGTGCCCGCGTGCCAGGGTGGATCCATGGAGTACACGAACCTGGGACGCACCGGCCTCTCGGTGAGCCGGCTCTGCCTCGGCACCATGAACTTCGGGCCGCAGACCGACGAGCCGGACAGCTTCGCCATCATGGACCGGGCGCTGGAACACGGGATCAACTTCTTCGACACCGCGAACGTCTACGGCTGGAAGCTCGGTGAGGGCGTCACCGAGCAGATCATCGGCCGCTGGCTCGCCCAGGGCGGCGGGCGCCGCGACCGGGTCGTCCTGGCCACCAAGGTCTACGGGAAGATGGGCGAGTGGCCCAACGAGCAGGGCCTGAGCGCCCGGCACATCATCCGGGCCTGCGAGGACTCGCTGCGCCGGCTCCAGACCGACACCATCGACCTCTACCAGATGCACCACATCTCCCGGACCACGCCGTGGGAGGAGATCTGGCAGGCCATGGAGACCCTGGTCGCCCAGGGCAAGGTCATCTACGTCGGCTCGTCCAACTTCGCCGGCTGGCACATCGCCCAGGCGCAGGCCGCGGCCGGCCGCCGCAACTTCCTCGGCCTCGTCTCCGAGCAGTGCATCTACAACCTCATGACCCGCCACGTCGAGCTGGAGGTGGTCCCGGCCGCGCAGCACTTCGGGCTGGGCATCATCCCCTGGTCGCCGCTGCACGGCGGGCTGCTCTCCGGGGTCATCCGCAAGATGGCCGAGGGCGGCGCGGCCCGCGGCACCAGCGGCCGGTCGGCCGACGCGCTCGCCGAGCACCGGTCCACCATCGAGGCGTACGAGAAGCTCTGCGCCGACCTCGGCCACGACCCGGCGGACGTGGCGCTGGCGTGGCTGCTCTCCCGGCCGGGCGTGACCGCCCCGATCGTCGGCCCGCGCACCATGGACCAGCTCGACCGCAACCTGGGTGCGCTGGACGTGAAGCTCGACGAGGCGACCCTGAAGAAGCTCGACGAGCTCTTCCCCCCGCTCGGCAACGGCGGCCCCGGCCCGGAGGCCTGGGCCTGGTGAGCCGCTGACCGGGTTGGCCGGGCCTCTCCGGTCAACCCGGTCGGTGCGTCAGACGGGCCAGGCCGCGAGGCGGTCGTAGGTGGGGCGGGGGCCCGGATGGCTGCGCATCAGGACCAGCTCGTCGGCGCTCCACTCGGGGCCCAGGTAGTCGTGCAGGGTCTCCCGGTCGGCGAGCACGTCGGCGCGGTCGATCCGGTCACCGGGGCGGGCGATGGTCAGGTGGGCCCGGAACGGCTTCTCGTCGTGCGGCAGCCGGGCCCGGCGCAGCCCGGACCGGATCAGGCGGGCCAGCACGGTCAGCCCGTCGACCTCGCCGCGCACGTCCACCCAGAGCACGGTGAACCGGCCGCGCCCGAAGCTGCCCCCGCCGCCGAGGCGCAGCTTCGGGGAGCTGCCCCGGGCGTCGCGGAAGGTCTGTGCGGCCAGGCCGAGCGCGCTCTCCACGTCGATTAGCCGGTCGTCGGGGACGTCGCCGAGGAAGGCCAGCGTGAGGTGGGCGTTGGCCGGGTCGGCCAGCCGGACGTTGGTGCCGGCGGCCGCGGCGGCTCCGGTGCGCAGCCGCGCCACCTGGGCGCTCAGGTCGTCGACAGCCGACTTCGGCGGGTAGACCGCGACGAAGAGCCGCACCGGTCAGCGGTGCCGCTGGTGGTGGCCCGGGCGGGCGGAGGGCAGGGTGAGCCCGGCGGCGTGCAGGAGGCCCTCGACGCGTACCCGTTCGATCTCCCGGTCGACGCCCTCCAGCTCGGCCAGGTGCTCGACGATGCCGAGCGCACCGCAGGCCGCCCGCAGCCGCTCGTCGTACGCGTCGATGACCGCGCCGTGCCACACCACCGATCGGTCGGCGGCGGCGAGCCGGTGGCCGCCGAAGCGGCGCAGGTCGACGGCGAGCTGTTCCAGCGGGCGGCGGCCCTCGCGGTCGAACTCGGTGAGGTCGATGTCGCGGGTGAGCGACTCCGCCTCGATGGCCCGGTCCAAGCGCTCGATGGTGCGGCGCTCCCGCCGCTGCTCGCGCCACTCGGCCCATCCGCAGGCCACCCGGTCGAGGATCTCGTCGGCGCAGAAGACCAGCGCGAAGAGCGCGGGCAGGCAGCAGACGGCGAGGATCGCCAGCATCAGCAGCAGTCCCCGCCCCACTCCCACATATCGACGCTAAGCCGCGCCGTCGCCGCCCGCCACCCGATTGGCGAGATCTGGCGCGAATGAATAAGGAAGGACCGGTACCCGCGGGCGGGTACCGGTCCTTCCGGTGGTCTGCGGGTCACTCCGTCCCGGGCGACACCACGTAGAAGCGCGGCATGGGCAGCACCCGCATCCGCAGCCGCGCGCCGGAGCGGCGCAGCTGCCAGGTGAGCGCCAGCAGGGCGGCGGCCAGCGAGATCAGGCCACCGATCCAGATGCTCGCGCCGGCGCCGAACGTCTCGGCCACCCAGCCGATGATCGGCGCGCCGACCGGGTTGGTGCCCAGGAAGACGAGCACCCACAGCGCCATGACCCGGCCCCGGAAGGCGGCGTCGACACCGAGCTGAACCCGCTGGTTGGCGGCCTGGGCGAAGAACACCATGAAGAACCCGGTGGGCAGCAGCAGGGCCACCACCAGCCAGTACGCCCCGGCGAGCCCGACCAGGGTGCCGAAGCTGGCGCAGCCGACCGCGGCGCCGAGCACCAGCCACACGGTGGGGCGGCTGCGCCGCCCGGTGCCGGCCAGGGCACCGACCAGTGCGCCCACCGCCAGCGCGGTGGTGAACAGGCCGAACGAGGCGGCGCCGGTCTTGAACACGGTCTTGGCCAGCGCGGCGAGGGTGAGCTGGAAGTTGAACAGGGTCATCCCGACCACCGACATCAGCGCCATCGGCAGCAGGATGTCGGGGCGACGCGCGACGTACCGCAGGCCGTCGACCACCCGGGCCTGATCGCGCTCGCCGGCCGGCGGCAGGTCCTTGCGGTACAACTCGTCGGTGCGCATCCGCACCACGTTGACCAGCGGGGCGATCGAGCTGAACGCCGTGATGAGGAAGACCGGGCCGACGTCGAAGGCGGCGATGGCCAGGCCGGCGACGGCCGGCCCGAGGATCCGGGCCGAGTTGAAGGTGGCCGCGTTCAGCGAGAGCGCGTTCGGCAGCAGCGGCATGCCGACCAGCTCGGAGACGAACGCCTGCCGGACCGGGGTCTCCACCGCGTTGAACACCCCGAGCAGGGCGGCGAACGCGAAGACGTGCCAGAGCTGCACGAGCCCGGTGACGACCAGCAGGCTCATCGCCAGCGCCAGCACGGTCCAGAAGACGTTGGCGACGAAGAGCAGCATGCGCTTGTCGTAGCGGTCGGCGAGGCGGCCGGAGATCAGCGTCAGCAGCAGTACCGGGGTGAACTGGAGCGCGGTGACCACGCCGAGCGCGGTCGCGGAGTTGCCGCTGAGGTCGAGGACGAGCCAGTCCTGTGCGATGTACATCATCCAGACGCCGATCAACTTGATCAGCTGTCCGGTGGCGAAGAGTCGGTAGTTGCGGACTCGTAGGGACTGGAACATCGTGCTCAACTTGGCCTGCACTCTAGGTGCGCCTCCTCGCGATCAGGTACGCCTCATCCACAGCGGACGAAGCGGACCGCGGGACGCGGGTACCCGCTCAGGCGCGAGCGATGCCCTGGAGAATGTCGGCGGCGCGCCGTAGCGTGTCGCGTTCCTCCTCGGTCAGGGCGGCCAGCCTGCTGGCCAGCCACTCGTTGCGGGCCCGCTCGAACTGGTCGAGCACGGCCCTTCCTCCTTCGGTCGCCGCCAGGATGACCTGCCGTCCGTCGGTCGGGTGGGGGGTCCGCTGCACGAGGCCGCGGTCCTCCAGCTTCGCGACGATCTTCGTCATCGTGGGCGGCTGCACCCGCTCGATATCGGCCAGCTCCCGGGGTGTCAGGGCGCCCGCCAGATTGAGGCTGGTGAGCGCCGAGAGCTGGGTGACCGTGAGGTCGCCGACCGGCCGGGCCTGCCGGACCCGCCGGTTGAGTCGGGTGATCGCATCACGCAGCTGAGGGGCCAGCTGCGCCGGTGGCACGCGTTTCGCCGTCACCGTCCGCTCCGTCACAGTAGTTAGCTTAACTAATGAGCCTGGCTAACGACATGCGATATGACCAGGCTCACCAGGGGTCAGAGGGGTCAGAGCAGCACGGACTCGATCGGTCCGCGCAGGAAGTAGAGGATGAACAGCGCGGTCACCCCGTAGAGCAGGGGGTGGATCTCGCGCGCCTGACCCTTCGCCAGCTTCAGGAGCACGTAACTGATCACGCCGGCGCCGATCCCGTTCGAGATCGAGTAGGTGAAGGGCATCAGCACGATGGTGAGGAACGCCGGGATGGCGATCTCGTAGTCGGTCCAGTCGATGGTGCGTACCGCGGTCATCATGAGGAACCCGACCACCACCAGCGCGGTCGACGCAGCCTCGAAGGGCACCACGGCCGACAGCGGCGCCAGGAACATGGCCAGCAGGAACAGGCCGCCGGTGACCAGGTTGGCCACCCCGGTCCGGGCGCCCTCCGCGACACCGGCGGCACTCTCGATGTACGACGTGTTGCTCGACACCGAGGCCGCGCCACCCGCGGCGGCGGCGATCGAGTCGACCAGCAGGATCTCCCGGGCCCGCGGCGGGGTGCCCCGCTCGTCGAG
The DNA here is from genome assembly GCF_040609975.1 of Micromonospora sp. NPDC004551. Lineage (NCBI taxonomy): Bacteria > Bacillati > Actinomycetota > Actinomycetes > Micromonosporales > Micromonosporaceae > Micromonospora > Micromonospora sp. NPDC004551. The sequence goes on along the minus strand of NZ_JBEXLM010000001.1, from coordinate 389,022 downwards.
CATGTCGCCCTCCTGGCCGATGGCGACCATCGTGCCCATGGTGTCGAAGAAGTCCGTGATCAGCAGCGTGAACACGAACATGAGCGGGACCAGCCAGCCGACCCGGGTCCACGAGTCCAGCACGTTGAAGTTGCCGAGCAGGGAGAGGTCGGGGATGTCGACCACCTTCTTCGGCAACTCCGGCACGTTGAGCGCCCACCCCTTGGGGTTCGGCTTCCCGTTGACGAAGGACGGGCCGATGTTGCCGATGGCCTCCACCACGATCGCGAGCACGGTGGAGACCAGGATGCCGATGAGGATCGCGCCGCGTACGCGGCGTACCACCAGCACCAGGGTGAGCAGCAGGCCCACCACGAAGACCAGCAGGGGCCAGCTGACGATCTTGCCGCCGATGCCCAGCCCGACCGGCACGGTCGTGTTCGCCACGTCGGGCACGCGCCGGACGAAGCCGGCGTCGACCAGGCCGATGATCGTCAGGAAGAGGCCGATGCCCACGCCGATCGCCGTCTTGAGCTGGGTCGGCACCGAGCGGAACACCGCCGTGCGCAGCCCGGTGAGCACGAGGATGCCGATCAGCACACCCTCGATCACCACGAGGCCCATGGCGTCCGCCCAGGTCATCTGCGGTGCGATCTCGAACGCGACAAGCGCGTTCACGCCCAGCCCGGCGGCCAGCGCGATCGGGAACCGGGCCACCACGCCCATCAGGATGGTCATGACGCCGGCGACCAGGGCGGTGGCCGCCGCCAGCGCCGGGATGGCCAGCTTGCGCCCGTCGCCGTCGACCGCGCTGCCCAGGATCAGCGGGTTCAGGACCACGATGTACGCCATCGTGAAGAACGTGGCCAGCCCGCCCCGGATCTCCCGGCCCGGTGTCGACCGGCGGGCGGAGATCTCGAAGAAGCGGTCGAAGGCGTTACGCGGGTGCGCGGGGTCGGGCGGGGTGCCGTGGTCGGGCGGCGGCGCTATGGCCATCGGGTCCTCACATATTGATCGACCGTGGTGTCGCGCGCATCGTCCCAGATGACTCGCGGGCAGGGAAGAACGATCGCGTACGCTGGGCGGGTGCCCCAGGAGGAACCCCCGCGGCCCGAGCCGCTCGACCCGCCGATGGTGCCGTTCGCCGTCGCCGGGCTGATCGCCTGGGCGGTGGCCGGGCTGGTGCTACTGCTCTTCTTCCGCGACTGGCTCACCGCGCAGGGGCACCAGAACTGGCTCTGGACCTGCCTCGCCGGTTTCCTGTGGGGCTTTCCCGGCCTGGCCGTGATGATGCGGCACGACGCCAACCGGCGCCGCCGGCGGGCCGCCACCGCCCGTCAGGGCTGATCCGTCAGGGGTGACCGTAGGGTTCCGCCGGCTCGGCCGCCTCGACCGAGCCCGGGGCCCGGCTCACCGACACCGCTTCCACCGCGCTGTCGTCGTAGACCGTGGGCAGCTCGTCGACCGGGGTCTCGGCCGCCTCGATGAGCGTCTCGGAGTGCGCGCCGCAGCCGTGGTCGGCGCTGACCACCCGGCCGTCGTCGGGAGCGTAGAAGTTGCCGCAGGCGCCGAAGGACTGCCGCAGCGCGCCGGCGAGCGGCAGGTAGAAGCCGCAGGTGCCGCAGCGGGCGGCGGCCGGCGCGGCCATCGAGATCGCGGCGTCCGGGCCGTGGTCGCCGTCGTACCAGCGCTGGGCCGCGTCGGCGCGCCCCTCGCGGGACAGCACCCGGGCACGGCCGAGGCCCAACTCCCAGGCGGTCTCCTCGACGGCGGGGTCGTCGGAGAGCAGGTAGCCGGGGGCGAGCCGCTCGTCGTCCGCCGGGGTGGGGAGCAGGTCACCGGGGCCCAGGTCGCCCGGCTTGAGCCGCTCCTGCCACGGCACCCAGCCGGGGGCGAGCAGCGCGTCGGCACCGGGCAGCAGCACCGTCTCGCAGATGGTGACCGTGCGGCTGCGCGGCACCCGGGTGACCGTGACGGCCCAGCGCCAGCCCCGGTAGCCGGCCAGGCGGCACTCGAAGTAGTGGGTGACGAGCCGGTCGCCCTCGGCGACGGCCTGGAGGTGCTCGCCGACGTCGGCGGGGTCCACCTCGGTGATGGCGGCACGGGCCACGTCGACGGCGGCGGCGCACACCTGGTCGAGCCGGGGAGCGCGGGCGGAGGCGGGCCTGGTCACCGGACCATTGTTCCCCATGCCCGCGGTCGAGTGACAGGCACTCCCCGGAGTCGTTCTCTCCGGGTGATGCGGCGCGCGTGGATCAGATGGGCGAGGATGGGACGCATGCCGCTGTCCTCCCGCTCCGGCCGGTCCGTCCTCGGGCGAACCGTCGGCACCGGCATCCGCGCCACCCGCATGCTGCTCCGGGGCTCGCTGCACGGCGGACGGTGGATGACCCGGCGGGCCGGCACGGCCCGGGCCCGCAGTGCCGGCAACGAGGTCGGCATGGTCCGCCTCTTCGACCTGCACGCCCTGTCCTGCGCCGGGGACACCCTGATCGCCATCGGCCTGGCCGGCACGATCTTCTTCGACGTCCCGCTGGGCGAGGCGCGCAACAAGGTCGCGCTCTACCTGCTGGTGACCATGGTCCCGTTCGCCATGCTCGCCCCCGTGGTCGGCCCGCTGCTGGACCACTTCCGGCACGGCCGCCGCTACGCGCTCGCCGCCACCATGCTCGGCCGGGCCTTCCTGGCCTGGCTGATCTCGGATTACATCGGCAGTTTCGGGCTCTATCCGGCCGCGTTCGGGGTGCTCGCCCTCTCCCGGGCGTACGGGGTGGCCCGCTCGGCGGCGGTGCCCCGGCTGCTGCCCGAGGGGATCGGGCTCTCGCAGGTGGGCGCCCGGGCGAGCGTCTACGGCACGGTGGCCGGCGGCCTGGTCGCCCCGATCGGCCTGGCCGCGTTCTGGCTCGGGCCGCAGTGGCCGCTCCGGGTCGCCTCGGTGATCTTCCTGGTCGGCATGGTGATCTCGCTGCGGCTGCCGCCGCGGGCCGACTCGGAGCCGCCGGAGCGGGTGCCCCGGCCGCTGCGGGCGCTGCGCCGCCGGGAGGGGGAACGCCCGCTGGGCCGGGGTCGCCCGGCCGGCCGGCTGGTGATCGCCACGCTGATCGGCGCGGCGGCGCTGCGCGGGCTCTACGGCTTCCTGCTGCTCTTCCTGGCCTTCGCGATCAAGGCCGGTGATCTGACGACCGACTTCTTCGGCCGGAACCTGGGCGCCCAGGGCGCGCTGGGCCTGGTCGGGGGCGCCCTGGCGGTGGGTACGTTCCTGGCCACCGCGATCGGCACCCGGCTGCGCATCCACCGCCCGGTGGCGATCCAGTCCAGCGGCACCATCATCGTGGCCGGGGTGGCGGTGCTCGCCGCGCTGAAGTTCTCGCTGCCCATGGTGGCGCTGCTCTGCCTGGTCACCTCGCTGATGAGCGGGATCGCCAAGCTCGCGGTCGACGCCTCGATCCAGGAGCGGATCCCGGAGCGGCTGCGGGCCAGCTCGTTCGCCCACTCGGAGACCGCGCTGATGCTGGCGTTCGTGGCCGGCGGCGGGCTCGGCCTGGTCCCGTTCACCGGCCCGGTCGGCGTGGCCGTCGCCGCCGGCGTGGGCGCGCTGGTGGCCGCCCGCGGGGTGCTGGTGGCCACCCGGCTGCGCGGCGAGCACCTGGTGGGCCGCCCGCTCGGCGACGACGAACTGGCCACCGAGGCGGGTACGGAGTTCGACGACCCCACCCCCACCACGCCGGCCCCGCACCGGGCCACCCCGCCGCCAACGAACGGCGACGACGAACTGGCCCCACCCGGCTTCCACATCTACCGCCCCTCCTCCTCGGTCGGCGGACCGGGCGGGAGCGAGGAGGAGAACCGGCGGGAGCCCCGGGGACCGGTGGCGTGAGCGGACTGCTGGTGGTGACCGCGGTGCCCGCCGAGGCCGACGCGGTCCGGGCGGGCCTCACCGACCCCACGGTCACCGTCGCGCCGGTCGGGGTCGGCCCCGCCGTCGCCGGCGCCGCGACCGCACGGCTGCTGGCGCTCGCCGAGGCGGCCGGACGCCCGTACCGTGCGGTGGTCAGCGCGGGCATCGCGGGCGGCTTCGTCGGCCGCGCGCCGGTCGGCGGCACCGTCCTGGCCACCCGCAGCGTCGCCGCCGACCTGGGCGCTGAATCCCCCACCGGCTTCATCCCCGTGGAGGATCTGGGCATGCCCGCGGAACTGCTGGGCGGCGGCAGCGTCGTACCCGCCGATCCCGGCCTGCTGGGCGCCCTGCGCACCGCCCTGCCGGCGGCCACCGTCGGCGCGGTACTCACGGTCAGCACGGTGACCGGCACCGCCGCGAGCACCGCAGCGCTGGCCGACCGTCACCCCGACGCGGTGGCCGAGGCCATGGAGGGGTACGGCGTAGCCGTCGCCGCCACCCAGGCCGGCCTGCCCTTCGCCGAGCTGCGGACGGTCTCCAACCCGATCGGCCCGCGCGACCGCGGCTCGTGGCGGATGCGTGAGGCGTTCGCCGCGCTCACCGCGGCCGCAGCCGCCCTCCGCTGATCAGCGGCGACCCTTCGCCGGAGCGGCCTGCGCTTGCCAGCGGTTGCCACTCTCCGCTGACCCACGCGGCCCTTCGCTCACCGGCGGTCGCCGCCCTCCGCTGACCGCGTTGGTTGCCCTTGGCTGATCGGCCGGTCGAACCGCAGCGCCGCCGGCCGGCTCGCCTCCAGCTCGAATCCACACGCCAGCAGGAAGCTCGCGCCACCGCTCTCGGCGATCGCGTGTGCCGACCGCACGCCGACCCGGTCCATCTCCGCCAGGAGCGCGGCGACGAGCCGCCGTCCGATGCCCAGCAAGCGGTAGGCCGGCGCCACGAGCACGCCGTCCAGCACGATCTGCCGCCGGCCCAGCTCGGGATGCCCGATGAGCAGGTCGGTGCTGCGTTCGTGCGCACGCAGCTCGCCGACCAGATCGCCGTCCGGCAGCTCGGCGACGAACCGCCAGGAGGTCGATGGCAGCGCCGGATCGACGTAGCGGCGGATCACATAATCGCGGCGCACCTGCTCACGCAGCCGCTCACGGTCCCGCGCGGGGCGATCGAGCCGGAACGTCACGGCTGGCAACTGCGGCCAGCGGTCTCGTGGCACGTTGAACCAGTGCGCCCACCAGGCGCCGGGCCAGTCCTTCGGCACACGCACCGCCCGGCCGTCCAGGTGGGCGGGGCAGTGCCGCCCCGCCGCGTCCCGCAGGTCCTCGTGCGGCACCGTCGTCAGCTCACCGGTCACCGGCCCGCGGAGCACGATCCGACCGGCCGCGGCACCGACGAGACGCTCGACGGTCCGGAAGCTCGGATCCGATGACCGGCCCGACTCGATGCGGGCGATCGTGGCCTGCGGAACCCCGGATCTGCCGGCCAGCTCCCGCTGACTCAGGTCAGCCGCACGGCGCAGCGCCCGCAGGGTCGCCGCCAAGTCGGTCACTGATCCGGCGTCGGTCACCGGGCCATGTTGGGCCGACGTCCTGGCCTCCCTCAACCCGGGAAGTCCACCTGTGGATAACCATGTGGAAAACCGCGCCGGCTGGGGACGAGTGATGTCGCTGGCGGCTACAAACTTGATGACGTGGGTGACTCATGACCTCATCGCCTCCGGCTCCACGGCCCCGTGGCTCCTCGGCTCCGCGGCCCGTGGCTCCGCGGCCCTGTGGCCCTGTGGCCCGGCGGCCGGCGGCCCGGCTCCTCGGCTCCACGGCCCCGCGGCCCGGCGGCCCCGCGGCCCCGCGGCCCCGCGGCCCCGCGGCCCCGCGGCCCCGCGGCCCCGCGGCCCCGCGGCCCCGCGGCCCCGCGGCCCGGCGGCCCGGCGGCCCCGAGCCGCCGAGGACCAGCGCCCGGCACCGCACTGGCCCCGGCATCCGCATCCCGCGTCCAGCACCCGGCACCGAGCGACCGGCGCCAGCGGGTTGCCGCGATCCATCCGCGTCATCAAGTTCCTAGCGGCTGGACGAGGGCCTCGACCCCGATCGCGACGCCCGCAGGACCGATCTCTCGTCCACCCCGCACGGAGCCGGGGCCGGGCGCTGGACACCGAGGGTAAGCCGGTCAACCGTTGCCGCGATCCATTCACGCCATCAAGTTGCTAGCGGCTGAGGAGACGCGCGGGGGGCGGGAGCGAGGCGCCCGGCGACGTCGCCCGGCACACCCCCTGGGCGGGGGTGGCGGGGGCGCAACCGGGCGGGGTTACGGTGGGGGCGTGGCGCTCTCCCTTGCGATCTCGCCCTGCCCCAACGACACCTTCGTCTTCGACGCCCTCGTGCACGGCCGGGTGCCCGGCGCGCCGGCCGTCGAGGTGACCTACGCGGACGTGGACGTCACCAACACGGCCGCCGAGCGTGGGGCGTTCGACCTCGTGAAGGTCAGCTACGCGGCGCTGCCGTGGCTGCTCGACGACTACCACCTGCTGCCGTGCGGTGGGGCGCTGGGCCGGGGTTGCGGCCCGCTGGTGCTCACCCGTGGGGACCGAGGCGACCTCTCCGGCGCGACGGTGGCGGTGCCGGGTGAGCGGACGACGGCGTACCTGCTGTTCCGGCTCTGGGCTGCGGAGCAGCCGCCGGCGCGGATCGAGGTCGTGCCGTTCCACGAGATCATGCCGGGGGTGGCGGCCGGGCGGTACGACGCCGGGCTGGTCATCCACGAGGCACGCTTCACCTACCCGCGGCACGGGCTGACGGCGCTGGTCGACCTGGGCGAGTGGTGGGAGGGCGACACCGGGCTGCCCATCCCGCTCGGCGCGATCCTGGCCCGCAAGGGCGCGGTCGACCCGGTCGAGGCGGCCGCCTGGATCCGTGAGTCGGTCCGCCAGGCGTGGGCCGACCCGGAGGCCAGCCGGGAGTACGTGCTCGCGCACGCGCAGGAGATGGAGCCCGACGTGGTGGACCGGCACATCGGCCTCTACGTCAACGAGTTCACCGCCGACCTCGGAGAGGCCGGCTTCGCCGCCGTGGAGGCACTGCTGGGCCGGGCCGCCGACGCCGGGCTCGTCCCTCAGACCTCCAGCTCGCGCGCCACCGCGTGGACCAGCTGAGCGATCTTCTGCGCGGTCTTCCGGTCCGGGAAGCGGCCCCGGCGCAGGTCCGGCTGGACCTTCGCCTCCAGCACCTTGATCATGTCTTCGACCAGGCCGTGCAGCTCCTCGGCCGGCCGGCGGCGCAGCTCGGCCACCGAGGGCGGCGCCTCCAGCAGCTTGACCCCCATGGCCTGGGCGCCCCGCCGGCTGTCCACCACGCTGAAATCGACCCGCTGGCCGCCCTTCAGGTCGGCGACACCCGCCGGTAGCGCGCCCTTGGGCAGGAACACGTCGCCACCCTCGTCACTGGTGACGAACCCGTATCCCTTGGCCGCGTCATACCACTTCACTCGACCCGTCGGCACCTGAAAACCTCTGCTTCGCTCGGAACCTCTACCCCTCCAAGGCTAGCCCGATGATCCGGTCCAGCGCCGCCGGGAATCCGGCGAGATCATCGAGCACCACGTGCGCTCCGGCGGCGCTCAGCTCGTCCCGTGAACACGGGCCGGTTGCCACTCCCACGCCTGGGATTCCCGCAGCTTGTGCGGCGGCCATGTCGGCCACGTGATCGCCGACGTAGAGGGTCGCGCCGTGCTCCCGCAAGGCGGTCGCCTTCTGCTCGGCGAACAGGTCACCGGCCAGCTCGTCGACGGCCAGACCGAGGTGGTCCAGGTGCAGCTTCGCCAGCCGGCCGATCTTGGAGGTCACCACCATGACGCGACCGCCACGCGCGTGCACCGCCTCGATCGCGGCCTCCGCGCCGGGCATCGGCAGGGTCGGGGTGATCGCGTACGCGGGGTAGAGCTCCCGGTACGCGAGCACCGCCTCCTCGACCTGCTCCGGTGGGAACCAGTGCGCGATCTCGGTGCGCAGCGGCGGCCCGAGGCGGGAGACCGCCAGCTCGGCGTCGACGGGGACGCCGGTCTGCGCGGTCAGCGCCCGGTAGGCGGCCGCGATGCCGGGGCGCGAGTCGACCAGGGTCATGTCGAGGTCGAATCCGACCATGAGCGAGGGCATGCGGAGAACGTACCCGTCCGAGGGGCGCGACCGGCCCCGGCCGGGCTAGCGTGGAACGACGATGACCACCTCATTCGCCGACCATCTGCGGACCCTTCCCGACGAGTCCCTGGCCGCCCTCCTCCAGCTGCGGCCGGACCTCGTCGTACCGGTGCCGGCAGACGTCTCCGCCCTCGCCATCCGCGCCCAGTCGCGGGTCTCCGTGGCGCGGGCGCTCGACGGGCTGGACCAGTTCACCCTCCAGATCCTGGACGCCGCCCGGCTCACCCGGGACCCGGAGGGCGGCGGCACCGCCACCGAGGCCATCCTGGCCCTGGCCACCTCCGGCCCACAGCCGCCCGCCCCGGCCGCGGTCCGCGGCGCCGTGAACCGGCTCCGTGCGCTCTTCCTCCTGTACGGGCCGGAGCACGACCTGCGCGTGGTGGGTGGCGTCGACGAGGTGTCCCCGTACCTCGCGGGTCTGGGCCGACCGGCCGCGGAGCTGGACCCGCGCGCGGCGGCCGTGTGCACGGACCCGGCGAAGCTGCGGCGGACGCTGCTGGCGGCGCCGCCCTCGGCCCGGGCGATCCTCGACCGGCTCGCCGCCGGCCCGCCGGTCGGCACCGTGCCCGCGGGCGCGCTGGAGGCCCCCGCCACCGGCGAGGAGGACATCCTCCCGCCGGACCTGGTCAACGGCGGGGCGGCCACCGGCTCCCCGATCCGGTGGCTGGTGGAGCACCGGCTGCTCGTCCGGATGTCGGCCGTCAAGGGCGGCGGCAGCGTCGAGCTGCCCCGCGAGGTGGGGCTGCTGCTGCGGCGGGACACCGGCCCGCTCGGCCCGCTGCGCACCAGCCCGCCGACGGTGCCGAGCCCGCCACGCGAGGCCAAGTCCGTCGACTCGGCCGGTGCCGGGCAGACCATGGAGGTGGTCCGGCACACCGAGGCGCTGCTGGAGGCCTTGGCCGCCGAACCGGCCCCGGTGCTGCGCTCCGGCGGCGTGGGCGTGCGGGACCTGCGCCGGCTGGCCCGCGTCCTCGGGCTGGACGACCCGACCACCGCGCTGATCTTCGAGGTGGCCTACGCGGCCGGGCTGGTCGGCGAGCTGGAGCTGAGCGGGGCGGTCACCACCCGGTACGGGGGCGACCAGCAGATCCTGCCCACCGGCGGCTACGAGGTGTGGCGGGCCGCCTCGCTGGCCCAGCGCTGGGAGCAGCTGGCCCGGGCGTGGCTGACCATGACCCGCCAGGTGGGCCTGATCGGCCAGCGCGACGACCGGGACCGGCCGATCTCGGTGCTCTCCGCCGAGGCGGAACGGGCCGGGGCGCCGGCCGCCCGGCGTTCGGTGCTCGCCGAGCTGGCCGACCTGCCTCCGGGCACCGCCCCGACCCCGGACGAGGTGCTGGAGCTGCTGGACTGGCGGGCGCCCCGCCGCGCGCGGGGCCGCGAGGCGGCGCACCGCGAGGTGCTGGCCGAGGCCGCCCAGCTCGGAGTGACCGGGCTCGGGGCGCTGACCTCGTACGGGCGGCTGCTGCTGGCCGAGCTGAGCGACGCCGACGAGCGGGCCGCGGACCCCCTCGGGCTGCGCTCCGAGGCCGAGTCGGGCGAGCCGTCCACCGCCGTGCGGGCGCTGGACGCGCTGCTGCCCGCCCCCGTCGACCACTTCCTCGTGCAGGCCGACCTGACCGTGGTGGTGCCCGGCCCGCCCGATCCGGCGCTCGCCACCGAGCTGGACGTGGTGGCCGAGCACGAGTCGGCAGGCGGGGCGAGTGTCTACCGGGTCACCACGGCCAGCGTCCGGCGGGCCCTGGACGCCGGCTACTCGGCCGACGACCTGCACGCGCTGTTCCGCCGCCGGTCGCGGACCCCGGTGCCGCAGGGGCTGACCTACCTGGTGGACGACGTGGCGCGCAAGCACGGCGGGCTGCGGGTCGGCTCGGCCGGTGGCTACGTGCGCAGCGACGACGAGGCGCTGCTCACGGAGGTGCAGTCCGACAAGCGGCTGGAGCCGCTGGCCTTCCGCCGGCTGGCCCCGACGGTGCTGATCACTCCGTACCAGGTGAACCGGATGCTGACCGCGCTGCGCGACGCCGGTTACGCGCCGGTGGCCGAGGACGCCGGCGGCGCGGCCGTGCTCGCGCGGCCGAAGACCCGGCGGGCGCCGGCCCGGGTGCACGCGGCGGGCCGGAGCCTCGACCCGCTCGCGGCGCCGCGGCTGCCGATGCCCCGGCTGCTCGGCGTGGTCGAGCAGATCCGCCGGGGCGACGCGGCGGCCCGCGCGGCGCGGCGTGCACCGGACGTGGTCCGCGGGACGGCGCGCAAGGGGCCGGGGCCCGCGCACACCCACAGCGACGCCCTGGCGGTGCTCCAGCAGGCGGTACGGGACAAGGCGCTGGTCTGGGTCGGCTACGTCGACGCGCACGGGGCGACCGCGTCCCGGCTGGTCCGGCCCGTCTCGATCGGGGCCGGCTACCTGCGCGCCGAGGACGAACGGACCGAGATGCTGCACACCTTCGCGCTGCACCGGATCACCGCGGCGGTGCTGGAGGACTAGTCCCCGTTGCGGCGCAGGGTGCCGACGACCGAGACGGCGAGCAGCAGGGCGAACGCGGCGCCGGCCGACTCGCCGACCGAGTCGACGAAGCCCTGCCGCTGCACCAGCAGCCCGAACAGGAACCAGCCGAAGATGCCGGTGGCGGCGGCCGCGTAGCCGAACAGGGCCGCCGGGGTGACCTCCGGCCGGCGCGCCCGGTCGTCCTCGGGAAGCACGTCGTGGTCGACCGTCATCTGCAGCCCCTCCCCGCACCGTGGTGGACCCGGCCTCCAGCGTGGCACCGGAGGGGGTCACCCGGACAGGGGATAAAACCCTGAACCGGGCGCGCGGGTCACGGTGTGGGGTGTCAGGTGCCGGGGCGGTGGCCGAAGACGACCACCCGGGTGCCGACCGAGCCCAGCTCCCAGAGCCGTACGGCGTCGCGGTGCAGCAGGTTCACGCAGCCGTGCGAGCCGATCGAGGAGTTGTGCAGGTAGGTCGTCGTCTCGTGGAAGCCGATCCCGCCGTTGAACCGCTGCCAGTAGGGCAGCCACACCTCGTACGGGTTGGACCACTCACGCATGTTCTTCCCACCTACCGAGTAGGTGCCGGTCGGGGTGGCGTAGCCCGCCATGCCGGTGCGGGTGACCGTCGGACCCATGACCACCTTGCCGCCGCGCATCGCCCAGACGGTCTGGTGGGTCAGGTCGACGCAGAAGGTGGTGCGGGAGCCCGCGTTGCAGCGTTCCGTGTCGGTGTTCGCCAACCGCTTCGCCACGTCGTACGTGGTGGGGCCGGCGCGACCCGTGGCCGGGCTGATCCCGTACCGGATCTGGAACTTCTTGATCGCGGCGCAGTCGGCGGCCGACTGCTCACCGTCCACGCTCAGCGTCCCGAAACCGCCCAGCCGGCTCAGATACGTCTCCACGGCCTTCTGCTGCTCCCCCTGCGGGCACCCGGCGGGCTTCGACGGCTTCGGCGTGGCCGGCTTCGGTGTGGTGCGGCTGGGCTTCGGCGTGGCCGACCGGCTCGGCGTCGCCGTCGGGGACGCGGCCGGCTGCTCCGGCGTGGGCGGCGCGCTCGCCCCCGATGCCTCCTCCGTCACGCCGACGGGCGCCGGGGCGGCGGCCCCGGTCCCGTCGCCCTGCGGATCGCGCGCGCACGCACCGACGCCGACCAGCACGACCGCTGCCAGGCAGACGGCCCGGACGGCGAACCGGACACGCTTCATGGGCCCTCCCCCTGGACAGTTGTCCCGCTTGCTAGACGTACGGGAGCAGTGTGACGTTGCAGGTCCAGCGAGACTTTTTCCGGACACCTGTCGGCGTGCAACACTGGATGGTCCGCCTTCGGCAGGTCAGCCGCCGTGCGGGCGAGAATTTCCGGCCCAGGAGAGGACGCTGGCGTGAGCGGTGGACCACTGATCGTGCAGTCGGACAAAACCCTGCTGCTGGAGATCGACCACCCCGACGCCCAGGCGTGCCGGATGGCCATCGCGCCCTTCGCCGAGCTGGAGCGCTCCCCCGAGCACGTGCACACCTACCGGCTCACCCCGCTGGGCCTGTGGAACGCCCGGGCCGCCGGCCACGACGCCGAGGGCGTGGTGGACACGCTGATCAAGTACTCCCGCTATCCGGTGCCGCACGCGCTGCTGGTCGACGTGGCCGAGACGATGGACCGCTACGGCCGGCTCCAGCTCGCCAACGACCCGGCGCACGGCCTGGTGCTCCGCGCCCTGGACCGGGTGGTGCTGGTCGAGGTCGCCAAGAGCAAGAAGCTCGCCGGGATGCTCGGCGCGAAGCTCGACGACGACACCATCCAGGTGCACCCCTCCGAGCGGGGCCGGCTCAAGCAGGCGCTGCTGAAGCTCGGCTGGCCCGCCGAGGACCTGGCCGGCTACGTCGACGGCGAGGCGCACCCCATCGAGCTGGCCGAGGCGGGCAAGGACGGCGGCAAGCCGTGGACGCTGCGGTCGTACCAGCGGGAGGCCGTCGAGGCGTTCTGGGCCGGCGGCTCCGGCGTGGTGGTGCTCCCCTGCGGCGCCGGCAAGACCCTCGTCGGGGCGGCGGCCATGGCCGAGGCCAAGGCGACCACGCTGATCCTGGTCACCAACACGGTCGCCGGCCGGCAGTGGAAGCGCGAGCTGATCGCCCGCACGTCGCTGACCGAGGACGAGATCGGCGAGTACTCGGGCGAGCGCAAGGAAATCCGCCCGGTCACCATCGCCACGTACCAGGTGCTCACCTCCCGCAAGAAGGGCGCGTTCACCCACCTCGACCTGTTCGGCGCCCGCGACTGGGGCCTGGTCGTCTACGACGAGGTGCACCTCCTGCCCGCGCCGATCTTCCGCTTCACCGCGGACCTCCAGGCCCGCCGCCGGCTCGGCCTCACGGCAACTCTGGTACGCGAGGACGGCCGCGAGGGCGACGTGTTCAGCCTGATCGGCCCGAAGCGGTACGACGCGCCGTGGAAGGACATCGAGCAGCAGGGCTGGATCGCCCCGGCCGAGTGCACCGAGGTCCGGGTGACGCTGACCGACGCGGAGCGGATGGCGTACGCGACGGCCGAGGCCGAGGAGCGCTACCGGATGGCGGCTACGGCCCGGACGAAGCTGCCGGTGGTGCGGGCGCTCGTGGAGCGGCACCCGGACGAGCAGGTGCTCGTCATCGGCGGGTACATCGACCAGCTGCACCAGCTCGGGGAGTACCTGGACGCGCCGATCGTGCAGGGGTCGACGACCAACAAGGAGCGGGAGCGGTTGTTCGACGCCTTCCGGTCGGGTGAGGTGAAGACGCTGGTCATCTCCAAGGTCGGGAACTTCTCCATCGACCTGCCGGAGGCTGCCGTCGCTATCCAGGTGTCGGGGACCTTCGGTTCTCGGCAGGAGGAAGCGCAGCGGTTGGGGCGGGTGCTCCGGCCGAAGGCCGATGGACGGCAGGCGCACTTCTACACGGTCGTCTCCCGCGACACGATCGATACGGAGTACGCGGCACACCGGCAGCGGTTCCTGGCCGAGCAGGGGTACGCGTACACCATCGTGGACGCCGACGACGTCCTCGGCCCGAAGCTGCCGACGATCGACTGAGCCGCCGAACCCCGGTCAGCATGTGGACGAACTGGACCGACCGCTTGTACACGGTGCGGCTCCGACAACTGATCCACAGATGAAGCCAGATGGCTGCGCCCTGGCCGTCCAGGTGGGCATCGTTTTCCAGGCACGTTCTTCCTGGAGAGAAAGTGCGGCTTTCCGTGGTTACGATCTTGCGCGCATGTGACGTCATGGAGGCATCTGGCCGGCGACGGGTTCACGTCGGCGTCGATGTCCAATGAAGGGGGACCACTTGAGCAAGAGGCTGACCGGGCTCGTCTCGGCGCTCGTCGTCGCCGTCGGTGGGTCGCTGGCCGCCGCCGCCCCGGCGCAGGCCGCCACGCCGGCCGTCATGATCACGAAGGCCTACTACAACTCGCCTGGCAGCGACACCGGATCGAATACCAGCCTGAACGCCGAGTACGTGCGGCTGACCAACAAGCGCAGCTCCACCATCAACCTCAAGTACTGGACCCTGCGCGACAAGTCGAACCACGTCTACAAGTTCGCCAGCGACTTCAAGCTCGGCGCCGGCGCCAGCGTGTACATCCACACCGGCAAGGGCACCAACACCTCGACCCACCGGTACTGGGGTTCCGGCGCCTACATCTGGAACAACACCGGCGACACCGCCTATCTGCGCAACTCCGCCGGCACCGCCATCGACTCCTGCTCCTGGGGCAGCAGCGGCAGCTACACCAACTGCTGATAACACCTGAGCGCCGGCCCACCTGCACCAATGGGCCGGCGCTCGGTGTAGTCCGCCGCCCTGGGTGCACGTCGCGTAGCCTCGGGCCGGACAGAAGGGCCGCGGCTAGTCAACTGCTGGATGATTCCCACACCTCGCCCTGCGCACGGTGGGCGCCCTGGCTCGCCCGCCGTTGAGCACGAGCGACGCCGCGGCCAGTGCTGACGGAATGGTGACCGACCCAGCGGGTACGCGCACTGGAGGCAGGTCGGGAGACGCCCTGCTGCGGAGACGCCATCTCGGAAGAGAAGAGGCACGCGATGAAGGACAGAATTCTCACCCCGATCAAGCGGGCGACAAAGACCATCCAGGTGCGCCGCGAACGGGGAGACTCCCTGATCACCAAGGCGAAGGCCACCCGGCCCGGCCGGCTGTTCCAGTAAGCCCGACACCCGGACCCGTCCGGTGAAGACAGCGCGCTCGGCCTCCAGAAGGCCGAGCGCGCCCAAGGCTACGAACGGCGGCGCAGGTAGCGCGCCCGCCGGCCGGCGTCCTGGAATCCGAGCCGCCGGTACAGCTCAGCGGCCGGGTTGTTGTCGTTGACGCAGAGCCACGCCTCCCCCACCCCGTCGCCGGCCAGCCCACGAAGCGCACAAGCCACGAGATACGCCCCGACCCGCCGCCCCCGCCATCCGGGCACGACGCCCACCTGGTCGACCCAGTTGTCAGTAACGTTGACGAAGCCGACGGCGGCACCGTCGGGACCACGCGCGATGAGCGACAGGTCCGCCCGGTACTCGTCGTCCTCCCCCAGCTCACCCAGCCACTCCTCCGCGCTGGGCGAGGCAAAGCCGGGCCGGTCGGCGAACGACGCCGAGTAGGTCTCGAACAGCTCGGGACCAAGCGTCACCGGCTCGGTGGTCACGGATTCCGGACGGGCGACAGAAGGGATGGCGTGGAGGTCGTGCCGTTGCACCCACTCGGTGAACGTCCGCTCGAAGCCGCGCCCCGTGAACAGCACGTCCGCGCCCGGGCTCCACGACTCGGTGGTCAGCAGCAGGTCGGCGTCGCCCGCCTGCTCGCCGGCCCAGGTCAGCAGCCGCCCGCCGAGACCCCGCCCCCGCCAGTCCGGGTGCACCAGGCCGGTGCTGGTGGCCGGCTGCCCGCCCAGTCCGACCCCCACGGCCGCGACCAGGCCGCCGTCGTGCCAGGCGCCGAGGGTACGGGTCTGGAGCAGCCGCGCCCGCAACAACGGGGTACGGGCGAACAGCGGTAGCCCACCGTCGGCGGCCAGGCACGCCTCGGCCAGCCGGGTCAGCTCCGCAAGGTGGTCCTCGCCGAACTCTTTCCAGGTCAGCGTGTCCGTCCCGGCCATCCCTACCCCTGTCGTCAATCGCCCACCGACCACCACGACCATGTGCCGGCCGGTGACGAAGCCCGGCAGGCAGTAGGCACCGCACGCCTGGCGGGTGTCAACCGGATTCGCTGTCGTACTCGAGCTGGTCGACCGCACGGTCCTGCACAAGGGCGTCGACCGGGCCAGTCAACGCTGACCGGAGGCAGGTCAGGTCGCGACCTGCAACAGCGCGTCGGCGAACGTCTTGTGCCCGTCTCTGGTGACGCAGGGGCGCGTCAGTTCCAGACGGCCGCGACGGCGGCGGCGTGTGCCGCGCCGACGGCCCGCCCGGCGTGGGCGGATGCCGCACGGGTCGCGGGTGACAGCGCGTTGGTGCCGAACGCGTCGACGGACGCCTGGTCGGCGCTGATCACGTGAACGGTGGCCGGGGCGAGCGCGGCGATCTCGGCGTCGAGGTCGCCCCACGGCTGCGGTGTGTCCGCGAGGGCCGGCTGGATGACCAGCATGCGGTCGGCGCCGACGGCCAGGTCGGCGTTGGTCATGGAGCGCACTCCGCCGTCGACGTAGCGGCGGTCGCCGATCGCGACCGGCGGCCAGATGCCGGGTACGGCGCAGCTCGCGGCCACGGCGTCGCGCAGGGTCACGCCGGACTCACGGGTGAAGATCGCCTCGTCACCGGTCTCCGCATCGACCGCGGGCAGCAGCAGGCGCCGGTCGGGCCACTGCTTCACGGGGAGCCGGGCGTCGATCGCGGCGAGCCGGAGGGCCGGGTCGACGGTCCGCGCGGCGAGCGCGAGCTCGCCGAACCGGCGGCGGGCCTCCTGCGGCCCGGACACGCCGGTCAGCACGGCGGCGTAGTCGGCGAAGAGCTTCTCCGTGTCGACGTCGACCTCGATCTCGGCGGTCTCGGGGCGCAGCTGGGCCGCGTACAGGTCGTCGAGCGCGACGCCGCTGGTGATCTGCGCGGCGACCGCGGAGCCGGCCGAGGTGCCCACGATCAGGTCGGCGGCGAGGATCCGGTCGGCGAGGGTGGGATCGGCGTCGGCGAGGCCGCGGAGGACGCCCAGCTCCCAGGCGATCCCGGCCACGCCGCCACCGGCGAGTACGAGCGCGTTCGTCATGATCACCAGCCTTGCACAGCGCGCGGGCACAGTGGATGCCCGTGATCCGTGACGGACGCCTCAGGGGGTCAGCTCGCGACCTGAACCACCGCGTCGGCGAACGCCTCCGGCGCCTCCTGCGGCAGGTTGTGCCCGACGCCGCCACTCACCGTCCGGTGCTCGTACGGGCCGGAGAAGCGCCCGGCGTACACGGACGGGTCGAGGTGTGGTGCGCCGTTGGCGTCGCCTTCGAGGGTGATGGTGGGCACCGCGATGCTCGGGTTCGCGGCCAGCTTCTGCTCCACCTCGTCGTACTGCGGCTCGCCGGCGGCGAGGCCGAGCCGCCAGCGGTAGTTGTGGATCACGACATCGACGTGGTCGGGATTGTGCAGCGAGGCCGCGCTCCGGTTGAAGGTCGCGTCATCGAAGGCCCACTTCGGGGAGGCGGTCCGCCAGATCAGCCTGGCGAAGGCGTCCAGGTTCTTCTCGTACCCGTCCCGGCCGCGGTCGGTCGCGAAGTAGAACTGGTACCACCAGGAGAGTTCGGCCTCCGGAGGGAGCGGCTTCCGCCCCGATTCCTGGCCGGCGATCAGGTAGCCGCTCACCGAGACGAGTCCCTGGCAGCGCTCCGGCCACAGCGCCGCGAGGATGTCGGCCGTCCGGGCGCCCCAGTCGAACCCGGCGAGGGTCGCCTCCTGCACGCCGAGGGCGTCCAGGAAGGCCACGGCGTCGAGGGCCAGGGCCGCCGGCTGACCGTTCCGCATGGTGTCGGCCGACCGGAACCGCGTCGTGCCGTAGCCGCGCAGGTGCGGCAGGAGCACGCGGTGACCGGCGTCCGTCAACCGGGGTACGACCTCGGCGAAGCTGTGGATGTCGTACGGCCACCCGTGCAGCAGGAGCACGGCCGGCCCGTCCGGTGGCCCGGCGTCGACGTATCCGACGTTCAGCAGACCGGCATCGACCTGCCGCAGGTCGCCGAACGACGATGACGATCCGCTGGCGTTCATACCGGCCGCTCCTCGTGCTCGCCCCACCGACGTCTGCACGCTAGAGCCGGGCGACGGCCGTGGGCGGCGTTCCGGAGAAGGCGATACCGGCGGCTCCGGGATGGCTAGGATCCGCCCCGCCGTTTCAGGCCGCCCTCACAGCACCCGGGTGACCCGCTCCTCGGCGAGGCGGGCGTCCCGCTCGACGGGGTCGAGGTTGGCGCAGAGCACCACGGATGCGCCGGCCGCGAGCGGGGCGAGCAGCCACTTCAGCGGCTGCTCGTGTTCGGCCGCGTCGACGAGCAGCCGGTCGCCGGCGCGCAGGTCTAGTTGCGTGGCGTACTCCCGGGCCACCGCGCCCCACTCGCCGTAGCTGGTGCCGTCCGGGCTGGCCGGGTCAGTGGGGCGGAGGGCGCCCAGGTCGGGGGCGATCTCGGGATGCCGGAGCACCTCGGTGGACCAGTCCAGCCAGCCCAGCGGCACCGAGGACAGCGGGCCGGGGCCGGTGCCGACGAGGTAGCGGTGCGTCCCCTCGGGCACGTCCTCCAGCCAGTCGTCGAGGCGTTCCGGGGTGACGAACACGGCGTCGTAGGGCAGGTCGGCGCCCGGTTCGAGGACCGGCAGCCCGGCCAGGGCCCGGGGGCGGAACGAGACCGCCAGCCCGACCGACCAGGCCCCGATGAGCACGGCCGCGGTGCGCCAGTGCGGCGGCAGCAGCACGGCGACCCGGTCGCCGGGGCGCAGGCCGCAGCCGTCCCGGAGCAGCCCGGCGCTGCGGGCCGCCCAGGCGCCCAACTGCTGGGCCGTGAGGTCGGTGCGCTCGCCGGTGGCGCCGTCGAGGTAGCTGAGCAGCGGGTCGCCGGTCGCGACGGCGACGGGTGGGTGGTCGGCCATCGGGTGACTCCTCCCTGGTGGTCAGCTCACCCTAGCCGGGTGAACCGGTCGACCAGGATGGCCAGCCGCCGCTCGTGTTCCTCCCGCCGGAGCCGGCCGTTGCGCATCAGCGTGACCAGGCCGTGCAGCCCGCTCCAGAACGTCTCGGTGAATGTCTCCAGGTTGTCGTCACCGGCGAAGGGGCGCAGGGTCTCGGCCAGCTCGGCGAACGCCCGGGCCAGCTCCACCGGCGTGTCCTGGCTGGCGAAGGACAGGGCGACGGGAAGGTTGAAGATCGCGTCGTAGAGCGCGGGCCGGCGTTCGGCGAACGCGGCGTACGCCGTGGCGATGCCGGCCACCGCCTGCCGCGGGTCGGTCGCGGCGGCCCGGGCGGCGGCGAGTTCGACGGCCAGGTCACCGCTGCCTTCCACGGCGACCGCCGCCATGATGGCGTCCTTGCCCTTGAAGTGGCTGTAGAGGACGGGCTGGCTGTACTCGATCTCGGCGGCGAGCCGGCGGGTGGTGACCGCGTCCCAGCCCTCCGACTCGGCCAGGTCCCGGGCCGCGGCGATGATCGCCCGCTCCCGCTCCGCCCGCTCCCGTTCGCGCCGCGCCTGAATCGACATGACCGGAACTCTAGCACCGCTAGCCAATCTGCCGCCGCTCTGCTAGCGTCGCTCTCGCATCTAGCACTGCTAGCCTTCGGAGCCAGACATGCTCAGCGCCATCGCCTACGGGCTCGCCGTCGTCCTCAGCCTCTTCTGTGTCCTCATCGGCGCGCGGTTCCTCTTCGCGCCGCAGGCCTCCGCCGCCGGCTACGGCGTGCCGGCCAAGGACGGGGACTCCGCCTACCTGACGATCAAGGGCGTGCGCGACCTCAGCTACGGCCTGCTGGGCCTCGCGCTGATCGCCTTCACCAGCGCCGACGCCGTCGCCTGGTACATGCTGGTCGTCGCGCTCTGCCCGCTGGCAGACACCGTCATCGTGCTGCGGCACGGCGGGACGAAGGCCGTCGCCTTCGGCATCCACTTCGCCACCGCCGTGGCCGTCCTGCTGGACGCCGTCCTGCTGTTCGCCCTCTGACCCACACCACGACAGGCACACGCCACGACAGGAGTAGCGCGATGTCCCTGATCACGCCCGACTTCGACCGGTCCGTCATCGTTCGCGACGCGGACGCCGAGGTGGTGGGCCGCGCCCCCACCACGATCCGGCTGCTCGCCGACAGCAGCGCGACCGGCGGGGCCCTCTCCACCCAGCGGGTCACCCTGACCGACGGCGCGGACGGCGCCCGGCCGCATCACCACGGCAACTCGGCCGAGCTGTTCTACCTGCTCGACGGCACTGCCCAGCTGCTCTCCGGCGAGCAGGTCGTCACCGCCGAGCGCGGTGACCTGGTGATCGTGCCGCCCGGGGTGGCGCACGCGTTCGCCGCCGCGCCGGGCGAGAACGCCGACATCCTCATCGTCATCACCCCGGGCGTGGAGCGGTTCGAGTACTTCCGCCACCTGGAGCGGATCGCCTACGGCAAGGTGCCGCCGGAGAGCCTGCTGGAGGTGCAGGAGCTCTACGACACGTACTTCCGGAACAGCGCCGCCTGGGACGCCGCCCGCCATTGACCCCGAGAGCGGAGCTGCCCGCGGCCCTCCGGTCGCGGGCAGCTCACCGTCGGGCTACTTCCTGACCTTGACGACGTCGGTCGGGCGCTTCACCGTCACCGTGACGCCGTAGTCGAAGAGTTCGAGCGTCGAGCTGAACGTGCCCCTGTCGAGCCGGCCCTTCGCCGTCGACTGCCAGACGAATGCGACGTACGACCGGTCCGCCGCGGACAGTGGTTGCGTTTGGTCGGTCACGCCCCTGACACGTGGCGGTGCCGCAGAAGGTTGTCAGCGCAGCGGCAGTTCCGGGCCGCCGTCGAGCAGCGGGGCCAGCAGATCGCCCTGCTTCTCCACCCGCTTCAGCACCTCGGTGGCCGTGTACGGCTTCGTCGACGGCCGCTTGCCCGCCGCGCCCGCCTCGACCTCGTCCCAGGTGAGCGGGGTGGACACCGAGGGCACGTCCTGGGCCCGCAGCGAGTACGGCGCCACCGTCGTCTTGGCCGCGTTGTTCTGGCTCCAGTCGATGAAGACCTTGCCGGGGCGCAGGTTCTTCGCCATCTTCGAGACGACCTGCTTCGGCTGTGCCTTCTCCAGCTCCTGCGCGATCCGCTTGGCGTAGGCGGACACGTCGTCGGCGTCCTGTGTGCCGGCGATCGGGCAGCAGAGCTGCATGCCCTTCTTCCCCGAGGTCTTCGGGTAAGAGTCGATGCCGTCCTCGGCGAGCCGGTCCCGCATGAGCAGGGCCACCTGGCAGCACTGCCGCAGCGCGGCCGGGGCGCCCGGGTCCAGGTCGACCACCATCATGTCCGGGTGCTCGCCGACCTTCCACTGCGGCGTGTGCAGCTCCAGCGCCGCGAGGTTGGCCAGCCAGACCAGGGTGGGCAGGTCGTCGGCCACCACGTAGTCGATGGTCTCGCGCCCCTTGCTCGACCCGGGGGCGGGCAGGTTCTCGGTACGCACCCAGCCGGGGGTCGCGGCGGGCGCGTTCTTCTCGAAGAACGAGCCGCCGTCGACGCCGTTGGGGAAGCGGATCCGGGTCAGCGCCCGGTCCTCAAGGTGCGGCAGCAGCACCGGGGCGATCCGGGTGTAGTAGTCGATCACCTCGCCCTTGGTGAAGCCGGCCTTCGGGTAGAGCACCTTGTCCAGGTTGGACAGCTCCAGCGCGCGGCCCTCCACGTCCACCTTGAAGCGGTCAGCTGGCATCGTCGACCTCCTCGGCAGGCTTGTCCGGGCGCAGGCGCAGGATCCGCGGGAAGCGCAGCCGCCCGTCCGGGGTGCGCTGCCCGTACTTGACCTCCACCACGACCTGGGGACTTACCCAGATCGCGCCGCGCGCATCCTCGCGCGGCACGTCGCCCCCGAAGGGCGACCCGGCGGTACGCAGCGGCTCCAGCTCGCGCAGCAGCTCACGCTCGATCGCCGCGCCGATCCCGCCGCCCACCCGGCCCCGGTAGGTGAGCCGGCCGTCCGGGCGGGGCACACCGACCAGCAGGCCGCCGATCCTCCGCGCGCCCGGCCGCCAGCCGCCCACCACGAAGTCGCCGGTCACCTCCAGCTTGACCTTCACCCAGTCCGGCGAGCGCACCCCGGGCCGGTAGAGCGCATCGACCCGCTTGGCCATCACCCCCTCCAGGCCGTGCTCGCCGGCCGCCGCGTAGGTGGCCCGGCCGTCGGCGAACACCGGCGGCACCGCCCACCGGGCCGCGCCGAGCCCCAGGGACTCCAGCGCGGCGCGCCGCTCCCGGTAGGGCCGGCCGGTCAGGTCCGCGCCGCGGAGCCGCAACACGTCGAAGATCATGTACGTGACGGGGGACGCCGCCGCGAGTCGCGCGGCCTTGACCGCGTTGCGGACGTGCATCCGCTCGGCGAGGGCGGTGAACGAGGGCTGGCCGTCGGTGAAGAGCACCACCTCGCCGTCCAGCAGGGCGTCGTCGACCTGCTCGGCCAGGGGGATCAGCTCGGGGTACGCGGTGGTGATCTCGACGCCGGAGCGTGCGTAGAGGTGCTGGTGGCCGCGGCTGATGTCGGCGAGCGCGCGGACCCCGTCCCACTTGAACTCATATGCCCAGCCGTCACCGGCCGGGAGCTGCCCGGTCATCGCGAGCATCGGCTTCAACGGCGCGCCGGGCACCTTCTGACTGTAGTTGCACGCGGAAGCGCGTGCGTCCCGTTCGATCATTTGCGATTCTGGTCAGAACCGGGGAGAGGAGCGCGTCATGCGGGCGATCTGGAAGGGAGCGGTGTCGTTCGGCCTGGTGTCGATCGGGGTGAAGGTCTACTCGGCCACCGAGGAGAAGGACATCCGCTTCCATCAGGTGCACCGCGAGGACGGCGGCCGCATCCGCTACAAGCGCACCTGCTCGGTCTGCGGCGAGGAGGTGACCTACGACGACATCGCCAAGGGCTACGACATCGGCGGCGGCGAGATGGTCATCCTCACGGACGAGGACTTCGCCGAGCTGCCGCTGACCACCTCGCACGCCATCGACGTGCTGGAGTTCGTGCCGGCCGAGCAGGTCGACCCGATCCTCTACAACAAGGCGTACTTCCTGGAGCCGGAGGGCTCGGCCACCAAGCCGTACGTGCTGCTGCGGGACGCGCTCGCCGACTCGGAGCGGGTGGCGATCGTGAAGGTGGCGCTGCGCCAGCGGGAACAGCTCGCCACCCTGCGGGTCCGCGAGGGCGTGCTGCTGCTCAACACCATGCTGTGGCCGGACGAGGTGCGCCAGCCGGACTTCGGCTTCCTGGACGAGGACCTGAAGGTACGCCCGCCGGAGCTGGCCATGGCCAGCTCCCTGATCGACTCGATGGCCGGCGAATTCGAGCCGGACGCCTTCACCGACGACTACCGGGCGGCGTTGCAGGAGGTCATCGACGCGAAGATCGAGGGCCGTGAGGTGGTACAGCCGGAGGAGGAAGAGGCCGCACCGGCCGCCGCCGTCGATTTGATGGCCGCCCTCAAGGCGTCGGTCGAGCGGGCCCGGGCGGCCCGGGGCGAGGCGCCGGAAGGCGGGGCGGGCGAGCCGACCCCGATCTCGGCGGCCCGCTCGGCGCAGAAGGCGGCCAAGGTCACCAAGGCGCCGGCCAAGAAGGCGGCCGAGAAGAAGGCCACGGCGAAGAAGGCGCCCGCCAAGAAGGCGGCGGAGAAGAAGGCCGAGCCGGCCAAGAAGACCGCCGCCAAGAAGACCCCGGCGAAGAAGGCCCCGGCCAAGAAGGCGGCCGAGAAGAAGGCCGCCCCCCGCAAGACCGCCTGACGTCGAGGGGCCGGTTTCGGCCCCTCGACGGCCGCGGATCAGCCCCGGCCGAGCTTCTCGGTCGGGGTGATGCGGACGATCACCCGCTCCTCGCCGGGGCGGCGGAACGGGTAGGTGTCCTGGCCCAGGTACTTCTGGGCCATCCGGTCGATGTGCTCGTCCGCCCCCTCGGTGACCAGCTCGGCGGTGCCCTTGACCCACAGGGTGCGGAAGTCGTCCGCCTTGTCCACCACGGAGACCGCCACCGTCGGGTTGCGGGCGATGTTCACGTACTTCTGCCGGCCCTTGGCCGTGTTGAACACGATGTGCTCGCCGTCGGTGTCCACCCACACGGGGGTGACGTGCGGGGTGCCGTCGGCCTCGATGGTCGCCACGTGGGCGAGCTGCGGCTCGGCGAGCAGGGCCAGGTCTTCTTCGGTGAGGATCGCCATGGTCGAGAAGGTACTCCGGATGGACGCCGGTCGCTGTCGGTCGACACAGGTACGCTCCGGCGGCCGATTCCCCCGGAAAGGACGATCGCCGTGCCGTACACCCCTGACTTCGACCGGCTGCTGACGCCCGGCGCGCGCTTCCTCGACGGCGAGGCCGAGCACGTGCTGGAGGTGCACCCGGCCGGCGAGGTGGTGCTGCCGACCGGGCACGTGGTGGGGTGCGACCCGCTGGTCGGCCCGGAGAGCGACCCCTTCACGGTGGCCGTCGAGCCCGGCCGCTACCCGGCCCGGGCCTGGGTGTCGTCGATCCGGCGGGACGGCGCGGAGAGCGACCGGCGGGTGGCCGCGCTCGAACTGGTGATCCGGGAGGAGCCGGTGGCCCGCTGGGAGCTGGCCCTCGTGGACGCCCAGGACATCGGTGAGCTGGACGAGGACGGGTTCTTCGGCTACGGCGTGGACGCGGGCACCGGCACCCTCGCCGACCGGGCGGCCCTCGCCCCGCTGGAGGACTGGGACTACGACCAGGTCGAGGAGGTCTTCCTCGCCGAGGACGACGACCAGGCCCGGGGCCCGGTTCCCGGGCTGGTGGACGCGGTCGTCGACGAGGCGACCGGCGCGAACGTGCTGACCGTCTGGTCGGGCTGGGGCGACGGCTGCTACGGGACCTGGGTGGGCCGGACCGCCGACGACCGGGTCGCGTCGTTCGTCACCGACTTCATGGTGGTGCCCGCCGAGGGGTGAGGTGTCCGGATCGGGACCGGCCGAGGGAGCACCGCGGGCGGATGGGCGGGTACCGTGTGCGCTGGCCTCGGCGGCGGCCCGCCGGGGGCGCACCCACCCCACCCAGCAGGGAGTCGACGTGAGCGAGCGCGTGGAGAACCGGTCGGCGGGCCAGAGCCCGGGCACCAAGGCGGAGCGGCGACTGGCCGCCCAGCTGGCGGCGAAGAAGGCCGCCGAGGCGAGGCGCCGTCGGCAGTCGATGCTGGGCGCGGCCGCCGGTGTGCTCGCCGTGGCGCTCGTGATCGGCGGCATCGTCTGGAAGAACAGCGGTGACGACGACAAGCCGACGAGCACCGCCGCCTCGGCCAGCGCGAGCGCTCCGGCCGCCGAACCCACCGCGCCGCCCGCCCCGCAGCTGCCCGCCGACATCGACCCGGCGCTGAAGACCAAGCCGACCGTCGCGGTGGGCAAGGGCGAGCTCAAGAAGCTGACCGTGACCACGCTGGTCAAGGGCAAGGGTGCGGCGGTCAAGGCCGGCCAGCAGATCACCACCAACTACGTGGGCGTGTTCTACAAGGACGGCAAGGAGTTCGACGCGTCCTGGAACAACGGCCAGCCGGCCACCTTCCCCATCGGCGTGGGGCAGGTCATCCCGGGCTGGGACCAGGGCCTCGTGGGCGTGCCGGTGGGCAGCCGGGTGCAGCTGGACATTCCGGCCGAGCTGGCGTACGGCAACGACGCCTCGGGCGGCCGTCCGGCCGGGCCGCTGCGCTTCGTCGTCGACGTGCTCGCCGCGCAGTAGCTCACAGCAGGCTTCCGTCCGGTCACCCAGCGGCAGTAGGTTCATGGTCACCGTGGGCGGTACACCCGCCCGCGGCGATCTGCCCACCGACGCGGAGGTGCACGTGGCGGCGCTGGACGACACCGGGCTGGCCCGGCTCATGTGGACGCATTTCGAGCCGGTCCACGCGGTGACCTACTTCCACCCCCGCGCCCGCTCGGCGTACGAGGCGGTCGGGTTGCGCGGCTACTGGCGGGGCTACTTCGCCGGCCGGGCCGCTCCGCTCGGGCCGGTCGCCGCGCCGACCGTGGTGGCCGCGTTCTTCAGCTTCGCGCCGTCGATGGTGGCCCGGGCGCTGCCCTCGGTGTGGCGGCTGGCCACCCCGGAGGAGGCGCTGCGTGCCCGGCTCACCGGCGCCGTGCAGGCCCTCGCCGAGTTCACCTACGAGCTGCCCGAGTCGCACCTGGTCGAGGCGGCCGACCTCCTGGAGGAGGCGGCCGGGCAGGTGGAGACGGCCGGCCGGGTGCTCGGCGCGGTCAACGCCGCCCTGCCCCGGGGCGAATACCC
Source organism: Micromonospora sp. NPDC004551 (assembly GCF_040609975.1). NCBI lineage: Bacteria > Bacillati > Actinomycetota > Actinomycetes > Micromonosporales > Micromonosporaceae > Micromonospora > Micromonospora sp. NPDC004551. The sequence goes on along the minus strand of NZ_JBEXLM010000001.1, from coordinate 363,049 downwards.
GCTGGCCCGGATGTGGCAGGCCGCCACCACGCTGCGCGAGCACCGCGGCGACGGTCACGTGGCCGCGCTGGTAACCACCGGTCTGGCGCCCGTGGAGGTGGTGGCCTGGCGGTGCCGGGTCGACCAGTCGCGCGAGTTCCACCAGGCGGCCCGGGGCTGGACCGACGAGGAGTGGGCGGCGGCCGAGGAGCGGCTGGTCGAGGCGGGCTGGCTGACGGCCGGCCGGGCGCCGACCGAGCACGGCACCGCGACCTTCCGGGCCGTCGAGGAGGCCACCGACCGGGCGGCCCTCGGGCCGTGGCGGGCGCTCGGCGCGGAGCGGACGGCCCGGCTGCGCGAGCTGCTCGAACCCATCGCCACCCGCTGCCGCACGATCATCCCGCCCAAGGCGCCGATCGGCCTGCCGGCGCAGCGCGGCAGCGCGAAGGACGTGGCGACCCCAGCCCACTGAGCGCCCGGCACTCACCCGGCCGGTCCGGCAGGATGGGTACGTGGTGGACGCGGTGCTCTTCGACCTGGACGGCGTGATCGTGGACTCCGAACCCGTGTGGGAGGAGGTCCGGCGGGCGTACGTGGCGGAGCACGGGGGCACCTGGCAGCCCGACACCCAGCGCCGGCTCATGGGGATGAGCACCGGCGAGTGGGCCGCCTACCTGAGCGGCGAGCTGGGCGTCGACCGCACCGCCGAGCAGGTCGCCACCGAGGTGGTGGCGGAGATGACCCGGCGGTACGCGCAGCGCGTACCCCTGATCGACGACGCCGACGCGGTGGTGCGCCGCACGGCCGCGCGGTGGCCGCTCGGGTTGGCCAGTTCCTCGCCGACCCGGCTGATCGCGGCGGCGCTGGACGCGACGGGCCTGGCCGACGCGTTCGGCGCGACCCTGTCGACCGAGGAGACCGTCCGGGGCAAGCCCGCGCCGGACGTGTGGCTCGCGGTGGCGGCGCGGCTCGGCGTCGACCCGGCCCGGTGCGTGGCGGTGGAGGACTCCTCGAACGGGGTCCGCTCGGCGGCCGCCGCCGGCTGCCGGGTGGTGGCCGTGCCGCACGGCTCCTACCCGCTGGATCCGGACGCCGTGGCCCTGACGGCTGCGCTGCTGCCCTCGATCGGCGCGCTCACCCCGGAGGTGGTGGCGCGGCTCGGCTGAGCCCGATGTCCGCGGACCGACCGGTTGTACGGTTTCCGGGGAGCGCCGGATCGGAATGATCGCGGGGTGTCCGGGTAGCGCAGCCGCAGGACGGCGGAGGGGACGGCGATGAGGGCGATCGTGTACGAGAACAACGGGGACGCCTCGGTGCTCCAGCTCGTGGACCGGCCGGTGCCGGAGCCGGGCCCCGGCAAGGTGCTGGTGCGGATGGCCGTGGCTGGTGTGAACCCGACCGACTGGAAGGCCCGCCGCGCCTGGCCGCTGCCGCAGGGCTGGCAGATCCCCGGGCAGGACGGTGCCGGGGTGATCGAGGCGGTCGGCGAGGGCGTCGACCAGATCCTCATCGGCGAGCGGGTGTGGCTCTGGGAGGCGGCCTGGCAGCGGCCCTGGGGCACCGCCAGCGAGTACACGGTGGTGCCGGTCCGGCACGCGGTGAGCCTCGGGTCGGCCTCGTTCGACCTGGGCGCCGCGCTGGGCATCCCGTTCATGACCGCGCACCGCTGCCTGACGGCCGGCGAGTTCATGCCGGACAAGCTGCACGCCGGCGCGTTGAGCGACCACGTGGTGCTGGTGCAGGGCGGCGCGGGCGCGGTCGGCAACGCGGCGATCCAGCTGGCCCGCTGGGCCGACGCGTGCGTGATCGCCACGGTGAGCAGCCCGGAGAAGGCACAGCTCGCCGCGGCGGCCGGGGCCAGCTTCGTGATCAACTACCGCGAGCAGGACGTGGTCGAGGAGGTCCGCAAGATCGCCCCCGACGGGGTGCACACGATCGTCGAGGTCTCCGCCGCCCGCAACGCCGCCGCCGACGTGCAGATCCTGCGCACCGGGGGTGCGGTCTGTGTCTACGCGGACGACGGCGGCGAGCAGGTGACCCTGCCGATCCGGCCGCTCATGATGCCGAACGCCCGCTGGCAGTTCGTGCTCATCTACACGGCGCCGAAGGCGGCCAAGGCACAGGCGGTGACGGACATCGCCGCGGCGGTGGCCCAGGGCGCGATCCGGGTGGGCGAGGAGGCCGGCCTGCCGCTGCACCACCACACGCTGGACGCGGCGCGGGCGGCGCACGAGGCGGTGGAGAACTCGGTGGTCGGCAAGGTGCTCATCACGACCAGCGAGACGTGAGAACGCGAAACGTATTTCGCCATCATCAGGACAGAGGCGAACAAGTTTCGCGAGAATGACATTGCGGGTCGCCCCGCATTGGACGGGCGGCCCCGGCGCGGTGCGAACGCCGGGGCCGCCCTCTGGGGAGGAATGCTCGTGAGGAACATGTCCTACCCGTGCTGGCGACGCTACGCCGGAAAGTGTTACGGCGCGGTCAGTTCCCGTACGTCCAGGTCACCCTCCGCATAGCGGGAACGCACCACCTTCTTGTCGAATTTGCCGACGCTGGTCTTCGGGACCGCGTCGATGAACGCCCAGCGCTCCGGCAGCTGCCAGCGCGCCACGGACGTCGCCAGGAACTCCCGCAACTCCTCCGCGGTGACCGTGGCGCCCTCCCGGACCACCACCGTGGCGAGGGGCCGCTCGTCCCAGCGCTCGTCCGGAACGCCCACCACGCACGCCTCCAGCACGGCCGGGTGCGCCATCAGGGCGTTCTCCAGCTCGACCGAGGAGATCCACTCCCCGCCCGACTTGATGACGTCCTTGGCCCGGTCGGTGAGGGTGATGAAGCCGTCCGGCGACAGCGTCCCGACGTCCCCGGTCCGCAGCCAGCCGTCGCGGAACTTCTCCTCGTCCGGGGTGTCGTCGCCGACGTACCGGGCGGTCACCCACGGCCCGCGGACCTCCAGCTCGCCCACGGACGTCCCGTCGGCGGGCAGCGGCTCGCCCAGCGGGCCGACGATCCGGGCGGCGACCCCGGCCGGCACCCGCCCCTGGGTGTAGCGGTAGCGCCACGCCGCCTCGCCGGTCGCGCCGGCCGGCGGCCGGGAGACCGAGCCCAGCGGGGACATCTCGGTCATGCCCCAGGCGTGGATGACCTCGATGTGGTGCCGCTCCTGGAAGGCGTGCATGAGCGACGGCGGGCAGGCCGAGCCACCGACGATCACCTCCTGCAACGAGGTGGTGTCTACGTCGTGACTGTCCAGATAGGCCAGCAGGTCGGTCCAGATGGTCGGCACCGCGCCGGCCAGGGTGGGGCGCTCGGCGGCGATCATCGCGGCGATCGGCTCGGCCTGGAGGAACCGGTCCGGCATGATCAGCGACGCGCCGGAGAGGAACGCCGCGTAGGGCAGACCCCAGGACATGGCGTGGAACATCGGCACGATGGCCAGCTCGCGGTCCTTCGGGCCGAGGCCGAAGCCCTCCGGCATGCACACCTGGAGCGAGTGCAGGTAGATCGAGCGGTGCGAGTAGGCGACCCCCTTGGGGTTGCCGGTGGTCCCGGACGTGTAGCAGAGGGCGGCGGCGTCGCGCTCGTCCACCTCGGGCCAGTCGTAGGTGTCCGGCCGACCGGCCAGCAGGGCCTCCCAGTGGTGCACGGCGATCCGGTCGCCGGCTGCGGCCAGCAGCGGGGCCGGGTCGCCGCCGCCGACCACCACCACGTGCCGCACCGTGGTCATCTCGCCGATCACCCGGGCGAGCAGCGGGATCAGCGTGGTGTCGACCAGCACCACCCGGTCCTCGGCGTGGTTGGCGATGTAGGCGACCTGGTCCGGGAAGAGCCGGATGTTGAGGGTGTGCAGCACCGCGCCCATGCTCGGCACGGCGAAGTAGGCCACCAGGTGCTCGTTGTTGTTCCACATGAAGGTGGCGACCCGCTCGTCGCCGGTCACCCCGCACTCGTCGCGCAGCGCGTGGGCCAGCCTTGCGGCCTGCCTGCCGACCTCGGCGTACGTCATCCGGCGGGGCTCGGCGCCGGTCCAGGTGACGACCTCGGCCGCGCCGTGCACGGTGGCGCCGTGTTCGAGGATCCGGGCGACCTGGAGGGGGGCGTCCATCATCGTGCTACGCATGGGTAGCAACGTAGTGTCGCCGGTCACACCAGCGGAACCCCCGGAACGGCCGACCCGGCCCGCGAAGCTGCGTAGATTGTCCGGGTGAGCATCTCGTGGGCCGACTCGTACGTGGGCCAGCTCCGGGCCCTGGCCGGTGACCGCACCCTGATGTTCGTCGGCGCCCGCGCCGTGGTCCGGGACAACGCCGCGCGGGTGCTGCTCATCCAGCGCTCCGACAACGGCCAGTGGGCGCTCCCGGCCGGCGCCATGGAGCTGGGCGAGTCGATCGCCGACTGCGCCGTCCGGGAGGTGCGCGAGGAGACCGGCCTGCGCGCGCTGCGGGTGTGCGCGTTCGCCCTCTACACCGGCCCCGACTTCACCAACACCAACATGTACGGGCACACCTACCAGGTCTTTACCACGGCGTTCCGGGTCGAGGAGTGGGACGGCGAGCTGGCCCGCATGACCGACGAGACCACCGACGCCGGCTTCTTCCACCCGGAGGAGCTGCCCGCCCCGCTCTCCGGCAGCGTCATCGAGACCCTGGCCGACCTGGACGTCTTCGAGCAGACCAACCGCCTCATCCTCAAGTGACGGCGCCGGCCGCCACGGGCCGCTCGTCGCCGGCCGCCCCGGTGTGGCCGCCAGTCCGGGCCCCGGACCGTTCCGCGCCGATCCCAGCCGCCACCACGAAGGCGATGCCCGCCACCGCACCCACGCCGGGCACCTGACCCAGTGCGACGAGGCCCACCACCAGGGCGATCGCGGGTTCCAGGCTCATCAGCGTGCCGAACGCGGCCGTGGTGAGCCGGCGCAGCGCCAGCAGTTCCAGCACGAACGGCACGACGGGCAGCAGCACGGCCAGCCCCAGGCCGGCCAGGAGCACCGGCCAGGTCAGGTCGCCGAACACCGAGGGACCGACCACCACGGTGGCGACCACGGCGGCCACCGGCATGGAGACCGCCAGGCCGCGCACGCCCGAGACCTCGTCGCCCACCCGCTGTGTGAGCAGGATGTACGCGGCCCAGCAGGCCCCCGCCCCGAGCGCGTACGCCACCCCGGCCGGATCCGCGCCGCCGTGCCACGGCTCGGTGAGCAGCAGCACCCCGACCGCCGCGAGCGCCGGCCAGAGCTTGGCGCCGCCCCGGCCGCGCGCCACGGCCACGCCCAGCGGCCCGAGGAACTCCAGCGCGCTGGCCGTGCCCAGGGGCAGCCGGGCCACGGCCGCCATGAACAGGATGGTGACGCCGGCCGTCACCACGCCGAGCGCCACGCAGGCCCGCAGGGCGGAGCGGGTGAAGGCCGACGGGCGGGGCCGGACCACGACCGCCAGCAGCACTCCGGCCCAGGCCAGGCGGAGCCAGGCGGCGCCCTCCGGGCCGACCCGGTCGAACAGCCCGACCGAGGCGGCCAGCCCGAGCTGGACGCAGGTCATGGAGGCGACGGCCATGGCGGTGCCCGCGCGGGCCGGGGTTGTGCTCATACGGCCAGTAGAGCCGGTCCGGACCCTTCGCGTCCACGTGCCATTCATGGACGAAACATTCGATCTTCCTGAACAATCGTTCCATGGACCTGCGTCGCCTGCGCCTGCTGCGGGAGCTGGCCCGGCTCGGCTCGATGCGCCAGGTCGCCGACGAGCTGCACGTCACCACGTCGACCGTGTCGCAGCAGCTCGCCGTGCTGGCCCGGGAGGTCGGCACCGAGCTGGTCGAGCCCCACGGCCGGCGGGTCCGGCTCACCCCGGCGGGGCGCCGGCTGGCCGACCACGCCGTGACGATCCTCGCCGCGGTCGACGCCGCCCGGCTCGACCTGGACCCACGCGCCGAGCCGGCCGGCACGGTCCGCGTCGCCGGCTTCGCCACCGCCGTCCGGCGCTCGCTGCTGCCGCTCACCGCCCGGCTCGCGGCGCACCATCCCCGGGTGCGCCTCCGCATCGACGAGCACGAGCCGGCCGAGGCGTACGCGGCACTCGCCGCCGATGACGTCGACCTCGCGCTGACCTACGACTACAACCTGGCCCCGCTCGCGCCGGATCCCACGCTGGACGCCACGCCGCTGTGGTCGGCGGCCTGGCACCTCGGCGTCCCGTCCGGCGCGGCAGCCGACGGCGTCCCGTCCGGCGCGGCGCCCACCCCGGCCGCGGACGCGCCGGCGGTCTTCGACCGGTTCCGCGACGCGGACTGGATCGTCAACTCGCGCAACACGGCCGACGAGGTGGTGGTGCGGACCATCGCCTCGATGGCCGGCTTCGAGCCCCGGATCGTGCACCGGGCCGACAGCCTCGACCTGGTCCAGGACCTCATCGTCGCCGGGCTGGGCGTCGGCCTGCTCCCCGGCGACCAGCCCACCGTGACCGGCGTCGGCCTGCTGCCGCTGACCGCGCCGCAGGCCCTGCTGCGCGCGTACGCCGTGACCCGGCGCGGCCGGGCGGCCTGGCCACCGCTGGCACTGATCCTCGACCTGCTCGCCACCCACCCGTAGGAGTGACCGGTCAGAGCATCGTCTGCGACTTGGACTCCATGTCGGCGGCGGCCTCCTCCTTCGACTCCTTGGGGAGGGGCTTGCCGCCGGGGGCGGCCGCCGGGCCGCCGAGCGGGTCCGCGCCGCCGGTCGAGCCCTGCGGGCCGGCGCCGCGCAGCTGCTCGTTCGGCATGACCAGGGTGACCAGCACGGCCACGATGGCGATCAGCCCGGTGGTCAGGAAGACCAGGTGCAGCGACTCCACGAACGAGGCCTGGATGGCCGCCCGCACCGGCCCGGGCAGCGCCAGGACGGTCGCCGGGTCGTTGATCGAGACGTTCCCGCCGCCGCTGGCCGCAACGGCCGCCCGCTGGTCCGGCGGGAGCTGGGCGAGCGCCGCCGGCAGCCGGCCGGCCAGCTCGCTGCTGAGCCGGGACGACAGCACCGCGCCGAGGATCGCCACGCCGAACGAGCCGCCCAGCGAGCGGAAGAACGTCGCCGAGGAGGTGCCCGCACCCAGGTCGCGCGGGTCGACCGCGTTCTGCACGCCCAGGATCAGCGACTGCATGCACAGGCCCAGCCCGACGCCGATCACCACCATGAAGCCGAAGGCAACCCAGAGCGAGGTGGCCACCTGGAGCTGCCGGAACAGCAGCATGCCGGCGACCAGCACGGCCGCGCCGGCCACCGGGAACCACTTGTACCGGCCGATCCGGCTCATGGCCCGCCCGGTGATGATCGAGGTGACGATGATGCCGGCCATCATGGGCAGCATCAGCAGGCCGCTGCGGGTCGGCGAGGCGCCCTTGACGAGCTGGAGGTAGAGCGGGATGAAGATGATGGACCCGAACATCACCAGACCGAGCACGAAGCCCGCCGAGTTGGCCAGCGCGAAGGTGGGGCTGCGGAACAGCCGCAGCGGCAGGATCGGCTCGCGTACGCGGGCTTCCTGGAGCACGAAGAGCGTGCCGAGCACCGCCCCGGCCACGAACAGCCCGATGATCACGCCGGAGCCCCAGGCGTACTCGTTGCCGCCCCAGCTCAGCGCGAGCAGCAGGCAGCTCACCCCGGCCACCAGCAGCCCCGCGCCGATCCAGTCGACGGAGTGCTCCCGGCGCTGGAACGGGACCAGCCGCATGACGTGGTAGCAGACCACGATGGCGAGGATGGCCAGCGGCACGTTGATGTAGAAGATCCACCGCCAGTTGGTCTCCGCGAAGTAGCCGCCGACCAGCGGGCCGGCGACCGAGGAGATGCCGAAGACCGCCCCGAACAGGCCCTGGTAGCGGCCACGTTCCCGGGGTGGGACCACGTCCGAGATGATGGTGAACGCCAGCGTCAGCAGGCCGCCCGCGCCGATGCCCTGCACGCCCCGGGTGACGATCAGCTGGGTCATGTTCTGGGACAGGCCGGCCAGCAGCGAGCCGAGCAGGAACGTGCCGATCGAGAACAGGAAGACCGGGCGGCGCCCGTAGAGGTCGGCCATCTTGCCGTACAGCGGTGTCGAGGCCGTGGAGGCGAGCAGGTACGCGGTGACCACCCACGAGTAGTGGTTGATCCCGCCCAGCTCACCGACGATGGTGGGCAGGGCGGTGCCGACGATGGTCTGGTCGAGCGCCGCCAGGAGCATGCCGGTCATCAGGCCGAGCATCAGCAGGCGGATCTGGCGGGCGTGCAGCACGGGACGAGCGGCCTGGGCTGTCATCCCGCTTCCTTTCCCACCGGGGGCGGATCATGCCCCCGGTGGGAGAAGAAGTCAGTGCTTCCCCTCGGCGAACTCCTCGACGATCTTGTCGCAGAAGGCCGGCAGGTCGTCCGGCTTGCGGCTGCTCACCAGGCCCTTGTCGGTGACGACCTCCTGGTCGACCCAGTTCGCCCCGGCGTTCGTGAGATCGGTGCGCAGGCTCGGCCACGAGGTGATCGTGCGGCCGCGCACCACGTCCGCCTCGACCAGCGTCCACGGCCCGTGGCAGATCACGCCCACCGGCTTGCCGGCCTCGAAGAACGACTTCACGAACCGCACCGCCTCGGGGTCGGTCCGCAGGAAGTCCGGGTTCGCCACGCCGCCGGGAAGCACCAGCGCGTCGTACGCCCCCGCGTCCGCCTCCCTGGTCGTCACGTCGACCGGGTACTGCTTGCCGTGGTCGAGGTGGTTGAAGGCCTGGATCGAACCGGACTCGATCGAGACCAGCTCGACCTGTGCGCCTGCGTTCTCCACCGCCTCCCGGGGCTTGACGTACTCGACCTCCTCGACGCCGTCGGCGGCCAGGAACGCGATCCGCTTGCCCTGAAGTGTCGCTGCCATGGTGGTTCTCCTCTCCGGGGTCTGCCTGAACCCGTTCCCGGGCGTGACCGGCCGAAACCGGACGCCGTCCGTGGCCCGCGCCGCAGGTTTGGCCGGTCCCGCTCGGGGGACCCGAAGGGACATGGCAGGAGCAGCAGCGGAAGAGCGCCGGCTGGCCACCGTCGTGGCCGGCTGGCAGGGGCGTCCCGTGCTGGTCGTCGGCGACGCCATGCTGGACGAGTGGCGGTTCGCCGAGTCGGAGCGGCTCTGCCGGGAGGCGCCCGCGCCGGTCCTGACCCTGCGCCGGCGGATCTCCGCTGCCGGCGGGGCGGCGAACACCGCCGTCAACGTGGCCGCGCTGGGCGGCCGGGCCGCCCTGGTCGCCCCGGTCGGCGCGGACGTGGCCGGTGACGAGCTGCACGACTGCCTCGACCGGGCCGCCGTCTGGGACCGTACGGTCAACCAGCCCGGCCGCCCCACGCCGGTGAAGCGGCGGATGCTCGCCGGCAACCAGATCCTGCTCCGCGAGGACTCCGGCGACCCGGAGGACGCGCTCGACGACGACGGCGTGGCCCACCTGCTGACCGCGCTGCACTGCGCCACCGAGGAGCTGCGCGCGGCGGCCGCCGGGCAGCCGCTCACCCTGGTCGTCTGCGACTACGGCCTGGGCGCGCTGCCCTCGGCCGTGCGCGCCTGGCTGGTCGCCAACCGGGACCGGTACGCCACCGTGGCGCTCGACGCGCACGACCTGGCCGACTGGCGCGGCCTCAACCCGACCGTGGTGACCCCGAGCTTCGCCGAGGCGACCCGGCTGCTGGCCCGGGCGGCCGCCGGCTTCGGCACCGGGCACCGGAGCGCGCCGCGCGGCGCCACGGCCGCCGACCTGCACCTGGACCACCTGGCCGACCCGGCCGACGGCCCCTCCGAGCTGGTCGTCGGCGCGGCGCCCGGCGGGGCCGGCGAACGGGAGCCCGGCACCCCGCACCCGACCTCGGGCGCCCTCGCCGACGAGCACGGCGGCGGGTTCGCCGGCCCGACCGGCGAGCCGACGCCCGGTGAGGAGCGGGTCGCGCTGACCGGCGACGGGCTCAGCGTCACCGGCACGGGCGTGACCGTCAACGCGGCGGCCGGCGCGGGCGTGGACCGGGCCGTGCTGGCCGAGTCCCGCCTGGACGAGTTGCGCGAGCACACCGGCGCGGACGTCGTGGCGGTGACCCTGGACACCGAGGGCGCGGTCGTCGGTGGCGCCGACGGCGAGCCCCGGCGCAGCCACAGCACGCCGGTCCCGGCCAGCCACGCCGTGGGGGCCGGGGACGCGTACCTGGCGGCCATGACGCTGGCGCTGGCGGCGGAGGCGAGCCTGCCGACCGCCGCGCAGCTCGCCCAGCTCGCCGCGACCATCACGGTCTCCGACACCGGCACGTGCGTGTGCCGGCGGGAGGACCTGCTCGACGCGCTGGGCAGCGGGCCGGAGGAGGCCGGGCACCCCACCCAGGTGGGCGCCGAGGAACTGGCCGCGATCGTCGCGGAACACCGCCGGGCCGGCCGGTCGATCGTCTTCACCAACGGCTGCTTCGACGTGCTGCACCCCGGGCACGTCCGCTACCTGACCCAGGCCCGCGCGCTCGGCGACCTGCTGGTCGTGGCGGTCAACTCCGACGGCAGCGTACGGCGGCTCAAGGGCCCGGACCGGCCGGTCAACCCGGTCGAGGACCGCACGGCCCTGCTCGCGGCCCTGGAGTGCGTCGACCACGTGGTCGTCTTCGAGGAGGACTCCCCGGCGAAGCTCATCGAGGCGGTCCGCCCGGACGTCTACGTCAAGGGCGGCGACTACCCGCCCGAGATGGTGCCGGAGGCCCCGCTGGTGCGCCGGCTGGGCGGCCAGGTGCGCACCCTCGGTTACGTGCCGGACCGCTCCACCTCCGCGATCATCGACCGGATCCGCGCGCACCCGGTCGTCCCGCCCGTGGGCGAGGGCAGGCCGGCGTGAACCGACCGCTCGACCTCGGCGTGCCCGAGGAGTTCCGCCGCCCCCGGCTGCTCGACGTGCTGATCCCCACCCGCAACCGTCCCGCCGAACTGGCGGTCACCCTCTCCGGGCTGGCCGCGCAGGAGGGCGTACGGGACTTCGGGGTGGTGGTGAGCGACCAGTCCGACGGCGACCCCGCGTACGCGCACCCGGCCGCGGCCACCATGGTCCGGGCGCTGCGCCACCGGGGCCACCCGGTGCTGCTGACCCGGCGGCTGCCTCGGCGCGGGCTGGCCGAGCACCGCGCCTACCTGCTGGACCGGTCGGCGGCCCGGTACGTGCTCTGCCTCGACGACGACGTCTGGCTGGAGCCCGGCACGGTGGCCCGGCTGGTCACCGCCATCCGGGAGCTGGGCTGCGGGTTCGTCGGCAACGCCGTGCACGGCCTCTCCTACGCCGACGACGTCCGCCCCGAGACGCACGGGCACTACGAGGAGTGGCAGGGCCGCCCGGTGCCCGAGCGGATCCGCCCCGGCACCCCGGAGTGGCAGCGGGCGTCCATCCACCCGGCCGCCAACCTGCTGCACGTCACCGAGAAGCTCCGGCTGCCGGCCGGGGCGTGGCGGGCGTACAAGATCTCCTGGATCGGCGGGTGCGTGCTCTACGACCGGGCCAAGCTGGTCGACGCCGGCGGCTTCGAGTTCTGGCGCCGGCTGCACGAGCGGCACCAGGGCGAGGACGTCGCCGCGCAGCTCGCGGTGCTGGAGCGGCACGGCGGCGCGGGCGTGCTGCCCAGCGGGGCCTACCACCTGGAGTCGCCGACCACGGTCACCGACCGGGACGTGGAGGCGTGGGAGGTCGTGGTGACCGAGCCCTCCGACACCCCGCAGCCGGCCTGACGCTCACTCCGCCAGCAGCTCGCGGGCCGCCTCGACCACCTCGGCCGCCGGCACGTCGGCCACGAACGAGTCGCGGTGCGGGCACTGCCCGTCGCCCGGCCGGTGGGGGTAGATGTCCCGCGTGCAGTCGATGCCGCAGACCGGGCAGTGGGTGGTCCACGAGGCGATCGGCCGGTGCCGGACGCGCAGCGGCGTCGCCCCGTTGATGAGGTTGCCGATCCAGTAGATGCCGACCGTCGGGGCGCCCACCGCGGCGGCCAGGTGCAGCGGGCCGCTGTCGTTGGAGACCACCAGCGCACACCCCTCGTACGCGGCGGCCAACCCGCCCAGGCTCAGCGTGCCGACCTGCGGGCGGACCGGCACACCGGCCGCGGCGACCACCTCGTCCACCGTCTCCCGCTCGGCGGGGGTGCCGGTGACCAGCACCTCGTAGCCGTCGCCGGCCAGCGCCCGGGCCACCTCGCCGAAGCGCTCCGGCGGCCAGCGCCGCCGGCTGTCGGTGGCGCCGGGATGCAGCGCCACCCGGGGCCGGTCCGCCTCGCCCAGCACCTCGCGGGCCTCGGCCCGGTCGGCGTCGGTCACCGCCAGCGCCGGGGTGATCGTCACCGCCTCCGCGCCGACCAGGGCCACCGCCTCCAGGTAGCGGATCACCTCGTGCTGGTAGTAGACGTACCGGATCCAGCGGTCCAGCGGCGGCGCGTCCTCGGCCCGCAGGCCGGCGGTGACCCGGGCGCCCAGCCCGGCGATGACCGGGTTCGAGTTGGCGCCACCGCCGTGCAGCTGCAGGGCCAGGTCGAACTGCTCCTTCCGGGCCGCCGCCACGAAGTCCGCCAGCTCGGCCGGCTCCTCGTCGGGGCCGGGCTCGCGGATGCCGGGCGCCGGCGGCACCACCAGGACCCGGTCCACCGGGCCGGGCCGGTCGCGCCAGAGCTTCGCGTGCCACGGCGCGCCGAGCAGCACGATCTCCGCCGCCGGGTACGCGGCCCGCAGCGCCTCCAGCGCCGGCAGCACGAAGATGAAGTCGCCGAGCGCGTTCGCCCGCAGCACGGCGATCCGCTGGACGTCGGGGACGCGCTCGCCGACCGGGCCGAGCACCGGCGACGGCTTCAGGTCGCGGCGCGGCGACAGAGGCGCCGCGTTGGAGTGGATGCCCACGCGACCCCTACGGCCGGTCGATCTCGTCGACCGTGGTGTCCGGGTGGTGCATCTCCCGGTCGGCGGCCGGATCGGCCATCGTCCGCGTACCCCCGGAGGTGGCGTGCGGGCCGGTGCGGCCGACGGTGATGGTGCGCGGCGCGGGCCGGGCCGCCCGGGGCAGCCGCACCCGGAGCAGGCCGTGGTCCATCACCGCGTCGATCCGGTCCGGGTCCACCCGGGACGGCAGGTCCACCCGGTACTCGAAGCCGCGGGTGGTGAACCCGCCGGGGATGCCCTGGTCGGCGTTGACCTCGGCCTCCGACCGGGCCCGCACGCACAGCTCCCGGTCGTCGAGCTCGACGGCCACCTCCTCGGGGGCCACGCCGGGCAGCCGGACGACCACCTCCCACCCGTCGCCGGCCTCGGTCAGCTCGACGTCCTGGCTGCCGCCGCGGCCACCGACCAGGCGGCTCAGCTCGGCCCGCAGCGACTGGAGCTCACCCATCGGGTCCCAGCCCTGCTGGCGGCCCCGCCAGCCCCGACCGCCACCGCTCTGTTCCGTCATCGCACGTCTCCGATCCGCTGGGTCGCCGAGGGGGGTCGCAGCGAGCTCGGGGCGTTCAGGTCGTGCTCCGGGTCGACGCCGACGCCCAGCCGGTCCACCAGTTCGCCGCCGAGCCAGGCGCTCACGCCGAGGATGGCCACGGCGACCACCTCGATGGCGATCAGGGCGCCACCGGCGGCCCGGGAGTCGGCGTTGAGCCGGACCGCCCAGACCGCGGCGAAGAGCAGGATCACCGCGACGTTGGCGGCGGCGTGGGTGAGCCCGACGCGCTTGGCCCGGGTGCCGGTGGGCAGGGCCAGCAGGTCGAAGGCGCCGGCCGCCGCGGCCAGCAGGCCGCCGATCAGCCCGACCGTGAGGTTCCAGTACGCGACCTCGCCGAGGAAGTCCGGCCCGCCGACGGTGTCGATCACGTCGAAGATCACCGCGGTCACCAGGAGGGCCACCGGGAACATCACCAGCATCGGGTGCACGGGATGGCCGAGCACCTTCAGTCGGCTCTCCATCTCGGGCCTCCATCGATCGCGTCCGGGCGCGCTGCGGCTCAGTCCGTACCCGCGAGGTCCGGGGGCAAACCTCGCCGTCGACGCGCTCTCCTAGGCTGACCATGGCGGAAACCAGCCGTTCGCGGGCCGGAATCGCCGTCAAGGTCAACGGACGGGGGAGGCAGACGTGACGACACAGGAGATCACCAGCCCGGAGGAGCTGGCGGAACTGCTGGGCGCACCGACGCAGCGGGCACGGAACAAGGAGCGCACGGTGCTGCACCAGCGGGACCGGGAGTGGCTGGCCGCCTCACCGTTCTGCCTGGTCGCCACGGCCGGCGCGGACGGCGGCTGCGACGTCTCCCCGAAGGGCGACCCGGCCGGCTTCACGCTGGTCCTGGACGAGACCACCATCGCCATCCCCGAGCGGCCCGGCAACCGGCGGGCCGACGGCTACCGCAACATCCTGGCCAACCCCCACGTCGGGCTGATCTTCCTGATCCCCGGTCGCACCGACACGCTGCGGATCAACGGCCGGGCCCGGCTGGTGCGCGACGCGCCGTACTTCGGCGACATGGTGGTGCAGGGGCACCGGCCGGTGCTCGCCGTCGAGGTGGCCATCGAGCAGATCTTCTACCACTGCGCGAAGGCGTTCTTCCGCTCGGAACTGTGGAAGCCGGAGACCTGGCGGCCCGACGTGCTGCCCACCCGCGCCCGGCTGGTCAAGGAGGTCGAGGCCCCGACGGAGAACCTCGCCGACCTGGAACGCCACTACGGCCCGGACTACGCCAGCCGCCTCTACGTCTGAGCGCCGCCGCGCCGCAGCGCGGCGGCGGTCACTTCGACGGGAAGAAGCGCGCCGGCACGCCGACGTCCGACAGGGCCCGGGCGAGGTGCGGGGCCGTGGTCTTCACGTAGGCCGCGCCGATGTGCGAGCCGCCGCGGTAGATGAGGACGTTGCCGAACACCACCGGGCACTTCTCGGTCGGGCAGATGGCGTCGAACAGGTCGATCATCTTGACCTTCGGCGCCCCGGCCACCGCCTTCCGCTGCATCACATAGGCGGGGTCCTGGTCGTGGCGCTTGCGGTCGAACGCGCAGGCCGACAGGTGGTTCCGGTTCTTGTCGGCGCACGTCACGGCCGGGCCGGGACCGGGGTTGTTGGCGAGGACGACGACCTTCGACCCCACGGCGTCGAGCGCCTTCCACGACGAACGCACACCCGCGACCATCGCCTCGACCGTCCCCTTGCCGGACGCGGCGTCGAGTGCGCGCGCCGCTCCCTGCGAGGTGACGACGTAGTCGGGGCGCTCCTCCGTCAGCCTGCGCAGCAGCGCCTTGTTCCACTCGATGCAGTCGGTGTAGAGCTTGGTGGGGTCATCGGCCCTGAGGGCGGGGGCGCTGGTGAACGGGCACGACGCCTTGGCGGCGATCACCAGCTTCCAGTCGTTCTGCTCGGCGAGCACCTGGAACGCCGGCAGCCACTGGTCCATCTTGGAGTCGCCCACGAGGGCGACGGTGGTGGCCCCGGTGGGGTTGCCGTAGGTGCACCACAGCAACTCGGATCCGACGACCTGCTGGAAGCACTTGTCGCGGTTGGTGACCGGCACGTCCATGAATCCCTGCCGGATCTGGAGGGGGTCCGGCGTGATGACGTCGAACCGCTCCGGGACCGGGCCGATGGGGGCGGTGCCGGGCGAGGTCGACAGCAGGGCCGCGCCGGGTGCGTACTGGCTCCGGGTCGGCTGCGCGTTGGCCGCCCACGCGGCCGTCAGCACCAGGGCCAGGCCGGCGCAGATCCCGGCCAAGGTGAAGTTGCCGCCGAGGCTCAGCGCGAGACGCGGCGACTTCGAGATCGCCCGCGAGTATCGCAGCGGGTTCTCCACGAGCCGGAAGGTGATCCAGGCGGGAACCACCGAGGCGAGCGCCACCACCAGCCCGCGCTTCACCGAGAGGCCGTCCCAGTACGCAGAGGCCACGATGAGCATCGGCCAGTGCCACAGGTACAGGGAGTAGGACAGGTCGCCGACCCACCGGAACGGACGCGTGCCGAGCACCAGGACCGGACCGCGCGAGCCCGCCGCGACTCCGGCCGCGATCACCGCGGCGGCGCCGAGCGTGGGCAGCGCGGCAGCGTACCCGGGCCAGGCCGTCTGCTTCGTCACCAGCAGCGCCGCCGCCACGATCGCGGCGAGGCCGAGCCACCCGAGGGGGACGGCCAGTGCCCGTGGCATGCGCGCGACGCGGGTCGCGGCCAGGGCGATGCCCGCACCGACGGCGAGCTCCCACAGCCGCGTCGTGGAGACGAAGAACGCACGCTCCGGGGAGTTCGCCGTCTCCAGGATCGACCAGGCGAACGACGGCACCGCCAGGACCGCGAGGCCGATCCACAGGACCGGCCGCACGTTCGTCCGCCGGAGCCTCCGCGCCGCGAAGATGGCGATAATGATCAACAGCGGCCAGAGCAGGTAGAACTGCTCCTCGACGGCGAGCGACCAGAAGTGCTGGACCGGCGAGGTGAATTCATTGTCGGCGGCGAGGTAGTCGACCGCGCGGTCAGCGAATCGCCAGTTCACCACGTAGATCGCCGCGGCGGCGATGTCGCCGCCCGTCTCCTGCCACTGCCCCCGGGGGACGAACAGCCGGACCGCCACGGCGGTGGCCGCCAGCACCACCGTCGCGGCGGGCAGGATCCGCTTGGCCCGCCGCGCGTAGAACCCCGGCAACGAGATGCGGCCGGTTCGATCGATCTCGTTGACGAGCTGCCCGGTGATGAGGAAACCGGAGATCACGAAGAAGACGTCGACCCCGACGAAACCGCCCGGAAGGAACGGCAGCCCGGCGTGGTACAGCAGCACCAGCCCGACGGCCACCGCGCGAAGCCCGGCGACGTCGCCCCGGAAGCGACTCGGCGTGGGCTCCCGGCGCGGCTCGGGCGCCGCCGCCGGGTCCGGGAGAGTGCCGGGTCCCGCCGGGGCCGGCCTCTGGATCTGGGGACTTCCCGGGGCGGCAACGGTCGTCAACTCCGGGGAAGTCATCACGATCCTCAGGCTTGGGGGGGACTCCGGCCTCGGGAACGATAGCGGCTGGTCAGGCGGGCGGGCAATCGTGACAGCCCTCGGCGGCAGCCGGCCCTGGCCAGGCCCGTCGAGCGGCGGGTGCCCGATTAGGCCCGATCCCCTGGGGTACGGATTTCGGTACGGAAGACTGAACGACGAGGAGTGCTCATGACCACGAAGGTCGAGAAGTCCATCGAAGTCGACGTGCCGGTCAGCACCGCGTACAACCAGTGGACACAGTTCGAGGAGTTCCCGCGGTTCATGGGCGGCGTGCAGGAGGTGCGTCAGCTCGACGACCGGCGGCTGCACTGGGTCGCCGAGATCGCGGGCGTGAAGCGCGAGTGGGACGCCAAGGTGCTGGAGCAGGTGCCGGACCGCAAGATCGCCTGGGCCGCCACCAGCGGCGCCACCAACGCGGGCGCCGTCCATTTCCAGCCGATCGGCACCGACCGCACCCAGGTCCAGCTCTCCCTCGAGTACGAGCCGGAGGGGCTGGTCGAGAAGGCCGGCGACAAGCTGCACCTCGTGGAGAAGCGCGCCGAGGCCGACCTGGAGAAGTTCAAGTCGTACATCGAGGGCCGGGGCGTGGAGACGGGCGCCTGGCGGGGCACCGTCGACGAGGGCCGTACCCTCGGCACGCCCGGCGTGGAGCACGCCGCCGCCTCGCGTGGCGACGACGGAAAGGCCGGCGTCTCGGGCAAGGCGGTCGCGGCCGGGGCGGGCGCGGCGGGCGCGGCAGCGGCCGGGGCCGCCGCGGTGGCCAGGCACCGCTCGGACAACGACGAGGAACCCACGCTGGAGCCCGAGACGGAGTACGTGGTGACCGACGTCCCCGTGCAGCGAACCGGCGCGTTCCCGCCCGACCCGGCGGACCCGCGCCGCACGCTCTAGACCTTTCACCTCCCTGCCGGAGCGAGCCCGGTGGGCCGGCCCCCGCGCCGTGCCCGCCGGGCTCGCTTCGTGTGGCGCGTATCGTGCGGGCCGTGACCGACCTCGGACGCCGCACACCGGAGATCACCGTGGCGACCCCGGCGGACCGCGGGCGGGTGGTCGACTCGCTGGTCGCCGCGTTCGCCGCCGACCCCGTTCTGACGCACCTCTTCCCCGGCCCGGCCGACTACCCCCGGTACGCCGCCGCCTTCTTCGGGCACCTCTTCGACAAGCGCGTGAGTCGGGAGACGATCTGGACGATCGGCGGGGGCGCCTCGGTGGCGATCTGGGAACCACCCACCCCGGCGGAGCCGGGCCCGGCCGATCCGCTCGCCGCCCACCTGCCCGCCGACGCGCTCGCCCGGGTACGCGCCTACGACGCGGCCGTGCACGCCGCGCTGCCCACCGGCCCGTTCTGGTACCTCGGTGTCCTCGGCACCCACCCCGACAGCGCCGGCCGTCGCTGGGGCCACGCCGTCATGCGGGCCGGGCTGCAGCGGGCTGCCGCGGACGGGCTGCCGGCGGTGCTGGAAACCAGCAACCCCGCCAACGTGGCGGTCTACCGCCGGGCCGGCTGGCACGTGGTGCGCGAGATCACCTCCCCGCTGCCGACCTGGATCATGCAACAGCCGGCCTGACCGCCCGGTCAGCTCCAGGTCAGGCTGCCCGGCGACCGCCACCTGGGGCTGCACGAGCTCCTTGCACTGCGCACTCGTACCGGCGTACACGGTGACGGACCTGCCGTCGCGGGCGACCATCGCCGACACCCATGGCAGAGCCGAGGGTCCGTCCGTCGGTGCCGGCCGCTCGGGCAGTCCGTCGTCGATCTCCATGAGGAGCGGATCCTAGGGGAGGCGAACGCCCGCGAGGAGACGACGTACGGCGTCGGGATCACCGGTGACGACGGACCCGGCGGTCAGGTCGGCGTTGCCGAAGGCGGCGACGAGAGCATCCGTCGTGGTGACCAGGACCGCGTCCGGGTCTTCGGGCGGCTCGTGGGAGACCTCGGCGCCGGCCGGCGTGAGACGGACACCGAACACCCCGGCGGGACCGTGGTCGCGGAGTTCGACCCGGAGCGTCGCCCCGGGCCGCTCCGGCGTCGGCAGGTAATAGGTGCGGATGCTCAGCATGGCGCTGTCCACGCTCACGAAGTGCTGTTCGGCGGACGGCGGGGCGGCCAGGGCCCAGGTGCCGAGCGCGAGCACGACCGGCTCCAGGCCGCGCCCCCAGGCGGTCAGCTCGTAGACCCGCACGTTGCCGGGCGGAGGCAGTTGCCGGCGACGCACGACGCCCGCATCCGCCAGCTCACGCAACCGGTCGGACAGCGCGTTCGGGCTGGCGGTCGGGAGCGCCTGCTGGAGATCGGTGAACCGTTTGGGCCCGAGCAGCAGCTCGCGCACCACGAGCAGGGACCACCGCTCGCCCACGATGTCGAGGCCGCGCGCGATGCCGCAGGCCTGCCGATAGCCCCGCTGAACCGGCATGGATCACCTCTCCGTCGCACTTGCCCGCGCATAGTAGCTGCTATTAGCGTCATAGCATGTCGACACCTCCGCTCACCGACCGCGAGACCTGGCAGAAGCAGCTCGACGAGCTCCGGATCCGCGAGAAGGCGCACACCCGCGAGGGTGACGCCATCGCGGCGGCCCGCCGGCGGCTACCGATGGTCGAGGTCGACCCGACCATCCACCTGATCGGCGACGGCGGTCCGGTGTCCCTGCTCGATGTCTTCGAGGGCCGGAGCCAGCTGTTCGCGTCGTACCACATGTGGCACACCGGCAGGTCGGCAGCCGACCAGTGCGAGGGCTGCACGTTCTTCAACGGTCAGCTGCTCGAACTGTCCTACCTGCACTCGCGCGACGTCACGTTCGCGGTCTTCTGCCAGGGACCGTTCGAGGAGTCGTCCCGCTACCGTGACTTCATGGGCTGGCAGGCACCCTGGTACTCGGTGCCCCCGGAGTCGGCCGACCCCCTCCTCGCCGGGCGCGCGTTCGGGATGAAGGCGTGCTACCTGCGCCAGGGCGACCGGGTGTTCGAGACCTACTGGACCAGCGGGCGGGGCGTCGAGCCGATGGCGCCGTCGTACGGGGTGCTCGACATGACCGTCCACGGTCGCCAGGAGGACTGGGAGGACTCGCCGGAGGGCTGGCCGCGGAAGTTCCGGACCGACGGCGATCAGTTCCGGCTCGACGGGCGGCCCACATCGCAGTGGTCCCGCCTGACCGCCGGCCGCGACGACGACCTGGGCACCACCGGGAGCGGTGGCGGCGAGCACCAGTGCCACTGACGGCTGACCGTTACAGCCGCCGCGTGCGGAGCACCCCCGTCAGCATCGGAAGGGTGAACTCGCCGTCGGCGGTTTCGGGCGTGTCCCCGAGGAGGGCGCGGATCCGGCCGAGCGTGGCCTCCCGGTCCGCTGCCGGCATGACCAGCATCCCCGCGCGGGTCGCGAGGGTCGCGACGAGGGAGTCGGCGGTGCGGCGCTGCCCGTGCGGGAACTCGGCCTGCTCGGGTGAACCGAACCGGGCGGGCTGTCCGGCGCCCGGAAGGTGCAGGTCGTCCGTCGCGGCGCGCCAGTTGCTCAGCGTGTCACGCGGGCCGATGGCCGCGCTCCCGCCGACCCGTTCGAGTCCGGCAACCCAGTCGACCCGGTTGTCCATGACGTTCCACAGGCCGGCCAGGATGCCTCCGGGCGCGAGGACCCTGGCGATCTCCGGTCCGGCGACGGCCATGTCGAACCAGTGCAGGGCGTTGCCGGCCAGCACGGCATCGACGGAGGCGTCCGGCAGCGGGATCTCCTCGGCGCTGCCCGGCAGGGCACGCACGGCCGGCAGCGCGCGGCGCAGTTCGGCCAGCATCGCCGGGTCGGGCTCGACCGCGACAACGTCGGCACCCAGCGCGACCAGTGCGGCGGTCAGCTTCCCGGTGCCGGCGCCGAGGTCGAGCACTCGCAGGCCGGGGGCGGGGTCGAGCGCCCAGCGCACCGCGGCCCGCGCGTAGTCCGGGCGGTGCTCCGCGTACGCGGCCGCCGCGGTGCCGAACGACGAGCTGAGAAGCAGCGGTTCCTCCACGCGGTCACCCTAGCCAGCCGCGCCACACCTGCTCGGGCCGCGAAAGGCCCACGCGCCCCCGTTTGCCTCCGTGCGGGCAGGGAAGGCCACGGCTCGCAGAAGTGAGGAGGCGTGATGATCGAGGTCCGCCGCACCATCCCCACCTCACCCGAGCGGATCTTCGCTGTGCTGTCGGATGGTTGGAGCTACGCCAGCTGGGTTGTCGGCGCCGCCCACATACGGGCCGTCGACGACGGCTGGCCCGCCGTGGGCACCCGGGTCCATCACCGCGTCGGCCCTTGGCCGCTGCAGATCGAGGACCGGACCGTGGTACGCCAGATGGAGCCGAACCGTCTGCTCGAACTCGACGCGCACGCCGGGCCGATCGGGATCGCTCGTGTCCGCCTGGTGCTGGAGCCGGTCTCCGCCACCACCACGCGGGTACGGATGGGCTGGCGGGCGGCCGCAGGCGCCGCCCGCTTCGTCCCGGAGACCCTGATGGCGCTGATGATTCGCCCGCGCAACGCCGAGACATTGCACCGGGTAGCGGATATCGCCATACACCGGCAGTTCCCCGCACCGTAGGTGGCTCAGGCGAAGGGTGGCAGCCGGCGGCGGTGCGTCGCCTCGGGAAACGGCGAAGCGAGCAGACACGGTTGGCGCCGGTTGCGAGGCCGGTCGCGGACGGGGCAACGACTTGCCGTGAGCGCCGCTAATATCTCCACGTTTTGGTCTGCAACGGGGAGGAAGACCACATGCGATGGAGCATCCCGGCCGGCGTCCTGGTGGCGCTGGCCTTTCTGATTCCGGCGGCACCGGCGGTGGCGCAAATCGAATCGCCCGGGCTGAACGAGGCGTGCCAGACGGTCGAGCGCAAGGTGTACAAGGATATCCGCGAGCTTGTCACCATCGACCTGGACACCGCCACCAATGTCGAGGTGCGCGTGTTGGCCAACCAGATCCTGGCCGCGGCAAAGGCCGACGCGTTGCCCATTCTGCCTCGTGTGCTGCAGGAGCGCCTGGACGGCACCGCGGATGATCTGCGCGCATTCCTCAAGGCAGACGTGCAGAACGCCTGGTCAACGGATCTGCGGATCACGGTGGTCCGGACGTTGACGGGCGCCGGTGCCAACGTGAAGGCGGCCGCGCAGAAGGTGCTCGACGACGGAGCCATCGATGCCTTCCTGACGTACCTGAACAACGGCCTGTACGACGCACGTGCGCTCGACTGCGCGTCTCAGCCCACGGTGCCGCCAACGTCTGAGCCCACGGCGACACCGAGCGCCACGCCCAGCGCCACGACGACCGTTGCGCCGACCCCTGTCTCCTCCGCGAGCCCGGACGCTCCCGGCGGCGAGGGCGGTGGGCTGCCCGTGACCGGTGCCGACACCGCGACCGTGGCCGGCATCGGCGGCGCCCTTCTGCTCCTCGGCGGCGCGGGCTACCTGATCGGACGCCGGCGCCGTTCCCGCTTCGTGGCATAGCTCAATCGACGCGCCCGGCTCGATGCTTCGTCGGGCCGGGCGCGTCTTTCGAGACATGGGTTTCCACAGCCGCCGGCGTCCCGGCTCGACATTCCTGCCGCAACTCGCCGACATCGCCGTCGAGAACCGTGGGCATTTCAGGTCCCACTCGGCCACCATCCGCCGCAACCGGATACGACACGGATCGCATCCTCCATCACGTGATCGGTATGCGGCGCGCTGTGGAGCGCGCCGTGATGTCCTGAACGCCTGCATGCGGTGACGCCGTGCTGACCCCCGGCGGTGACCGCTCGGGGTACCGGCTACTGGCCCGGGGCCTCCAACAGCGGAATCATCATGGTCGCCGGTCAGAAGGTCGCCCTCGGCCGACTCCACCAGCACGAGACAGTCACCGTGACCGTCTCCGAGACGACCCTGGCCATCGAACTCACCGACGGCGACACCAAGGTCGTCAGGCGCACCACCACCCAGCCAGTCCGTAGCATCAAAGGCCAGCGACCGCGGATCGCTACCTCAGTTTCCTAGACCGTCCGTCGCACATCACCTGGCAGAACTGCGTCGCACATCAGCTGTCGGATCACAGAACCGCGCGTCGTGCAGAGTCGGCCGTGGTGGGCGCTGCGGCGTCGTGGCGTATGACGAGAGCTCGGGGCGTCACGCGTGTTAGCTGGCTAGCTTTTCGCAGAGTGTCCAGATGGCGTCGCGGTTCCGTTGGTCGAGGACCGCGGTGGGCCATGGGGTGCGCTGGCATTTGCTGTTGACGTACGTGCTGTGTAAGTCGCCGGCGCGAGGGCTCGATGCCAGGTAAATGCTGGACTGCGAGGCTTTGACGACGACCTGAACGCGGTCGCCAACCGGCTGGACGAGGCGGTCGCGGCACGGGGCAAGGACTGTTCAAGGACTCGACGGGCCAGCGGCGACGTGATCGACCTTGGAAAACGGCGAAGCCCAGGCCAATGACCTGGGCTTCTTCACCGAGCCGCCTGACGGAATCGAACCGTCGACCTACGCATTACGAGTGCGTCGCTCTAGCCGACTGAGCTAAGGCGGCAACGATCGTCAAGTGTACGGCACACCCCGCCGGACGCCGAACGGGATCCCCCCTCACCTCGATCCGGACATCCGGGAGTTTCAGTACTTCCGCGGGAGAGACTTCGCGCCCGGTCGGGACTACCCTGCGGCGGGTGAGTGACGATCACGTACCGCCGCAGCAGCCGATCCCCGAGGCGCATCCCGGCGAGCGGGCCAGCCGGCGGCCACGCAGCCTGGACCCGCTGGAGTTGGGCTTCACCCCGCGGAAGCCGGTCCCCTGGCTTGCGCCGCTGCTGCTCATCAGCACCGGGCTACGGACTCTGCTGGCGATGCTGTTCGGGGCGTACCTGGACAAGCGCGAGCTGCAGAACGCGTTCGGTGACGGCACGTTCCGGCAGGTGGGGCCGGACGGCGGGCTCTGGCTGGACTACGTGGCCGACCTGGGCGACGGGTTCGACGCCACGTACTCGGTCGCGTACCTGCTCGCCCAGCCGGAACTGGAGGTGGACGGGCACCGGCTGCCCCGGGCGCAGACCCTGGTGATGGGCGGCGACCAGGTCTACCCGTCGGCCGCCTACGAGGCGTACGAGGACCGGTGCAAGGGGCCGTACCAGGCCGCGCTGCCGATCGCGCCGCCGCAGCGGCCGACGCTGTTCGCGGTGCCCGGCAACCACGACTGGTACGACGGCCTGACCGCGTTCCTGCGGCTGTTCGTCCGGTCCCGGGACCGGCACTTCGCGGGCTGGGGTACCGGCCAGTCCCGCTCGTACTTCGCCGTGGAGTTGCCGGCCGACTGGTGGCTGCTGGGCCTCGACGACCAGTCGGGCTCGTACCTGGACGACCCGCAGCTCACCTACTTCGACGAGGTCGCCCGGAAGCTCGGCCCGCGGGCCAAGGTGATCCTTGCGGTGCCGGCGCCGACCTGGGTGAAGGCCCACGACCACCCCACGGCCTACGACTCGATCGACTACTTCATCCGTACGATCGTCGCGCCCACCGGCGCGCAGGTGCGGCTGCTGGTCTCCGGCGACCTGCACCACTACGCCCGCTACACCGGCCCGGAGCGGCAGCTCATCACCTGCGGGGGCGGCGGCGCCTACCTCTACCCCACCCATCAGTTGCCCGAGCGGCTGGAGGTGCCGCCCCGGGACACCCTGGCCCGCCGGTCCAGCCGCACCCGCGAGTACGAGCTGGCCGCCCGCTATCCGGACAAGGCCCGCTCCCGGCGGTACGGCTGGGGGATCTTCGCCCGGCTGCCGTTCCGCAACCCGGGTTTCACCACCCTGCTGGGCACCCTGCACACGCTGCTCATGCTGGCCATGGCCGGGGTCGCGGCGAATCAGGTGGGCACGACCGAGCAGCGGCTGCTCAGCGTCCCGTTGGTGATCATGCTGGTGGTGACCCTGTTGAGCGCGGCGTTCTTCGCCAAGCCGCCCAGCTCCGGCGGGAAGCGGCACGCCCGGCACTGGATCCTCGGCGTGACGCACGGGCTGGCCCACGTGGCGCTGGCCGCCGGCGGCACCTGGCTCTGGCTGCAACTGCCCCTCTACGACTGGCCGTGGCCACTGCCGGCGGTCGCCGCCGCGGTCCTGTACGGGCCGGTGAGCGGGCTGGTCGCCAGCCAGCTGGTGGCGCTCTACCTGCTGGTGGCCGGCTCATTCGGTGTGAACGTCAACGAGCTCTTCGCCGGCCAGGGCATCGAGGACTCGAAGTCGTTCCTCCGCTTCCGCATCGACCCGGACGGCACCCTGACCATCTACCCGATCGCGGTCGACAAGGTCTCCCACAACTGGCA
The DNA here is from genome assembly GCF_040609975.1 of Micromonospora sp. NPDC004551. Taxonomy (NCBI): domain Bacteria; kingdom Bacillati; phylum Actinomycetota; class Actinomycetes; order Micromonosporales; family Micromonosporaceae; genus Micromonospora; species Micromonospora sp. NPDC004551. Next base: position 337,819 of record NZ_JBEXLM010000001.1, on the reverse strand, counting down.
GCTCAACCCGGACGAATCCCCCACCGCGAGCTGGATCCTCCCGAAGACCCCCCTGACCCCCCGCCTGGCCGAACCCCCGATCATCCTCTGCTGAGACCCGCCGCGGGGAGGCCGCGGGACGGGTCAGGAGTAGTGCTGGTCGTGGGCTTGGCGGGGGGCGCAGACCGAGGCGCGGCTGCACGAGCAGCGGGAGCCGTCCGCGTCGAGGCGGACCGTCACCGAGTCGCGGGGGACGCTGTGGCCGACCACCTTGCCCTCGCCCTCGGGCGTGGAGACGCGGCTGCCGATGGCCGGCGCGGACTCCTGGAACCGCTGGTACAGCGGGTGCTCGTACTTGAGGCAGCACATCAGCCGGCCGCACGCCCCGGAGATGCGCAGCGGGTTGAGCGGCAGGTCCTGGTCCTTGGCCATCCGGATGGTCACCGGCTCGAAGTCGGTGAGGAAGGTGGCGCAGCACAGGTCCCGCCCGCAGGAACCGATCCCGCCCTGCACGCGGGCCGAGTCCCGGGCCGAGAGCTGGCGCAGCTCGACCCGGCAGTGCAGGGTCGCGCCGAGGTCGCGGACGAGGGAGCGGAAGTCGACCCGGTGCGGCGCGGTGAAATAGACGGTCGTCCGGTCGCTGCCGGTCTCCGGGGTGGCGAAGACGTGGTCGATGGCCACCACCTTCATGGGCAGGCCGTGCTCGCGGATCAGCCGCTTGGCGGCCACCTTGGCGTCGGCCTTGCGCCGGCGCAGCAACTCGTCGCGCCGCAGGTCCTCGTCTCCCGCCAGGCCGGCGAGGCGGGGGAAGCCTTCGGTGTCCTCGCTGACCCACTGCGCGGCCCAGACGCACTCGGCCACCTCGGGCCCGTCGTCGGTGGGCACCAGCACCTTGTCGCCCACCTGCGGGCGCAGCTCACCGGGATCGAGGTAGAAGAGGCGCCCGTACCGGTTGAAACTGACCGCGCAGAGCATGCCCATGCCCACCACCCTACGACCTTCGCGCGGCACCGGGACGGTCGCCCGTCGCCGTCCGGTCACCGGGCGCAGCGATCCATGATTGTCGACTCGACCGAACCGGAGCCGACCCCTCGTGTGATTGATCCTCGCCCGGACGGTTGAAACATGAGTCGGCTACGGGACAAACGGCCGTCGACCGCGTTGAGTGAATCCATACCTGCGGGGGGTGCAGGGGAAGGCCACGGCGTCGCCGCCGGAGCCCGGCCACGGCCGCTCCGGTGCGCGACGCCGTGGACCTGCCACGCCCCGGTCAGTGCCCGATCCGGGTGGTGCCGCCGTAGCGGGGACCGCTCGTGACCCGGTCCCGCCAGGTCGTCTCGGCCAGACTCGGCGCCCACTGGCGCAGCAGCGTCTCCGCGCCGTCGTAGGCCACCCCGAGCACGCCCAGCACCCGGTCGGCGATCTCGGCCGCCGCGAGGGGCCCGGAGCGCCCGGCCTCGGCACCCGGGCGGGTGGCGACGTGCACGGTGACCGCCTCGGCCGAGCGCAGCACCTCGGCCAGCGCCCGGGCCAGCGCGAGCCGGCTCCGCTCCACCCAGTCGGCCAGCGCGTCGGCGTAGCCGGCGGTCGACTCCAGCCGCCCGACGAGGCTCTCCGGCCCCTCGTCGAGGTGCCGGAGCAGGGCGGTGCGGGCCTCGTCGTAGGCCGCGGCGGCCGGCCCCGACCAGGCGACCGGGTCGGCGAGGGCGGCGCAGGTGTCGTCGTACCCCCGGACGAGCCGGCGCACGGCGTGGCCGGCGCCGGTCAGCGGCGCGGGGTGCAGGTCGAGGAACTCGCGCACGGCCGCGCCAGGGAGCACCTGCATCCGGCGCAGCAGCGGCCAGAGCCGGTGTCCCTCGGGCGCGCCGGCGGCGAGCAGCGCGTCCACCTGGGTGAGCAGGTCGAGACCCGGCTCGGCGAGGCGGTCGAGGGCGTCCATCACGCCTCCCGGGCGAGCCGCCGCGCGACGGACTCGTCGGTCGCCGGGTAGCGGTCGGCGGCGCTGCGCAGGGCGGCCGCGGCGGCGGCCAGCCGGGCGGCGGCGGCCTGCGCCTCGCGGGCCCGGTCGCCGGTGGCGGCGGTCCACTGCCGGTGCAGGGCCCGGCCGACCTCGCCGGGCCGGCCGCCGGCGTGTGCGCCGAACGCGGGGTGGGGCGGGTCGGTTGCGGTCACCGTGTGGGCCAGCGTGGCGAGGGTCGCCCCGGCCTCGTCCAGGCGGGCGGCCAGCGCGCGCAGCGTCTCCATCTCAGGCTCCCGCCAGCGGCCGGTAGGCCGCGAAGGTCTCGTTGTGCAGCTTCTCGCGGGCCCACTGCGCCGCGTCGGCGGCGGCGGTCACGGCGGCCTGCACCGAGCCGGCGACGTCCCGGGGGTTGCGCTGGTGCAGCGGGCCGAGGAACCGCACGTCGGTGATCCGCCCGCCGGCGGTCACCACCACCTCGACGAGGCCGTCCGGCGAGCGGACGGTGACCTCGACCGTCGCCACCGCCTGGTCGAACTCGGCCTGGAGGGTCTCGATGCGCCGGTAGCGCCGCACCGCCTCCTCGATCCAGGCCTCGTCGATCTCCCCGCGTGGCATCGGCGGACTCCTCCCGGCTGACCTCATCACTGAGCGTGCCGCCATGGTCACCGCGCGGCCACACCGGACCGTACCTCAGTCAACAAAGCCTGTCGATGCCCTGTGGACAACGTCGAAAGGTGGTCAGCCCCGCCACAGCGCGAGCATCATGGCCTCCACCGCGATCCGCGGCTTGACGTTCGCCTCGATCGCCGTCCGGCATTCCAGCACGGCCTCCAGCCGGCGCAGCGCCCCCTCGGCGTCCCACTTCTGCGCGCCGGCCCCGGCGAGCGCCGCGGTGTCGGTGTGCACGGGGGCGACCGGTGCCCGCAGCGCCATGGTGAGCGCGTCCCGGTAGAAGCCGGCCAGGTCGACCAGCGCCCGGTCGAGCGCGTCCCGCTGCGCCCGGGTGGCCCGCGACTTCTGCCGCCGCTCCAGGTCCTTGAGCTGCCCGGCGGCGCCCCGCATGGCCCCGGCCGCACCCCGGCCGGTGCCGCCCGCGCCGAGCGCGGTCTGGAGCGCGGCCTTCTCCGTCTCGTCGATCTCGGCGACCGCCGCGGCGGCCTCCGCCTCCGCCGCCTCGATCAGCGCCGAGGCGGCGTCGAACGCGGCACCGACCCCGGTCAGCCGGCGCGGCACGGCGAGCACGGCGTCGCGCCGCTGCCGGGCCTCCGGATCGCGGGCCAGCCGCCGGGCCCGGCCCACGTGCCCCTGCGCCGCCGCGGCGGCCCACTCGGCCACGTCGAGGGCGATGCCGTCCCGGCGTACGAGCACCTCGGCCACCGCGCCGGCCGGCGGCTGCCGCAGCGGCACGATCCGGCACCGCGACCGGATGGTCACCGAGATGTCGTCCGGGTGGGTGGAGGGGGCGCAGAGCAGGAAGACGGTACGCGGCGGCGGCTCCTCGACCGCCTTGAGCAGCGCGTTGCCGGCGGCCTCGGTGAGCCGGTCGGCGTCCTCGATGATGACCACCTGCCAGCGGCCGCCGGACGGCGTGCTGGCCGCCCGCAGCACCAGCGCGCGCATCTCGCTCACGCCGATGGAGAGCCCCTCGGGCACCACCAGCCGCACGTCGGCGTGCGTGCCGGCGAGGGTGGTGTGGCAGCCGGGGCAGTGACCGCAGCCGGTGCCGTGCACGCACTGGAGGGCGGCGGCGAAGGCGCGCGCGGCCACCGACCGGCCGGAACCGGGCGGCCCCGTGAAGATCCAGGCGTGGGTCATCCCGGCGCCCGGGTTGACGCCCTCGGCGCCCTGACGGGTGGCGTCGCCCGGCTCGTCGAACTCCTCGGCGAGCGCGTCGAGGTCGTCGTGCCCGCCGTCCGGGTCCGCTCCGCCGGCCGCCGGGGTGCCCGCCCGCGTCACCGCGGGCGCGGTGACACGCAGCAGGGCGGCGGCCGAGGCCGCGGCCCGCCGGAGCGTGGCCACCGCCTCGTCCTGCCCGACCAGGTCGGCGAAGACGTCGGTCATCGCTGGGGGCGTTCCATCGTCACCAGCTCCGCGTCGGATAACTCGGGCTGGACCGTGGTGTCGGGGCCCTGGGCCGGGCGCGGGTGCACGATGGCGGCCGGGTCGAGGAGGAACTCGTCCACCCGGCGGGCGACCGCCGCGGCGATCTCCTCGACCGGGCGGGACGCGTCGAGCACCAGGTAGCGCTTGGGGTCGGCGGCGGCCAGGTCGAGGAACGCGTACCGGACCCGCTCGTGGAACGCGAGCGACTCGGCCTCCAGCCGGTCGGCGCCCTGGTTGCGGGAGTCGACCCGGGACCGGCCGGTGTGCGGGTCGACGTCGAGGAGCACCACGAGGTCGGGCTTGAGCCCGCCGGTGGCCCACGAGGAGAGCCAGGAGACCTCCTGCACCGGCAGGGTCCGCCCGGCCCCCTGGTAGGCCAGCGACGAGTCGACGTACCGGTCGCTGACCACCACCGCGCCACGGACCAGCGCGGGCCGGACCACCGTGGCGACGTGGTGCGCCCGGTCGGCGGCGTAGAGCAGCGCCTCGGCGCGCGGCGACGGGGCATCGTCGTCGGAGGTCTCCAGCACCAGCGAGCGGATGCGCTCGCCGATGCCGGTGGCCCCCGGCTCCCGGGTGACCACGACGTCGCGGCCCTGCCCGCGCAGGCGCTCGGCGAGCGCGGTGAGCTGGGTGGACTTGCCGGCTCCCTCGCCGCCCTCGAAGACCACGAAGAGGCCGCTGGAGACGAAGGGCTCGGACGGCATGAGCGGGCGGCCCCGGATCGAACCCCAGAGGTCGGCCAGGACCGGTACGCCCTTCTTGTCGTCCATCTGGCCGAAGGCGCTGATCCCGGCGAAGATGCCGGCGGCGCCCGCGGCGAGCAGCAGCAGGCGGGTCGAGGAGACCGAGATGCCCAGGTCGGCGATGGTCAGCTGGCGGGAGCCGCCGACGCCGACCAGGAGGCTGCTCAGCGCGATGGCCAGGATCAGCACCAGCCGGGTGCCGATCTGCACCACCGCGAACACCCGGCCGCGGACCTCGTCGGCGACCTCGCCGCCGAGCAGCGTGGTGCCGGCCAGGAAGGCCATGCCGGCGCCCGCGCCGACCAGGACCGCGCCGAGCATCGCCATGGACAGGTGGATGGCGAAGGCGAGCACCAGCACCGAGGCACTGGCCAGCACGATGCTCATGCCGAACCAGCGGCGCCGGGACATGTCCCGGACGATCATCGGGCCGGCCCCGATGCCGATCGCCAGGCCGATGAAGATCGCGCCGAAGAGCAGGAAGAAGGCGGCGTCACCGGCGCCGAGCGAGGCGGCGAAGAACTTCGCCGTGCCGACCACGATGCCGCCGCCCGCGAAGGCGCCGAAGATGCCGAGCACCAGGCCGCGGACCAGTGGGGTCTGGCCGATGAACTTCCAGCCCTCGGCGAACTGGCGGACCATGGTCTGCTCGGCCTGCTCGCGCTCACCGCCCCGGCTCTGGCTGATCTCCTTGATCCCGAACGCCACGACCAGCGCGGTGGCCAGCCGGGAGAACGAGTTGACCCAGAGCGCGAGCTGGGCCGGCTCGGCCCAGTCGGGCAGGTCGCCTCCGACCAGCCCGCGCACGCTGCGGTCCAGCACGGCGGCCACGATCGCGGCGGCGATCGGCGTGATGCCGTACGTGGTGATGAGGGTGAGCTGGTTGGCCGTCTCCAGCCGGGTCCGCGGGATGAGGTTCGGGACCGCGGCCTCCTTGGCCGGGATCCACAGCAGGGTGACCGTCTCGATGAGGAAGGTGGCGATCGCCGCCCAGGTGACCACCAGGCCGCCGCTGGCGCCGGTGAGCGCGTAGAGCGGGATGGAGGCGAAGAGCACGAAGCGCAGCAGGTCGCAGATGACCATGGTCCAGCGCCGGTCGAACCGGTCGGCGAAGACGCCGGCCACCGGGCCGAGCACCAGCGCCGGGAGCAGCCGGATCGCGATCAGCGTGCCGAACGCGGCGCCCTTGGCGGTGCTGCCGGAGACCTGGGCGGCGGCGAAGACCGAGGTGGCGAGCAGGCCGAGCCAGTCGCCGAAGGAGGCGACGCCGAGCACGATCCACAGCCGCCGGAACGGCCGGATGCGCAGCACCGACCGGATGGCGGCGGCGCCGGAGCGGTCGGCCTGGGCCGCGGGCGACGACACGCCGGGCGACTCGCCGTTGTTCTGGCTTTCGATGGCCGTACCTCCACGTGCCGGCCCAGAGCTGGGCCCTCCCGGTGGAACACTCTAGTCGCGGCGAGATGCGTCCCCCTGCGCGACATTCGCCTGCTCGCCGAGCCTAGGCCGCCGGAACCACCGCCCGCAGCCCGGACAGACGCGAGGGTATTTCGCATTGGCGTCCAGACAGTTAGCGTGCAGACGTGGCCATCGACCGTGACAAACTTCGCGATCGCCTCGATCGGGCGACCGCCCACCTCGACCCGCCCTACGCGGTGATCGATCTCTCCGCCTTCGACGCGAACGCCGACGCGCTGGTCGCCCGTGCCGACGGCAAGCCGGTGCGGATCGCCAGCAAGTCGGTCCGGGTCCGGGAGCTGCTGACCCGGGCACTGGCCCGGCCCGGCTGGCGCGGCGTGATGGCGTTCACCCTCCCCGAGGCGCTCTGGCTGGCCCGCAGCGGCGTCAGCGACGACGTGCTGGTCGCCTATCCGACCGCCGACCGGCGGGCGCTCGCCGAACTGGCCGCCGACCCGGCGCTCGCCGACGCGGTCACCCTCATGGTCGACGACGCCGGGCAGCTCGACCTGGTCGACCAGGTCTGCCCGCCCGATCGCCGGCCGGCGCTGCGGGTCTGCCTCGAACTCGACGCCTCCTGGCGGCCCCTCGGCGGCCGGGTGCACGTCGGCGTGCGGCGATCCCCGGTGCACAGCGCCGGGGCGGCCGGCAGCCTCGCCGCCACCGTCGCCGGCCGGCCGGGCTTCCGGCTGGTCGGCCTCATGTCGTACGAGGCGCAGATCGCCGGCCTCGGTGACGCCCCGCCCGGTCAGGCGGTGCTCGGCACGGCCATCCGGGTCACCCAGCGGGGGTCGTACCGGGAACTGCTGGCCCGCCGGGCGGCCGCCGTCGCCGCGGTACGCGAGCACGCCGACCTGGAGTTCGTCAACGGTGGCGGCACCGGCAGCGTGGCCGCCACCAGCGCCGACCCCGCCGTCACCGAAGTCACCGCGGGCTCCGGCCTGTACGGGCCGACACTCTTCGACGCGTACCGTGCCTGGCGGCCGACCCCGGCGGCGTTCTTCGCCTGCGCGGTGGTCCGCCGCCCGGGGCCCGGGCTGGCCACGGTGCTCGGCGGTGGCTGGATCGCCTCGGGCCCGGCCGCCGACAGCCGGCTGCCCCGGCCGTGGCTGCCGGCCGGGCTCAAGCTGCTGGGCGCGGAGGGCGCGGGCGAGGTGCAGACCCCGCTGGCCGGCGACGTCGCCACCGCCCTGCGGATCGGCGACCGGGTGTGGTTCCGGCACGCGAAGGCCGGCGAGCTGTGCGAGCACGTCAACGAGGTGCATCTCGTCGACGGCGACAGCGTGGTGGCCACCGTGCCGACCTACCGGGGCGAGGGCCACGCGTTCCTCTAGAACGGTGACGGCGGGTCCCGGACATCTCGGGAACCCGCCGCTCGTCGTCTGCCTGGTCGCACCCCGGGCGCCGCACCGCTTCGTCACCGCCGGCACCAGGGGCGGTGACGCCCTGCTCAACTCTGTTGCACGGCCTCCGTCCGGGCGTCGACCTGCCGGTGCAGGTACTCCCGGATGAGCGCCTTGGCCTCGACCAGCACCCGCTCGTCGCCCTCGGTCTTCCGGCGGAACGCCAGCTTGATCAGGGAGTCGGCCGCCTCCACCGCGACCTCCAGATGGAACCGCAGGTCCGGCACGCCGGCCAGACCGAACCGTTCCGTGAGCACCCGGGCGAGCTGATCGGCGATCACCCCGTTGTTGTCCCGCTGCTCGTCCAGCAGGTGCAGGTCGACCACGTCGCCGAAGTGCAGGGTACGGAAACCGGGGACCGTGCGGTGCATCGAGATGTACTCGTCGATCGCCGCGTCGACCCCGTCCCACCAGTGGGTCAGGTCGGGCGAGGAGAACCGCTCGTCGAGCCGCTGGAGATAGGACTCCATCGTGCGCAGCGTCAGCGCCTGCACGATGGCCCGCTTGTCCGGAAAGAACTGGTAGACCGACCCGATCGCCACCTCGGCACGCTCGGCGAGAAGGGTCGTGGTCAAGCCCTCGTACCCCACCTCGTCGACGAGCTCGGCGCAGGCGTCCAGCATCCGCTGGACCCGCGCGACACTTCGACCCTGCACCGGTACCCGACGCAGCGGCCCGGTCGTGGCGGCTGGTGTGGACACTCGGCGCCACCCCCCTTCGACGGATGAACATATCTGCACGTCACGAGTCTGTGACTACCGGTACAACGAGCCGGGCTCGATTGCGGTATTTACCAGGTACAACGTTCCTGATATGAAGTCAGTTCATATTCACGTCGAGGAGCGTCCCCATGGCCGGCACGCCAGCCGCCTGGTCCAACTGGGCCGGCAACCAGCGCAGCACCGCCGCCCTGACGGTGCGCCCCCGCACCGTCGAGGAGGTCGTCGAGGCGGTCCGCCACGCCGCCGACACCGGCCGGACGATCCGGGCGGTGGGCAGCGGACACTCCTTCACCGGCACCGCCGTCGCCGACGGGCACCGGCTCGACCTCGCCGACCTGGACACCGGGGTCACCGTCGACCCCGCTCGCCGCCTGGTCACCGTACCGGCCGGGACGACCCTGCACACGCTCAACGACCTGCTCGCCCGCCACGGCCTGGCGCTGCCCAACCTCGGCGACATCGACGCGCAGACGGTCGCCGGCGCGCTCTCCACCGGCACCCACGGCACCGGCGGGAAACTCGGCTGCCTGTCCACCTTCGTCACCGCGCTGACCCTGGTCACCGGCACCGGCGAGGTGCTGCGCTGCTCCGCCGACGAGCACCGCGACGTGTTCGCCGCCGCGCGGGTCGGGCTCGGCGCCGTCGGCGTGCTGGTCGAGGTCACGCTGCGGTGCGTCGACGCCTTCGTGCTCCGCGCGCACGAGCGGCCGGCCGCGCTCGCCGCCGTGCTCAACGACCTGCCCGGCCTGGTCGAGCGGCACGACCACGCCGAGTTCTACTGGTTCCCCTATACCGACCGGGTGCAGGTCAAGGCCAACGACCGGGTGCCCGCCGACGACCGGCCGCTGCCCCGCTGGCGCGGCTGGCTGGACGACGAGTTCCTCTCCAACACCGTCTTCGCCGGGGCCTGCCGGCTCGGTCGCGCCGTGCCGGCCCTCGCACCCGGGATCAGCGCGATCTCCGCCCGGGCGCTCACCGAACGCACCTACACGGGCCGCTCCGACCGGGTCTTCTGCACCCCGCGCCGGGTCCGCTTCGTGGAGATGGAGTACGGCCTCCCGCGCGCCGCCCTGCCCACCGCCCTGACCGAACTGCGGCGGATCGTGGACGGGCTGCCGTTCAAGGTGCTATTCCCGGTCGAGGTGCGGTTCACCGCCGCCGACGACATCTGGCTCTCCCACGGCTACGGGCGGGACTCCGCGTACGTCGCCATCCACCAGTACGTGGGAATGCCGTACGAGCCGTACTTCCGGGCGTTCGAAAAGGTCGCCACCGAACTGGGCGGCCGCCCCCACTGGGGCAAGCTGCACTGGCGGGACGCGGAGTCGCTGGCTGCGGCGTACCCGAAGTTCGGAGACTTCCGGACGGTCCGCGACCGCCTGGACCCCGACCGCCGCTTCACGAATCCGTACCTGAACCAGGTCCTGGGCGAGTAACGCCTCCTCGATCCGTCAGCCGGGCCAGCCGGCGGCGCGCAGGGCGGCCTGTAGCTGGGCGACAACGCCTTCGGGGTCGGCACGAAGGGCCCAGGAGGGAAAACGGAGGACCCGGTCGCCCTCCACCCAGAGATCGTTCTGCCGACGCATGTCGGCCCAGGCGTGGGCGGGGTCGAGGTGCTGGCCACCGTCGACCTCGACATGCACCCGCCACTCCTCGAAGTACGCGTCCAGATACCGGCGCCGGCCGGCGGCATCCCGTCGGACCTGCTGGCGCGTCGGCTCCGGCAGCCCGGCCCGGCGAACCAGGCTCAACAGGTCCAGCTCGCCCAGCGAGTGCGCGCCGCCTGCGGCGTCCGTCGCGGTGGTCAGAATCAGCCGGCGCCGGCGGAGGCGCGGCATCCGGTCGACGACCTCGTGCAGGTCGTCACCGCCCACCAGCCGCTGCTGGAAGGCTGCCGCGACGATGGCCCGGGCCTGCCCGTCGCTGGGAGCCCACTGGGCCGCGTCGACGACCGCTCGGGCGGCGGCCGTCCGGGGTGGCTGCGCCACGGGCAGCACGTCCCGGTCCGGTAGGTGGCTCGTGCGGTGTGCCCGGACGCCCGTCGGCAGCGGGGCACGACGAACGGCTGCCGGAAGCAGCAGGTGCACCACACGGTCGGGGAACCCGCGCAGCCCGCCCGCGTGGGCGGCGGTGAGCCCACCGAGCAGCGCGGTGGGCCCGGCGGCCAGCACGGCGATCCACCGCAGCTGGACCGCACCGATCGGACCGTTGTGTGCGACCAGCACCGCCCGGTGCACCTGGCGCCAGCGACCGGTCACCACCCGGTGCCGGATCGCCTTGCGGGTCAGGTGCTCCCGCGCTTGCCCCAGGCCGATCACGTCGTCCTGTCGGAACAGCAACCAGCTCAGCTCGTCCGCGTCATCGCGCGGCATCGCCCGCCGCAACGCCGCCCAGGAAGTCTCCACCTGACCGACCCTGCCCGAGGCGCGCCCCTTCCCACCGCCCCTGTGGACAAAGAAAGATCTTGGAAGGAACCGGCCCCCATGAGGGCCCTTTCCTTCCAAGATCTCGAAGTGGAGCGACCTACTCCGACGACGTGGTGGCCTTCTTCGGGGCCGCCTTCTTCGCTGGGGCCTTCTTTGCCGTGGCCTTGGCTGTCGTGGTCTTCTTGGCGGCCGTGGACTTCGTCGCGGCAGCGGTCTTCTTGGCCGCCGTCGTCTTCTTGGCCGGGGCGGCCTTCTTCGCCGCCTTCTTCTTCGGCGCCGGACCCTTCGCCCGCTTCTCGGCGAGCATCTCGGAGGCTTCCTCCAGGGTCAGCGCCTCCGGGGTCTGCGCACGCCGCAGCGAGGCGTTGGTCTCCCCGTCCGTCACGTACGGGCCGAACCGCCCGTCCTTGATGACCAGCGGCTTCTCGGTGAGCGGGTCGTTGCCCATCTCCCGCAGCGGCGGCGCGGCGGCCCGGCGCTGGCGGGTCTTCGGGGCGGCCAGCAGGGCGAGCGCCTCGTCCAGCGTGACGGTGAACATCTTGTCTTCCGAGTCCAGCGAGCGGAACTCGTCACCGCGCTTGACGTACGGGCCGTAGCGGCCGTTGTTGGCGAGCACCTCGTTGCCCTCGGGGTCGGTGCCGATGAGCCGGGGCAGGCTGAGCAGCTGCAACGCCTGATCGAAGGTGAGGCTGTCCGGCGACTGCGAGCGCAGCAGCGAGGACTTCCGCTCGCCGCTGGCCACGTACGGGCCGAACCGGCCGGACTTGAGCAGGATCGGCTCGCCGGTGGCCGGGTCGTCGCCGAGCTTGCGCTCGCCCCCGCCGCCGAGGAACAGCTCGTGCACCTTCTCCGGGGTCAGCTCGTCGGGGGCCAGCCCCTCGGGGATCGGCGCCCGGTCGCCCTGGCCGCCACCCTCCTCGCCCTCCGCGGGCGGCGTGGGCTGCTCGCCCGGCATCGCCCGCTGGAGGTACGGCCCGTAGCGGCCGACCCGGACGACGACCTCGCGCCCGTCCTCGTCGGTGAAGAGCGGGATCGAGTTGACGCTGCGGGCGTCGATCTCGCTGAGGTTCTCGGTGACCAGCTTTTTCAGCCCGCCCGCGTGAGCGATGGCCTGGTCGCCGGTGCCGTTGGCGCTGCCGAAGTAGAACGAGGTGAGGAAGTCGACCGCGGCGTGGTCACCGCCGGCGATCTCGTCCAGCTCGTTCTCCATGCTGGCCGTGAAGTCGTAGTCGATGAGGCGCGGGTAGTGCCGCTCCAGCAGCCCGATCACGGCGAACGCCAGGAACGACGGGATCATGGCCTGGCCGCGCTTGGAGACGTACCCGCGGTCCTGGATGGTCTGCATGATCGACGCGTACGTCGACGGGCGGCCGATGCCGAGCTCCTCCAGCGCCTTGACCAGCGACGCCTCGGTGTAGCGGGCGGGCGGCTGGGTGTGGTGGCCCTGGGCGGCCAGCTCGTCGGCGGTGAGCGGCTGGTCCTTGGTGAGGGTGGGCAGCCGCCGCTCGGCGTCCTCGGCCTCGGCGTTCTCGTCGTCGCTCGACTCGACGTACGCGCGCAGGAAGCCGGGGTCGGTGATGGTCTTGCCGGTCGCGCCGAAGTCGACCTCCTCGCTCGTGGAGGAGATCGCGCGGATGCGCACCGAGACGCTGGAGCCGACCGCGTCGGTCATCTGCGAGGCGATGGTGCGCCGCCAGATCAGCTCGTAGAGCTTGAACTCCTCGGCGGACAGCTCCTTGGCCACCTCGCCCGGGGTGCGGAAGTTGTCCCCCGCCGGGCGGATCGCCTCGTGCGCCTCCTGCGCGTTCTTCACCTTGCCGGTGTAGCGGCGCGGCTCCGGCGGCACGCTGCGCTCGCCGTACAGCTCGACGATCTGCCGGCGGGCCGCCGAGATGGCGGTCTCCGACAGGTTCACCGAGTCGGTACGCATGTAGGTGATGTAGCCGTTCTCGTAGAGCCGCTGCGCGGTGCGCATCGTCTGCTGCGACGAGAACCGCAGCTTGCGGGCCGCCTCCTGCTGGAGGGTCGAGGTGATGAACGGCGCGTACGGGCGGCGGCGGTAGGGCTTCTCCTCAACCCGGGTGACCGTGAACGGCCGACCGTCCAGCCGCGCGGCCAGCCCCCGGGCCCCGCTCTCGTCGAGGTGCACCACGCCCGCGCCGGCCCGGACCCGGCCCGTGGTGGGCTCGAAGTCCTTGCCGGTGGCGATCCGGTCGCCGTCCAGCGCGATCAGGGTGGCGTTGAAGGTGCGCGGCCCCTCGCCGGGGTTCGCGACCGCCAGGGTGGCCAGGATGTCCCAGTACTCGGCGGTGCGGAACGCCATCCGCTGCCGCTCCCGCTCGACCACGATCCGGGTCGCCACGGACTGCACCCGGCCGGCGGACAGGCCGCTGCGGACCTTGCGCCAGAGCACCGGGGAGACCTCGTAGCCGTAGAGCCGGTCGAGGATGCGCCGGGCTTCCTGGGCGTCGACCAGGTCTCGGTCGATCTCCCGAGGGTTGGCCACCGCGGCCTGGATGGCCGGCTTGGTGATCTCGTGGAAGACCATCCGCTTGACCGGCACCTTGGGCTTCAGCGTCTCCACGAGGTGCCAGGCGATCGCCTCGCCCTCGCGGTCCTCGTCGGTGGCGAGGAAGATCTCGTCCACCTCCTTGGCCAGCGACTTCAGCTTGGTGATCTGCTTGCGTCGGTCGGCGGAGACCACGTAGAGGGCGGCGAAGCCGTTGTCCACGTCCACGCCGAGCCGGGCCCAGGGCTTGTCCTCGTAGGCGGCCGGGATCTCGGCGGCGTTGCGGGGCAGGTCCCGGACGTGGCCGAAGCTGGCCTCCACGACGTACCCCGGGCCGAGGTAGCCCGAGATCGTCTTGGCCTTCGCCGGTGACTCGACGATGACCAGACGGGTGGTTCCAGCGTTGCTCGGCACGTCTCTCCCCGACCTCACTCCTACTCAATGCCCGCTTCGGGGCGTGTTGCACCCTGCCGGACCATCGGCGGTCCGGATGTCCAACGTAACGCGCCGTCCGCGTTCCGGGTTTCGTGGGCGGCAAATGATCAGGTGGCGTCGACCATCGGCCGGCACCCCGCCGGACGGCGCCACCGTACACCGTGGGTAGGGCGCCGAGCGGGTCACTGTGACGATCACGCACCCACGGCGGAGGGGACACCGGTCGTTTTCCTGCGCAAACATCCGCACGGTGTGTCCCGGATCGGACAGCCGGCGGGGTTGCGCCGGAGGGTCAGCCGTGCGTCCCCGGCCACTCGGCCGCCGGCACGGCGCGGGGCCGGTCCCCCACCAGCTCCGCCAGCCGGGCCACCCGCCGGCCGGTGAGCCGGTACGCCGGCCCGCCCTCGTCCGCCTCCACGAACGCGGCCGGGAGCCCCACCGCGGCCAGCGCGGCGCGCACCGGCGGCCAGCACTCCTCGTCGGCCGGGCCGAGCCGGAGCCGGAACCCGGCCGGATCGGCCGCACCGGCGGCGGCCAGCCAGAGCCGCAGCCGCCGCCCGTTGAGGTGGAACGCGGCGGGGGGTCGCTTGACCGCCCCCCGCAGCCAGGCAACGGCGAGCGGGGACAGCGTGGTGGCGTACGCGGTGCGCACCAGGTGCCGCCCGTCCCCGGTCGGCTCCCAGCTCGCCGGGATCCCCCGGGCACCCAGCTCGGCCACCAGCACGTGCACCCGCCAGGCGGCGTCCACCACCACGGAGACCCGGGCCGTCCCGCCCATCCGGACCACCTCACCGGGCCCGGCGAGCAGGCCGGCGAGGTCCGCCAGCGACGGATCGGCCGCCTCGGTGGAGAACAGCGAGGGCTGGCGGGCCGGGTTCGGGGAGGGAGGGGTCAGCGACACTCCGGGACCTCGTCGAAGGCCTCTTTCAGCTCGGGTGAGTTGAGCCGGCTGGTGTCCAGCGCGCTCGCGTCGTACTCCTTGTTGAGCGTGTCCACGGCGGCCCGCACCCCGTCGTAGAACGGTCCGGCCTGGGCCGTGTCCAGCCGGTCGATCGTGTCCCGGGCCCGCCCGTACGCGTCCCGCACCTTGCTGAGCGAGGCGCGGAACCCGGCGGAGACCTCGTCACCGTGATCGGTGTCCGGCACGCCGGCCTCCTCGACCTTGCGCCGGGCCGTCTCGCTGGCCTGCTCGGCCCCGGCGAAGAGGCGGACCAGGTTCTCCTTGGCCTGCGCGGGAGTGGTCTGCGCGGTCATCTGCTGCTGGGTGCTGCTCGTCAGCTTGTTGATCTCGGCGCGCCACGGGCTAAGCGCCTGGCAGACCGACGCGGCCCAGGCCTGCGGGCTGGGGCCGCCGCACCCGGCGACCACGAGAACCAGCGTGGCCAGGACCACCGTGAGCTTTCCGGCGGTTGCCGCCCGGCGCGTACGCATGCGTTGCAGCGTACGACCTCGCGGTGGAAGTGCCACCGGTCAGGTTTCGTGCACGGGACCGCCGGACGGCACGGTTCCCGGCCGGCCGAGGCCGACCGGGAACCGTCGCGTCGCCGGGTCAGGCGTTGACCGTCTCCGGGTGCTGGTCCGGGGTGCCGGCGTCGCGGTCCGAGTCCGCCATCGCCACGCCCTTGCGCTTGCTGAACACCACGGCCGCCACGATGACCAGGGCGGCCACCACGGCGATCGCGATCCGCAGCGGGGTGTTCCGGTCGTCGCCAACGCTCCAGGCCACCACGGCCGGGGCGATCAGCAGCGAGACCAGGTTCATCACCTTGATCAGCGGGTTGATCGCCGGACCGGCGGTGTCCTTGAACGGGTCACCGACGGTGTCGCCGATGACGGTCGCGGCGTGCGACTCGGAGCCCTTGCCGCCGTACGCGCCGTCCTCCACCAGCTTCTTGCCGTTGTCCCAGGCGCCACCGGAGTTGGCCAGGAAGACCGCCATGAGGGTGCCCGCGCCGATCGCACCGGCCAGGTACGAGGCCAGCGCGCCCGGGCCGAGGCCGAAGCCGACCGCGATCGGGGCCAGGATGGCCAGCAGGCCGGGGGTCATCAGCTCGCGCTGCGCGTCCCGGGTGCAGATGTCGACGACCTTGCCGTACTCGGGGCGCTGGGTGCGGTCCATGATGCCGGGCAGCTCGCGGAACTGCCGGCGTACCTCCATGACCACGGCGCCGGCCGAGCGGGAGACCGCGTTGATGGCCAGGCCGGAGAAGAGGAAGACCACCGCCGCGCCGATGATGAGGCCCACCAGGTTGCGCGGGTTGGCCACGTTCAGCGAGTTGAGGATCTCGGCGCCGACGTCGCCCACGCCCGCGTCCTCGTACGAGGAGCGCAGCGTGTCCGTGTACGAGCCGAACAGCGCGGTCGCGGCCAGCACGGCCGTGGCGATCGCGATGCCCTTGGTGATCGCCTTGGTGGTGTTGCCGACGGCGTCCAGCTCGGTGAGCGTCCGCGCGCCGTGCTCGTCGATGTCGCCGGACATCTCGGCCACGCCCTGAGCGTTGTCGGAGATCGGGCCGAAGGTGTCCATGGCGACGATGACGCCGACGGTGGTGAGCAGGCCGGTGCCGGCCAGCGCCACCGCGAACAGCGACAGCGTGATCGAGCTGCCGCCGAGCAGGAACGCGCCGAAGACGCCCGCGCCGATGAGCAGCGCCGAGTAGACCGCCGACTCCAGGCCGACGCTGATGCCGGCGAGGATGACGGTTGCCGCGCCGGTCTGCGAGCTCTTGCCGATGTCCTGCACCGGGCGCCGGTTGGTCTCGGTGAAGTAGCCGGTGAGCGCCTGGATGGCGGCGGCCAGCACGATGCCGATGACGACGGCGCCGATGGCCACCAGACGCGGGTTGCGGTCGACGCCGGTGAGGCCGCCCTCCAGCTCCCCGAAGGTCGCCGGCAGGTAGGCGAACGCGGCGATCGCCACCAGCACCGCGGCGATCACCGCGGAGAGGTAGAAGGCCCGGTTGATCGCGGTCAGGCCGTTGCGGTCCGAGGTGCGCAGCCGGGTGATGAAGACGCCGACGATCGCGACGAGCACACCGATGGTGGAGATGATCAGCGGGAAGACCAGGCCGGTCTCGCCGAATGCGGCGCGGCCGAGGATCAGCGCGGCGACCAGGGTGACGGCGTACGACTCGAAGAGGTCCGCGGCCATGCCGGCGCAGTCGCCGACGTTGTCGCCCACGTTGTCGGCGATGGTGGCGGCGTTGCGCGGGTCGTCCTCCGGGATGCCCTGCTCGACCTTGCCGACCAGGTCGGCGCCGACGTCGGCGGCCTTGGTGAAGATGCCGCCGCCGACCCGCATGAACATGGCGAGCAGCGCGGCGCCGAAGCCGAAGCCCTCCAGCACGGTCGGGGCGTCGCCCCGGAAGATCAGCACGACCAGCGCCGCACCGAACAGGCCGAGGCCGACGGTGAGGAAGCCGACCACGCCACCCGTGCGGAAGGCGATCTTCATGGCGCCCTCGCGCCCGCCTTCGCGCTCCCGGGCGGCCGCGGCGACCCGCAGGTTGGCCCGGGTGGCCAGCCACATGCCGGCGCCGCCGATGAACGCGCTGAACCCGGCGCCCACCACGAAGAATGCCGAGCGGCCGATCTTCACCAGGGTCTCGTTGCCGTCGGTGTCGTGCACCGGCAGCAGGAACAGCAGCACGACGGCGATCACCACGAAGATCGCCAGGGTGCGGAACTGCCGCAGCAGGTACGCGGACGCGCCCTCCTGCACCGCCCCGGAAATCTCCTGCATGTTGGTGGTTCCCGTACCGGCTGCCAGTACCGCCTTGGTCAAGGCGGCCGCGAAGACGAGCGCCACCAGCGCGATGACCGCGGCGATGACGACGTACGTCACGTTGGCTCCGGTAAGGGACAGTGCGCCGCCGTCGGCGGCCAAGGTCCCGGACATCTATGTCCTCCTGTACCGAACAACTCGCGCCGGTCAGTGGAGACGCACGGACCGACGCCTGGATGCGGACTCGCAAGCGCGCGCCAACCCACCCCGGCGGACCAGCGATGAACACCCATTCCCGCTGGCTGCGAGACAGGTCACTTGCTGACAACCCGGGTACTGTAGCCCTCCGACGTGGTGAGGGTCACAGGCAGGGGGCACCGTCGGTCGATGATCTTCGTAACTGTGCTATGTGAAGAAATCTGATATAAGCGCCGTGCAGCACGACGAGGCCGCGCTCCCCGAGGGGAAACGCGGCCTGCGGTGGAGCAGGATCAGGCGCGGCCGACCGGCCAGACCATCCGGACCTCGGTGCCGACGCCCTCGTCGACCGGGCGCACCTGCAGGTCCTCGACGAAGCCCGCGAGCAGGGCGAAGCCCACCCCGGTGGTCAGCGCGTCCTCGCTGAGCGACTCCTTGGCCAGCTCGTCGGGTGGCAGCGCGGCGAGCCCGATACTCGCCTCGATCGGGGCACGGTCCACCACCCGCACCGTGTACGCCCCGCTGTCGGACATCTCGACGTAGACCGGGTCGGGCAGCCCGTACTGCCGGTGCAGCGCGACCGCCCGGGTGCACGCCTCGCCGATGGCCAGCCGTACCTCGTCGAGCAGGTCCTCGCGCACCCCGGCCCGGCGGGCCACCGCGACGCCGACCAGGCGGGCGGTGCGGACGTGCACCGGCGCCGGCGAGAACGACAGCTTGACGGTCGCCATCACGCGCCGGCGCCGGTCGCGTCGGCGTCGATCGCCGCGTCGACCGTGGGATGCAACGGGAACACCTGATCCAGGGCGGTGATCCGGAAGATCTTGAGCAGCGGCTCCTTGTCGCAGACCAGCGCGAAGGAACCGCCGGCCGAGCGGAGCCGCTTGAGCGCACCCACCAGCACGCCCAGGCCGGTCGAGTCGAGGAAGTCCACACGGCCCAGGTCGACCACGACCCGGCGGGCACCGCCGTCGATCAACTCCAGGAGCCGTTCCCGCAGGCGCGGCGCGGTGTAGACGTCCACCTCACCGCCGACCTCGAGCACCGTGTGCTCCCCCACGGTGCGGGTCGCCAGCGACAGCTCCATCGGCCCCTCCTCGGTAAGCTCTCCTGGGCATCTAACCATCCCCCCGCGCGACCCCTTCGGGTCACCGGCGGAGGCTTCCCCATACCCACGCCCCCCGGTTTCCAATTCCGAACACCAGTGCGAGAGTGCAGGACGTGACCAGTGCAGCCACCGCGCCGCCCGGCAGTGGACCCGGGCGGCCTCCGGGCGAGCTGCTCCGCCGGCTGCGCCTGCGGCACGTCGCCGACCCGGTCACCCACGTCGAGCGGGTGCCGGCCCGGGCCGGCGAGCCGGCGCCGTGGCCGGACTGGGCGCCCGCCGAGCTGCGGGCGGCGTTCGCGCGGCGCGGCGTGGTCGCCCCGTGGCGGCACCAGGCCGAGGCCGCCGAGCTGGCGTACGCGGGAGAGCACGTCGTGGTGGCCACCGGCACGGCGTCCGGTAAGTCGCTGGCGTACCAGCTGCCGGCGCTGGGCACCCTGCTCGCCGACCCGCGCGCCACGGTGCTCTACCTGGCCCCGACCAAGGCGCTCGCCGCCGACCAGCTCCGCGCCGTCGCCGGCCTGGAGCTGGAGGGGGTGCGCCCCGCCACCTACGACGGGGACACCCCGCGCACCGAGCGCGAGTGGATCCGGCGGCACTCCCGGTTCGTGCTGACCAACCCCGACATGCTGCACCACGGCATCCTGCCCGGGCACGCGCACTGGTCGGGCTTCCTGCGCCGGCTCGCGTACGTGGTGGTCGACGAGTGCCACACCTACCGGGGTGTGTTCGGCTCGCACGTCGCGCACGTGCTGCGGCGGCTGCGCCGGCAGTGCGCGCGCTACGGGCGTACCCCCGTCTTCGTGCTGGCCTCGGCCACGTCGGGCGACCCGGCGACGGCGGCCGGGCGGCTCACCGGCCTGCCCGTCGCGGCCGTCACCGAGGACACCTCGCCGCGCGGCGGGGTGACGTTCGCGCTCTGGGAACCGCCGCTGCTGCCCTCCTCCGACGCCGCCTCTCCCGAGGCCGACCTCCTCCAGGTCCGGCGCTCGGCGCTGCGGGAGACCGCCGACCTGCTGGCCGACAGCGTGATCGAGGGCGTACGCACGCTCGCCTTCGTCCGGTCCCGGCGCGGCGCCGAGGTGGTCGCCGCGAACGCCCGGCGGGCGCTCGACGAGGCGGTGCCCGGGCTGGGCGACCGGGTGGCCGCCTACCGGGCCGGCTACCTGCGGGAGGAGCGCCGCGAGCTGGAACGCGCGCTGCTCACCGGCGACCTGCTCGGGCTCGCCTCCACCAACGCCCTGGAACTCGGCGTCGACCTGGTCGGGCTGGACGCCGTGCTGATCTGCGGCTGGCCGGGCACCCGGGCCTCGCTCTGGCAGCAGGCGGGCCGGGCCGGCCGCTCCGGCGACGAGGCGCTCGCCGTGCTGGTGGCCCGCGATGACCCGCTCGACACCTACCTGGTGCACCATCCCGAGGCGCTGTTCGGGCGGCCCGTCGAGGCGACCGTGCTCGACCCGGCCAACCCGTACGTGCTCGCGCCGCAGCTCGCCTGCGCCGCGCACGAGGCCCCGCTCACCCCGGCCGACCTGGAACTCTTCGGCGAGGGCGCGAAGGAGGCGGTCGACTCGCTGGTCGAGGCGGGCGCGCTGCGGCAGCGGCCCACCGGCTGGTACTGGCGGCACCGGGAACGCCCCGAGGTCGACCTGCGCGGCGAGGGCGGCGCACCGGTCTGCGTGGTGGAGGAGTCCACCGGCCGGCTGCTCGGCACGGTCGACGGCGGCTCCTCGCACTTCCTGCTCCACTCCGGCGCGGTCTACCTGCACCAGGGCGTCTCGTACGTGGTCGACTCGCTCGACCTGGCCGACGGGTGCGCGCTCGTGCACGCCGAGGAGCCGGACTGGTCCACCCACGCCCGGGACGTCACCTCGCTGTCCGTGGTGTCCGTCCGGTCCTACGTGGACGCCGGGCCGGTCGGGCTCTTTCTCGGCGAGGTGGATGTGACCAGCCAGGTCGTGTCGTACCAGCGGCGGCGCATCGCCACCGGCGAGGTGATCGACACCCGGCCGCTCGACCTGCCGGCGCGGGAACTGCGCACCGTCGCGGTCTGGTTCACGCTCTCGCCGGAGTCGCTGGCGCTCGCCGGAGTCGAGGCGGCGGACATCCCGGGTGCGCTGCACGCGGCCGAACACGCCGCGATCGGCCTGCTCCCCCTGATGGCGACCTGCGACCGCTGGGACATCGGCGGGCTCTCCACCGCCCTGCACCCGGACACCGAGGCGCCCACCGTCTTCGTCTACGACGGCCACCCGGGTGGGGCGGGCTTCGCCGAGCGGGCGTACGGGACGGCGTCGGCCTGGCTGCGCGCCACCCGGGACGCGATCGCCGAATGCGGGTGCGAGTCGGGGTGCCCGTCCTGCGTCCAGTCCCCGAAGTGCGGCAACGGCAACAACCCGCTCTCCAAGCCGGACGCGGTGAAGGTCCTCGACGTGGTCCTCGCCAACCTGGCGGCGGCCGAGGGCGGGCGCGGGGCGGCGCTGCCCCGGCAGGAGGGTCGCGCCGCCGACTGACCTCCTGGCTGGTGGGACGGGCGCATGAGCGGGGCGGCATCGGGGCATTGATGCATGGGAGCGCTTCCATGTCCCTGAGCTTCTTCGCGCCGGAGGTACCGCCGTGGCCGACACGATCGCCGAGACCGTCGACCTGCTCTACACGATCGACCAGGACAACCTCACCCCCGACCAGCAGATCGCGCTGGGCGCCGCGCTGGCGAACCTGGCCCAGGCGGAGCGCCTGGAGCAGATCAACGAGCGCCTGCGCGGCATCCACCAGGTGCTCAACGCCTGGGCCATGAAGGCGACCGTCGACGGCGGTCGCTGAACGCCCCCGGCGGCGGTCGACAGCGATCGATCGGATCACCGGGCGGTACGGGCCGGGCGCGGGCGGGCGGTGACGGCACGCTTGTGCGAGACTCCGGCGTTCACGTCTTCAAGGAGATCAGATGCAGCTCGACAGCTTGCAGGCCCAGCAGCGGTTCATCGTCCGGCAGCGGATCCGGATGATGGTCAACCAGTACGAGGTCCACTCGGTGACGCCGGACGGCTCGGAGGGTGGGCTGCTCGCGTTCGCGCAGCAGAAGCGGCTCGCGTTCAAGGAGCAGGTGACCATCTACACCGACGACTCCAAGCAGTACCCCCTGCTCGGCTTCAAGGCCCGGCAGCGCCTCGACCTCGGCGCCACGTACGACGTGACCGACCACGCCGGCACCCCGATCGGCCTGTTCCGCAAGGACTTCGCCCAGTCGCTGCTCCGTTCCACCTGGCACGTCGAGCAGGCCGGCCTGCCGCAGATCACCGGGCAGGAGCGCAGCCTGCCGGTGGCGCTGCTGCGCCGCTTCGTCGACTCGCTCTCCTGGCTGCCCTACCACTTCGACTTCGTGGCGAACGGCCAGCCGGTGTTCTCGGTCGACAAGAAGTGGGGCCTGCGCGACCGGTACGTCGTCGACATCCACCACCCGCAGATCGACCGCCGACTGGTGATCGCCATGGCGGTCGGCCTGGACGCCCTCCAGTCGCGCTGACGCGGGCAGTTCGGCCGGCAGATGTCGACGCGGCCGGTGTCGGGGGCGTGGGTCTTCCGCCCCGACACCGGCCGCAGTCGTCAGCGAGGCGGGCACGCACCGCTTCGCGCCGCCTGTGCTCGTCAGCCTCGGGCCGGGCCCGCCCGGGAGGTCGCGGTCGCCGCGCGGGTGAGCCAGGGCAGCGGGGCGACCGTCACCTCCGTCGTCACGACGACGTCGAGCCCGTCGAGCCGGCAGGCCGTCAAGCGGCCGCCGTTGGCCGCCGCCAGGTCGGCGGCCCGTCCACACGCCGCCTCGGCGCCTTCGAGGGCGCGGGCGGCGCCCGCGAGAGCCCCGAAGTCGGCGGCGTTCCGGGCCTGGTGGCGGGCGCACCGGGCCGCGCCGAGCCCGGCGCCGAGGAGCCCGACCAGCACGAGCACCAACCCCACGGCGAGCAGGCACACGGTCGCCCCGCCCCGGTCGGTGCCGTGGTGCAGCCTCCCGCCGGCCGCCTCCGCAGCCCGGCCTGGGCACCCTCGCCCCCGCTCAGCCGGGCGGACCCCGTCGCACGCGGTCACGGGTGCGGTCCGGGGGCGCCGGGTTCGACGGCGGCCACCGCGGTGCCCGACACGGTGAGCCGGGGCAGCCGGGCCCCGAAGCTCCGGACCGGCGCCCGCACGGTCACGGTGACGCGGTCACCGGCCACGGTCACCGCGATGTCCGCGCCGGCCGGGGCGTACCGGGAGCCGGCGGCCGACCCGGGCTCGCCGCGGGCGGCCGCGAGCGCCGCCTCCCGGGCCGCGTCGACGCAGCCGGCCTTCGTGGTGACGGCGTCGACGGCCGTGAGACCGGCGAAGAGGAGAAGCATCAGCGCCGGCAGGCCGGCCGCCAGCTCGGCCGTGAACGAGCCCCGCTCCCGCGCACCCCACGACCGCTGGCGGCCGACCCACCGGCGACGGGTCACTTCAAGGCCCGGTCGATGACGGCGGTGAGCGCGGACTGCACGTTGCCGGAGGTGAGCACCTTCAGCAGGATGCCGGCGAACGCGACCGCGGCGAGGGTGCCGACGGCGTACTCGGCCGTGTTCATCCCGGCGTCGCCGCGCAGGCGGGTGAGGAGTTTGCGCATGTCGTAGTCCCTTTCCTCAGGGTTCACAGCACGTCGCCGAGAACGGCGACGATCACCGGCACCAGACCGGCGAGAATGAAGGCGGGCAGGAAGCAGAGCCCGAGCGGCAGCACGATGAGCACCCCGGCCCGGCGGGCGGCGGCCTCGGCCGCGGTCGAGCGGTCGGACCGCAGGTCGTCGGCGAGCCGGGTGAGTGCGCCGGCCAGCGCGGCGCCGCTGCGCGACGAGCGGATCGCGCCGCTCACCAGGCGCTCGGCCCCGGGCGCGGGTCGCAGGTGGTCCCACGCCTCCACCGCCGTGCCGCCGAGTTCCAGCGTCCGCCCGACCCGGCCGAGCCGGTCCGCGAGCGGTCCACCGAGCGCCTCGGCCACCGCCAGCACCGAGCGGTCCACCGGTGCGCCGGCCCGGAGCGCGGCGGCCAGCAGGTCGGCGGCGAGGGGCAGGTCGGCGGTCTCCCGCAGCCGGCGGTCGCGGACGGCGCGTGGCTCGATCCGGCGCAGCAGCCGGTCGGCCGCCGTTCCGGCCAGCGCCCCGACGAGCACACCCGGCCAGCCGCCCACCACGACCAGTGCGGCGACCCCCGCCAGGCCCGCGCCGAGCCGGATCCGGTCCGGCCACCAGGCCGGGCGGCTCCGGCGGCCCGACCCGTCGGACTCCCCGCCGGCACCGGGCCGGCTGGACCGCCCCGGCCGACGGGTGAGCCCCAGGAGGCGCAGCCGCCGTGCCGGACGGACGGCATCCCCGGACGCCACCAGGAGCAGCGCCGCCACGCCCAGGCAGGCCGCGGCTGCCACCTGCCGCGACATCAGGCGGCCCGCGCGGGTGCCGCACCGAGCCGCTCCGCCCAGAGCAGCCCGCCGATCTGCAACGCGACGGCCGCGACGGCACTGCCGCCGCCGACCGGGGTGTGCAGGAGCACCGCCACCGGGTCGACGCCGATGGCGTACCCCAGCCCGATCCCGCCGAGCGGCAGCGCGGCGAGCAGCCAGGCGGTCGCCCGGGCACCGGCCGCCTGAGCGGCCGCCGCGGCGAGGCCCCGATCCGCCGCCCGGGCGTCGGCCTCGACCCGTTCGAGCAGCTCGGCCAGGGGCGCCCCGGTGCGGTCGGCCAGCCGCACGGCGGCCCGCGCCAACCGGTCGACGCGCCGCTGACCGTCGCCGATCGCGCCACCGGACGGCAGACCCGCCCGGACATCGGCGGCGAACGCGCCACCGGCCGGCAGGCCGGTCCGCACATCAGCGGCGAACGCGCCACCGGCCGGCAGACCGGCTCGCACGTCGGCGGCGAACCCGTCATCGCCCGGGAGGCTGGTCCGCACCTCGGCGGCGAATGCGCCGCCGGCTGGCAGGCCGGCGCGCAGATCGGCGGCGAGGGCGCCGAGCTGGTCCAGGTCGTGGCGGTGGGCCAGGTCGGCGGCCCGGCGAGCCCGCCGGCGCAGCACCGCCCGAGCCGCGAGCGTCCCGTACGCGGCCAGCACCAGTGCGGCCACCGGGCCACCGAGCAGCACTCCGGCCCCGGCACCGACCACGGCGGCCGCCGCCAGGGCTGGTCGCCCGGAGAGCGGAGCACGAGCGCCAGGGCCGGACGATGCCGGCGAGGCGGCGCCCGATCGCCCGGACCGGAGCCCGGCGGCCAGTCGGAGTGCGCGGTCGGCGGTTGAGGTGGCGGCCAGCCGGAGCCAGGGCGTGCGGCCGGTGGGGATGAGAGCGGTGGCCGACCGGGACCCGGCCGTGTGATCGGCGGCGAGGGTGGGGGTTGCCAACCGGGCCACGGGATCGGCGGGTGACAGAGGTGCCGCCCGCCTGAACCGGGACTCACGATCGGTGGGGATGAGGCCGGAGGTCGGGCGGGTCGGTTCCCGCCGCCCCGGCGGGCGGCCGGGAGGGGGACGGTCGGCGGGAGGTCCGAGCAGCGTCGCGGGCCGGTGGGAGAGGCTGGGACGCGGTGTCCGCATCAGGGGTCCCGGCCCGGCGCCGGGGCGGGCGCACACCGGCCGCGTACCGGCCTGATCGGGGAGACTCCCCAGGTCGAGGACGGCGTGCCGCCGGGCCCGCGCGGCGCGTACCGGCCAGGCGACCGCCGCCGCGGCGCCGCCCAGGAGCATGGCCACCAGCCACACCTGGCCGGTCACGACGGGTCCGCCGAGCCGGGCCACGGTGCGCAGAGGATCGGCGGGAGGGCCACGCCCCGCTCGCGGAGCAGCACACCGAGCGGACGGGCGGCGAGGCCCAGCCCGCGTCCGCGTACCCAGGCGGGGACCACGGTGACCACCCGGTCGGGCCCCTCGGGGAGGAGCAGGGCGACCGACTCCAGCACCCGGCCCTCGGTGGTCCGCCGGACCTGGAGAAGAACCTGGAGTGCGGCGGCGACCTGGGCGTGCAGGGCGGCCCGGGGCAGGCCGCCGAGCATCCCGAGCGCCTCCAGCCGGGCCGGCACGTCCGACGGTGCGTTGGCGTGCAGCGTCCCGGCTCCGCCGTCGTGACCGGTGTTCAGCGCGGCGAGCAGGTCGACCACCTCGGCGCCCCGGCACTCGCCCACCACCAGCCGGTCCGGCCGCATCCGCAGCGCCTGCCGGACCAGGTCGCTCAGCCCGACGGCCCCGGCGCCCTCCACATTGGACGTGCGCGCCTGGAGACCGATCACGTGCGGGTGCACGGGCCGCAGCTCGGCCGCGTCCTCCACCAGCACGATGCGTTCGGTCCCCGGCACCAGACCGAGCAGCGTGTTGAGCAGGGTGGTCTTGCCGGAGCCGGTCCCGCCGGTCACCAGGTAGGCGAGGCGGGCGGCCACCACGGCGGCGAGCAGCGGGGCGACCGGCCGGGGCACGGTGCCCTGCCGAACCAGCTCGTCGAGGGTGAACGGCCGCTGCCGGAAGGTGCGCAGCGACAGGTAGGGGCCGTCGGTCGCCACCGGTGGCAGCACGGCGTGCAGCCGGGTGCCGTCGGGCAGGCGGGCGTCGGCGTACGGGGACGCGTCGTCGAGCCGGCGCCCGGCGGCGGAGGTGAGGCGCTGGGCCAGCCGGCGTACGTCGTCGACCGTGCCGAGCGGCACGGCCACCTGGTGCAGCCCCCGGCCCCGGTCGACCCAGACCCGGGTGCCGTTCACCAGCACGTCGGTGACCTGCGGGTCGGCCAGCAGCGGCGCGAGGGGGCCGGCGCCGACGAGATCGTGGTGGACGCGGTCGGCGATCCGGAGCAGGGCGGTGTCGCCGAGCACGGCGGCGTCCGGCTCGGCGCGTACGGCGGAGACGATGGCCGCGGGAGTGACCGGTGTGGCCTCGGCGGCGAACCGGTGCCGCACGCGGACCGCCAGGTCTTCGGAGTCGGCCGGGCCGCTCACGCCGCACCCGCGGCGGGCACGTCGGTCATCTCGTCGAGGAGCCGCTGGCAGAGCACGGCGAGCGGGCCCTTCCCGCTGGCGGCCGGCGCCTCGCCCCGTTCCAGCCCCCGGCCGAGTCCCGGCTCTGGCCGGAGGGTGCCGGCGAGGGGCAACCCGAGTGCGCGGGCCACCTCGCCGGCCCTGAGCCCGCCCGGAGCGGGGCCCCGCACGACCACCGCCAGGTCGGCGCAGTGCGGGGCGGCCACGGCGACAACCCGGGCCGCGGCGGCGGTGGCCCGCAGCTCCGCCGGCACGACGACCAGCGCCCGGTCGGCCGCCTGGAGGGCGACCACGGCCGCGTCGTCCAGGTGCCGGGGCAGGTCGAGGACGACCACGTCGCGGCCCCGGCGGGCGGCGTCGACGGTGGCGGCCATCGCCTCGGCCGGCAGGTGCCGCAGGGTGCCCCGGTCCCACGAGAGCACGACCAGGTCGCCACGGCTGGGCAGGGCCCGGACCAGCGACGGCGGGTCCACCCGGCCGTCGGTGCCGGTGAGCCCGGGCCAGCGCAGCCCTTCGAGCTGTTCCCAGCCCAGCACGAGGTCGAGGCCGCCGCCGAGCGGGTCGGCGTCGACCAGGAGGGTGCGCAGCCGGGCCCGGGCCGCGGTGACCGCGAGGCCCCCGGCCAGCACGCTGGCCCCGGCGCCGCCCCGCCCGCCGAGCACCGCCACGACGCGGGCCGGCCCGCCGCCGGGCGGCTCGCCGGTGCACTCGGCGAAGCGGTCGACCAGCCACGGCTCGGCCGCGGGCAGGGTGGCGACGTGCTCGGCGCCGATCAGCTCGGCGACCTCCGTACCCGGATCGAGCCGGCCGGAGCGACCCACCAGCACCGTGCGGGGCCGGCGCGGCAGGCGGGCCCGCAGGCATGCCTGCGCCTGGTCGGCGCCGACCAGCACCAGCGGCGCCGGTGTCCACCGGGCCCGGGCGGCGGCGGGATCGGCGGCCAGCTCGACCTCGGTGCCGCCCGCCGCGGCGAGCCGCAGCAGCTCGTCGAGGAGGTCGCCGTCGGCGGTGACGAGCAGGGGCAGCCGGCGGAACGGCGGCAGCGGGGTACGGGGCGGCATGGCGGCCTCCAGCGGTCGACTCGGACGTGCCGCGGAGCAGCCTGCCGCCGGATCGGGCGAGTGGCCTCCCGGTGCCCGCTCCCCTGTGGACGGCGAGGGCGCCTGTGGACGGGCCTCCGGGCAGCCGGGCGATCTGCTAGGGGCGGCCGGTGGCGCCGGACCGGAGCATACTCAGTATGCTTCCCGCCGTGCGGATCGATCATCGAACGGCGGCGCTCACCGCCGTGCTGGGTGGCCTCCTGCTCGGCTCCCTCGACTTCATGTGGATCAAGTGGGTGCCGTATCCGTTCGCCGAACTCGGCAACTCCACGGCCACCTGGGCCGTCGCCGCCTTCGCCTTCGGCTGGTGGGTCCGGTCGGGACCGGTGCGCGCGGCGCTGGGCGCCGCCGCCCTGCTCGTCGTCGCGGTGCCGAGCTACTACCTCACGGCGACCCTGCTCCAGGGCGACGACCTGGCCGTGGTGTGGGCGCCCACGTCGCTGCTCTGGATGGCCTTCGGCGTGCTCGCCGGGGTGGTCTTCGGCGTCGGCGGCACCTGGGCCCGCGGGACGGGCCCGCGTCAGATCCTCGGGACCGCACTACCGGCCGCGGTCTTCTTCGAGGAGGCGGCACGATTCGCCGGCCGGGCCGGCGACCAGCGGGCGACATGGAACATCGTGATCGACGTCGCGCTCGGCGTCCTGGCCGTCGTGCTGGTCGGCCGATCGAACCGGCAGCGGGCGCTCGGCTTGGCCGTGGCACTGCCCGTCGCCGCCGTCATCTTCCTCGGGTTCGCGGTGGCTGCCGGCCCCTGAACCCCCGCCGCGTCTCCCGATGTCCGCTCCGGATCACCCCGGAAAGGGACGACCCCCGTCGGGGGGAGACGGGGGTCGTCGGGAGGTTCGGCTCCGGGGGGGTCGAGCCGAACCCACTCAGCGGTCACGGGGGGTGCAACCGCCGAGGGCCTTCGTGCTCGACGGGACGTGACTCCCGTCGCGAGGACAAGCATGCCGCAATGGACCCTTATACGTCGAGTGGTGTCCACTCCACGCAACGCTAATTAGTGGTACGAGTGTGTGACCGCCGTCACTCAGAGGAGTGGCGTGCCCCTACCGACCCCTTCCCGGAGGCCCCGGGGAGCCGCCGGCCGCGCCCCGTCCGGCTAGACTTTCGCGCCGTGGGCCGGAGTGCCGCTTTCTTCGATCTCGACAAGACCGTCATCGCCAAGTCGAGCGCACTGGCGTTCGGTCGGCCGTTCTACCGCGACGGTCTGATCACGCGCCGTGACGTGGTCAAGTCGGCGTACGCGCAGCTGATGTTCCGGCTGGGCGGCACCGACGAGCAGACCATGGCTCGCACCCGGGACTACCTCGCCACGCTGTGCAAGGGCTGGCCCGTGGAGCAGGTCCGCCAGATCGTCGCGGAGACGCTGCACGAACTGATCAATCCCTACGTGTACGCCGAGGCCGCCGCCCTCATCGAGGAGCACCAGGCCGCCGGGCGGGACGTGGTGCTGGTCTCCGCCTCGGGCGAGGAGATGGTCCGCCCCATCGGCGAGCTGCTCGGGGTGACCGACGTGATCGCCACGCGGATGGCGGTGGCGGACGGCCGCTACAGCGGCGAGGTCGAGTTCTACGCGGCCGGCCCGCGCAAGGTCGACGCCGTCGGCGAGCTGGCCCTGGCCCGCGGCTACGACCTGGCCGACTCCTACGCCTACTCCGACTCGTACAGCGACCGGCCGCTGCTGGAGTGCGTGGGGCACCCGACCGTGGTCAACCCGGACCGGGCGCTGCGCAAGCTGGCCGTGGAGAACTCGTGGCCGGTGCTGGAGTTCCGGCATCCGGTGCCGCTGGGCCGGCGGCTGCGGGAGCGCCCGGCCGTGCCGGTCGCCGCGGCGGCCCTCGGCGTGGGCGTCGGCGTCGCCATCGGCATCGCCTGGTACGGGCGGCACCGCCGCACCCGCCCGGCCGCCCCCACCGCCTGATCCCAGGCCGGCCGGACCGGATCAGGACGCGGCGAGGATCTCGTCGCCGATGAGCGTGATCTGCTCGGCGCCGACCTCGACGGCGGTCATGTAGTGACGCAGCCACGAGCGCAGCCCGTCGGGGGTGCCGGTGGCGAAGGCGCCGGCCGCGCCGACGTACTCGGGTTCCCGCTCGCGATGGCCGACGTCGACGGCGACCAGCCCCCGCGGGTCGAAGCCCGTGGAGATCAGCACCAGCCGGGCGGCGGCCCGTGCCACGACCCCGGACGGGCCGGCGAACGGGCGCAGGTTGAGCAGCTCGCCGTGCACCACGGCGGCCAGCACCAGCGGCGGCACCTTCGTGCCACCGGCCACCAGCCCGGCGAGCCCGTCGAGGCGGGCCGCCACCACCGGGTCGGCCACCGGCCGGCCCAGCTCCGCCTCGGCCACGACGTCGCGGGCCGCGAGCACGTGCAGCCGGGCGAGGGCCTGGCGGGGCGCCTTCGGCCACAGTTCGCTCAGCCCGGGCAACGCCCCGGCCACCCGCAGGGCGCCCTGGAGCAGTGGATCAGTGACCGTGCCCGCGCGTACCTCCTCGCGGTCGTGCACCCGGCCCTCCAGGGCGGCGCTGGCCACGGCCGAGCGGAGACTGACCTCGGCGGCGACCTGGCCACCCTGACGGCGCAGCGCGCGGTGCCGGTGGGCCTGGTCGACCCGGTCGCGGGCCCGTTCGACGGCGGGCGCGACGTCGGCGAGCGCGAGCAGCGGGGCGAGCGGGTCGGTGGTCACCCCGCCACGCTAGCGAGCCCGGCACCCCGCCGGAGCGGCAGCCGCCGGGAAGCGACGCGAGCCACTCTCGCTACTGCTCGGCGCGCGCGGAGGGCCACTGGGCGCGTGACGGATGACCGGGCGGTCGCGGCGGGGGGCGCGCCCGGACTAACCTCTCCCGGGTAGGAGACGCAGGTCACGCGATGAAGGAGTCACCGCATGAGCGAGGCATTGGCCAACTTGCTGAACGAGACGCGCCAGTTCCCGCCGCCGGCCGAGCTCGCCGCGAACGCCAACGTGACCGCGGACGCGTACGCCGAGGCGGCCGGGGACCGGCTCGCCTTCTGGGAGCGCCAGGCCGGGCGGCTGCACTGGGCCCAGCAGTGGGACCAGGTGCTCGACTGGTCGAACGCGCCGTTCGCGAAGTGGTTCGTGGGCGGCCGGCTCAACGTGGCGTACAACTGCCTGGACCGGCACGTGGAGGCCGGGCTCGGCGACAAGGTGGCGATCCACTGGGAGGGCGAGCC
Source organism: Micromonospora sp. NPDC004551 (assembly GCF_040609975.1). NCBI lineage: Bacteria > Bacillati > Actinomycetota > Actinomycetes > Micromonosporales > Micromonosporaceae > Micromonospora > Micromonospora sp. NPDC004551. The sequence goes on along the minus strand of NZ_JBEXLM010000001.1, from coordinate 306,748 downwards.
GGGTGACACCCGCACGGTCACCTACGCGGACCTGCACAAGCTCACCTGCCAGGCGGCGAACGCGCTGACCGAGCTGGGCGTCACGGCCGGCGACCGGGTGGCCATCTACCTGCCGATGATCCCCGAGGCCGCGGTGGCCATGCTCGCCTGCGCCCGGATCGGCGCGACGCACAGCGTGGTCTTCGGCGGCTTCTCGGCCGACGCGCTGACCAACCGGATCCAGGACGCCAGCGCCAAGGTCGTCATCACCGCGGACGGCGGTTTCCGCCGGGGCAAGCCGTCCGCGCTCAAGCCGACCGTCGACGAGGCGGTGGCGAAGTGCCCGTCGGTGGAGCACGTGCTCGTGGTCCGCCGCACCGGCGAGGAGGTCGCCTGGTCGAGCAAGGACCACTGGTGGCACGAGTCGGTGGAGACGGCCTCGCCGAAGCACACCGCGCAGCCGTTCGACGCCGAGCACCCGCTCTTCATCCTCTACACGAGCGGCACCACCGCCCGGCCGAAGGGCATCCTGCACACCACCGGTGGCTACCTCACCCAGACGTCGTACACCACCCACGCGGTCTTCGACCTGAAGCCGGAGACCGACGTCTACTGGTGCACCGCCGACATCGGCTGGGTCACGGGGCACTCCTACATCGTCTACGGCCCGCTCTCCAACGGCGCCACCCAGGTCATGTACGAGGGCACCCCGGACACCCCGCACAAGGGCCGGTTCTGGGAGATCGTCGACAAGTACAAGGTGACCATCCTGTACACCGCGCCCACCCTGATCCGCACCATGATGAAGTGGGGCGAGGACATCCCCGCCGGTTACGACCTCTCGTCGCTGCGCCTGCTGGGCAGCGTCGGTGAGCCGATCAACCCGGAGGCGTGGATCTGGTACCGGCAGCACGTCGGCCGGGGCGAACTGCCCATCGTCGACACCTGGTGGCAGACCGAGACCGGCGCGATCATGATCTCCCCGCTGCCCGGCGTCACCGAGGCCAAGCCCGGTTCGGCCATGACCCCGCTGCCCGGCATCGCCGCCGACGTGGTGGACGACCAGGGCCAGTCGGTGCCCAACGGCGGTGGCGGCTACCTGGTGCTCCGTGAGCCGTGGCCGTCGATGCTGCGCACGATCTGGGGCGACGACAACCGCTTCATCGAGACCTACTGGTCGCGCTTCGGCGCCGGCGCCAACCAGGGCGACGACTGGGTCTACTTCGCGGGCGACGGCGCGAAGAAGGACGACGACGGGCACATCTGGCTGCTCGGCCGGGTCGACGACGTCATGCTGGTGTCCGGCCACAACATCTCCACCACCGAGGTGGAGTCGGCGCTGGTCAGCCACCCGTCGGTGGCCGAGGCCGCGGTGGTCGGCGCGACCGACCCGACCACCGGCCAGGCGATCGTGGCGTTCGCCATCCCGCGCGGCAGCACCGAGATCTCCGGTGAGGCCGGCGAGAAGCTCATCGCCGACCTGCGCAACCACGTGGCGAAGACGCTCGGCCCGATCGCCAAGCCGCGGCAGATCATGCTGGTGCCGGAGCTGCCGAAGACCCGGTCCGGCAAGATCATGCGCCGGCTGCTGCGGGACGTGGCGGAGAACCGCTCGCTCGGCGACGTCACCACGCTCCAGGACTCCTCGGTCATGGACCTGATCTCCTCCGGGATGGGCGGCGGCAAGTCCGACGAGGACTGACGGCAGACGTACCCCTGACGGTGGGTGGCGGTCCGGACGGGCCGCCACCCACCGTCGTTCTGTCGAGACACCTGTCGGAAATTCGGTGGAGGTCCGCCAGGCTGATCGGCCAGAGGCTATGTCGCCCCCTGTCGATGGAGCCCCTCTTCGGTTAGGTTCGCCGCATCGGACCGGTTCGACGGGCGTCGCTGCGACGCGCGACCGGCCGGCTCCCCCCTCCCATGCCCTACGAACGGAGCGGAATGCACACATCTCCGCAGTCCGGGTCACGCCGACGCCTACTCGTCGCGCTGCCCGCCATCGCCCTCGCCGCCGCGTCGCTGACCGTGACCGGCAGCGCGGCCGCCCAGACGTCCGGTGGTGCCCGGGCGACGATCGGGGCCGACGACTACTACATCAACTACGCCGAGCCGGAGGTCCAGCCGGACACGCCCGGCAAGGAGGTCAAGGGCAAGGACGGGGTCTTCACCAGTCCGGTCGACGCCGCGCGGGCCTACGACCGCAAGTTCGCCGGCGGCAACCCGAAGGCCGCACGGGAACTGGCGAAGCTCGAAGCCAAGGCGATCAAGACGGGGCAGAGCCCCCGCCAGATCAAGAAGGCCAAGGGCACCCAGACCGCCAAGCTGCTGACACTGCTGGTGGAGTTCAACGACAAGGCGAACGACGACTTCACCAACGTGATGGTGCCGAAGACGGTTTTCGAGGACCGGAGCTGTGTCCCCGGCACCGTGCAGAACGGTCCGAAGCACAACCAGATCGCCAACCCGGCCACGCTGCCGCACAAGGACAACAACTCGATGTGGGTGCCGGACTTCTCCCCGGCGCACTACGACAAGATGCTCTACACCAAGGAGGGCATCACCGACCGGGTCCGCACGGACCTGACCGGGCCGGACGGCAAGCCGGGGGTCGACATCTCCGGGCGCACGATGCACAACATGTACCTGGAGATGTCGAAGGGTGCGTACACGGTGGACGGGCAGGCCAGCCCGTGGATCACCGTGCCGCACTCGGAGGGCTGGTACGCGGCCTCCCGCTGTTTCAAGGACGAGAACGGCAACTGGGTCGCCGGTCGTGAGCAGTCCATGAACGGCCACCCGGACAACCCGCAGGGCGCGGGCCGCCTGGCCACCGACGCGGTGGACGCGCTGGCCAAGATGGACCCGAACTTCCCGTGGGCCGACTACGACATCGAGGACCAGGGCGACGCGGACGGCGACGGCAACGTCAACGAGCCGGACGGCGTGATCGACCACCTGGTGCTGGTGCACGCCAACCAGGGCAAGTCCCGCGGTGGCGGCGACGTGGGCGTCTACTCGGTCTGGGCGCACTCCTCGACGGTGGCCGGCGGCTACACCATCCCGGGCACCAACAAGAGGGTCGCGAACTACATCGTGCAGCCGGAGGACGCGGGCGTCGGTGTGTTCGCCCACGAGTTCGGGCACGACCTGGGTCTGCCGGACCTCTACGACACCTCCGGCAACGCCGACTCGGACGTCGACTTCTGGGACCTGATGGCCTCGGGTTCGCACAGCGGTGAGGTCTTCCAGGCGCTGCCCACCCACATGGGCCTCTGGGACAAGTGGGTGCTCGGCTGGGCCGACCCGCTGACCTTGAACCCGGGCGACGACCCGCGCTCGGTGCAGCTGGGCCAGACCTCGAACACCCCGGTCGGCACCAAGGACGGCATCAAGATCAACCTGCCGGACAAGGTGATCACCCTGGCGCAGCCGCACAGCGGCAGCAACATGTGGTACTCCGGGGCCGACCAGAACTGGGCGGACGTCAAGCTGAGCCGGACGGTGACCGTCCCGAACGCCGCGGACGCGAAGTTCTGGATGTGGAACAACTACGTCATCGAGGCGGACTGGGACTACGGCTTCCTGGAGGTCTCCACCAACGGCGGCACCACCTGGTCTGAGCAGAAGGTCTACGACGCCACCGGCAAGCTCGTCACCACCAACGACGGGTACGCCGACCCGAACGGCCGCATGGTCGACTTCGGCAACAAGAAGTACGGCCTGACCGGCAGCACGGGCGGCTGGCGCCACGACTACGTCGACCTGTCGGCGTACGCCGGGCAGACCATCCAGGTCCGGCTGCGGTACGCCACCGACGAGGCGTTCGTGGAGCGCGGCTGGTTCGCCGACGACTTCTCGGTCACCGGCGGCGGCGCCACCACCTGGAGCGACGACGTCGAGGGCGGCGTCAACGGCTGGACCCAGACCGGCGGCACCTTCACCGACACCACCGGCGCCGGCTGGCACTTCGACTCGGGCACCCAGGTCAAGTCGCACTACTACCTGGCCGAGTGGCGCAACTTCGACGGCTTCGACAAGGGCCTGAAGTACACGTACGACACGGTCTACTCGCACGAGGCGTGGAAGGTCGACAAGCTCTCGTACAACGCCCCGGGCATGCTGGTCTGGTACCGGGACACCGAGCTGGGCGACGTCAACCACGTCACCGCGCAGATGACCGCGCTGCCCAGCTACGGGGCCAAGGGCGGGCTGCTGATCGTCGACTCGCACAACGACCCGCTCCGCCGGCAGGGCGAGGCGGCCGTCAAGGACCCGTCGGTGCTGGACAACCTGCCCAGCCGCCCGCAGTCGTCCAACGCGGCCTTCTCGCTGGGCTCCTCGTACCCCTTCAAGGAGTGCCTGGAGGCGGCGAACGAGCCGTACAGCGAGTACTGCACCAACTTCCCGGCCCAGGCCGCGGTGCCGACGTTCACCGACGCCAAGGGCTGGTACCCGGGCATCGAGATCCGCAACGGCTCCGCGTACGCCCGGGACAACGACGCCTCCGTCGTCGTCCCGTCGCGGGGCAACGCGAAGTACACCACCCGGGTGACCAACCCCGACGGCACGCCGGCCACGGCGTACTACGGGGCCACCCTGGGCGGCGGGGCGATCGTGCTCGGCACCGGCAACCCCGGTGACGAGGGCGTCGCGTACGGCGTCTCGATCACCATCAAGCGGGCCGCCAAGGACAACTCGTACGCCACGGTGTACGTGACCCCGGCGACCCCGTGACCTGACACGCCGAGGGCGCGTCGGAACCACACGGCGGGGCCCGTCTGGAGCACACTGCTCCGGACGGGCCCCGCCCTTCTTACGTGCGGACAATTCTTCTTCGCGGCCGTGTGACATTTTTCAGGGCCGCTGCGCTCCCCTTTGGGGACCTCATAATCACCGTCACACTGAGTGATCGTGGCCAAAACGTAATGTGAATCCGCGACGAATCACTGGGCGCTTTCGCCCCAGATTGCCCGGGAAAAGTGGCCAGCTCATCGGGTGATTGACCGGTGACAACGATGCAAACACCTGTCATTGTGAGTGACGCATGACATGACAGCGATGGCTTTAGCTGTCTCTGTCGTGTAACAGATCCACAAAGGAGGAGGACCTTTGAGGAGACGAGTCACAGCGGGCCTGGCCTCGGCCGCGGCCGCGCTGCTGGCAGCCGGTGTCGTCACGGCGCCGGCGTCCGCCGCTCCGGCGGCGGAGGCCACCCCCGGCGCCGACAAGGCGAAGCACGGCAAGGACAACCTGCCCGATCCCAAGGCGGATCAGCAGCGGGAGCTCAAGAAGCAGGCGATCTCGGACCTGCTGCAGGGCAAGGCCAAGCTTCAGACGCGCAACGGCTCGAAGGTCATCCAGGTAAAGGACGACCTGTTCGTCGAGTACCAGCAGGCGCCGAAGGAAGACCCCATCTTCACGATGCTGGTCAACTTCGGCGACAAGACCGACCCGCGCGCCGGCGGCTCCGCCGGGCCGGTGGTCAACCAGATCCCGGAGCCGGACCGCAACTGGGACGGCAGCTCCACCGACGACAACAGCACCCTGTGGCGCTCCGACTTCCACCGCGAGCACTACATGGACATGTTCTACGGTGAGGGCGAGTCGTTCCGGGACTTCTACCTGAAGCAGTCCGGTGGTCGTTACACGGTCAAGGGCGACGTCAGCGACTGGATCACGGTGCCTTACAACGAGGCCCGCTACGGTCACAACGACGACCCGAACAACCCGAACGACAACATCTCCGAGGCCGAGGGCTACTGGAACTTCGTCCGGGACAGCGCCACGTCCTGGTACGACACCCAGGTCAAGGCCGGCAAGTCGGCCCAGGAGATCAAGGACTACCTCAAGCAGTTCGACGTCTGGGACCGGTACGACTTCGACGGCGACGGCAACTTCAACGAGCCCGACGGCTACATCGACCACTTCCAGGCGGTGCACGCCGGTGAGGGCGAGGAGGCCGGCGGCGGCGCCCAGGGCGAGGACGCCATCTGGTCGCACCGCTGGGCGGCGTTCACCAACCTCGAGGGCAAGGCCGGCCCGGCCGGCAACCTCGCGGGCGGTGTGCAGATCGGCGACACCGGGATGTGGATCCGTGACTACACCACGGAGCCGGAGAACGGTGGCCTCGGCGTCTTCGCTCACGAGTACGGTCACGACCTCGGTCTGCCGGACCTGTACGACACCGCGGGCGGCGACAACGGCACGGGCTTCTGGACGCTGATGTCCTCGGGTTCGTGGCTGAGCCACGGCACCGACGACATCGGCTCGACCCCGGGCTACATGGACCCGTGGTCGAAGCTCTACCTGGGCTGGCTGAACCACAGCACGGTCGACTACGGCTCGGGCACCACCCAGGTGACCCTCGGCCCGGCCGGCGACAGTGACGGGCCGAAGGCCCAGGCGGTCGTGGTGAACCTGCCCGACCAGACGCAGACCACGAACTACAACACGCCGTTCGGCGGGTCGTACGAGTGGTGGGGCGGCAGCGCGGACGACCTGAACTCCTCGCTGACCCGCACCCTGGACCTGACCGGCGCGACCACCGCGTCGATCACCTCCAAGCTGCAGTACGACATCGAAGAGGACTACGACTACCTCTACGCGGAGGTGTCGACCGACGGCGGCGCCACCTGGGCCGACGTGAAGAACAACCTCGTCGACGCGGGTGACAGCGGCATCGACGGTTCCAGCAACGGCGCGTGGGTCGACTCGACCTATGACCTGTCGGCGTACGCCGGCAAGACGGTGCTGTTCCGCTACCGCTACGCGACCGACGGCGGCGTGCACTTCGCCGGTCCGTTCCTGGACAACGTCTCGCTGACCAAGAACGGCACGGTCGCCTGGACCGACGACGCGGAGACCCTCGCCGCGGAGTGGACCGCCAAGGGCTGGACCCGGATGGGTGGCTCGGTCACCGCCAGCTACCCCCGCTTCTACATCGCCGAGAACCGGACCTACTTCGGTTACGACGACACGCTGCGGACCGGTGGCTACAACTACGGGTTCGCCAGCCGCCCCAACTGGGTGGAGCGTTTCTCGAACCAGCCCGGCATGCTGGTCTGGTACGTGAACTACGCGTACGGCGACAACAACACGTCGGAGCACCCGGGCTACGGCCTGAACCTGCCGGTCGACGTCCGGCCGGGCAAGATCCAGGTCGGCAACCAGGGCAACATCACCAACCGGCGTAACGGCTACGACGCCACGTTCAGCCTGTACACCAAGCCGGCGCAGACCTTCCACAAGAACGACGTGGCGGTCACCGTGCCGGAGCTCGCTCCGAACCCGGTGTTCACCGACAGCGGGATCAACAAGTACTGGAACAGCAACAACCCGTGGAACTCGGTGAAGGTCGCCGGCACCGGCACCAAGATCGAGATCCTGAAGCAGGGCACCACCCCGACCAGCGACATGGTCGTCAAGATCAGCAACTGATCGGGTAGCACCACCGGAGGGGCCGTCGGCGGGGACGCCGGCGGCCCCTTTCGCGTACCCCGGAACCTTTCGCCCCAGCTCACGGTGACCCGATCGACCGATCCGATGTGACGGTGAGGAGCGTTCCCAACAAATAGTTGCTACAAATCGACGCACCTGTCTTCCCACGCGTCACGGGACTGTCTATCTTCACCAGTGGTCCCACTTGTGGGACCTTCCACCGGCCCGTACCCCCGTAGGGCCGGTTCCCTCACACCGGAGGTACCACGTGCGCAAAGTCGCAGTGGGTCTGCTCGGGCTTTCGCTGACGGCGACGGGACTGGTGGCGGGCTCCGCCGCCGCCAGCGCGGCGCCGACCCCGAAACTGCCGGCTGCCGCTCCGGCGGTCGCCGAGCCGCAGGCCCCACACGATCTGCCGGACAAGCTCGAGGACAAGCGGCGGGCACTCCGCCAGGAGGGCCTCAGCGAGGTCCTGTCCGGCCGGGCCAAGGCCCAGAAGATCAACGGCAGCACCGTCGTCAAGGTCGGCGAGACCGCCGGCGGCGCGGCGGCGGCGGCCGGCGCCCGGACCGCCAACGCCAAGGCGGGCAAGAAGGACCAGTACGTCGAGCTGGCCCGGGAGCGGACCGACAAGATCTTCGTGATCCTCGCCGAGTTCGGCGACGAGCGCGACCCGGCCTACCCGGACAAGGACATCAACCCGGACATCGCCGGCCCGACCGGGTACGACGGCCCGCAGCACAACCAGATCCCGCAACCCAACCGGGCGGTGGACAACTCCACCGTCTGGCAGGCCGACTACAGCGCCGAGCACTTCCGGCAGCTGTACTTCGGCACCAAGCCGGGCGACGAGTCGCTCAAGCAGTACTACGAGGCACAGTCCTCCGGCCGCTACACGGTGGACGGCACGGTCACCGATTGGGTGAAGGTCAAGTACAACGCCGCCCGCTACGGCCGCTCGGACGACCCGAAGGCCGACGACGACCCGACGGGCGACCCGGCGGTCTGCGCGGACAACGTCTGCCCGAACACCTGGGACCTGATCCGCGACGCCGCCAACCAGTGGGTCGCCGACCAGAAGGCCAAGGGCCGCACCGACGCCCAGATCAAGGCCGACATGCAGTCGTTCGACCAGTGGGACCGGTTCGACTACGACGGCGACGGCAACTTCAACGAGCCGGACGGCTACATCGACCACTTCCAGATCGTCCACTCCGGCGGCGACCAGGCCGACGGTGACCCGCACCAGGGTGAGGACGCCATCTGGAGCCACCGGTGGGCGGCGTACAACACTTCCCGGGTCGGCCCGCCGAACTTCCCGATCGGCGGCACCCAGATCGGCAACACCGGCGTCTGGATCCGCGACTACACGATCCAGCCGGAGAACGGTGGCCGTAGCGTCTTCTACCACGAGTACGGCCACGACCTCGGCCTGCCGGACGACTACAACAACATCAACGGCGGCGACAACAACAACGAGCACTGGACCCTGATGGCCCAGAGCCGGCTCGGCGACAAGAACGATCAGGGCATCGGCGAGCGCGGTGGCGACCTCGGCGCCTGGAACAAGCTCCAGCTCGGCTGGCTCGACTACGAGGTGGTCAAGGCCGGGCAGAAGCGCACCCTGGACCTGGGCCCGGAGGAGTACAACTCCAAGAAGGCACAGGCCGCGGTCGTCGTGCTGCCGCAGCGGGAGTACACCTTCCAGTACGGCGCTCCGTTCGAGGGCACCAAGCAGTACTTCTCCGGCAACGACGACGACCTGGACAACACCATGACCAGGACGCTCGACTTCACCGGGAAGACCTCGGCGTCGCTGTCCATGAAGGGCCGCTTCAACATCGAGACCGGCTACGACTACCTCTTCTTCGAGGCGTCGCTGGACGGCGGCAAGACCTGGGCCGCGCTGCCCGGCACCGTCAACGGCAAGCCGATCCCGCCGGTGTCCAACACCGACCCGACGCCGGGCCTGACCGGCAGCAGCGCGGGCAAGTGGGCGGACATCAACATTCCGATGGACGCGGCGGCCGGCAAGGTCGTGCAGTTCCGCTTCCACTACATCACCGACGGTGGTGTCGCCTCGGGCGGCTTCTTCGGTGACGCCATCACCGTGACCGCCGACGGCCAGACCGTGCTCAGCGACGGCGCCGAGACCGGTGCCGGCGACTGGACGCTCGACGGCTGGAGCATCACCGGGGAGAGCTACACCCGGCTCTTCGACAACTACTACATCGCGGGCAACCGGTCGTACGTCTCGTACGACAAGTACCTGAAGACCGGCCCGTACTTCTTCGGCTACGCGAACACCCGCCCGGACTGGGTGGACCACTACGCGTACCAGGAGGGTCTGCTGATCTCGTACTGGAACCTCCGGTACGCGGACAACGACACCTTCGAGCACCCGGGTGAGGGCCGCAACCTCTACATCGACGCGCACCCGCGGCCGATCTACAACCTGACCGGCGCCCCGTGGCGGGCCCGCGTCCAGGTCTACGACGCGCCGTTCAGCCTGAAGAAGGCGGACTCGTTCACGCTGCACATCAACAGCCAGCCGCAGTACATCCGTGGCCAGGCCGCGCAGCCGCTGTTCGACGACACCAAGCAGTACTGGTACCCGGAGCTGCCGAACCACGGCGTCAAGCTCCCGGCCACCGGCGTCAAGATCAAGGTTCTCCAGCAGAACGGCACCTCCATGAAGGTCCGCTTCTCCTGAGCCGCTGATCACCGCTACACCCGCGATGCCCGGGCAGGTCACCTGCCCGGGCATCGCCCTTTCCGGGGCCCGGCCGGGCGCGGCCCGTCCGGTGTGTCCCGGAGAATCCCCTGATCCTGCGCACCTGCGGGGTCGTACCCACGCTGCCCGCCCTAGGCTGTGCCCCATGACCGACCAGCGTGGCGGACCCGTCGACGAGTCCTGCGTGCTCCCCGAGGGGCCGTGGACGCACCGGTTCGTCGGCGCGAACGGCAGCCGCTTCCACGTCGTCGAGGCCGGCACCGGCCCCATGGTGCTCTTCCTGCACGGCTTCCCCGAATACTGGTACGCCTGGCACGAGATGCTGCCGGCCGTCGCCGACGCCGGCTTCCGCGCGGTCGCCGTCGACCTGCGGGGTTACGGCGCGAGCGACAAGCCACCCCGGGGGTACGACGGTTACACCCTCGCCGCAGACGTCGCCGGGCTGATCCGCGCCCTCGGTGAGCGGTCGGCCACCCTGGTCGGCAGCGGCGCCGGCGGCCTCATCGCCTGGACCGCCGCCTCCTTCCACCCCACCCTCGTCCGGCGGATGGTGGTGCTCGGCGCGCCGCACCCGCTGCGCCTGCGGGCCGCCATCTTCGCCGACCCGCGCGGCCAGTTCACCGCGTCCACCCCCACGCTGAAGTTCCAGCTCCCCCGCTACGAGCATGTGCTGACCCGCGACGACGCCGCCGAGGTGGAGGCGATGCTGCGCCGCTGGGGCGGGCCGCGCTGGGTGAACGGTCCCGACTTCGAGGCGTACGCCCGGTGCTGCCGGGTGGCCATGCAGATCCCGCAGGCCGCGTTCTGCGCCATGGAGGGCTACCGCTGGGCGTTCCGGTCGGTGCTGCGGCTGCACGGCTACCGGTTCGTCCGGCTCATGCAGAAGCCGCTGGTCACCCCGACCCTCCAGCTGCACGGCGCGCTGGACCGGGCCTCGCTGCCGCGCACCGCCCAGGGCTCCGGCCGCTACGTCACCGCACCCTACGAATGGCGGCTGCTCGACGGGGTGGGCCACTTCCCGCACGTCGAGGCCCGGGACCTCGTGCTGGGCGAGATCCTGCGCTGGACGAAGTCCTGACTCAGACCCGCTGCTCGCGCAGGTCGGTCACCTCGTTCGCGGGCGCCCAGCCCTGGTAGACGCCGAAGTCGAACGCCTCCAGCCCCATCTTCTGGGCCACCGGCCAGCGGCCACCCGTGTACTCCACCCGTAGCCAGCCGTCGTGCTCCGCCAGCACGATGAACGGCTGCCCCTGCCAGGTGCAGGTGGTCCGCACGTACGCCAGGTCCTCGACCTCGGCGGCCGGCACCACCCGGACGTGCCGGCCGGGGCGTACCTCGGTGAAGCCCTCGCCCGGCTCCGGCTGGTACAGGCGGACGTCGGCGCCGTCGGGGCCGGCCTGGTACTCCCGGCCCCGCCAGCGCGCCACGTAGCCGTCGCGGGTCACGCGTCACCCGCCCTGACCCAGAGCAGCGTGTCGGTGTCCAGCACGGCGACCACCCGCTCGCTGCGGTCCGCGCCGACGCGCCACAGCTCGGCGCCGTGCGGGAGCCGAGCGCTGTCCACCTTGAACTCGGCGACCACGTCGCTGCTCTCCCCCGGCGCGAAGCCGTTGCCGCGGAACGGGGACCGCTCGATCACCCAGCCCTCCATGGCCCGCATCGCGGCCTCGTTCTGGCCTCCGTAGGGGATGCGGTAGAGGCTCGGCCGGTAGGCCGGCCAGCGGAGCAGGTAGATCTCCTCGGCGTCGCGGGCGAACGGCGAGCCGGGGTGGCCGAGACCGAGCGCGTCGTACAGCTCGGCCGGGCTGCGGAGGTGGGCCAGCTCGCTCGCCCGGTGCACGAAGCCGGAGACCCGGTCGTAGCCCCGCTCCAGGTAGTAGGCGAGCTGGCTCGGCGCGATCGCCTTCTGCATGGTGACCGGGCGCGTCGAATCGACCGGCGGCGGCGCGGGCCGCGGTTCCGCCGCCGGCTCCGGTGCGGTGGCGGGCGGCTCCGTCTCCGGGTCGTCGCCCAGCCCCACCTCGGCGGCCCAGTTGGCGAGCGCGAGGACCTGCTCCCCCGGGTACGTCGCCCCGACCGGTGTGCCCGGATTCACGGCGAACGACCAGCTCACGTCCGGCCAGCGGCGGATGAGCTGGACGAACTTGACCCGTACCGTCTCGACCGGGCCACCGGCACGGTCCGCCAGGCGCTCCGGCGAGGTGTGGACGACCACGTAGGTCCCATCGTCGATCTGCTCGGTACGCCACACGAAACCGGCGTCCCCCGGGCGGCTGCCCGGCGCCGATTCGGGGGCGACCGGCAGCAGCACCCGGGCCAGCAGCAGAGTGGTGAGGAAGCCGTCGGTGCTGCCGCTGCCGGCAGCGGTCAGCAGTTCCTCCTCCACCTCGTTCGCCGGCACGAACTCGGCCTGCGGGGCGCTGTCGGCGACGTCCCGGGCTGACGGGATGCCGGCGGCCGGCGGCTCCTCCGCGGCCGGCGCGAACACCGACGTGGCCGGCTCGTCCGCGGCGGTGGCCGGCCCGGTGGGCTCGGCCGACTCGAACAGCGACGTGGTCGGCTCGCCCTCGGCGGCTGTCGGCGCGCCCGGCGGGAATCCCGGCATGGTCGAGCGCGCAGACGGTTCGAACAGCGGCGCGGTCGGCTCGACCGGCGGGAACAGCGTCGTGGTCGGATCGGGCCCCGGAGCGGACGGCTCGAACAGCGGCTCGACCGGCGGGAACAGGGTGGTGGTCGGCTCGGGCGCCGGAGAAGACGGCGCGAACGGCGACGTGGTCGGCTCGGGCGCGGGCGAGGTCGGCGCGAACAGTGACGTGGTCGCGTCCGCGGCGGCATCGCGGTCGGACGAGGGCGGCGTCGATGGGGCGAACGGCGGCTCCACCAGCGGCGCGGTCGGCTTCTCCGCCGCCGGCGCGTCGGTGTCCGCCCCGGTCCCGGGAGGGGTGAACGGCGGCGGGGGCAGGTCGTCCGACGGGCCCGCCGCCACCCGGGCGGACGGGCCGAACAGCGGCACGGTCGGCTCGCCCGGCGGGCCGGCGGGCCGGGCTGCCGTGCCGGCCGCGAGATCGACGGTCTCGCCGGCCGCGGACCGGGCGGGGGCGGGCGAGAGGGGCGGGTCGACCGTCAGCGACAGGGTCGGATCGGTGGGGCCGGCCCAGGGCACCGTGGCATCGCCATCAGCCGCCGCCGTCTCCATCGCGGACGCGGCGGCGGGCACCGTGGGCACCGCGTAGGGCCCGGTCGGCGCACCCGGGGCGGAGCGCGGCGGCTGCTCCGCCGGCTCGGTCAGATCCCGGGACTCGATGACGGTGCCCTCGATGACGATCGGGGTGAAGCCCCGGCGCGGCGCGGGCGGGCCGGACACCGGCTCGGCGATGGACGGCGGAAGCTCCTCGGCGTCGGCGAGGTCGGCCGGGCTGGGGATCGGCTGGGTCCGCTCGTCGGAGCCCGGGGCGTCACCGGTGCCGGGGTGCCGGCGCGGCAGAACCTGGGTCGCCTCCGCGGGTGGGGCGGCGGGGCGGAACGGGCGGGCCGGTTCCGCAGGCCGGCTCGCCGGGGCCGGTTCGGCGGAATCCACCCGGAACGCCCGCGTCGGGTCCTCCGGCACCGGCTCGTTCAACGGCCGCCGGCGCGGGAACGGCTGGCCGCCACCGGCGAACCGGGACGGCGGCGTCGCCCGCTCCCCACCGCGGCGGGGCGCGTCCAGCGGCGAGGACCGCCGGGCTGCGTGGCCCGAGGCGGGCTCGAAGAAGGACCGGGCGGGCGGCGGCGCGGACTGGACCGACCGGCCGTTTGCAGGGTCGGGGCGGCCGGCGCCGGCGAACGGATCGGGCTCGTCGGGACGCCGACGCAGGTCGGTGAGCCAACCGGCGAGCTTGTCCTGGCCCGGATCGGCGGCGGGCGGGTCCGCGGGCCGCGCCTCGTCGGGAGCGCGGCGACCGAGCGGGCGGGGCGGCCGCCCGTTGGCCGGCTCGGGACCGGGAGCCGGCGGCGAGACCGGCAGATCCGGGCGGATTGCCGACGGATCCGGGCGGACGGCGGACGGGTCGCGGCGGCGGGCCGGCGGGACGGACGGCTCGGCGCGGAGAGCCGGCGGGATGGAGGGGTCGGCGCGGAGGGCCGGGGCGGACGGGTCGGGGACGCCGGCCCGGGTGCTCGGGGCGGGGACGGTCGGGATCGGGACTGTCGACGGTTCCTCGCCGACGGGCCCGGGTCCGTTGCGGACCGGCGGCAGCGGGCCGGGTGGGATCCGCCCTCCGGGCACCGGCGACGGCGGGACGTCCCGCCCGGGGGCCGACGGGCCACCCCGGGCGGCCCGGGCGGCGCTCTCCACCCGCTCCAGGCGGGCCCGGGCGCCCATGGTCCGGCCAGGCAGCCGCACGTCACCCCGGGCGAGCTGCGCGACGAACCAGGCCGGCAGGTAGCCCTCGATCGGCAGCCCCGGATTGACCGCCAGCCACCACTCGTGGTTGGGCCAGTCCGTGGCCAGCTCGGCGTACGCGACACGGCGGGTGGTGCCGGCGTTCTCGCCCAGGCAGGCGCGCAGCGCGGTGGCGGAGGTGAAGGCCAGCACGTGCGTCCGGCCCCCGGTGGTCCAGGTGCCCCAGCCCGCCGGGCCCGGCCCGGAGATCGTCTCCGCGGCGACCGGCAGGTGCAGCTCGACGCGGGTCAGGATGCGGAAGTAGAGCTGCTGGTCCTGCGCGCGCAGCGCGTCGCGCATCGCCACCTCGGCCTCGGTGGCCGGCTCCCATCCGGTCACGGCCACCTCTCCTTCCGTGAACAGGCCACAGGCATCGCCTACAACCTACAAGGTGGTAACAAGATCACAAATGCCTGGATGTCGCCGGTCGGCCGGGCCGCCGGCGAGGCGCTAACATCCCGTTCCGGAGTCGACACGATACGGAGGCCGTCGATGTCCCGGCCCACCGCGCGACCGGCCCTGGCCGCCCTGGCGACCCTCCTCCTCACCGGGCTGCCGGCCGCCCCGGCCTCGGCCCGCGGGCCGTCGGGCTGCGCCGCGCCACCCGCGCCGGCCCGACCGGTGGCGGAGCAGCCGTGGCCCCAGCAACGGTACGCGCCGGACCGGCTCACCCCGCTCGCCACCGGCGCCGGGGTGGTGGTCGCGGTGGTCGACTCCGGGGTGGACCGGTCCCATCCGCAGCTCACCGGCCGGGTCCTCGACGGCGCCGACTTCCTCGATCCCGGCGGCGACGGCACCCGCGACTGTGCCGGGCACGGCACCGGCGTCGCGAGCCTCGTCGCCGCCGCGCCCCGGCCCGGAGTGTCCTTCCGCGGGCTCGCCCCGAACGCCCGCATCCTGCCTGTACGCGTCAGCGAACAGCAGGTGGTCGACGGGCGGGAGTCGGGGCGTACGGTCGGGGCGGCCGAGTTCGCCCGGGCCATCCGCTGGGCGGTGGACCACGACGCCGACGTGGTGAACCTCTCCGTCGTGCTGTACGCGGACCACCCCGCCGTACGCGCCGCGGTCGCCTACGCGGTCCGGCGGGATGTCGTGGTGGTGGCCGCCGCCGGCAACCTGCACGACAGCGGGGACCCCCGGCCGTACCCGGCCGCGTACAACGGGGTGCTCGGGGTGGGGGCGATCGGGGCGGACGGCAGCCGTGCCACGTTCTCTCAGACGGGCCCGTACGTCGACCTGGTCGCTCCGGGCGCGGACGTGCTGATGGCGGCGCCCGGCCAGGGTCACCGCAGGGCGGAGGGGACCAGCTACGCGGCGCCCTTCGTGGCCGGCACCGCGGCGCTGCTGCGCCAGTATCACCCCGAGCTGAGCGCGGCGGAGATCGCCCGGCGGATCGTGGCCGGCGCCGATCCGGCCCCGGGCCGCGGCGACGGGTACGGCGCCGGGGTGCTCAACCCGTACCGCGCGGTGACCGAGTCGCCGGTCGTCGCCGCCGGTCGCCCCCGAGCCGGGGCCGCGCTGCCGGCGGACCGGCCCGACGGGGCGGAGCTGGCCCGGCAGGCCCCCCGCACGTCGGCCCGGGGCAGGGCGCTGCTGGTGGCCGGCGCGGCCGGGGCAGCCGCCCTGGTGGTGGCACTGCTCGCCGTGGTGCTGCCGCGCGGGGCGCGCCGTCGCTGGCACCCAGCCGGCCCGGCCTGACCTGTCGGTAACACGTGCATGCCGCGGCGGGCGGCACGGACGGGAGCGCCCGTGCCGCCCGCCGGCGACTACTGGAACAGGTTGACGTTGCGCTTCTCGGTGTCGAGGTAGTCGGCCGCGGAGTCCTCCACGGCCAGCTTGATGTCGCGCAGCATGGCCTGGAGGTCCTGCGAGGCGGCCCGCCAGCGGGCCTGCCGCTGCTCGTAGGCCTCGCGCGCCTCGCCGGACCAGCTCGCCACCAGCGGGGTCGCGTCGCGTTCGAGCTGCCCGAGCTGGGTTTCGAGGGTGGTCAGCGCCCTCTGGATGTCGGCGCCGGCCTGTTGCAGGGCGGCGAAGTTGACGACCAGCACACCGTGGTCCATCGATCGGTCCTTCCGTGCGTCAGAGGGGCAGCTGGATGCCGCGGTTGGTTCCCGCCACCCGGCCGGCGGCCTCGGTGTCGGACACGTCGTAGTGCCGGCCCGCCGTGCGGATCGCCGTCGCGGTCTCCCGCAGCGCCCGCTGCAGGGCCGCCTGGTCCTGCGCCCACTGCTGCTTGACCTGCTCGAAGGAGCGCCCGCCGGCGCCGCGCCAGGCCTGCTGCAGGACCTCCAGCTCGGCCATCAGGCCGCTGAGCATGGTCTGCAACGACTGGTCGACCTGCTCGAACTTCGCGGCGGTGTGCTGCATCACCGCGGCTTCTGCCTGAGTCTGGGACACCCCGGACGTCACCTCGTCTCCTCGGTCGTGGCTGGTCGCCGGAGCGACCACCGTGGACTCGCCGGAGCGCGCCACCGGAGAAGGGGGCAGGGGACGGCGCGCGCTCGGCGGAACTCGTCGCTGACGGTAGCCGCCCGACTCCGCTTCTGCTACCCCCTCGGGCTCCCCTGTGGACAGCGAAGCTCTACGATGAGCCACTGCGGCGTCACACGGCGAACAGGCGGAGGAGGTGCGGTGAGCGCGACCCACACCGTTCCACCGGTGTCCGCCGGCCCACCACATCGGACGCACCGGCCGGCACCGCCGGTCCGGGCCGGGCAGGTGGTGGCCGCCCAGGTCGCGGTGGCCGCGCTGGTCGCGGGCGTCGGCCGGGGCGTCCTCGTGACCGCGGCCGCCCTGCTCCTGGCGGCGGTGCTGGTGCCCGCCGCCTGGGTCCGGGTCCGGGGCCGCTGGCTCTTCGAGTGGCTCGCCGTCGGCACGGCCCACCTGACCCGGCGGCGCGCCCTTCCGGCCGCCTCCGGGCCGGCGGCGCTGCTGGAGCTGACCCGCCCGGGCGCGGCGGTGCACGAGGCGGAGCTGGCCGGCGGTCCGGCGGCGGTGCTGGAGGACGCCGCCGGGTTGACCGCGCTGCTGGAGATCGGCGACCCGGACGACCTGCTCGGCGACGGCCCGCAGGAGCTGCCGTCGCCGCTCGGCCTGCTGCCCCCGGCCGGGCCGGAGAGTCCACCGGTGCGGATCCAGCTGCTGTGCTCCGCGTCGCCCGCGCCGGCCCCCATCGCCGGGGCGGGCACGGCCGGCACCTCCTACCGGCAGCTCACCGACGGACGGCTGGCGGGCCGGGTCCGGGTCGTGCTGGCGGTCCGGGCGCTCCGGGCGGACGGCTGGTCGGACGACGAGCTGCGCCGGAGCCTGTCCGGCACGGTCCGGCGGATCGTCCGCCGGCTCGGCCCGCTCACCGGTCGCCCCCTCGGCGGCCCCGCGGCGCTGCGTGTGATGGCCGAACTGGCCCACCACGACGGGGCGCCCGTCCGGGAGAGCTGGCCGGCGGTACACGTGGGCGGGCTGCCGCAGGCCACCTGGCGGCTGCGCCGCTGGCCGGAGCCGCGCACCGACGCCGCACGGCGATTCGTGCCCCGGCTGCTGGCGCTGCCGGCCACCGCCACCACCGTCGCGCTCTGCGTGGGTCCGCGTGCCGGCACGGAGTCTGTGCCCACGCCGGCCGAGCTGACCGTGCGCCTGGCCGCCCACACCACGGTCGAGCTGTCGGTGGCCGAGCGGGCGCTGCGCCGGCTCGCCGGAGACCTCGGCGCCGACCTGCGCCGGCTGGACGGCGAGCACCTGATCGGGCTGGCGGCGACCCTGCCGCTGGCGGTGGCCCGGCCGGACGCCCCGCCGATCGGGCCCGAGCCGGCCGACCTGGAGTTCGCCCTCGGCGAGTCCGGGTTGATGGTGGGCGCCAACCGGCACGGCGGCGCGGTGACCGTACGCCTGTTCCGCCCCACGACGACCCGGCTGCTGCTGGTGGGTGGCGTGCGCGCGGCCCAACTGCTGACCCTGCGGGCGCTGGCGCTCGGCGCGCGGGTGGCGGTGCAGACGACGCGGCCCCGGGTCTGGGAGCCGTTCGTCCGGGGCCTCGGCACGCCGGGCGGGGCGGTGCCGCTGGTCCCGCCGGGGCGGCCGGTCGGCGGCGCGCCCGGCTCCCCGCTGAGCCCCCTGCTGCTGGTGGTCGACGCCGGCCCGGTGCCGCCGGAGGCCGGCCCGGCGGCGGCGTGGCAGTCCGTCCTGATGGTCCGCGACGAGCTGACCCCGGCCGACACGGCCGCGCTGGCCCGCGCCGACCTGGCGATCCTGCAACCGCTCGACCCTGGCGAGGCGGCGCTGGCCGGCGCGGCGCTCGGCCTGGGCGGCTCGGCGGAGTGGCTGACCCGGATCCGCGACGACATGGTGGCCGTGGTCAACCGGCGGGCGCTGCGCTGGGCGCTGCTCTCGCCGACGCCGATCGAGTCGCAACTGGTCGGTCGACCGGTCCGGCACTGAGCCCGCACGGGTTCCGCGAGTCGACGCGGCGTGGCACGATCCCGGCCATGGATTTTCTGAAGGGTGTCCTGATCCGGCTGGGCACGACGGCCGTGGCGTTCTGGTTGGCCACGCTGCTCATCCCGGGCATCAAGCTGAACTCGGATTCGGCCACCGAGACGGTCATCACGCTGGTGCTCGTCGCGGCGATCTTCGGCGTGGTCAACGCGGTGCTCCAGCCGATCATCAAGACCGTCGGCTGCGGTTTCTACCTGCTGACCCTCGGCCTGATCGCGCTGGTGGTCAACGGCCTGCTCTTCCTGCTGACCAGCTGGATCGCCGGTGAGGCCGGGCTGCCGTTCCACGTGGACGGCTTCTGGCCGGCCGCTGTGCTGGGCGCGCTCTTCGTCGGCATCGTCACCTGGATCCTCGGCGCCGTCCTCGACCGCGACTGATCCCGCACCACCCGCCGATTCCCGCCCACCGGCCCAGGCCAGTGGGCGGGAATTGGCTGGCGAGGCCCGGTGCGGCCGCAACTAGGGTCGGAGGGGTGTTCACGCTGACCCGCTCCGACGGCTACCTGCTCAGCACCGATCCGGACCGGCTCGACCTGGACCGGGTGCATCACTGGCTCTCGACCGACGCGTACTGGGCGCTCGGGCGGGACCGGGACACCGTGAGGCGCGCCTTCGCCGGCTCGATCGGCTTCGGCGTCTACCGGCCCGGTGACGGGCGGCAGGTGGCGGTGGCCCGGGTGGTCACCGACCGGGTGACCTTCGCCTGGCTCTGCGACGTCTACGTCGACCCCGCCGAGCGCGGCCGGGGGCTGGGCACCTGGCTGGCCGGCGCGGTTCGCGACCACCTGGCCGAGTGGGGCGTACGCCGGATCGTGCTGGCCACCGCCGACGCGCACGAGGTCTACGCCAAGGTCGGTTTCACGCCGGTCGAGCCGGGCCGCTGGATGGCGTACGACCGGCGGGTGACCCAGCTCACCGGAAAGGACCAAAGCGCGGGTTCACCACTTACGGTGGAGGCGTGAACCAGACCCGTCTCGGCTACCTCTACGGCTTCGGCGCGTACCTGATCTGGGGTTTCTTCCCGATCTACCTGAAGCTGCTCCGCCCGGCCGGTCCGGTGGAGATCCTCGCGCACCGGATCGTCTGGTCGGTGGTCTTCGTGGCGCTGGTGCTGGCCGCCATGCGCAACATCGGCTTCCTGCGGGCGCTGGCCCGGCGACCCCGGGCCCTGGCCGCCATCACGGCCGCCGCCGCCCTCATCGCGGTCAACTGGGGCACCTACATCTACGGGGTGAACTCCGACCGGGTGGTCGAGACCGCCCTCGGCTACTTCATCAACCCGCTGGTCGTGGTGCTGATCGGCGTCTTCGTGCTGCGGGAACGGCTGCGTCCCGCGCAGTGGGCGGCCCTCGGCGTGGGTGGCGTCGCGGTGGCGGTGCTGACCGTCGACTACGGCCGGCTGCCCTGGCTGGCCCTCGTGCTGGCCTTCAGCTTCGCCGGCTACGGGCTGGTCAAGAAGCGGCTCGGGCTGCCCGCCGCGGAGGGGCTCTTCGTCGAGTCCGCGGTGCTGGCCCTGCCCGCGCTGGCCTACCTCGGCTGGCTGGGCACGCAGGGCGAGGCGACCTTCGGGCACGGCTCGGCCGGGCACACCGTGCTGCTGGTGCTGGCCGGCGCGGCCACCGCGATCCCGCTGCTGCTCTTCGCCGGGGCGGCCAACCGGCTGCCGCTGACCGGGTTGGGCATGTTGCAGTACCTGGCGCCGATCCTCCAGCTCGGCTGCGGCGTGCTCGTCTTCCACGAGCCGATGCCGCCGGCCCGCCTGGCCGGGTTCGCCCTGGTCTGGCTCGCCCTCGTGGTGTTCACTGCGGACGCCGTCCGCCACACCCGCCGGACCCGCGCCCGGGCGCGGGCCGCCGCCCCGGTGCCCGCCGGGGCCCGCTGACCGCACCTCAGCGGGCGTCGTAGGCGAGCACCGGGGTGCCGTCGGCGCGGACCAGTTCGAGGCGCACCAGTTCCCCGTGCGTGAAGTGGGTGGCGCCCACCACGCGGACGTTGTCGCCGGGGGCGGCCAGCCAGGTGCCGACCTGCTCCGTCGCGCCGTCCGGGCCGTGCGCCACCAGCCGGAAGGTGTACGCCTCGCGGTGCCCGGCGCGCAGGTCGTAGCCGCAGCGCATGGTGACCTCGGTGCCCCACCGCTTGTCGGTGAGGCCGACCTCCGCGTGCAGCGGCACCGCACCGGCGACCGGCCGCATGGCCGTCATGGTCACCGGCGCCGTGGCGGTGGCCGTGGCCGTCGCCGTGGGCGGCGCAGCGGCCGGCGGGCGGACCAGGGACACCCCGACGCCGGCCAGCACGGCGAGCACGGCCGCGGCGAGGGCGGTCAGCGCGTACCGCCGCCGGGACCGGGACCGCTCGCGGCGCCGGCGGTCCCGCGCGGCGTCGAGCAGCGCGGGCACCCGGGAGGTCTCCGTGGCGGACGGCAGGAACTGCTCCAGCCCGGCTGGGTCGAGCCGGCCCAGCAGGCCGGGCAGCACGGCGATCTCGGCCACCGCCTCGCGGCAGGACGCGCAGCCGGCCAGGTGCCGCTCGTAGGCGGCCCGTTCGGCGGGGGCGAGAGCACCCAGGACGTACGCGCCGTCGTCGTGCTCGAACTCGCAGCGCGTCATCCGGTCACCCCCATCTCGGCCAGCACCAACCGTAGTGAGCGCAGCGCGTAGTGGGTCCGCGACTTCACCGTGCCCGGCGGCACCCCGAGCCGCGCGGCCGCCTCCGCCACCGACCGCCCCTGGTAGAAGCACTCGACCAGCACCTCCCGGTGGGTCGGGCTGAGCCGGTTCAGTGCCTCGGCCACGGTCCACGCCTCCACCGCGCGCTCCGTCTCGTCGACCGTCTCGGCAGGTTCGGGCAGTTCGTCGGTGTAGACCTCGCCGACCCGCGTGGACCGCCGGCGCCAGGCGTCGATGGCCAGGTTCCGGGCGGTGGTGAAGAGCCAGGCGCGGACCGAGCCGCGCCGCGGGTCCAGCGACTCGGGATGCCGCCAGGCCCGGAGCAGCGTCTCCTGCACCAGGTCCTCGGCGCGCGACCGGTCGCCGTTGACCAGCCGGAGAGCATGCGCGAAGAGCGCGTCGGCATGCTCGTCGTGCAGCGCGCGCAGCAGTTGGGCGTCGTGGTCGCTGATGGCGGTACCTCGCTTCCGGCGGCGGGGAGACCGGCGATGCGTTCGCCCCTTGATACGTGCCGTGACGCCGAACGGTTCAGCCGCAGGTCACGCCGCAGCTGTTCACGCCCGGTTCATGTTCCCGCCGGTGGCCGCTCACCGCACCCTGGCAGGGTCCGGCCCGTACGCGCGTCCAGCCGATCCGGGCGCGCCACCGACGTCCGATCAGGAGGCTCCACCCCATGAGCGACCGTCCTCGGCTGCTCCCGCTGCTGGGCGCCACCCGCCACGGCGCCCGGGACGCCATGACCTGCCTTTACCGGTGCGGCAACGCCTGCGACCACCCGGTGCCGAACCGTTCCGACAACCCGTACTTCGGGGATCTGGTCGACGCCGAGGTCTCCCGGCGCGGCGTGGTCCGGGCCGGCGCCGCCGGCGCCCTGGTCCTCGGCTTCGGCGGCGCCGTCGCCGGCGCCCTGGCCGGCGCGGCCCCGGCCGCCGCCGCTCCCGCCGCCCCCGCCGCCCCCGGGGCGGGCGAGGCCGCCGCGCCGGCCGGCGGCGTGGGCAGCGGCGCGCTGACCTTCAAGCCGATCCCGCCGAACAAGCTCGACACCCTGGTCGTGCCGAACGGGTACGACCACGCCGTAGTGATCAAGTGGGGTGACCCGGTGGTGCCGGGCGCGCCCGCGTTCGACGTGCACGCCCAGACTGCCGCCGCGCAGGCGACGCAGTTCGGCTACAACAACGACTTCGTCGGGGTGCTGCCGATCGACCGCAAGCGCGCGCTGCTGGTGGTCAACCACGAGTACACCAACGAGGACCTGATGTTCCCCGGCTTCACCAGCCAGGACGCGCTCTCGGTGGAGCAGCTGCGGGTGGCGATGGCCGCGCACGGCATGTCCGTGGTGGAGTTGGAGCGGGTCGACGCCACCGGGCAGTGGCGGCCGGTGCGCAACGGCCGCCGGCAGTACAACCGGCGGGTCACCGCGCTGGCCACGAAGTTCGAGCTGACCGGCCCGGCCGCCGGCTCGGCCTGGCTGCGCACCGCCGCCGACCCGAAGGGTCGTACGGTCGTCGGCACCCTGAACAACTGCGCCGGCGGCGTCACCCCGTGGGGCACCGTGCTCTCCGGCGAGGAGAACTTCAACCAGTACTTCGTCGGCGGCGACGGCGCGCCCGAGGAGCTGAAGCCGAAGCTGCTCCGCTACGGCATCCCGACCGACGTGCGCTACCCGAGCGGCAGCCGCAAGTGGGAGCGCGCCGACGAGCGCTTCGACCTGGCCAAGCACCCGAACGAGGCGCACCGGTACGGCTGGGTCGTCGAGATCGACCCGTTCGACCCGGAGAGCCGCCCGCGCAAGCACACCGCGCTGGGCCGGGTCAAGCACGAGGGCGCGAACGTCATCGTCGCCAAGGACGGGCGCGTGGTCGCGTACATGGGCGACGACGAGCGCTTCGACTACCTCTACAAGTTCGTCTCGGACAAGAAGTTCATGCCGGGCAACTCGTGGGTGGCCCGCAAGCACAACCTGACCCTGCTGGAGTCGGGCACGCTCTACGTGGCCGCCCTGGAGGGCAACAGCGCCGCCGAGATCGACGGCACCGGCAAGCTCCCCACCGATGGCGCGTTCGACGGCCGGGGCCGCTGGATCAAGCTGGTCAGCGGCAATCGCTCGTACGTCGACGGGATGACCGCCGCGGACGTGCTGACCTTCACCCGCCTCGCGGGCGACAAGGTCGGCGCCACCAAGATGGACCGTCCCGAGGACGTCGAGCCCAGCCAGCTCACCGGCAAGGTCTACGTGGCGCTGACCAACAACACCGACCGGGGCAAGGCCGGCAAGGCGGCGGCCGACGAGGCGAACCCGCGCAACCTCAACAAGCACGGGCAGATCCTGGAGCTGGTCGAGGACCGCGGCGACAACACGGCCGAGACCTTCGCCTGGTCGCTGCCGATCGTCTGCGGCGACCCGACCGACCCGTCCACCCACTTCGCCGGGTACGACAAGACCAAGGTCTCCCCGATCTCCTGCCCGGACAACGTGGCCTTCGACGCCACGGGCAACCTGTGGATCTCGACCGACGGCAACGCTCTGGGCAGCAACGACGGCCTCTTCGCCACCGCCGTCGAGGGCCCCGAGCGGGGTCACCTGAAGCAGTTCCTCACCGTGCCGCTCGGCGCGGAGACCTGCGGCCCGTTCATCACGAAGGACAACCGCTCCGTCTTCGTGGCCGTGCAGCACCCGGGCGAGATCACCGGCGCCTCGGTGGAGAACCCGGCCTCGACCTGGCCGGACGGCGACTTCGCCAAGCCGGGCGTGGTCGTCGCCTGGCGCCTCGACGGCCACCCGGTCGGCAGCTGACGTTCCTCCTGGCGGTCCGGCGCTGGACCGCCTGCGTTGGGCCCCTTCCCCCGCCGGGAAGGGGCCCTTCGCGCGTTCCCGATGCGCTATGGCGGCTCAGGTGTCGGCGGCGATGCCATCGGCGACCGCGCGGGCGACCGTGAGCAGCTTGGCGCGGACCACCCGGGCGGAGGTCATCATTTCGCTGGCCGGCAGCGCGCAGGCCAGCACGACCCGGCGCTCGATGTCCTTGTCGGGAGTGACCAGGACGGCCGCGCACGCCACCCCCTGCCGGAACTGCCCGAGCTCCAACTGCATCCCGCGCCGGTCGCCGGCGGCCAGGTCGGCCTCGAACGCCTCGGTGGTGGTGAGGGTGGCGCCGGTGAACGGACGCATGCCGTATTCCCGCAGGTAGCGGAAGCGCTGCTCCGCGGTGAGGGTGGCCAGCAGGCTCTTGCCGAGCGCCGTGGCGTGCGCCCCTTCGTCGAAGCCCGGCACCAGATCCTCCAGGTACGGCGAGCGCGGCCCCTCGGCCACCGCCGTGACCGCCACCTGGCCGCCCACGAACCGGCCCAGGTAGTGGCTCCAGCCGGTGTCGACGGCGGCCCGCCGCAGGGCCTCCCCGACCGGCGGCGGCCCGCGGAACGCGGTGACCAGCTCGCGGTAGCGGTCGGCGACCTCCAGCCCGACGATGTACGTGCCGTCCTCCCGGCGGATCACGTAGCCCTCGTAGGCGAGCGTGCGCACCAGGTGGTAGGTGGTGGCGACGGTCAGCTCGCAGCGGCGGGCGATCTGCTTGACGGTGAGGCCCTTCGGGGCACGGCCGACCGACTCGAGCACTCGTAGCGCGCGGGAGACACTTCGGATCAGGTCCGAAGGTTCCGCCAAGGGGTCACGCACAACCACCTCCGCCGCCGGGGACTTACACCATATGAAAAACAGCCCGAGTGCGAAATGCCTGTTCGTATCGAGGATGCCAGATCACCGGGCACAGACAGTGCACCGACAGACACGATGAGCTGCCGAAACGTGGTCGGCGTAGGTTTGCCGGACCATGACCGAAACCGTTCTGCATCCCGCCCCGCCCGCGCCCCGGCACACCGTCCGGGTCAACGCGGGCGCGATCGCCACCACGATCGCCTGCGTCCTGCCCGTCTTCCTGCTCGGCGGCCTCGCCGTGCAGATGGGCGAGGACCTCGGCTTCACCCCGGCCGGCCTGGGCCTGGCCGTCTCGGTCTACTTCGGGGTCAGCGCACTCGCCTCGGTGCCCTCCGGCGCCCTGGTCGAGCGCTTCGGGCCGGCCGTCGTTGCCCGCGCCGGCATCCTGCTCTCCGCCGGCTCCCTGCTGGCCGTGGCGGGGCTGGCCCGGTCGTACCCGGTGCTGGTGGCGCTGCTCGCGCTCAGCGCCGCAGCGAACGCCCTGGGCCAGCTCGCCAGCAATGCCGCGCTGGCCCGCCACGTGCCCGCCCACCGGCAGGGGCTCTCCTTCGGGGTGAAGCAGGCGGCCATCCCGATCTCCACCCTGCTGGCCGGCGCGGCGGTGCCGACCGTCGCGCTGACCGCCGGCTGGCGCTGGGCGTTCGTGGTGGCCGCCGTGGCGGCGCTGGCCGCGCTGCCCGCCGTACCCCCGGCTGAGCGGGACCGGGTCCGGCGCGCCACCGGCCAGGCGGGCCGGGCCACGACGCCGCTGGTCGTGGTCGGGGTGGCGGCGACCCTGGCGGCCGCCGCGGCGAACGCGCTGGGCACCTTCGTGGTCGACTCGGCGGCCGGCCGGGGGCTGTCGCCGGCGCTGGCCGGGCTCACCCTCACCCTGGGCAGCGCGGTCTGCGTGGTGGCCCGGGTGGGCGCCGGCTGGCTGGCCGACCGCCGGGAGACCGGGCACGTCGCACTGATCGCCGGGATGCTGGTGGTGGGTGCGGTGGGCCTGGTCCTGCTCGCGGTGGCCGGCCCGGTGCCGCTGGTCGCCGGCGTGGTGCTCGGCTTCGGCCTCGGCTGGGCGTGGCCCGGGCTGATGAACTTCGCCGTGGTCCGGCTCCACCCGCAGGCTCCGGCCGCCGCCACCTCGATCACCCAGACCGGGGTGTACGCGGGCGGCTGCCTCGGCCCGCTCGGCCTGGGCACGCTCGCCGACACGGCCGGCTACCCGACGATGTGGCTGGTAGCGGCGACCGCCATGTTGCTGGCCGCCGCCCTCATGCTGCTGGGCGCCCGCCTCCTGTCCCGTGGGCCCGCCCCGGCCATCTCCCGGTGCTCATGAGGTTGGCGGCACCCCGCGAGATCGGCTCCGCCGCCAACTTCATGATCGACCAGCATGGCCGCCCGAGGGGGCGGGTGGGGCGGAGTGGGTCAGCTGGTGCGGTCGGCGATGTAGTCGCAGAGGGATTCGAGGGCGCGGCGGGCCGGGCCCTCGGGGAGCGGGGCGAGGCGGGCGCGGGCGTCCTCGGCGTAGCTGCGGACGGTCTCCCGGGCGCGCTTGAGCGCCGGGGACTCGCGGAGCAGGGTGAGGGCCTCGGCGTGCAGGGCGTCGTCGACCAGCGGGCCGGTCGCCAGGATCTCCCGCAGCCGGACGCTTGCCGCGTCGGAGTCGTCGGAGGCGAGCGCGTAGAGCACCGGCAGGGTCGGCACGCCCTCGCGCAGGTCGGTGCCGGGCGTCTTGCCCGACTGCACCGACTCGCTGGCGATGTCCAGCAGGTCGTCGGAGAGCTGGAAGGCCACCCCGATGATCTCTCCGTAGCCGGCCAGCGCCTCGACGTGCTCGGGGGACGCTCCGCCGAACATGCCGCCGAAGCGGGTCGACGTGGCGATCAGCGAGCCGGTCTTCTCGGCGATGACGTGCAGGTAGTGCGCGACCGGGTCGGCGCCGCGCGGGCCGACCGTCTCGGCGATCTGCCCGTGTACCAGGCGGGCGAAGGTGCGCGCCTGGAGGCGTACGGCCTCCGGGCCCAGGTCGGCCGCGATGTCCGCGGCGCGGGCGAAGAGGTAGTCGCCGACCAGGATGGCCACCGAGTTGGTCCAGCGGGAGTTGGCGCTCGGGGCGCCCCGCCGCACGGCCGCCTCGTCCATGACATCGTCGTGGTAGAGCGTCGCCAGGTGGGTGAGCTCCATCACCACGGCGGCCGGTACGACCGGCGCGGCGTCCGGGTCGCCGAACTGGGCGCCCAGGGCCACCAGCAGCGGGCGGAACCGCTTGCCACCGGCCTCGACGAGGTGCCGGGCGGCCTCGGTGACGAGCGGGTCGGCGCTGGCCAGGTTGGCCCGCAGGTCGACCTCGACCCGCTCCAGGAGGCCCAGCACGGACGCCTCGACACGCGGATCGACGAGGTGCAGTCCGAGCGCGCCGAACTGACCCGTAGCCTCCGGGCCCGGACGACCGCCCGGCCCGGTGGCACCTGAACGCTCGCCAGCCGGAATCACCACGCCATCAACCATGCCACACCCGTTCGACCTGCCCAGCGAGGGGGATACGGACCGGGGGCCGGCACGCCACGTCGTACCGGCCCCCGGGTGGAACTCGGGTCATCGCACGAATTCGGCGGCACCGTTGGCCAGGTCGAGCAGGGGCGCCGGGGCGACACCCAGGACCAGCGTGGCGAGCACGCCGATGACCAGCGCGGCCGAGGTGAGCGCGCCCGGCACGGTGACCGTCGGGGTGGCGTCGCCCGGCTCGGAGAGCCACATCATCACGACGACCCGCAGGTACGGGAAGGCCAGCACCATGCTGGTCAGCACGCCGGCGATCACCAGCCAGGCCTGGTTCGCGTCCAGCGCCGGGGCGAAGACGGCGAACTTGCTGGTGAACCCGCTGGTGAGCGGGATACCGGCGAAGGCCAGCAGGATGAACGTGAAGATCGCCGCGAAGAACGGCGACCGGCGGCCCAGCCCGGCCCAGCGGGACAGGTGGGTGGCCTCGCCGTCGGCGTCCCGGACCAGGGTCACCACGGCGAACGCGGCGAGCACCGAGAAGCCGTACGCGACCAGGTAGAACATCGTGCCGGAGAGCCCCTCCTTGCTGGGCGCCAGCACGCCCACCAGCAGGTAGCCCGCGTTCGCGATCGACGAGTACGCGAGCAGCCGCTTGATGTCCGTCTGGGTGACCGCCAGCACCGCGCCGACCAGCATGGTCAGCACCGCCACCGCACCGAGGACCGGGGTGAAGTCCCAGGAGGCGCCGGCGAAGGCGACGTGGAAGACCCGCAGCAGGGCGCCGAACGCGGCGACCTTGGTGCAGGCGGCCATGAAGCCGGTCACCGGGGTCGGCGCGCCCTGGTAGACGTCCGGGGTCCACACGTGGAACGGGGCGGCCGCGGCCTTGAAGAGCAGGCCGATGGCGAGCAGCGCCATGCCGGCGAAGAGCAGCACCGGGCTGGACGAGGACTCGGCCACCGCGGCATGGACGGTGGCGAAGTCGACGCCCGCGCCGCGGCCCGGGATCCCGGCGGTGAAGCCGTAGATCAGGGCCACGCCGAACAGGAAGAACGCCGAGGCGTACGCACCGAGCATGAAGTACTTCAGCGCGGCCTCCTGGCTCAGCAGCCGCCGGCGGCGGGCCAGCGCGCAGAGCAGGTAGAGCGGCAGCGAGAAGACCTCGAGCGCGATGAACATGGTCAGCAGGTCGTTCGCGGCCACGAAGATCAGCATGCCGCCGATCGCGAAGGTGACCAGCGGGTACACCTCGGTGGTGCCGCCCGTCCCCTCGGCCTGCCGCCGGTCGTCGGCGGACTCGGCGGTGACCGCGGCCTGGGCCACGAAGGCCCCGCCCCGCTCCACCGTGCGCTCGCCCACCAGCAGCAGGGCCATGGCGGCCAGGATCAGGATGGCGCCCTGGAGGAAGAGCGTCGGCCCGTCCACCGCGATGGCCTGGCCGGCGGTGATCAGCCGGTCGTCGGCGTTCAGGATCACCATGGTCAGCGCGGCGAGCACCGCGAGCAGGGCCAGCGCGAGCTGCACCGCGTTACGCAGGCGGCGCGGCACGAACGCCTCGACCAGGACGCCGACCAGGGCGGCGCCCAGCATGATCAGGATGGGAGCGAGCGCCGCGTAGTCGATCGACGGCAACTTCAGCTCGGTCATTTCGCGGCCTCCTGGACGCTACCGACCTCCGGGGCGGGATCGGTCCGACCCACGTCCTGCATGGTCGCCTTCACGGCGGGGTTGATGACATCGGTGACCGGCTTGGGGTAGAAGCCGAGCAGCACGATCAGCGCGATCAGCGGGGCGACCACGACCTTCTCGCGCAGGCTGAGGTCCCGGCGCATGCCGTCGACCTCGGTCAGGGCCGGGTTGAGGGTGCCCTGGGTGGTGCGCTGCACCATCCACAGCACGTAGGCCGCGGCCAGGATGATGCCGAGCGTGGCGATCACCGCGACCGGCTTGTTCGTGGTGAACGTGCCGATCAGCACCAGGAACTCGGAGACGAACGGCGCCGTGCCGGGCAGCGCCAGCGAGGCGAGACCGGCGAAGAAGAGCACACCGGCGAGCACCGGCACCAGCTTGCCCGCGCCACCGAAGTCGCTGATCAGCGCCGAGCCCCGGCGCGCGATCAGCATGCCCACCACGAGGAAGAGCAGGCCGGTGGCCAGGCCGTGGTTGAGCATGTAGAGCACCGCGCCAGTGCCGGCCTGGGTGGTGAAGGCGAAGATGCCGACCCCGATGAAGCCGAAGTGCGCGATCGAGGTGTACGACACCAGCCGCTTCAGGTCGTTCTGCCCGACCGCCAGCAGCGCGGCGTAGATGATGCCGATGACGCCGAGCGCCAGCGCCCACGGGGCGAACCACCTCGACGCCTCGGGGAACAGCGGCAGGCAGTACCGCAGGATCCCGAAGGTGCCGACCTTGTCCAGCACGCCGACCAGCAGCGCCGCGGCGCCGGCCGGGGCCGCGCCACCGGCGTCCGGCAGCCAGGTGTGGAACGGGAAGAACGGCGCCTTGATCGCGAACGCGAGGAAGAAGCCGAGGAACAGCCAGCGGGCCGTGTCGGTGGCGAACTCGGCCTGGCTGAGCGCCTGCCAGTCGAAGGTCTTCCCGCCGACCACCCAGAGGCCGATCACCGCGGCCAGCATGAACAGGCCGCCGACCAGGGAGTAGAGGAAGAACTTGACCGCCGCGTACTGCCGCTGGTGGCCGCCGTAGCTGCCGATGAGGAAGTACATCGGCACCAGCATGACCTCGAAGAACACGTAGAACAGGAAGACGTCGGCGGCGGCGAAGACGCCGATCATCGTGCATTCGAGGATGAGCAGCAGCGCGAAGTAGACCGGCACCGAGCGCTTGGACGACTCGGCGTCGTGCCAGGACGCCAGGATCACCAGCGGCACCAGGATCGCGATCAGCATCAGCATGACCAGCGCGATGCCGTCCACCTCGAAGGTGAAGTTGACGCCCCAGTTCGGGATCCACGCGTACGACTCGCGGAACTGGAACCGGTCGCCGTCGGCCTGGAAGGCGATCCACATGGCCACCGACAGCACCAGCACCAGCAGCGACCAACCGAACGCCACCAGCTTGGCCAGGTCCGGGTTGCGCCGCGGCAGCAGGGCCACGATCAGGGCGCCGACCAGCGGTGCCACGGTCAGCACCGAGAGGAACGGGAAGTTGGACATTATTCGGCCTTACCTCCGTCGTGACTGCGTGGCCCGCCGGCGGGGGCGGCCGCGTTGAGGTCGATCACGCCAGCCACCCCGCCTGCACCGCCAGGAACGCCGCCACCACGAGCAGCGCGCCGGTCAGGATCGAGGTCGCGTACGACCGCACGAAACCGGTCTGCAGCCGCCGGAGCCGGCCCGAGCCACCGCCCACCGCGGCGGCGAGGCCGTTGACCAGCCCGTCGACGCCCCGGTTGTCGAGGAAGACCAGCGCCCGGGTGAGGAAGATGCCCGGCTTCTCGAAGACCGCCTCGTTTACGGTGTCCGTGTAGAGGTTCTTGCGGGCGGCGGTGACCAGCACGCCGGCCGGCTGCGGCTCGGTGGCCGTGCCGTTGCGGAACAGGAACCAGGCCAGCCCGGCGCCGAGCACGGTCACCAGCACCGAGAGCGCGGTGACCAGCCAGTGCGCGAGGACCGGGGCGTGCTCCGCGTGCTCACCGCCGAGGCCGGCGGTCGCCTCCAGCCAATCCGGCACGGTGGTGGCCATCAGGCCACCGGCGGCCACCGAGCCGATCGCCAGCAGGATCAGCGGGATGGTCATCAGCTTCGGCGACTCGTGCGGGTGCTCGATGTCCTCGGTCCACCGCTTCGGCCCGTGGAAGGTGAGCACGAAGAGCCGGGTCATGTAGAACGCGGTGAGCCCGGCGCCGAGCAGCGCGGCCATGCCGAAGAGCCAGGCCGTCCAGCCCTCCCGCTCGAACGCGGCCGCGATGATCGGCTCCTTCGAGAAGTAACCGGAGAGCGGCGGGATGCCGATGATGGCCAGCCAGCCCGTCATGAAGGTCAGCCAGGTGACCTTCATGTACTTCGACAGGTTGCCGAAGCGCCGGATGTCCACCTGGTCGTTCATGCCGTGCATGACCGAGCCGGCGCCCAGGAACATGTTGGCCTTGAAGAAGCCGTGCGCCAGCAGGTGCACGATGGCCAGCGCGTACGCCGCGCCGCCCAGGCCGACGCCGAGGAACATGTAGCCGATCTGGCTCACCGTGGACCAGGCCAGCACCCGCTTGATGTCGTCCTTGGCCGCGCCGATGACGCACCCCATGAGCAGGGTGATCGCACCGACGCTGACCACCACGAGCTGGAGGGTGTGGTTCGCCGAGAAGATCGGGTTGGAGCGGGCGATCAGGTAGACGCCCGCGGTGACCATGGTGGCCGCGTGGATGAGCGCGGAGACCGGGGTCGGGCCCTCCATGGCGTCCGGCAGCCACGCCTGGAGCGGGAACTGGCCGGACTTGCCGGTCGCGCCGAGCAGCAGCAGCAGGCCGAGCACCAGCACCGTGGTCGAGGTCAGCGAGCCGACCCCGTTGAAGACCTCGTCGTACTGGGTGGTGCCCAGCATGGCGAACATGACGAAGATGCCGATGGCCAGGCCGGCGTCGCCGACCCGGTTCATGAGGAACGCCTTCTTGCCGGCGGTGGCCGCGCTCGGCCGGCCGTACCAGAAGGAGATCAGCAGGTACGACGCCAGACCGACGCCCTCCCAGCCGAAGTAGAGCATCACGTAGTTGTTGCCGAGCACCAGCAGCAGCATCGCGGCGACGAACAGGTTGAAGTACCCGAAGAACCGCCGCCGGCCCTCGTCGTGCGCCATGTACTCGACCGCGTAGAGGTGGATCAGGAAGCCCACCCCGGTGATCAGCAGTACGAAGACCGCGGCCAGCGGGTCGAAGAGCAGACCGAAGTCCACCTTGAGGTCGCCGACCGTGATGAACTGCCAGAGGCTCTGCTCGACCTGCTTGTTCTCCAGGCCACGGAGCTGGAAGAAGTAGGTCAGGCCGAGCACGAAGGCGGCCCCGATGGCCGCCACGCCCAGCCAGTGGCCCCAGCGGTCCGCCCGCTTGCCGAGCAGCAGCAGGATCGCCGCGCTCACCAGCGGGATGGCCACCAGCAGCCAGACACTGCCCAGAAGCCCATCCGCCGTCGCGAAGGCGACGGTCCCGGCCGGTTCGGCCTGGGCGAACGTCAGAATCTTCTCCACCACGAGCCCCTCAGTACTTCAGCAGGTTGGCGTCGTCGACGCTCGCCGAGCGTCGGGTCCGGAAGATCGACATGATGATGGCGAGCCCGACCACGACCTCGGCCGCGGCCACCACCATCACGAAGAACGCCATGATCTGGCCGTTCAGGTCACCGTTGATGCGGCTGAACGTGACCAGCGTCAGGTTGGCCGCGTTGAGCATCAGCTCGACGCACATGAACAGCACGAGCGCGTTGCGCCGGATCAGCACGCCGACGGCGCCGATGGTGAACAGCACCGCCGCGAGGATCAGGTAGTAGTCCGGGGTCATTTCTCCGTCCCCTTCAGCGAGGTCTCCTCGGCCGTCAGCTCGCGCACCGGCATGATCTCCGGGATGCTGCGGTCGGTCAGCCGGCCGTCGGGCAGGCGGGCCGGGGTGGCCACCGAGGACGACGTGGCGAAGACGCCCGGGCCGGGCTTCGGGCCGGGGTAGTTGCCGGGGCGGAACCGCGCCTTCATGGTGGCGATCTGGTCCATCCGGTCCTCCTTGCGCCGCTCCACGTGCGCCAGCACCATCGCGCCCACCGCCGCCGTGATGAGCAGGGCGGAGGTCAGCTCGAAGGCGAAGACGTACTTGGTGAAGAGCAGCCGGGCGATGCCCTGCACGTTGCCCTCGGCGTTCGGCTGGTCCAGTCCGACGGCCTGCACGCCCTCCAGCGCCCGGTAGAGCCCGGAGCCGACCAGGCCGGCGAACCCGAGCCCGAGCACCACCGCGGCGACCCGCTGGCCGCGCAGCGTCTCGATCAGCGAGTCGGAGGAGTCCCGGCCGACCAGCATCAGCACGAACAGGAAGAGCATCATGATGGCGCCGGTGTAGACGATGATCTGCACCATGCCGATGAACGGCCCGGCCTGGAGCACGTAGAACACGCCCAGGCAGAGCATGGTCAGCACCAGCCAGAGCGCCGAGTGCACGGCGTTGCGCGCCCAGACCATGCCGATGGCCCCGATCAGGGCCAGCGGGGCGAGGATCCAGAAGGTGACCTCCTCACCCCCGGACACCTGGCCCGCCGCGGCGAGCACCGTCTGCGAGGTCATGCTCCTGCTCCCTTGCCCGCCTCGGCCCGCTGCGCGGCCTGCTCGGCGCCGGGGAAGGTCACACCGGGGTGCTCCTCCACCTGGTACCGGCCCGGGCCCATGGGCGAGTGCTCGGCGCCGGCCGAGGTGCCCGGGTTCGTCAGCCCGCCGACGTAGTAGTCCTTCTCGCTGTCGCCCAGCCGCATCGGGTGCGGCGGCTGCTCCATGCCCGGCAGCAGCGGCGCCAGCAGCTGCTCCTTCGTGAAGATCAGGTCCTGCCGGTTGTCCCGGGCCAGCTCGTACTCGTTGCTCATCGTGAGCGAACGGGTCGGGCAGGCCTCGATGCAGAGCCCGCAGAAGATGCACCGGGCGTAGTTGATCTGGTAGACGCTGGCGTACCGCTCACCCGGGGAGAAGCGCTGCTCCTCGGTGTTGTCGCCACCCTCCACGTAGATCGCGTCCGCCGGGCAGGCCCACGCGCACAGCTCGCAGCCGATGCACTTCTCCAGCCCGTCCGGGTGCCGGTTGAGGATGTGCCGCCCGTGGTAGCGCGGCGCCGAGACCGGCGGCTTGAACGGGTAGTCGGTGGTGACGACCTTCTTGAACATGTGCGAGAAGGTGACCCCGAAGCCCTTGAACGTTCCGGTGATCGCGCCCACGTCACACCTCCCCTGACTCCGAGCCGGCGACGACGTTGGCCGGCTCCCGCTCGGCGACCACGCGCTTGGTACGCGGGCTCGGCGGAACCTGAAGATCCATCGGCGGCAGCGGGAAGCTGCCGTGCGGACGGCTGTTCACCTGCTCCTGGAGCGGCACCTTCGGCGCCTTCTTCCGGCTCGGCCAGAACAGCGTGGCCAGCAGCAGCACGCCCGCGCCGATGGCGGTGGCGAGCAGCCGGTCCCGGGTCTGCCAGTCCTCGATCGAGCGGAGCCCGCTCAGCACCAGGATCCAGACCAGGTTGATCGGCAGCAGGACCTTCCAGCCGAAGCGCATGAACTGGTCGTAGCGGAGCCGGGGCAGGGTGCCCCGCAGCCAGACGAAGACGAAGACCAGGGCGATGACCTTGCCGAAGAACCAGAGCATCGGCCACCAACCCGAGTTGGCGCCCGACCAGAGGGTGATCGGCCAGGGGGCCCGCCAGCCACCGAGGAACAGCGTGGTGGTGACCGCGGACATGGTCACCATCGAGACGTACTCGGAGAGCATGAAGAGCGCGAACTTGAGCGAGCTGTACTCGGTCATGAAGCCCGCGACCAGCTCCGACTCCGCCTCGGGCAGGTCGAACGGCGCCCGGTTGGTCTCGCCGACCATGGCGATGAAGAAGATGATGAAGCTGGGCAGCAGCAGGATCGCGTACCAGCCCGGTGCCGGGATCTGCTGGCCGGCGATGGTGAGCTGGGTGGCGTCACCCTGGGCGGCCACGATCCCGCTGGTCGACATCGTGCCGGCGGTCATGAACACCGCCACGATGCTCAGGCCCATGGCGACCTCGTACGAGATCATCTGGGCGCTGGACCGCAGGCCGCCGAGCAGCGGGTACGTCGAGCCGGAGGCCCAGCCGCCGAGCACGATGCCGTAGATGCCCATCGAGGAGCAGGCGAGGATGACCAGCACCGCCACCGACACGTCGGTGACCTGCAGCGGCGTGTGGTGGCCGAAGATGCTCACCATCGGGCCGAACGGCACCACCGACAGCGCGGTGACCGCGCAGATCACCGAGATGGTCGGCGCGAAGAAGAAGACGACCTTGTCGGCGGCACGCGGGAGGATGTCCTCCTTGAAGGCCATCTTCAGGCCGTCGGCGAGGGTCTGCAGCAGGCCGAACGGGCCGGCCTGGTTCGGGCCGGGCCGCACCGCCATGCGGCCGACCACCCGGCGCTCGAACCAGACGCCGAGCAGCGTGGCCAGCAGGCCGAAGGCGAACGCAAAGACGATCTTGATGAGGACCAGCCACCACGGGTCCTTGCCGAAGTCGGCCAGCGTCGGGTCCTGCGCCGCGAGGATGACGGGGTTCACTGGACACTCCCGGTGTTGAGGAGCGGACCCGGCCGGGCGGCCACGTCCGCGGCGACCGCCGCGGCCGAGACCTGCACGACCTCGCCGGACGCCGCGCCGAGGCTGCGCCGGACGGTCGAGCCGGGTGAGTTGGTCGGCAGCCAGACGACGCCGTCCGGCATCTCGGTGATCGCCGCCGGCAGGGTGACCGCGCCGCGGTCGGTGCCGACGGTCACCGGGTCACCGTCCGCGACGCCGAGCGCCTCGGCGGTGCCCTTGCCCAGCCGGACCACCGGCGGGCGGGCGGTGCCGGCGAGGTGCTCGTCGCCGTCGGTGAGGCTGCCCAGGTCGAGGAGCTGGTGCCAGGTCGCCAGCACGGCCTCCCCGGCGCCGGGCTGCGGCACGTCGGCCGGCTCGATGGACGGGGCGGACGGCCGGTCGACCCGGGTCGGCGGCAGCGCGCCCAGCTCCCGGCGGACGCTCTGCACGTCGCCGGTGCCGAGCCGCACGTCGAGCTGCGCGGCGATCGCGTCGAGCACCCGGCCGTCGGTCATCGCGCCGGTGTCGAGCACCTTCTCAAAGGTGCGCAGGCGGCCCTCCCAGTCCAGGAAGCTGCCGGCCTTCTCGACCACCGGCGCGACCGGGAAGACCACGTCGGCTCGGCGGGCCACCGCGCTCATCCGCAGCTCCAGGCTGACCAGGAACGGCACCGCGTCCAGGGCCTGCTCGGCCAGGCGCGGGTCGGCCAGGTCGGCCGGGTCGACGCCGGCCACCACGAGGGCGCCGACCTGACCGTTGGCCGTGGCCGCGAGGATGCCGTCGGTGTCCCGGCCGGCCTGGCTCGGGATCACCCCGGCCGGGATGTCCCACGCCTCGCCCAGCTCGGCACGGGCGGCCGGCTCGGTGACCACGCGGCCGCCGGGAAGCAGGTTGGGCAGGCAGCCCGCGTCGACCGCGCCGCGGTCGCCCGCGCGCCGCGGCACCCAGGCCAGCTTCGCGCCGGTACGCCGGGCCACGTCCGCCGCGGCGGACAGGCCGCCGGGCACCGCGCCCAGCCGCTCGCCGACGATCAGGACGGCGCCCGGCTGGCTCAGGGCCTCGGCCACCGTGGCGTGCTCGGCCAGCACGCTGGCCTCCTCGCCCGGCACCACCCGGGCCAGCTTGGCACCGAGCTTCTCCAGGCCGCGGGTCGCGAACGGCGCAAGCGCGTACACGGTGAGCTTCTTCTTCAGGTACGCCTTGCGCAGCCGCAGGAAGAGGATCGGGCACTCCTCCTCCGGCTCCAGGCCGACCAGCACCACGGCGGGCGCGTTCTCCACGTCCGCGTAGGTCACGTCGGTGACCCCGGCGACGCTGCTGGCCAGGAAGTCGGCCTCCTCGCGGGAGACCGGGCGGGCCCGGAAGTCGATGTCGTTGGTGTGCAGTGCGACCCGGGCGAACTTCGCGTACGCGTAGGCGTCCTCGACGGTGAGCCGGCCGCCGGTCAGCACCGCCGTGCCCTGCCCGCCGTCCCGGGCGGCGCGCAGCCCCTCGGCGGCCCGGGTCAGCGCCTCGCTCCAGGACGCCTCACGCAGCTCGCCGGTCTTCCCGTCCCGCACCAGCGGGGTGGTGAGCCGGTCGAAGGCGCGGGCGTACTGGAAGCCCCAGCGGCCCTTGTCGCAGTTCCACTCCTCGTTCACCGCCGGGTCGTCGCCGGCCAGCCGGCGCAGCACCTTGCCGCGCCGCCAGTCGGTGCGCTGGGCGCAGCCGGCCGCGCAGTGCTCACAGGCGCTGGGGGTGGAGACCAGATCGAACGGGCGGGCCCGGAACCGGTACTGCGAGCCGGTCAGCGCGCCCACCGGGCAGATCTGGACGGTGTTCCCGGAGAAGTAGGAGTTGAACGGGACGTCGCCCGCGTCCTCCCCGGACTCCACGCCGTACGCATCGTCCCGGTAGATGTTGATCTCCTCGGCGGACGACCGGCCCATCAGGTCGATGAACTTGTCGCCGGCGATCTCCTCGGAGAACCGGGTGCAGCGCTGGCAGAGCACGCAGCGCTCGCGGTCGAGCAGCACCTGCGTGCTGATCGGCAGCGGCTTCGGGTACTCCCGCTTGTGCTCGTGGAACCGGGAGTCGGTGCGGCCGGTGGACATGGCCTGGTTCTGCAGCGGGCACTCGCCGCCCTTGTCGCACATCGGGCAGTCCAGGGGGTGGTTGAGGAGCAGCAGCTCCATCACCCCCTCCTGGGCCTTCTTCGCGACCGGCGAGGTGAGCTGGGTCCGGACCACCATGCCGTCGGCCACGGTCTGGGTGCAGGAGGCGACCGGCTTGCGCTGACCCTCCACCTCCACCAGGCACTGCCGGCAGGCGCCGGCCGGGGCCAGCAGCGGGTGGTCGCAGAACCGCGGGATCTCGGTGCCCAACTGCTCGGCGACCCGGATCAGCAGCGCCCCCTTGGGGGCGGTGACCTGGACGCCGTCGATGGTGAGGGTGACGGTCTCGGTCTGCTTGGCTACGTCGGTCATCAGTGGGCTCCCACCAGCTGCTTCTCGGAGAGCTTCGGCGCGGTACGTCCCTCGATGTAGTCGAGGTAGTCCTGCTTGAAGTACTTCAGCGACGAGGTCACCGAACTGGTCGCACCGTCACCCAGACCGCAGAACGAGCGGCCGAGGATGTTGTCGCAGGTGTCGAGCAGGGTGTCCAGGTCCTCGTGAGTGCCCTGGCCGGCGAGGATCCGGCGGTAGACCCGGACCATCCAGTAGTTGCCCTCGCGGCACGGGGTGCACTTGCCGCACGACTCGTGGTGGTAGAACTCCAGCCACCGGTAGGTCGCGTACACCGGGCAGTCCTGGTCGGAGAAGATCTGCGTGGCCGTGGTGCCCAGGATCGAGCCGGCCGCCGCCACCCCCTCGAAGTCCAGCGGCACGTCCAGGTGCTCGGCGGTGAGCAGCGGCGTCGACGAGCCGCCCGGGGTCCAGAACTTCAGGTTGTGCCCGGGCTGCATGCCGCCGGCCAGCTCGATCAGCTCGCGCAGGGTGATACCCATCGAGCACTCGAACTGGCCGGGGTTGGCGATCCGGCCGGAGAGCGAGTAGATCATCGGGCCGGACGACTTCTCCGTGCCCATGGTCTTCCACCAGTCGGCGCCGCCCAGCACGATGTACGGCACGCTCGCGATGGTGCCCACGTTGTTCACGACGGTCGGGCTGGCGTACAGGCCGTGGGTGGCCGGGAACGGCGGGCGCAGCCGGGGCTGTCCCCGGAAGCCCTCCAGCGAGTCCAGCAGCGCGGTCTCCTCGCCGCAGATGTACGCCCCGGCGCCGGAGTGCACCACCAGGTCGAGGTCGAAGCCGCTGCCCTGGATGTTCCGGCCGAGGTAGCCCTTGGCGTACGCCTCCTGCACGGCGCTGCGCAGCCGGCGGGCGGCGTGCACGGCCTCGCCGCGGATGTAGATGTAGGCCCGGTTGGCGCGGATCGCGTACGAGGCGATGATGACGCCCTCGACCAGCGAGTGCGGGTCGTGGGTCATCAGCGGCAGGTCCTTGCAGGTGCCCGGCTCGCCCTCGTCGGCGTTGACCACCAGGTAGTGGGGTTTGCCGTCGCCCTGCGGGATGAAGCCCCACTTGAGACCGGTCGGGAAGCCCGCGCCGCCACGGCCGCGCAGCCCGGAGTCCTTGATGAGCTGGATCAGGTCGTCCGGGTGCGCCTTGAGCGCCTTGCGCAGGGCGGCGTAGCCGTCCAGCTTCTCGTAGGTGCCGATCCGCCAGGCGTCCGGCGACAGCCAGCGCTTGGTGAGCACCGGCGTCAGCTTGGCCAGCGTCTCCGGCCGAGGAGCGGTCACTTCTGGACCCCCGTTTCGCTCGCGACCGCCGGGCCCGCGCCGTTGGCGCCCGCCCCGGCCTCCGCTTCCTTGAGGTTGCGCTGCTGCGCCCCGGCCTCGTCGCCGGCGGGCTTGCCGTCGGTGGCGGGCGGGTTGGCCGCCGCACCGGCGGACTCCGCCGCCTGCGCGTCGCGGGGCGCCGGGGCGGTGGTGTCCGCCGGGACCTTGGCCGGGGCCGGCGCGGCGGCCTCGGCCTTGGCCTTCGCCTCGGCGGCGGCCTTGTCGGCCTCGGCCTTGCTGCGGATCGGGGTGTTCGGGTCGAAGCCCGGCACCGAGATGCCGTGCTGCTCGGCCAGCCGCAGGCCGCGCAGCGTCGCCTCGCCCGGCCCGCCGTCGGCCACCGCGCCGTCCCGCTCGTCGCCGAAACCGGCGAGCTGGACGGCCATCTCCTTGAGGGTGCAGAGCCGGGCGCCCCGGGTCGGCATCGGCCGGCCGCCCGCCCGCAGCTCCTCCACCACGCCGAGCGCGCCCTGCGGGTCGACGTTGTCGAAGAAGTCGTAGTTGACCGTCATGACCGGCCCGTAGTCGCACGCCGCCAGGCACTCGGCGTG
Source organism: Micromonospora sp. NPDC004551 (assembly GCF_040609975.1). Classification (NCBI taxonomy): domain Bacteria; kingdom Bacillati; phylum Actinomycetota; class Actinomycetes; order Micromonosporales; family Micromonosporaceae; genus Micromonospora; species Micromonospora sp. NPDC004551. The sequence goes on along the minus strand of NZ_JBEXLM010000001.1, from coordinate 266,163 downwards.
CTCCAGGGTGATCTTCCCGTCCGCGGTGGTCTCGTCGTGCCCGACGCCCAGGTGCTCGGCGAGGGTGTCGTAGACCTCCTGGCCGCCGAGCACGTTGCACATGGTGTTGGTGCAGACGCTGACCAGGTAGTCACCGGTCGGCTTGCGCTTGTACATGGTGTAGAAGGTGGCGACCGCGCCGACCTGCGCCTTGTTCAGGCCGAGCACCTCGGCGCAGAACTCGACCCCGGCCGGGGAGACGTACCCCTCCTCGGACTGGACCAGGTGCAGCAGCGGCAGCAGCGCCGAGCGGGACCGGTCCGCCGGGTACCGGGCGATGATCTCGCGCGCCCGCTCCCGGGTCTCTTCAGTGAAAACGGTCATCGGTCACAACCACCCATCACGGGGTCCAGCGAGGCGCCACCGGCGATCACGTCGGCGATCAGGCCACCCTCGGCCATGGCCGGAAGGGCCTGGAGGTTGACGAAGCTCGGCTCCCGGTAGTGCACCCGGTAGGGCCGGGTGCCGCCGTCGGAGACCGCGTGCACGCCCAGCTCGCCGCGGGGCGACTCGATGCCGACGTACACCTGGCCCGGCGGGACCCGGAAGCCCTCGGTGACGAGCTTGAAGTGGTGGATCAGCGACTCCATCGACTGACCCATGATCTTGGCGACGTGCTCCAGCGAGTTGCCCATGCCGTCGACGCCGATGGCGAGCTGCGCCGGCCAGGCGATCTTCCGGTCGGCGACCATGACCGGGCCCGGCTTGAGCCGGTCGAGGGCCTGCTCGACCAGCTTCATCGACTCGCGGATCTCGGCGAGCCGGACCACGTAGCGGCCCCACACGTCACCGTCGGTGTGCGTCGGGACGTCGAACTCGTACGTCTCGTAGCCGCAGTACGGCATGGTCTTGCGCAGGTCCCAGGCGAGGCCCGCGGAGCGGAGCACCGGGCCGGTGACGCCGAGCGCGAGGCAGCCGGTCACGTCGAGCACCGCGACGTTCTTGGTGCGCTCGGTCCAGATCGGCTGGCCGGAGAGGAGGTCCTCGTACTCCTTGAGCTTCTTCGGCAGCAGCTTCAGGAAGTCGCGGATCTTGACGATCGCCTCGTCCGGCACGTCCTGCGCCACACCGCCCGGCCGCACGTACGCGTGGTTCATGCGCAGGCCGGTGATGGTCTCGAAGATGTCGAGGATGTACTCCCGCTCGCGGAAGCCGTACAACATCATGTTGATCGCGCCCAGCTCCATGGCGGTGGTGGCCAGCCAGACCAGGTGCGACGAGATCCGGTTGAGCTCCATCATCAGCACCCGGATGGTGGTGGCCCGCTCGGTGATGTCGTCGGTGATGCCGAGCAGCTTCTCCACCGCGAGCGCGTAGGCCGTCTCGTTGAACAGCGGGGAGAGGTAGTCCATCCGGGTCACGAAGGTCGAGCCCTGGACCCAGTTGCGGTATTCGAGGTTCTTCTCGATGCCGGTGTGCAGGTAGCCGACGACTGAGCGGGCCTCGCGGACCGTCTCGCCCTCCAGCTCCAGGATCAGCCGGAGCACGCCGTGCGTGGACGGGTGCTGCGGACCCATGTTGACGACGATCCGCTCGTCGTTGATCGGGTCGGTGCCGGAGACGACCTGGTCCCAGTCCCCACCGGTGACGGTGAAGACCTTGCCCTCGGTGGTCTCGCGCTCGGTCGCGTAGTTCGACGTCGTCACTGGTAGGACCTCCTCCGGTCCGGCGGCGGGATCTCGGCGCCCTTGTACTCCACCGGGACGCCGCCCAGCGGGTAGTCCTTGCGCTGCGGGTGCCCCTCCCAGTCGTCCGGCATGAGGATCCGGGTCAGGTTGGGGTGGCCGTCGAAGACGATGCCGAACATGTCGTACGTCTCCCGCTCCTGCCAGTCGGCGGTCGGGTAGACGGCCGTGACGCTCGGCAGGTGCGGGTCCTGAGCGGAGACCGCGGCCTCCAGCCGGACTCGCCGCCGGTAGGTCATCGAGGTGAGCAGGTAGACCACGTGCAGCCGGCGCTCGTCGGCGCCCAGGTAGTCCACTCCGGACACCGACGAGCAGAGCTCGAACCGGAGCGCGAGGTCGTCGCGCATCACCTGGCAGACCTCGGCGATCCGCTCCGGGCGGACGTGCAGGGTCAGCTCACCCCGGTCGACCACGACCTTCTCGATCGCGTCACCGAAGGCCGGGTACGCCTCCTCCAGCGCGTCGCGGACCTCGTCGAAGTAGCTCCCGTACGGCCGGGCGGCCTCCTCGACGGGCTTGCGCTGGCGGACCAGGCCGCCGAAGCCGGAGACGTCACCGGTGCCCTGGTTGCCGAACATGCCGCGCCCGGCCTGGCTGGCCGGCGGGTACTCGGCCGGGGCGCCGCTGGTGGCGCCGGCCGGGGTGGTCGGTACCGGGACGCCGCCGTCGTTGTTCCTGTCGTTCGGTGCCGTCACTTCGGGCCCCCCTGCGCCTGGAGGTGGTTCTGCGCCTTCATCCAGTTCTCGATCCGCAACTGCTCCTCGCGTCCCTCGCGGACCGCCTTGGTCCACTCGGCGCGCCGGGCCTTGTCGCTGCGGTACGACGACGGCATCGAGCCGTACGGCACCACGGGCACGTCGCCGCGCTCCTTGCGGGCCTCCAGCATCTTGCGGCCGTTCGGGCCCAGCGGCTCATACATGATCTTCTCGCGGAGCTTGAGGATCGCGTCGATGAGCATCTCGGGCCGGGGCGGGCAGCCGGGGAGGTACATGTCGACCGGGACGACGTGGTCGACGCCCTGCACGATGGCGTAGTTGTTGAACATGCCGCCGCTGCTGGCGCAGACACCCATGGAGAGCACCCAGCGGGGCTCGGCCATCTGGTCGTAGATCTGGCGCAGGACCGGGGCCATCTTCTGGCTGACCCGGCCGGCCACGATCATCAGGTCCGCCTGGCGCGGCGAGGCCCGGAAGACCTCCATTCCCCACCGGCCCATGTCGTAGTGCGGGCCACCGGCCGCCATCATCTCGATCGCGCAGCAGGCCAGGCCGAAGGTGGCGCCCCAGACGGACGTCTTCCGCGACCAGTTGACCAGCTTCTCGACGGTGGTGAGCAGGACGCCGGAGGGAAGCTTCTCCTCGATGCCCATCTGCCGTACCTCCCTCAGTCCCAGTCCAGGCCGCCGCGCCGCCAGACGTAGGCGTAGGCGACGAAGACCGCGACGATGAACAGGACCATCTCCACGAAGCCGAAGATCGGCAGGGCGTCGAAGGAGACCGCCCAGGGGTAGAGGAAGATGATCTCGATGTCGAAGACGATGAAGAGCATCGCCGTCAGGTAGAACTTGATCGGGAACCGGCCGCCGCCGACGGGCTGCGGGCTCGGTTCGATGCCGCACTCGTACGCCTCGAGCTTGGCCTTGTTCAGACGCCGGGGGCCGGCGAATCGGGCGGCGGCCACGGAGAACAGCGCGAACCCCGCGGCGAGGGCGAACAGCCCGATGATCGGTGCGTAAGGAGAGAGCGTCATCGTTGTCCCCTGCTCGTCCTTCCCTGACCTCGGTGGTTGGCGAAAATCACACTATTCACGTCCCTCACGACCTCGGCGGCGGGGGTCGATCTTTGTCGGTCCCGGGGCCCGGGACCGGTGGTCTACACGGCGGGTGCCACCCTGGTCATCGCGTTGATGACCCGGTCCATGGCGTCCCCGCCCCGGGGGTCGGTCAGGTTGGCCAGCAGCTTGAGCACGAAGCGCATCAGCATCGGGTGCGGCATGCCGTGCTTGGTGGCCATCCGCATGACCTCGGGCCGGCCGATGAGCTTCACGAAGATCCCGCCGAGCCGGTAGTAGCCGCCGAAGCGGGCCTTCAGCTCCTGCGGGTACGCCAGCAGCGCCCGCTCCCGCTCGGCGCCGGCCGGGCGGGCGAGCGCCTGCACCGCCACCTCGGCGGCCAGCTCGCCGGACTCCATGGCGTACGCGATGCCCTCGCCGTTGAACGGGTTGACCATGCCGCCGGAGTCGCCGACCAGCAGGACCCCGCGGGTGTAGTGCGGGACGCGGTTGAAGCCCATGGGCAGCGCGGCGCCGAGGATCGGCCCCTCCGCGTTGGCCTCGTCGGTCATCCCCCAGTCCTCGGGGGTGTTGGCCAGCCAGTCGGTGAGCAGCCGCCGGTAGTTCGTCTTGCCGAAGGCCGAGGAGGAGTTGAGCACGCCCAGGCCGACGTTCACGCGGCCGTCGCCGAGGCCGAAGATCCAGCCGTAGCCGGGCAGCAGCGCCTCGCTGCCCTTGGCCCGCAACTCCAGCCAGGACTCCAGGTAGTCGTCGTCGTGCTTGGCGGGCGAGCGGTAGTAGCGGCGGACCGCCACGCCGATCGGCCGGTCCTCCCGCTTGGCCAGCCCGAGGGCGAGCGGGAAGCGGCCGGAGACGCCGTCGGCGGCGACGACCAGCGGCGCGTGGAAGGTGGCGGGCTCCTTGTCCGGGCCCACCTCGGCCTGCACCCCGATCACGCGATCGTCGGCGTCGAGCACCGGAGTCAGGACGTTGACGCTGGTCCGCAGCTTCGCCCCGGCGGCGACGGCACGCTGGGCGAGCAGGTCGTCGAAGTCGAGCCGGGTCCGCACCAGGCCGTAGTTGGGGAAGCTGGCCAGGTCGGGCCAGTCCAGTTCCAGGCGTACGCCGCCGCCGATCACCCGGAGGCCCTTGTTGTGCAGCCAGCCGGCCTCGGGCGAGGTGTCCACGCCCATCCGGATGAGCTGCCGCACGGCCCGGGGGGTGAGCCCGTCGCCGCAGACCTTCTCCCGGGGAAATTCGGTCTTCTCCAGCAGCAGCACGCGTACGCCGTGCCGCGCCAGGTGGTACGCCGTCGCCGATCCTCCGGGACCGGCGCCCACGACGATGACGTCGGCGTCGTTCTCCACCGCGGTCATCCGCGCCTCCTCCCGCATGCTCGTGAAATGCTTCACAAGCCGATCGGGTTGGAGTCTATGACCGGCGTTACACCTGTATGCGCTGAGGGGGGCCTAACTCGCAGAATCCGGCCGGCGGGGGTCCGGACGAGCGCTCAGGAGCGGGCGGCGGTGGCCGGTCCCAGGCCGGCGTCGAGCCGGATCGCCTCCGGCAGGTGGTCGCGCAGCGCGCCGCCGGCCGCGCGGTCGAGCGCGGCCAGCACCTCGGCGACCACCTGGCGGACGTCGGCGGGGTCCGCACCGGCCAGCTCGCGGAGCTGGGCGATCAGTTCGGCCGCGTCGTCGTCGGTGGTCGCCTGGTCTGGTCCCGTCATGGGGGCGAGCCTACGGGACAAAGTAGACCTAAAACGGATATTCACGAAAAGGCCGGGTCAATGCCGGCCGGCGCGTCAGTCCCGGATCGCCCGGTGCAGCGCCACGACGCCGCCGGTCAGGTTGCGCCAGGCGACCCTGCCCCACCCGGCCGCGCCGATCCGCGCGGCCAGCGCCGGCTGGTCCGGCCAGGCCCGGATCGACTCGGCGAGGTAGACGTAGGCGTCGGGGTTGCTCGACACCCTCCGCGCCACGGCCGGCAGCGACCGCATGAGGTACGACAGGTAGACCGTGCGGAACGCCGGGTTGACCGGGGTGCTGAACTCGCAGACCACCAGCCGGCCGCCCGGGCGGGTGACCCGGGCGAACTCACGCAGCGCCGCGTCGGTGTCGTTGACGTTGCGCAGCGCGAAGGAGATGGTGACCGCGTCGAAGCTCGCGTCGGCGAAGGGCAGCCGCAGGGCGTCCCCGGCCAGCAGCGGCACCCCCGGCCGGGTGCGCTTGCCGGCGTGCAGCATGCCGAGCGACAGGTCGGCGCCCACCGCGTACGCCCCGGAGTGGGCCAACTCCTCGGTCGAGACGCCGGTGCCGGCGCCCACGTCCAGCACCCGCTCACCGGGCCGAAGCCCCAGCGCCGCCCGGGTGGCCCGCCGCCAGAACCGGTCCTGCCCGAAGGAGAGCACGGTGTTGGTCAGGTCGTAGCGGGCGGCCACGCCGTCGAACATCGCGGCGACCTCGTGCGGCTGCTTGTCCAGGCTGGCGCGCTGGCCCTGCGGGGTACGGCTCACCCCTCCACTCTGCCAGCCGGCCCGCGCCCCGCTCCTCCCGGGTACGCGAAAGGGCGGGGTGGTCACCCACCCCGCCCCGCCGCTGTCCAGGTCGGTCAGTCGTCGGTCCGCTCGTCGGTCGGCGTGACGAGAACCACCTTCCGGCGGTGCGAGAGCACCAGCAGCACCCCGCCGGCCAGCAGGATGGCCGCGCCGATCCCACCGATCAGCCCGACCTGCACACCGGTCACCGGCAGGCCGCCGCCGGCACCGCCGCCGCGCCCACCACCCGGGGTCGCGGACACGCTCGGCCGGCCGGCCGGCCGGCCGGGTCCGGGGTGGGCTCGGCCGACAGGTCCACGAAGGCCTCGAAGATGGTGTGGTCGTCCAGCCCGTCGACCTCGGCGAGAGTGCGCCGCTGCGCCGGGCCGGCGGCCCTGGGCGTCGCCTCCGGCGTGCCGTCGGCACCGTCCAACCCGTACGCGAGGAGGTCGCCCTCGTGCAGCACCGGCTCGGTGACGTCGGCGCCGACCCGCACCGTGACGGCCGCGGTGTAGTACTGGCCTGGCGGGATCACCACGCCGTCGTCCTCGCAGAGCGCCTGGGCCTTGCCGAGGATCTCCTGCCGCGCGCCGTCGACCCCGGGGTGAGGGACGTATCGATGGTTGCGGAACGAAGGGACGCTACCGGAGCGACGTCGCGACGCGCCAGAACCCCGATCCGGAATTCCTCCGTCCTCTCCGGAGACACAGACAGCAGGGGCGGGATGGTGACCCATCCCGCCCCTGCTGCCGTGCGTTATGTGAACGACCCTCGCGGGCCGATGGAGGACGACCGTCAGGCGGACGACGACAGCGTAGCCGCCGGCAGCGGTGCGCGGGCCAAGGTCACGCTGGTCGCGGCCGTCCTGTTACCTGGCCGGCCGTCGGCTCGGCCGTTCGGTGGAGGACCGTGCGCCGTCAGTTGACCTCGACCAGCGGGAGCGCCTTCCCGACGCCGCCACCCGGCAGGGCGATCGAGGAGAAGTGCGAGACCACCCGCTCGTCGCTCGGGTCGTCGGCCGGCGTGTGGTGCACCGCGAGCCGGTTGTAGAGGGTGTCTCGCTGGGCGGGGATGCGGTCGGCGGTGCGGATCATCGTGATCAGCTCGTGCAGGTTCGAGCGGTGCCGGGCGCCGGCCGAGGAGATGACGTTCTCCTCCAGCATGATCGAGCCGAGGTCGTCCACCCCCATGTGCAGGGCGAGCTGACCGACGTCCTTGCCGGTGGTCAGCCACGACGCCTGCAGGTGCGGCACGGTCTCGAAGAAGAGCCGGGCCACCGCGATCAGCCGCAGGTACTCCAGCGTGGTCGCCTGGGTGCGCCCCTTCAGGTGGTTGTTCTCCGGCTGGTACGTCCACGGGATGAACGCGCGGAAGCCGCCGGTGCGGTCCTGCACGTCGCGGATCATCCGCAGGTGCTCGATCCGCTCGGCGTGGGTCTCGCCGGTGCCCATCATCATGGTCGCCGTCGACTCCAGGCCCTGCCGGTGCGCCAGCTCCATGACCTCCAGCCAGCGCGCGCCCGACTCCTTGAGCGGCGCGATCGCACGGCGCGGCCGGTCCGGCAGCATCTCGGCGCCGGCGCCGGCGATCGAGTCCAGGCCGGCGGCCTTGATCCGGGCGATCGCCTCGTCCAGGCTCACCCCGGAGACCTTCGCCATGTGCAGGATCTCGCTCGGGCCGATCGAGTGGATCGCGAGCTGCGGGTACGCCTGCTTGACCGCGGAGAACAGCTCCTCGTAGTACTCCACGCCGTAGTCCGGGTGGTGGCCGCCCTGGAGCATCACCTGGGTGGCGCCCAGCTCGACCGCCTCGCCGCAGCGGCGCAGGATCTCCTCGGTCGGGTGGGTCCAGCCCTCCTTGTGCTTGGGAGCGCGGTAGAAGGCGCAGAACTTGCACGCCGTCACGCAGACGTTCGTGTAGTTGATGTTGCGGTCGATCAGGTAGGTGACGATGTTGTCCGGGTAGCGCCGCCGGCGCACCGCGTCGGCCGCCTCGCCGAGCGGGTGGAAGGGCGCCTCGGTGTAGAGCAGCAGGGCCTCCTCGGGCGTGATCCGCCCGCCGTCCGCGCCGCGCTGCAGGATGTCGTCGATCTCCCGGCTCACCGTCACGTACCCGAGGGTACGCCGGTGTGACGCCGACCCCGCCGGGGGTGTTCGCCGCTGTGACGCGTTCGCTTCACGCCGTCGGCACTAAGGGGGCCCGGCCGCGGGACAACGGATTCACCGATGTCGGCCTATCGTTCGGTGCTCGCAGACTTCGATCAAGGAAGAGCCGTGACCGCACCCTTCGTCAACCCGCCTCAGGTCCCGCCCGCGCCCCAGACCGCGCCCCAGCCCGCGGCCTGGCCCGCCGGCACCCTCACCTGCCGCTGCTGCGGCTCGGTCCCCGCCATCAAGGGGACGCTCCACGGGCACCAGGGTTTCCTCATCTTCATGCGCCTGCTCACTCAACGCGGCCCGTTCTGCCGGTCGTGCGGCATCGCCGTCTGCCGGGACATGAGCGCCAAGACCCTCTGGCAGGGCTGGTGGGGCATCCTCTCCATGGTCATCACCCCGGTGGTCCTCATCGGGAACCTCATCACCCGCGTGCGGCTCGGCCGCCTCGCCGAGCCCGTGCCGGGCGCTCCGGGCACCCCCGCGACGCCGGGCAAGCCGGTGTTCCGGCGGGCGGCGGCGTTCGGTCTCGTCATTCCCGTGGCGATCGCCCTCGCGATCGGCTGGTCGATCTCCACGGACCCGTCCTACGCCGACGTCGGCGACTGCGTGAGCGCCACCGGCACGGACACCGACCCGTCCGTCAGCGTCGTCGACTGCGGTGACGCGACGGCGACCTACGTCGTCGTCGGCAAGGTCGAGGACACCACCGACGACGCCCGGTGCGAGCAGTTCTCCGGCGCCGTCGCGGCCTACACCGAGGAGCGGGACTCGCAGAAGTTCCTGCTCTGCCTCGGCCAGAACCGCTGACACCCGCTGCGCGCCGGCCCCTGCACGGGCAGGGACCGGCGCGCGGCGGCGCCGTCAGGCGTCGTAGTCGACGGTGAGCTTGTCGGTGACCGGGCTGGACTGGCAGGTGAGGACGTACCCGGCCGCCACCTCGTCCGGCTCCAGCGCGTAGTTGCGGGCCATGGTCACCTCACCGGCCACCACCTTGGCCTTGCAGGTCGAGCAGACACCGCCCTTGCAGGCGTACGGCAGCTCGCCGCGGACCTTGAGTGCGGCGTCCAGCACCCGCTCGTCCCGGCCCATCGTGAAGCTCGACGAGCGCCCGTCCAGCACGATCGTCACCTCGGCCCCGGCGCCGGGCTCGTCGGTCGGCCGGCGGATCGGCTCCGGCGGCGCGTCGACGTGGAACAGCTCGGCGTGCACCGCCGAGTCGGGCACGCCCCGGTCGGCGAACACCGCCTTGGCGTCCACCACCATCCCGTACGGGCCGCACAGGAACCATTCCTCGATCAGGTCGCCGGGAACGACGGTGTCCAGCAGCCGGGTCAGCCGGTCGGCGTCGATCCGCCCGGAGAGCAGCGCGGACTCGCCCATCTCCCGGGAGAGCACGTGCACCAGGTGCAGCCGGGTCGGCCAGCGGTCCTTCAGGTCGGCCAGCTCCTCGGCGAACATCACCGTGTTGGCCGTGCGGTTGCCGTACACCAGGGTGAAGGTGCTGGCCGGCTCGACGGACAGCGCGGTCGCGACCAGCGAGAGCACCGGGGTGATGCCGGAGCCGGCGACCACCGCGCCGTAGTGGCGGACCCGGTCCGGGGCGAACGCGGAGGTGAAGTGCCCGAGCGGGGGCAGCACCTCGACCGTGTCGCCGCCGCGCAGGGCGCCGCAGGCGTACGCCGAGAAGGCACCGCCGGGAACCTCCCGCACCCCGATCCGCAGCCGGCCGTGCCGGGCCAGCTCGTCGGGCGTGGAGCAGATCGAGTACGACCGCCGCACGTCCGCCCCGTCCGCACCGACCCGCCGGACCGTCAGGTGCTGCCCGGCGGAGAACGCGAACGTCTCCCGCAGCTCCTCGGGCACGGCGAAGGTGATCGCCACGGCGTCGTCGGTGAGCCGGTCGACGGCGGCGACGGGCAGCGGGTGGAAGACCGGCCGGCGGCGGACCGGCCGGGTGATGGTGACAGTCACAGCGCCTTCAGGTGGTCGAAGGGTTCGGAGCAGGAACGGCAGCGCCACAGGGCCTTGCACGCGGTGGAGCCGAACCGGCTGACCTGCTCGGTCTCCGGGGAGCCGCAGCGGGGGCACCGGACGGCCAGGGTCAGCGGGACGACGGACCCGCCCCGGGCGGCCGGCGCCGGTGGGGCGATGCCGGCGGCGGCCAGCTTGGCCCGGCCGCTCTCGGAGATCCAGTCGGTGCTCCACGCCGGGGCGTACACCGTGCGGACCTCGGCGTCCGGGTGGCCGGCGGCGGCGAGCGCGCGGCGGATGTCCGAGCGGATCACGTCCATGGCCGGGCAGCCGGTGTAGGTGGGGGTGATCGTGACGACGACCCGCCCGGTGGCCGGCTCCTCGTCGACCGACCGCAGGATGCCCAGCTCGTCGATGGTGACGACCCGGATCTCCGGGTCCACCACCGCCGCCGCGGCCGCCCTGGGGTCACTCACCACTTCGCCCCCGGGTGGGCGCGGTGCAGCACCTGCATCTCGGCCAGCAGGAAGGAGAGGTGTTCGGTGTGGACGCCGTCCCGGCCGCCGCCCGGGGCCCAGCCGTCGGCCGGCCGGGTCAGCGTCGCCTCGTCGAGCACCGCGGACACGACGGCGTCGAAGTCGGCCCGCAGGGTGGCCGGGTCGACCGGCGCCGCCGGGTCCGCGGTGAACAGCTCGTGGGTGTACGGCCACACCTGGTCGACCGCGTCCTGCATGCGCCGGTGCGACTCGTCGGTGCCGTCGCCGAGCCGCTTCACCCAGAGCGAGGCGTGGTCCAGGTGGTACGCCGACTCCTTCCGCGCCTTCGCCCCGATGGCGGCCAGCCGCTCGTCGGCGCACCCGCTCAGCGTGCTGTAGAGGGGGAGCTGGTAGGCGGCCAGGAAGAACAGCTTCGCCATGGTCACGCCGAAATCGCCGTTGGGCAGCTCGACCAGGAGGCAGTTGCGGAACTCCCGGTCGCCCCGCAGGTAGGCCAGCGCGTCCTCGTCCCGGCCGGCGCCCTCCAGCTCGCCCGCGTACGTGAGCAGCAGGCGGGCCGCGCCGAGCTGGTCGAGGGCGATGTTGGCCAGGGCGATGTCCTCCTCCATCTCCGGCGCACGGGAGGTCCACTCGCCGAGGCGCTGCGCCGCGATCAGCGCGTCGTCGCCGAGGGCGAGGGTGAAGTCGAACAGCCCGCTCACAGGTGCGCCACCCCGTCCGGCACCTCGTAGAAGGTGGGGTGGCGGTAGACCTTGTCGGCCGCCGGGTCGAAGAAGGCGTCCTTCTCGTCAGGGCTGGACGCGGTGATCGCGCTCGCCGGCACCACCCAGATCGAGACGCCCTCCTGGCGCCGGGTATAGAGGTCCCGGGCGTTGCGCAGGGCCAGCTCGGCGTCCGGAGCGTGCAGGCTGCCGACGTGGGTGTGCGACAGCCCGCGCCGGGCCCTGACGAAGACCTCCCAGAGAGGCGAATGGTCAGTGCTCACGCCGCCACCTTCTCCTTGTTCCGCTGCTTCGCCGCGTACGCCGCGGCGGCCTCCCGCACCCAGGCGCCGTCGGAGTGAGCCCGGCGCCGGTGTTCCATCCGCTGCCGGTTGCACGGCCCGTCGCCCTTGATCACCCGCATCAGCTCGTCGTAGTCGGGCTGGGAGTAGTCGTGGGCCTGCCGCTGCTCGTTCCAGCGCAGGTCCGGGTCGGGGATGGTGAGGCCGAGGATCTCCGCCTGCTGCACGCACATGTCGACGAAGCGCTGGCGCAGCTCGTCGTTGGAGAAGCGCTTGATCTTCCAGGCCATCGACTGGGCGCTGTGCGTGGAGTCTCCGTCCGGCGGGCCGAACATGGCCAGTGACGGGTACCACCAGCGGTCGACCGCGTCCTGGGCCATGGCCTTCTGCTCCCGGGTGCCGTGGGCCAGGGTGTGCAGGATCTCGTACCCCTGGCGCTGGTGGAACGACTCCTCCTTGCAGACCCGGATCATGGCGCGGGCGTAGGGACCGTAGGAGCAGCGGCACAGCGGCACCTGGTTGACGATCGCCGCGCCGTCGACCAGCCAGCCGATCGCGCCCACGTCGGCCCAGGTCAGCGTCGGGTAGTTGAAGATCGAGCTGTACTTCTGCCGGCCCTCGATCAGCAGCTCGACCAGCTCGTCGCGGCTGACGCCGAGCGTCTCCGCGGCGGCGTAGAGGTAGAGGCCGTGGCCGGCCTCGTCCTGCACCTTGGCCAGCAGGATGGCCTTGCGCTTGAGCGAGGGGGCCCGGCTGATCCAGTTCCCCTCCGGCTGCATGCCGATGATCTCGGAGTGCGCGTGCTGGGCGATCTGCCGGATCAGCGTCTTCCGGTACGCCTCCGGCATCCAGTCCCGCGGCTCGATCTTCTGGTCGGCGTCGATCACGTCCGCGAAGTACGCCGCGAAGTCCTCGTCCGGCGCCGGGCCGCCGCGCCGGGCACGCGCCGCCGCCTCGCGCAGCGCGGCCTCCGCCGCCTCCACCTCGCCGAGCAGGCCGCCGCCCGGGCCGTCCTCGGGCGGGGCGAAGTCATTGCCATACATGAGGCCAGTGTTACAGCTCGCGCCCGATGACACCAGAGGGTGTAACAGGTTTCCCGGCCCACCTTCTGTCACCGGACGACCGCTTCCCGTAACAGCCCCTGAGCTGCCGGAACGCTGTGACGTCCACCACCCGGAGAAGGTGAATCCTCACAAGGACGGCATAGCGGTCCAATGTCCCGCCTTCACGGCGAGTTGCCGGGCGTCGGGATCTGGCATCCGGCCTGTCCGGAAGTAGACTTCGCCCGGCACACCGATCGGCTGCTGACGATCGCCACCGGCTCCAGGCCATCCCCCCGGCCTCGGCGATCAGGCCGCAACACATTCGGAAAGCGCCGGTCCCCCCGGCCAGACAATCTGGAGTTCACCCACTCATGCGACCTCGCGTGACCATGGTGCTCGCCGTCGTGGCGGTCCTTCTCGGCGGCGGCATGCTGGTCCCCGCCGCGTACGCCAAGCTGTCCGGCGGCGACGGGATCAGCGGTCTCGGCGGCATCGGCGGCGGCGTGGCACAGGTTCCCGCGCCCGCACCGACCGCGCCCCCGGAACCGACGCTGGCCGCCGGGCCGGTCTCGGTGAACTTCAAGGGCAAGTTCTTCTCCTGGGCGCTCATGGACCGGAAAACCGGCAAGATCAGCGGCGCGCCGAACATGACGTCGACCAACTCGACCGAGTCGATGATCAAGGCGTGGATCGTCTCCGACTACCTGCGCCAGCTCGGCGACAAGGAGCCCAGCGCAGCGCGCAAGAAGCAGGCCGAGACCGCCCTCCGCGACAGCAACGACCTCTCGGCCGAGGCGCTCTACAACGCCGGCGGGCGCAAGCCGGTGCTGCTCCGGCTGATCAAGATGTGCAAGCTGACCGACACGAAGATTGAACCCACCAAGGCCAAGTGGGCGTACACCCAGATGTCGCCGCGCGACGCGGTGCGCATGGGCGACTGCATCGGCGACGGCACCGCCGCCGGGCCCAAGTGGACGAAGTGGGTGTTGAACGAGATGGCGCACGTGCGCGGCGGCGTCAAGGACCAGAAGTCCGAGGCCGTCCAGGGCGGTCACTGGGGCATCATCGACGGCCTGCCCGAGTCGATCACGTCGCAGGGGCCGGTCAGCATCAAGAACGGCTTCACCATGCTCTGGGCCGACGGCCAGTGGCACGTCAACTGCCTCGCGGTGGCCGACGACTGGACCCTGGCCGTGATGATGCGTTATCCCGGCACCGGTGACCTGAAGACCCCCTCGTACGGCGCGAAGGTCTGCGCCAGCGTCGCCACCCAGCTGGTGACCCCGCAGCCGGGCGCCGCCCTCAAGGTGCCGCAGCAGCCGGTCGGGAAGCTCTGATGGCGGGCAGCCGGCGCCGGCCGGGCAGCGACCGCCGTCCGCTGGCCTACAGCGCCGTCGCCGTGATCCTGGTCGGCCTGGTGCTCGTCTCGCTCAGGTTCGTGCCGGGCTCCCCGCTCCGCCCCACGGCCGGATCGCATTCGCCCGCGGCGGGCGCCCGATCCGCGAGCCCGTCCACCGATCGCAACACCCGCCCGTCGCCCTCGCCGTCGCCGTCGTTGGAGCCGCTGCCGTTCGCGGCCCAGGACCTGAGCGACCTGGACATCACGGGCTGGTACTCCTGGAGCGTCCTGGACAAGCGGACCGGCAAGATCATCGGCTCGAAGAACATGAACGAGACCAGCACCACCGCCTCGATGATCAAATCGTGGATCGTGGCCGACTACCTGCGGCGCGCGGCCGACGCCGGGCAGACGCCGAGCGACGCGAAGCTCGACGACGCCACCCAGATCATCCGGGACAGTGACAACACCCGGGCCGAGCAGTTCTACAACAGCGTCGGCCGGTCGGCCTCGATCAAGCGCCTCATCCAGATGTGCGGGCTCACCGACAGCAAGGTGGCCAGCGACGGCGGCTGGAGCCGGACGCAGCTGTCTCCGCGGGACACCGCGCGGCTCGGCCTCTGCATCGACGACGGCCGGGCCGCCGGGCCGAAGTGGACGAAGTGGCTGCTCAACGAGATGCGACAGGTGCGCGGCGTGGGTGACTTCGGCATCCGCAAGGCGTTCCCGGCCAAGGTGCAGAAGACCATCGCCATCAAGAACGGCTGGATCGATCGGCAGAAGGAGCAGGAGATGCACATCAACTGCCTGGCGATCGGCGACACCTGGACGATGGGCGTGATGGTCCGCTACCCCATCAACATGGGTTACGACTACGGCATGAAGAACTGCGAGAAGATCACCGAGGCGTTGCTCCGCGACGCCACCTGATCCCACCCGCGCCGAAGCGGCGGTGTCCCGGTCGGCCGGGGCACCGCCGCTTCGTCGTGGCAGGGCGTCAGCCCTGGAAGAACTCGGGACCGCCCTCGGGCAGGGCGGGGGCCTCGCCGACCGCCGCGGCGCGGCGCGCGAACTCGCGCAGGCCGGCCACCTGCCGCTCGCCGAGGGAGAAGTCGAGGGTACGGAAGTAGGTCGCCAGGGTCTCCGCGTCGAACGGCTCCCAGCGGGCCCCCGCCTCGGCCACCTGGTCCAGCTCGGCCAGGCACAGGTCACGGGAGCGCAGGAACGCCTCGTGCACCTCCTTCACCAGCCCGGGGTGCGCGGCGGCGAACTCGCGGCGGACCGCCCAGACGGCGAAGACCATGGGCAGCCCGGTCCACTCGCGCCAGGCCTGCCCGAGGTCGGTCACCTCCAGGCCCCTGCGGGGCGCCTCGTAGAGCGCGCGCAGGGCCACGTCGCCGATCACGACCCCGGCGTCGGCCTCCAGCAGCATCTGGGTCAGGTCCGGCGGGCAGCGGAAGTAGTCGGGGCGGACCCCGTACCGCTCCGCGAGCAGGAGCTGAGCCAGCAGCACCCCGGTACGCGACGTCGAGCCGAGCGCCACCCGGGCGCCGTCCAGCTCGGTGAGGGGCCGGGTGGAGACCACGTTGACCGAGAGCACCGGGCCGTCGCTGCCGACCGCCAGGTCCGGCAGGAGCAACAGCTCGTCGGCGTGCCGCAGGTATTCCACCTGCGAGATCGGGCCGATGTCCAGGTCGCCCGCGACGAGCGCGGCGTTCAGCCGGTCCGGCGAGTCCTTGTGCAGGTCGACGTCGATCAGCGCGCCGGACCGCATGAGCCCCCAGTAGATGGGCAGGCAGTTGAGGAACTGGATGTGCCCCACCCGGGGGCGGGCGATGCGGTCGGCCATGACCCGACCGTAGCCCTGCCACCCACAGCCGGCTCAGCGGGAGGGGGAGGAAGTGGCCAACCCCGCATCGGGCGCCGGGCGGGCGGGCCCGGCCACCGGCGATCCGGGCGTTTCGGGGCCGCCTCCCGGAGAGAAACGCGCGCCCACCGCCGCCCGCTCGGCCCGGACGGTCCGGGTGACCGGAAAAGCGACCAGCACGATCACCAGCAGACCGGCCACCCCGCAGGCGGCGACCAGGGGCCGGGGGGCGGCCACCTCCAGCAGCAGGCCGCCAAGCAGGTAGCCGACCATGGCGGCGCCCTGGACGGACGCACCGAGCGCGGCGTACGCCCGGCCCCGCGCGGCTTCGGGCACCCGCCGGGCCAGCAGCACGTTGTCGAAGACGTTGGCGCCGCCGTTGCCCACCCCGCCGAGCAGCCAGACGGGCACCAGCAGGAGCGCGGCGGGCACGGCGGCGGAGAGCAGGATCATGAGGCAGCACCCGGCGAGCAGGGCGAGGTAGCCGATCAGCATGCGGCCGTCGTCGGTCAGCCGCCGGGCCAGCCGGGCGAACAGCCACGCCCCGACCAGGATGCCGAGTGTCCAGGAGCCGGTGACCAGGCCGTACATGGTGGTGGAGCTGCCCAGGGTCTCGCGGATGAAGAAGACCTCGACCACGTTGATCGCCCCGACCGCGCCGATGACCCCGGCGAGGGTCGTGATCATCGCGATCAGCAGCGGGTCCCGGCGCAGCCGCCAGGTGGTCGCCGGCAGGTCGCCGGCCGTGCCGGGCACCGGCACCGCGGCCGGTCGCCGCTTTCCACCCCGTCGGGTCCGGATCAGCAACCCGGCCGCGACCAGCGCGAGGTAGCTGCCGGCGTCGAGCAGCAGTGGCAGCCGAGCGCCGAACCCACCGACCAGCAGCCCGGCGAGCGCCGGCCCGGCCAGGGCGCCCAGGGTGCCGGCGGTCTGGTTGAGCGCGCTGGCCCGGGGCATGTCCTCGGCCCGGACCATGGCCGGCACCAGCGCGGAGAGAACCGGCTGGGTGACCGCGAGACCGGCGGCGAGCGCCGCCACCAGCGCGATGATCAGGACCGGGTGCCCGGCGTACGCGAGCGCGAGGCAGATCGCGGCCTGGGCGAGCCCGGCGGCCACCAGCAGCAGGCGGCTGTCCACCCGGTCGGCAAGCCGGCCGGTCAGCGGGGCGAGCACCGCCAGGGGCAGGGTGGCCGCGAGCATCAGCCCGGAGACGGCGAGCCCGCCCGCACCGGCGGACTGGAGGGCCAACGCCAGGGCACTGGCGGCGAGGAAGTCACCACAGGTGGAGACGCCCCGGGCCGCGGTGACCAGCCAGACGTCGGACCAGCGCGAGGGACCAGATGTGAAGGACATATTTCGAAGATAATCCTTCACACCTGATCCGCTCAACCCCCGATTCACTCCAGGGGCAGCGCCCGGTACTGCACGGCGACCGTCCGCGCCCCCTCCGGCGGGTCGGTCCGCAACCGCCGCCGGTACGGATCCAGCAGCTCATGGACCGCCTGGTTCACCACGGCCAACTCGTCGGCCGTGAGCAGCAGCAGGGTGTCGCTGAACCAGGCCGCCTGATACCACTCGCGCGGCTCGTCCGGCGCCCGGCGGATCCAGTCCCGGGTGCGCTGGCTGTCCCGCGCGAGATGGGCGTCGACCAGGGCCAGCTCGGCGGCCCGAGCCTCGGAGTCGGCGCCCGGAGCCGTCTCCACGTAGTACGTCGGGCTGAACGACTGCCAGACCCGCTCCCGGGCGTCCCCCCGGCTGGGGGCCTCGCTGATCAAGCCGAACTTCGCCAGCTCACGAAGGTGATAGCTGGTCGCGCTCGGCGAGAGCCCGGCGATCTCGGCACACTCGGTGGCGGTCGCACCGCCCTCCACCGTGCTGAGATGCTCCATGATCGCCATACGGGCCGGGTGGGCCAGCGCCCGCATCACCTGCGGGTCGCTGATCGTCACCCGGCGCTGCTCCGGACGTGCCTCCGTCATGCCACCCATGATTCCGCGCCGGCCCGCCCCCGGCGAAATTCGGTTGCCCGCCGCCCCGACCGGAGTAAGCTGCTCTGTCCCGCCTGACGGCCGTGGTGAGTAGCACCGCACAGGACGTCCCCGCGCCGACCCGAGGTCGGAAACGCGAGCGGCAGCGTTGTTCCCCGTGACGAGGAGTACGTGGATGACCCTGCACGCCCAAGAACAGACCCTGGACGCCGAGCTCGACGCCGAGCGCGCCCACCTGGACACCTCCCGCGAGGCGCTGCGCCGGATGCGCGAGCGCGCCGAGTCCCTCTTCGCCACCGGTGACAAGGTGGCCGGGGACGCGTACACCGCCGAGCAGCTCGGCCGGCACATGGCCCGCCGGGTCAAGGAACTCGCCGACGACCCGACCACCCCGCTGTTCTTCGGCCGGCTCGACTTCGGGGAGGCCGACCCCGACCATGCCGGGCGCGAATACCACGTCGGGCGCCGGCACGTCACCGACGAGCTGGGCGAGCCGCTCGTGCTGGACTGGCGGGCACCGGTCTCCCGGTCGTTCTACCGGGCCAGCGCCCGGGACCCGCAGGGCGTCGCCGTCCGGCGGCGGTTCGGGTTCAGCACAGGGGTGCTGACCAGCTTCGAGGACGAGCGCCTGGATCGCGGCGAGGAGCTGGGCACCGCCAGCCGTATCCTCACCGCCGAGATCGAGCGCCCCCGCGTCGGCCCGATGCGCGACATCGTCGCCACCATTCAGCCCGAGCAGGACGAGCTGGTCCGGGCCGACCTGGCCGACTCGATCTGCGTACAGGGCGCGCCGGGCACGGGCAAGACGGCCGTCGGGCTGCACCGCGCCGCGTACCTGCTCTACCTGCACCGCGAGCGGCTGCGCCGGTCGGGCGTGCTGATCGTCGGGCCGAACCGGGCGTTCCTGTCCTACATCGCGGCGGTGCTGCCGGCGCTCGGCGAGGTCGAGGTCGAGCAGGCCACGGTCGAGGACCTGGTCGCCCGGGTGCCGGTCCGCGCGGTCGATGCGCCGGACGTGGCCACCCTCAAGCACGACGTACGGATGGCCGAGGTGCTGCGCCGCGCGGTCGACGCGCACATCGGCGCGCCCAGCGAGCCGATCATGGTGTCGGACGGGTCGTTCCGCTGGCGGATCGGCCTCGACCCGCTGCACCGGCTGGTCGAGGAGACCCGCCGCGAGGACCTGCCCTACGCGACCGGCCGGGACCGGGTCCGCGCCCGCGTGGTGGGGCTGCTGCAACGCCAGTCCGAGGCTCGCCGGGCCGAGTCGCCGAGCGACGCCTGGCTGCGGCGGATGAGCAGGGCGAAGCCGGTCACCGAGTTCCTCGACGCGGTCTGGCCGGCGCTCACCCCCGAGGGGCTGCTGCACCGGCTGCGCACCGACCCCGAGGCGCTCGCCGCCGCCGCCGACGGCCTGCTCACGGCCGAGGAGCAGGAGCTGTTCCGGTCCGGCGCGGTGGGGCGTACCCCGAAGGCGACCCGGTGGACCGCCGCGGACGCGGTGCTGATCGACGAGGCCGCCGGGCTGCTGGAACGGCCGGCCGGCTTCGGGCACGTGGTGGTCGACGAGGCGCAGGACCTCTCCCCGATGCAGTGCCGGGCCATCGCCCGCCGCAGCGAGCACGGCTCGATCACCCTCCTGGGCGACCTGGCCCAGGGCACCGCGCCCTGGGCGGCCACCGACTGGCGGGAGTCCCTGGCCCACCTGGGCAAGCCGGCCGCGGCGGTCGTGCCGCTGAGCATCGGCTTCCGGGTGCCGGCCGCGGTCGTCGCCTTCGCGAACCGGCTGCTGCCGGCGCTCGCCGTCGACGTGCCTCCCGGGCAGTCGCTGCGCCGCGATGGGACGCTCGACGTGCGGACCGTCGAGGACCTGACGGCCGCCGCGGTGGCCGAGGTGCGGGCGGCGCTGGCGCACGACGGCTCGGTCGGCGTGATCGCCGCCGACGACACGGTGGACCGGCTCCGCGCGGCCCTCGCGGACGCGGGCGTCGAGACCGCGACCGCCGACGACGTGGAGTCCGCGGCGCGGGTCACCGTGGTCCCGGCGACCCTGGTGAAGGGCCTGGAGTACGACCACGTGGTGGTCGTCGAGCCGGCCGCGATCGTGGCCGCCGAGCCGCGCGGCCTCAACCGCCTCTACGTGGTGCTGACCCGGGCGGTGTCCCGGCTGGCCGTGCTGCACCGCGAGCCGCTGCCCGCTCCGCTGGCCGGCTGAGCCCGGCCGGCGGCCTCCCGGCGCTCGGGAAACACCTTCGTTCGTCCACCGGGCGGTGTCTAGGATCGGATCATGGGCCGCATCTTCGACATCATCTCTCCGCCGCGCTCCTGAGCGGGGCGGCTCTGCTCACCGCGCCCAGCCTGTATCGGCTGGGCGCGCGGTCCGTGCATCGCTGAGTTCGGCACGCCCCGCTTCCGCGACCCCGATTCCTTCGTCGCAGGAGCGATTTCCTCGTGCTTGTCTCCGAACACCCGGTGGCCGCCGCCCGGCGCCCCGCCACCGGCCTGTGGTCTCTCGTCCTCGCCGGCGTGCTGTGGGGCACCGGTGGCCCCACCGGCAGTCTCCTCGCCCACGAAACGGGGCTGTCACCGCTGGCGGTGGCCGCCTACCGGCTCGGCGCCGGCGGCGCGCTTCTCATCGCCTCGCTCGGCCTGACCCGGCGACCGCTGCCCCGCGGCCGTCACGCGTGGATCCGGATGATCGTGAACGGGCTGCTCGCCGCCGTCTTCCAGGCCTGCTTCTTCGGGGCGGTGTCGCTCGCCAACGTCAGTCTCGCCACCCTGCTCACCATCGGCGCCGCACCCGCCCTGGTGCTGTGCGCCGAATGGATCACCGGGCGGCGGCGGGTCGGCCCGCGGATGCTTGCCACGGTGGCGCTGGCCATCGGTGGTCTGGCCCTGCTGGTCGGCACGCCGTCCGGCGGCCTCACCGCCACGAGCGTGCTCGCCGGAGCCGGACTCGCGTTGCTGTCGGCAGCCGGCTTCGCCACCATGACCTTCATCGGCACCCGGCCCGTCACCGGTCTCGACGACGTCGCCGCCACCGGCGTGAGCTTCGCGCTCGGCGCGGCCGTGCTCGCCCCGGCGGCCACGATGACGGCCGGCGTGGAGTTCGTTCCGACACCGGCGTCCCTGGGCTTACTGCTCCTGCTCGGCACCGCACCCACCGCGGTGGCGTACGCCCTGTACTTCCGGGGCCTGCACACCACCCCGGCCAGCACGGCGGCGCTGATCGCACTGCTGGAACCGCTCGTCGCCACGCTCCTGGCGACACTGTTCCTCGGCGATCGGCTCGGCGCCACCGGGCTCGTCGGCGCCGGGCTCATCACCACCGCCATCGTGGTGAACACCCGCGGCGGGCGGATCAGCCGGAGAGAGCGGCGGCGATGTCGCGCAGCGGGCGGCCGGACTCGGCGATCGGCACCGTGAAGGCGAGCCACGAGCCGTCGGCGAAGTCGAGGCGCAGCCGCTTGGGGTTCAGCCGGTGCCAGCCCACCCGTGCCGAGGCCACCTCGGCGCGGGGCACCGCCCAGACCACCTCGGTCTCGGCCAGCGCCCGCGCGTCGTCGTCACGGCCGGCGAGCACCTTGACCGGGCCGGTGCGGCAGACCAGCAGCCGCCGGTCGGTGACGGCGAGCAGGGTGTGCCGGATCCTGCCGTCCGGCCGCGGCGGGTCGACCGCCCGGTGCAGCCGGGAGGCGGCCGAGCCCGGCGTGCCCCGGCCGGCGATCCCCCAGCCGATCAGGTCGACCAGGCGGTCGCCGCGGTCCCAGGTCGCCAGCGGGAGGAGCACGTTGAGCAGCACCGACCCGACGGTGCGCCGGCCGGTGGCGGCGGGGGTCACCGGGTCCGGCGGCGGCGGTGGGGTGAGGCCACCCCCGACCTCGGCCTTGGCGTGCGCCAGCACCCGCTCCCCCGGCTCGACGAGCCGGCCGATCCGGTCC
This sequence comes from Micromonospora sp. NPDC004551, assembly GCF_040609975.1. Classification (NCBI taxonomy): domain Bacteria; kingdom Bacillati; phylum Actinomycetota; class Actinomycetes; order Micromonosporales; family Micromonosporaceae; genus Micromonospora; species Micromonospora sp. NPDC004551. Next base: position 244,328 of record NZ_JBEXLM010000001.1, on the reverse strand, counting down.
AGGTATCCGGTCTCGTCCATCGGCTCAGTATCGGTCGTGCCCGTAGCCGTCGTCGGCGCGGCGCTCCGCGGCCGGCGCGTTGCCCATCACCTCGCCGACGATCTCCCGGACCCGGGCGGCGGCGGCCTCCTGGGCGCGGTTCGCCGCGGCGGTGAACTCCTCGGCGAGCGTGTAGGAGTCGAGCCGCATGGCCCGCGCGTTGATCTCGGTGGAGAGGATCTTGCCGTCGGCCGCCGCCGTGACGGTGACCAGCCCGGAGTCGCTCACCCCCTCGGCGCTGCTCTGCTCCAGCTCGGCCATCCGCGCGCCGAGTTCGCGCTGCCACCCGTCCAGGTTGCGGGCCAGCGCCTCGATCCGGTCCAGGGCCGGGAAGGTCATGGCTGCCTCTCAGTTCACGATCGAGTCGAAGACGTTCTGCACGCCCTTGGTGTACGGCCCCAGGTCCTCCGAGTACGTGCCGTCCACCAGGTAGTTGCGGTCCTTGTGGCCGTCGGAGACGTCGTTCAGGCCGACCCCCGTGTCGAGCAGCGCGCCGCCGATGCCGGGGATGTTGACCGGGGACGCCTGGTTGATGGCGAACTTGCCGGGGAAGAGGATGGCGGCTCGCTGGATCTTGAACGCGAACGCCTCCTTGGTGTAGCCGGACTTGTTCCACGCCCGGTAGGCCTTCTTGGCCTTGCGCAGCTCCATGACGACCTTGCGGTAGCGGGTGAGCAGCTCGGCGACCTTCTCCAGCTTGGTGACCAGCTTGGTGAGGATCTCCGCGAACCGGGCCACGATCTTGACCATGCGGCCGACCGTGGTGGCCAGCCGGGCCAGCACCCGCACGACCGTGGCAGCCAGCGTCACGCCCGCGCTGAGCACGGCGGCCACCGCGGCGATGATCACCTCGGTCAGGAACCAGAGCAGGAACTCCAGGATCAGCTCGACCAGCAGGTTGAACGCGTCGACCGCCGCGTTCGCCGCGTCGACCAGCACCTCCGTGGTGCCGTCAAGCCCCTTGGCCAGCTCCTCGATCGCCTCCTCGACGGACTCCATCGAGGCGTGGAACTTCTCCGCCGCGTCGCCGTCCCAGGCGCCGCGCAGCCGCGCCCGGTCGGCGACCTGGTCACCGGCGATCCGGCGCACCGCCTCGCCGGTGGTGAGGGCGAGCTGGGCCGCCTGCATGAGGTCGTCGGGCTCGCCGGCGACGAGTTCGAGCAGCTGCTCGAACGGCCAGAGCACCGCGTTGGAGAGCGGCTTGAACGGGTCGGGCGTGCCCGACACGATCTGCTCGAAGTAGGTCTTGTTGCGCTGCAACGCCTCGGTGCTCATCAGGTCTCCCTCAGGCGCCCGGCGTGAACATGTCGGTGGTCGCCACGTCGGTGCCGGTGTAGGCGTCGGCGGTGTCGCTGATCCCTTCGGCGATGTCGGCCATCACCTCGGCGCCGTCCTCCAGCCCCTGCAGGCACGCGTCGAACTGCTCGGCGTACGCGGCGGCGAGGCTGAACGACGCCGGCATGATGCCGAAGGCGTGCCGGGGCACGTGCCCGTCGTGGAAGACCCGGCGCAGCTCACGGAAGCGGTCGGCCCGGTCCCGCGAGGCGGTCGCGAAGGCGGTCAACGCCTCCGGCTGGACCTCCAGGTTCCGGCTCGGACTCGTCACGGACCCTCCCCAGTGTCCAGTCGACAGTCACCCGTCGCCGGCACGGCCGGACAACGGGATTACCACAGTAGGCGATCGGCACCCGTCCGCGCGGGGCGGTGGAACTGGCGCCGGCACGGTAGACAGGTGAGCGCATGCCCGCCCGGGACCGCAACCCCTGAGGAGCCCGACCATGATCCTGGCCCGCGCCGACCAGGTCAGCCGCCGCTACGGCGAGGTGCTGGCGCTGGACCGGGTCGACCTGACCGTCCGCGCCGGGGAACTGGTGGGCCTGCTCGGCCCGAACGGCGCCGGCAAGAGCACCCTGCTCAACCTGCTGGTCGGGCTGCGCCGCCCCACCTCCGGCCGGGTCGAGCTGCTCGGTGGCGACCCGCGCGATCCGGCGAGCCGGCGGCAGCTCGGGGTGACCCCGCAGGAGACCGGCCTGCCCGGCACGCTGCGGGTGGGTGAGGTGGTCGACTTCGTCTCCGCGCACTTCCCCGACCCGGTGCCCCGGGGAGAGCTGCTCGACCGGTTCGGCCTCACCGACCAGGTGCGCCGGCAGACCGGCGGCCTCTCCGGCGGGCAGCGCCGCCGGCTGGCGGTGGCGCTCGCCTTCGTCGGCCGACCCCGCCTCGTGGTCCTCGACGAACCCACCACCGGGCTGGACGTGGAGGCCCGGCACACCCTCTGGGAGGCCGTCCGCGGCTTCCACGCCGAGGGCGGCACCGTCCTGCTGAGCAGCCACTACCTGGAGGAGGTCGAGGCGCTGGCGCAGCGGGTGGTGGTGATCGGGCACGGCCGCGTCCTCGCCGACGACTCGGTGGCGGCGATCCGCGGCATCGTCGGCGTACGCCGGGTCAGCCTGGTCGCCGACGACCTGCCGCCGCTGCCCGGTGTGCTGGCCACCGAGCGCGCCGAGGGGCGCACCCACCTGCTCACGGCCGACGCCGACCAGCTCGTCCGGGACCTGGTCACCGCGGGCGTGGCGTTCCGCGACCTGGAGGTCCGGCCCACCTCGCTGGAGGAGGCGTTCCTCGCCCTGACCGCCGACGACCGGCCCGCACCCACCCCCGCCTAGGAGACCGCCGTGCCGCTCGCCCTGGTCCACGCCCGCTACCAGCTCCTGGAGATCGTCCGGATCCCGGTCGCGGTGGTCGGCAGCGCCTTCTTCCCCGCCGCCGCCATGCTCTTCTTCGTGGTGCCGTTCGCCGGTGACGACCCCGTCGGCGCGACCTACGCCACCGCCGCCATGATCACGTTCGCGGTCATGAGCGCCAACATCTTCCAGTACGGGATCGGCGTCGCCGAGGACCGCGACCAGCCCTGGAACCCGTACACCCGGACCCTGCCGGCCGGGCCGGGTCCGCGCCTGGCCGGCCGGATCCTGGCCGGTCTGGTGCTGACCTACCTGTCGATGATCCCGGTGGTGGTGATCGCCGCGGTGGCCACGGCCGCCCGGGTGACCCCGGCGCAGTTCCTGCTCGGCCTCGCCGCCGTGGCGGTGATCTCGGTGCCGTTCACCCTGCTGGGCCTGACCATCGGCTACTCGCTGCCGAGCAAGGCGGCCGTCGTGGTGGCCCAGGTGGTGTTCTTCCCGCTGGCCTTCGGCGGCGGCCTGCTCTCCGGCCCGGACGACGCGCCCGGCTTCATCCAGGCGATCGCCCCCTACCTGCCCACCCGGGGCGCGGTCGAGCTGATGTGGGCGGCCGTCACCGACTGGCAGCCCGATTCGCTGGCCCTGATGATGCTGGTCGTCTGGGTGGCGGTGCTCGCGGCGGTCGCCGGATGGGCGTACCGGCGGGACGAGGGGCGCCGCTTCACCTGACCTTTTGTCCTAATCCCGCCCGGCGGCCGGTGGGACGGTGCCACGATTCCGGCAGGGCGTGCCAGCGGGGCCGCTCCCGGCGAGAGGGGTCAGCGTGGACGGCGTGGAGCCCGGCACGCCCTGCTGGGCCGACCTGGCCACACCCGGTCTGGACGACGCGAAGCGGTTCTACCCGGAGCTGTTCGGCTGGACCGGCCAGGTGTCCGCGGAGCCGACCGCCGGCGGCTACACCACGTTCCGCAAGGACGGCCGAGCGGTCGCCGGGGCCGGGCCGCCCGCCGCCGACGACCAGGTGCCGGTCTGGTCGACGTACGTGGCGACCGACGACGCCGACCTGGTCGCCACCCGGGTGGAGGCGGCCGGCGGTCAGGTGGTGGTCTCCCCGTTCGACGTCTCCGACCAGGGCCGGATGGCGGTCCTCTCGGATCCGGCCGGCGCGGTGTTCAGCGTCTGGCAGCCGATGGCCATGCGCGGGGCGGAGCTGTTCAACGCCCCCGGCTCGATGTGCTGGAACGAGCTGGTCACGCCGGACCCGGACGGGGCGAAGGACTTCTACGCGCTGGTCTTCGGCTGGCACCCCGAGGAGCGGACGGCCGGCCCGGTCACCTACACGGGGTGGCGGTGCGGCGCCCGGATCGTCGCGGGCATGATGCCGCAGCTGGAGCCGCTGCCCGAGGACCTGCCGGCCTACTGGACGGTCTACTTCGCGGTCGAGGACGCGGACGCCACCGCGGCGCGGGCCGCCGAGCTGGGCGGCACCATCCTCGTCCCGCCCCGGGACAACCCGGCCGGCCGAAGCGCCGCACTCCGCGACCCCCAGGGCGCCCTGTTCTCCGTCACGGCCCTGCGCTGAGCAGCCGGTTCACCGAGGGCGGACGGGGACGACCAGGGGGCCGTGCTCGCCCTCGATCACGCGGACGTTCGCGCGGTAGTGCGTCGCCAGGAGGTCCTCGGTGAGCACCTGCCGTGGTGGGCCGGCCGCGGCGACCCGGCCGTCGGCGAGCAGGACCAGGCGGTCGGCGTACTCGCCGGCGATGGAGAGGTCGTGCATGGTGGCGAGCACGGTCAGTTCGTGCTCGCGGCGGAGCTGGTCGACCAGTTCCAGCACCTCCTGCTGATGGCCGATGTCCAGCGCGCTGGTCGGCTCGTCGAGCAGCAGCAGGGTGGCGCCCTGGGCCAGCGCCCGGGCCAGGAAGACCCGCTGCCGCTCGCCTCCGGACAGGGTGGCCAGCTCGCGGCGCCCGAACGCGCCCAGGTCGAGCCGGTCCAGCACGTCGTGCACGGCGGCCAGGTCGGCGGCCGACTCCCGGCCCAGCGCGGGGATGTACGGGGTGCGCCCCAGCAGCACGTAGTCGAAGACCGACATGCCGGCCGGCACCACCGGGGACTGCGCCACGGTGGCCACCACCCGGGCCCGGTCGCGGCGGCGGAGGGAGTTGATCGGCGTACCGAAGAGGGCGACCGCGCCCGGCGCGGGCAGCAGGCCGCCGACGGCGCGCAGGAGGGTCGACTTGCCGGCGCCGTTCGGGCCGATCACGGTGACCCACTCGCCCACCGCGACCGTCAGGTCCACCCCGGCCAGGATCGGGGTGCCGCCCAGCTCGACCCGGAGGCCGCGCAGCTCCACGGCGGCGGTCATGTCAGCACCCGGCGGGCGGTACGCAGGACCAGCACGAAGAACGGGCCGCCGAGCAGCGCCGTGACCACGCCGATGGGGACCTCGGCGGGAGCGGCGGCGGTGCGGGCGACCACGTCGGTCAGTGCCAGGAACGCCCCGCCGAAGAGCATCGACAGCGGCAGGATCACCCGGTAGCTCGACCCGGCGAGCAGCCGTACGGTGTGCGGCACGATGATCCCGACGAAGCCGATGAGGCCGGAGGCGGAGACCGCGGCGGCGGTGCCCAGCGAGGCGGCGGCGATCAGCAGGTAGCGGGAGCGCTGCGGGTGCAACCCCAGGCTGGTGGCCTCGTCGTCGCCGACGGAGAGCACGTCCAGCTCGCGCCGGTGCAGGAGCACCACCACGGCGGTGAGCACGAAGTAGGGCAGCACCAGCCGGACGTCGTGCCAGCCGGCGGTTGCCAGCCGCCCGAGCAGCCAGGAGTAGACCTGCTGGATGCTGTCGGAGTTCCGTTGCAGCAGGTAGGTCTGCCCGGCGGAGAGGAACGCCGAGACCGCCACCCCGGCCAGGATCAGCGTGGCCGGTGACCGGTCGCGCCCGCCGGCCGCGCCGAGCAGGTACGTCATGAGGACCGCGCCGAGCGAGCCCACGAACGCGGCCAGCGGGATGGTGAGCGGCATCCCGGTCAGCGCCCCGCCGGCCCCGGCGCCCAGCGCGATCACGGCGGTCACCGCGAGCCCGGCGCCGGCCGCCACGCCCAGCAGGTACGGGTCGGCCAGCGGGTTGCGGAAGACACCCTGGTAGCAGCCGCCGGCCAGGGCGAGCAGGGCGCCGACGAGCAGGCCGAGCACGACCCGGGGCAGCCGCAGCTCGGTGACGATGGCGATCTCCCGCTCGGTGAGCCCGCTGTGGAGGTGCACCCCGGGCAGCAGGTTGAGCAGTTCGGCGGCGACGCTGCCCGGCGGCAGGCTGACCGGGCCGAGCGAGACGCCGGCCACCAGCGCCACCAGCACCGCGCCGATGCCGGCGAGCAGCCAGCGGGTGCGCAGCCCGGCCGGCCGGACCGTCGCACCCGGTCCGGCCGGCTCAGGGCTGCTCGCGCGGGGCACGCCGGCGGGCCGGGACGCGTCGGGCGTCCCGGCCGGCCGGTGGGCGTTGTCCGCCGGTCGCACGGTCACCGTCAGGCCGGGACCTTGGCGGTGGCGTCGACGATCGCCTTGAGCAGGTCGACGACCCGCGGACCCCAGCGCGAGGCGATGTCGTCGTCCAGGCCGACGATCTGGTTGTTCTTCACGGCGGTGACGCCGGCCCAGCCGCTGCGCGCCTTGACGGTCTCCGGGGTCTGCTTGCAGCACTTGGTGTCGGCCAGGAAGACGAAGTCGGGGTTCGCCTTGACGATGACCTCCTGGGAGAGCTGCGGGTAGCCGCCGTTCTTTCCGTCGGCGTCCGCCGGGTCGGCGATGTTCTCCAGGCCGGCGAGCGCGTAGATCGAGCCGATGAAGGTCTTGCTGGTCGCGCTGTACAGCTCCGGGCCGAGCTCGTGGTAGTAGGTCAGCTTCTTCGCCCGCTGCGGCAGGTCCTTGGTGAGCGCCGCGATGTCGTCCTTCATCTTCTTCGTGACGGCGTCCGCCTCGGCCGGGTGGCCGGTGAGCTTGCCCAGGTCGGTGAGCTGCTGGTACGTGTCGTCCAGGGTGGCCGCCGCCGGGGTGAGCAGCACCGGGATCTTCAGCGTGGTGAGCTGGTCGACGATCTTGTTGGTGTCGTTGGAGAGCAACACCAGGTCCGGGCTCTTGCCGGCGATCGCCTCGGCGTTCGGCTGGAAGCCGGAGAGGTCGCTCTTCGGCGCCTCCGGCGGGTAGTTGGAGTTGTCGTCGGCGGCGGTGACCTGCTTGCCGGCGCCGATGGCGAAGAGCATCTCGGTCGCCGACGGCGACAGCGAGACGATCTTCTCGGGGCGCTTGTCGAGGGTCAGCTTGCCGACGGTGACCGGGAAGGCGGCCGCCGCCGAGCTGCCGCCGGCGGCGGGGGTGTCGTTCGAGGTCTTCTCGGCGCAGCCGCCGAGGAGCAGCGCGCCGACCGCGAGGGCGGCGGCGAAGAGCCGGGGGGTACGTCTGGACATCGGTCCTCCTGTCGGTCGAGGAGCGTGGTGCTTCGCCGACAGGAACCTGGCCGGGCCCGTCCGCGAGGCGCCCTTCCTCGAGAGCGCGTGTCGCGACCGTGCCGCAGGCGACCTGGCTCGTCCCCCCACAGGTGCCGGCGCCGGTCGGGCCGGCGCCGCGTGCGGGGCATCACAGTTGCGGGACAGCGCCGGTTTCGCACCGGCTTCGCTGCGGGGTGGTCGGTGCCACCGTAGCGCATGACCAGCGGAGATCGTCCGGACGGGAGGGCGGTGGGGCCCCGGGACCGGCGCCCCACCGTGCCTCGTGGTCAGCAGTACTGGCTCTGCTTCCCGATCGCCCGGTACGGGCAGTCGGCGTACTCGGAGAGCAGCAGCACGGCCTCCCGGTTGCGGGAGGTCTGCGCGGGGATCACCTCGTCCGGCGGGTAGAAGCCGCCCCCGGAGGCCGATCCGGGATACATCTCGAAGGTGTACGCCCAGATCCGGTGGGTCCCCCACATCCAGTCGATGCTGGTGCCGTCGGCGATGTAGAGGTCGCTGGACTGTTCCGGGGTGTAGCCGTTGCTGGACGCCATCTGCCGGCCGATCGTGGCGAAGGTGTTGTACTGGTCGGCGTTCATCCCGGTGGCGGTGTTGCTGTAGGTGTAGCCGTACGGCCAGAGCACCAGCTGCGAGTACGTGTGGAAGTCGATGTTGGCCTTGATCTGCTGCACACCGCCGACCACCCGGCTGTTGACGAAGGTACGCAGGGCCGCGGTCTCCGGGGCGGAGAAGGCGGACGGGCCGCGGTAGGTCTCCGACGAGGTCGAGCCGGACGAGCCGCCGCAGCAACCCCACTGGTAGGACCAGTTCCGGTTCAGGTCGGTGCCGACGGCCGTCGAACCGCTGTTCGGCTGCCGGTTCTTCCGCCAGGAGCGGTAGGAACCGGTGGCGATGTCGTACTCGCTGCCGTCCGGGTTGACCGTGGGGACGATCCAGATCTCGCGGGAGTTGACGATGTTGGTGATCCGGGAGTCGCTGCCGTAGTTGTCGGTGAAGAGGTTGAGCAGGTAGATCGCCATCTCGACGGTGAGGTGCTCCCGGGCGTGCTGCTGGGCGTTGAAGAGGATCTCCGGCTCGCTCTCGTCCGTGCCGACGTTGTCGGAGATCTTCACGGCCATCAGGTCCCGGCCCTGGTAGGACCGCCCGATGCTGAGCTTGCGGGCGATGGCCGGGTGGTCGGCGACCACCGTGTTCACCACCGCGGTCAACTCGGCGTAGTCGTGGTAGTTCGAGTCGGCCGGCGGGAAGGCGTACGCGATCGCGCCGGAGGCGGCGGGCGGGGCCACGTCCTTCTCCAGCCGGAAGCCGAGCCGGGTGATCGCGGTGGCCTCCACGGTGGTGGCCGTGACGTGCAGCACGCCGTGTTCGGAGTGATCGATCGCCGCGCCGGTGCGGGCGACGGCGCTCCGGTCGGCGAGCGTGCGCGGGCCGAGCACCCGGTAGGCGACGGCGGCCGGTTCACCGTCCGGGGCGGGCCGGGCGGCGGCCGGGCCGGTGAGCGCGGTGACGAGGGTCAGGCCGACGGCGGCGGCGAGGGCGAGCCGGCGGCGGAGCGGGGACGTGCGGAGGGCCATGGACATCCTCCTCGGGGTACGGGGGGTCCCGTTGTCCGCACACTTCACCAGGAGTCACATGGTCATATCAACATTCATCACTGTTCACGGTCCATCCCGGCCGGATCGTCACGCCGGCAATCATTTTCCATGCCTGAACCTCTGGCGAAACTTCCCGCCAAGCGCGACAGTGAACGGCAACGATGCGGTTCACCTGGAGGAGCTGCCATGGACCGGACATCCCTGCGCACGGCCGCCGTGGCCGGCGCCACCACGCTCGCTCTCCTCGGCACCACCGCGCCCGCCGGCGCGACCACCACCCTCGCCCACGACGAGCAGATCACCTGGCAGGGCTGGTCCGGCACGGCCTGGTCGGCCGGGACCGCGGCCGGCACCACCGGCACCGCCGCCGGCCTGACCCTGACCACCCCGGTCGGCACCATCCTCTACAAGGACCCGCACAGCAGCACCCGGCGCACCTGGGCGTACGGGACCTGGACCTCCCCGCTCACCGAGGTCGGCTTCGCCGCCACGGAGCTGGTCACCTCGTGGAACGCCTCCACCCCGACCGGCACCTGGCTCCAGGTCGAACTCCAGGGCACCTACACGAGCGGCACCCGCACCCCGTGGTACGTCATGGGCCGCTGGGCCTCCGGCGACGGCGACATCCGGCGCACCAGCGTCGACCGGCAGGGCGACAAGACGTCCAGCGTCCTCACCGACACGTTCGCGATCACCAACCCGTCCGCCGGGGTGCTGCTGCGGGCGTACCAGCTGCGGGTGACCCTCTACCGGGACCCGGCGTCGACCGTCACGCCGGTGCTCCGCTCGGTCGGCGCCATGAGCTCCACCGTGCCGGACCGGTCCACCGTCACCCCGAGCGCCGGGCACATCGCCTGGGGCACCGAGCTGGCCGTACCGCGCTACTCCCAGAACATCCACGCCGGGCAGTATCCCCAGTACGGCGGCGGCGGTGAGGCGTGGTGCTCACCCACGTCCACGGAGATGGTGGTCGAGTACTGGGGCCGCAAGCCCGCCCCGGCCGACACGTCCTGGGTGGATCCGAGCTACGCCGACCCGACCGTCGACCACGCCGCCCGGATGACCTACGACTGGCAGTACGGCGGCACCGGCAACTGGCCGTTCAACACCGCGTACGCGGCCGCCTTCCCCGGCCTGGAGGCGAAGGTGACCCGGCTGCACTCGCTGGACGAGCTGGAGCACTTCATCGCCGCCGGCATCCCCGTGGTGACCAGCCAGTCCTTCCTCGCGAGCGAGCTGGACGGGGCGGGCTACGGCACGGCGGGGCACCTCATGGTGGTGGTCGGCTTCACCGCCACCGGCGACGTGATCGCCAACGACCCGGCCTCGCCCAGCGACGCCGCGGTCCGGCACGTCTACCGGCGCGACCAGTTCGAGCAGATCTGGCTGCGTACCCGCCGGACCACCGCCAGCGGCGGCACCGGCAGTGGCTCCGGCGGCGTCGTCTACCTGATCAAACCGACCGACGTGGCCTGGCCCGCCGTGGCCGGTTCCACGAACTGGTGATCCATCCCTTCCCAACCAACGGAGTGCACATGGTCAGACCAGTCCTGCGTGCGGTCGCCCTCATGGGCGCCGCCACGCTCGCCCTCGCCGGTGTGACGGCGCCCGCCCACGCCGACAACAACCTGCCGGTCGTCTCGCACGACGAGCAGATCACCTTCCAGGAGTGGTCCAAGTACCCGGACTGGCGCGGCGGCACCCACGAGGGCACGCAGGCCATCCCGGGGCACCGCACGGGGATCACCATCGGCCAGCCGGCCGGCACCACCGAGTTCACCGACGAGCACACCGGCACGACCCGGACCTGGGAGTACGCCACCTGGACCTCGCCGGAGCGGCAGGTCGGCTTCGACGCCAGCGAGCTGGTCGCGTCGTGGAACGCCGCGACGCCGGCCGGCACCTGGATCCAGGTCGAGCTGCACGGCACGTACAACACCGGGCAGCAGACCCCCTGGTACGTCATGGGCCGCTGGGCCTCCGGCGACCAGGACATCAAGCGGTCCACGCTGGACGGCCAGGGTGACCCCTGGTCGACCATCTGGACCGACACGTTCTCCATCGACGACGCCAAGGCCGGCGTGCTGCTGCGGTCGTACCAGCTCCGGCTGACCCTCTACCGCGCGCCGGGGCAGACCGCCTCGCCGCGGGTCTGGATGCTCGGCGCCATGAGCTCCAACGTGCCGGACCGGTTCACCGTCGCCCCGAGCAAGGGCGGCATCGCCTGGGGCACCGAACTGGCCGTCCCGCGCTACTCGCAGAACGTCCACATCGGGGAGTACCCGGAGTTCGACAACGGTGGTGAGGCCTGGTGCTCGCCCACCTCGACCGAGATGGTGGTCGAGTACTGGGGCCGGAAGCCCTCCGCCGAGGACACCGCCTGGGTCGACCCGAACTACGCCGACCCGACGGTCGACCACGCCGCCCGGATGACCTACGACTACGAGTACGAGGGTGCCGGCAACTGGCCGTTCAACACTGCGTACGCGGCCAGCTTCCCGGGCCTGGACGCCCGGGTGACCCGGATGCACTCGCTGGACGAGGTGGAACGCTTCATCAAGGCCGGCATCCCGGTGATCACCTCGCAGTCCTTCCTCGCCAGCGAGCTGGACACGGCTAACTACGGCACCTCCGGGCACCTCTTCGTGATCGTCGGCTTCACCGCCGACGGTGACGTGATCGTCAACGACCCGGCCTCGTCGTCGAACGACGCCGTGCGCAACGTGTACAAGCGGGAGCAGTTCGAGCAGATCTGGCTGCGCACCAAGCGGCACCGGGCGAACGGCACGGTCGCCTCCGGCTCCGGCGGCATCGCGTACCTGATCAAGCCGGCCGACCGGGCCTGGCCGGTCGTGCCGGGCTCGACCAACTGGTGAACGACGCGGGCCCGGCGCGGTCCCCACTCGGGGATCGCGCCGGGCCCGGCTCTTCCTGTCAGACGGACGGGGCGAACGAGGCCGGCGGGGTGGTGGGCTCCTTCGCCCGGCGCCGGTTCCGGATCGCCCGCACGATGATCCACACCCAGGCCACCAGGGCGGCCACGCCGGCCAGGGCAAGCCCGGTCACCAGCAGGTACGTCGACCCGCCGGTGGTGGAGAAGACCCCCGCCCGGGCGCCGGTGTCCCGGGCCGGGGCGGTGGCGCCGGCGGCGAGGCCGTCGGGCGCGTCGTAGAGGATCACGTCGGCGCGGCGGGCGCCACCCTGGTCGGCCACGAAGGTGCCGCGCCACTCGCAGTTACGCCGGCCGCAGTCCTCGTGGACCGCCGTGAAGGTGCCCGGCGTGCCGCCACCGTTCTTCGCCTCCCAGGTCGGGGCGAGGTCGGTGACGCTCAGCATCAGTCCGATGGCGGCGATGACCGGCAGGCCGATCCAGACGAAGACCTTCGTCCGCCACCCGTTGATCGTGTTCAGGAAACTCACGGCGAGCGACCATAGCGGCCGGCACCGTTTCCCGCTGCCCCGTTTCCCGGGGTCAGCTCTCGCGGCGCTCGTCGGTGTGCTCGGCCTGATCGTCCCCGGCCAGCGCCGAGCGCAGCCGGTCCTTCTCGGCGCGGCGCCGCTCCGACGCCTCGGACATCTCCCCGGCCATCTCGTCCCGCCAGCCGCGAAGCAGGAAGAACGACAGCGCGGCGGAGAAGACCAGCGCCAGCATCAGCCGCAGGAACATGTTCATCTCGACGAACCAGAGGGCCGCCAGCACACCGACGAACAGCCCGATCCGGCCCAGCGTGTACTTGACCGCCGCGCTCACTGCCCTGCCTTCTCTCTCAACGCCTCAGCCCGTCCGCCGGGCCAGCCAGTGCACGCCATGAAACCAGACCACCGCGTAGACCACGGTGAACACCGCCGCCGCCAGCGCGCCGGAGGCCAGCGGCGGCAGCCCGGCGGCGAGGCCGGCCGCCAGCAGCCCGGCGAGGACGCCGACCACGACCCCGGCCAGCGCGGCGAGCACCCGGGCCGCACCGAACTCCCAGGCCCGGAAGTCGTCCCAGAACAGCCAGAGCGGCAGGATCACCGCCAGCCAGCCGTTGGTCCGCCCGAACCCGCCCGCGCCCATCGTCGCGAAGGCCCACTCGAAGAGCACCAGCGCCAGCACCCCGATCACCAGCCCGGCGAGACTCACCCCGAGCAGGTCGCCCAGGGTGAGGATGCGCCCCTCGGCGTCCCGCCGGGGGAAGCTGCGCTGCTGCTCCTCGGTGCTCATCGGCGTGCGGTCAGGCCCAGACCTGCTGCGGCTCGGCGCGGCGCTCGGCCAGCGACGGCGCCGCGTCGTACTCGCGGACGATCTCGTAGCGGGTGTTCCGCTCGACCGGGCGGAAGCCCGCGTCCCAGATCAGGTCGAGCAGGTCCTCGCGGTGCATGGTGTTCGGCGTGCCGTACGAGTCGGCGTCGTGGGTGATCTTGTATTCCACGACCGAGCCGTCCAGGTCGTCGACACCGAAGTTCAGCGACAGCTGGGCCACCGAGAGTCCGTGCATCACCCAGAAGCACTTCACGTGCGGCACGTTGTCGAAGAGCAGCCGGGAGACGGCGAACGTCTTGAGCGACTCGGCCGGCGAGGCCATCGTGGTCTGCGCCTGGATCCGGTTGCGGACCTTGCCGTCCGCCGAGTCGACGAAGTCGTGCTGGTAGCGCAGCGGGATGAAGACCTGGAAGCCGCCGGTCTCGTCCTGCAGCTCGCGCAGCCGCAGCACGTGGTCGACCCGGTGCCGGGGCTCCTCGATGTGGCCGTAGAGCATCGTCGACGGCGTCTTCATGCCCTTCGAGTGGGCCAGCCGGTGGATGCGCGACCAGTCCTCCCAGTGGCAGGCGTGGTCGACGATGTGCTGCCGGACCTCCCAGTCGAAGATCTCGGCGCCACCGCCGGTGAGCGACTCCAGGCCGGCGTCCATCAGCTCGTCGAGGATCTGGTCGGCGCCCAGGCCGCTGATCTTCTCGAACCACTGCACCTCGGTCGCGGTGAACGCCTTGAGGTTGACCTTCGGCAGCGCCGCCTTCAGCTCGCGGAGCACCTTGGGGTAGTAGCGCCACGGCAGGGTCGGGTGCAGGCCGTTGACGATGTGCAGCTCGGTGAGCTGCTCGTCCTCCATCTCCTTGGCCTTGCGGACCGCCTCGTCGATGCGCATCGTGTAGGCGTCCTTCTCGCCCGGCTTGCGCTGGAACGAGCAGTACGCGCACGACGCGGAGCAGACGTTGGTCAGGTTGAGGTGCCGGTTGACGTTGAACATCACCCGGTCGCCGTTCATCTCGGTGCGCTTGTGGTGGGCCAGCCGCCCCAGCCAGGCGAGGTCGTCGCTCTCGTAGAGGGCGATGCCGTCCTCGCGGGTGAGCCGCTCCCCCGCGTAGACCTTCGCTTCGAGCTCGCGCTTGAGTCCGGCGTCCATCGAAAGCCACGTCCCCTTCCACCTGCGGTCCCGGTCGAGCGTACGTCGCGGGTCGGACGAACCGGCGACCCGGTCAACCGCAGCGACCTACTTCACCGGACTCCCCGGCCGTCGTCACGCTCCGCGCATCGACATAGCTGCGCCCGTGAGGTAAGACAGGATGGGGCGGAACACACACCGGTACCGTCCTGCCTCACCGCGCCTCACCTCGCGCGGAAGACACGCAGACCGGACGGGGAGCGGAATGGTCGACAGCACCCAGGGCCGACGCCGACGGAGCCGCTATCCGGTGATCTCACCGGTGCTGCGCCCGACGCTCTGGTCCGCCCTGCTCGGGGCGGTCGCGGCCGCGGCGCTGGCCACCCCGGCCTGGGCCGATCCGCTGCCCGACACCGTCCCCAGCACCGGTTCCCGCCCCCAGGTAACCGGCGCCCTCCAGCTGCCCACCGTGCCCGGCGCCGTCCCCGGCCTGCCCGGCACGGTGACCGGCGGGCCCGGCCGCACCCCGGGTCTCCCCGGCACCACGCCCGCCGTCACCAACCCCGCCGACGGCCCGCTGATCGCGCAGATCAATCAGGCCGACGCGCGGGTCGCCCAGCTCGGCGACACCCTGCTCACCATCAAGGGCGAACGGGACACCGCGCAGGCCGACCTGGCCCTCGCCGCCACCCGGCTGAAGGAGGCCCAGGACGCCCTCACCCGGGCCCAGGAGAACGCGAAGACCGCCGCCGCCGACGCGGTCAAGGCCGACGCCGCGCTGCCGCCCGGCGAGTTCGGGGCCAGCCTGCGCGAGCTCGCCAACCTCCAGCGGATCACCCGGGGCGACAAGGCCGAGGGCGCCACCACCGCGGTTACCGGCGAACTCGCCCGGGCCACCGCCGCCGAGCAGGTCGCCCGCGAGGCGCACGCCTCGGCCGAGCGGCGTGCCGGCGAGAAGGCCACGGAGTACACCCGGGTCGAGACCGACCTGCACAAGCAGGAAGCCACGCTGCTCAAGCTCCGCAAGGACAACGCCGCCAAGCTGCGCGAGATCGAGCGCCGCGAGGACGCCGCCGAGCAGCAGCTGGGCACCTCGTACGTCGTCAACCAGAGCGTCAGCGGGCGGGTCGCCGACCCGAGGGCCCTGGCCGCGGTGCGCTACGCCCTCGCCCAGCTCGGCGACCCCTACCTCTGGGCAGCCGAGGGGCCGGACCGGTTCGACTGCTCCGGCCTGGTGCTCGCCGCCTACCAGTCGGCCGGCTACCAGGGGTTGCCGCGGGTCTCCCGGGACCAGTACTACGCCACCCGCTCCCGCACGGTCGACCCCAATGCGCTGCTCCCCGGCGACCTGCTCTTCTTCGCCTCGGGCAGCAGCTGGACGAGCATCCACCACGTCGCCATGTACATCGGCAACGGCAAGATGGTCGAGGCGCCGCGGACCGGCGACGTCGTCAAGATCTCGGTGGTCCGGTGGTCCCGGCTCTACGCCGCCACCCGGGTGATCGGCGCCGTCCCCGCTCCCGCCACCCCGCCGCCCGCCCCGACGGTGCCCACCACCCCGCCGACCACCCCCTCGGCCACCCCGTCGAAGCCCGGCACGACGCCCAAGCCCACGAAGACGGCGACGCCCAAGCCGACCAGGACGACCACGCCGAAGCCGACGCCGAGCACGTCCAGCCCGACGCCGGAGCCGTCGACCTCGCCGAGCCACACCACACCGCCGCCGACCACGCCGCCGCCGAGCCCGACCGACTCGCCGACCCCGGCGCCGACCAGCACCGAGGGCGCCGAGCCGAGCACCAGCTCCGTCGCCCCGGCGAGCAGCGCGGCCGAGAGCGACGCCGCCAGCCCCAGCGCCACCGACTGACCCAACCGTCCACTCCGGCTGTGCTCCCGGGCCGGAATGTGGCACGGTGAGATCCAGGCACGCCCGACCGGCGCCACCGGTCGGGGGCGAGCGTGGGCACGGAGGGCGAGATGGGCGAGCAGGACGTTCCGGCGGAGACGGTCCACCCCGGATCCGCGCCCGACGCCACCGACCGGCCGGCCGGCCCCGCGAGGGAGCGGCCCGGCCCGGCCGCCCCGGTGACCGTCGCCCGGGCCCGGGTCAGCGTCGCCGGTGCCACGGCCGCGCCGCCGCCCGAGGAGCTGCCGAGCACTCCGGCCACCGGCACCACCTACCGGGCGAACGGACCGGCGGAGCCCGTCCTCGCGAACGGACCGGCGGAGCCTGTGCCGGCGCTGGACCGGCGCCGCCCGGGTGCCTCCGTCCCGCCGCCCTCGACCTGGTCCGCCTTCGCCGCCGCCGAGCGCCCGTCCGCCCCTGCCGACAACGCCGCCCCGGGCTCGGCGGGCGACGCCCGCCCCGGCGGGGGCGACGCCGTGCCCGGGACGCCGAGCGTGGCCGGCTCCGCCGGCATCGAGCCCGGCCCGCCGGCGGTCGCCGAGGCGGGCGCGGTGGGCACCCCGCCCGCACCTCGGGTCGCCGGATTCGCGCGGGTCTCCGCGCCGGAAGGCGAACCGGCTGCGGCACCCGTGCTGCCGACGCCTCGACCGGAGGCGGGTGCGAACGCCGACCGGGCGCGGGCCCCGGTGCCGGCTCAGGGACAGGCCCGGGCCAGCGCGTCGGTCCCCGGGCTGACCCGGGCCTCGGCCGAGGAGGTCGCCGCCGCCACGGCTGGCACGTCGGGCAGCGCCAAGGTCTACCAGGCGGGCCCGGTGAACCCCGAGCCGCCCGAGCCGGCCCAGCCGCCGGAGCCGGCCCAGCCCCCGACGCCGCCCGTGCCGGAGCCCGAGCCGGCGCCGACCCCCGTACCGGGTCCGACCCCGCCCTCCCCGGCACCGCCCGTACCGGCCCCGGAGCCCCCGATCCGGCCGGTGCCGCCGGTGCCCGCGCCGCCGCCGGGCCCGACCCCACCGGCGCCGGTGCCTCCCGTGCCGGGGCCGCCCGCGCCGCCGCCGGGGCCGCCGGTGCCCGCGCCTCCGCCGCCACCCGGCCCGATGCCGGCACCGCCGTTCCCGCCGCCGCCCGCCATGGCCGGCGTGCCCGGGTCGACGCAGTTCACCGGCACCGGCCAGCCGGGGGCGGCCGCCGCGCCATGGGCCCCGGCCGCCACCCCGCCGCTCCCCACCGCGCCACCGGCGGTGCCGTCGCCGGCCCTGCCCGCCTGGCCGCCGCCGACCAGCCCGACCGAGTACCGGTCCGGGCCGGCGCACCCGGTGAACCAGCCGTCCGGCGGTCCCGACCTGGCCGGCACCGCGTACGGCGGCACCGAGGGGCCGGGCTTCGCCACGGTCTCCTTCCCGCAGGGCAACCCGCTGGAGAACTCCGGCTCCCTGACCGGGCACATCCTGGCCCAGGGCTGGGCCGAGGACCCTCCGGCGACCCGGTCGAGCAACACCAAGGTGGTGATCATGCTGGCCGGCGCGCTGGCGCTGCTGGTCGCGATCAGCCTGGTGGTGGTCTTCCTGGCCAATGACGCGCTGAGCGGGATCACCGGCACCGCGCTCACCAGGTGACCGGGGTGAGCCCGCCCACTACGGCCACGCGGCGCGGTGGCGGGTCCGCCGGATCGCCGTACACTTGTGGAGATCACTGACCCGGCGCGCCCGTTACGCGCGCCCATGGGCGATCTTGCGGGCGAATCGGCGGCGTGACGAAGCCGCGGCGGCCATCGCGAAGATGCGCCCCGCTCGAAAGGCATTTCTTGACCACGTTCGCTGCCTCTGGCACGTCCCCGTCCGCCGACCCGACCATCGACACCCCTGACTTCGCCGCGCTCGGCCTGCCCCGCCAGCTGGTCGAGGCGCTCGCCCGGCAGGGCATCACCACCCCGTTCGAGATCCAGCGGGCCACCCTGCCGGACGCCCTCGCCGGCCGCGACGTGCTCGGCCGGGGCCAGACCGGGTCGGGCAAGACCCTCGCCTTCGGTCTCCCCGTGATCGCCCGGCTCGCCGAGCGGAACCGGGCCCGGCCGCTGCACCCGCGCGCCCTGGTCCTGGTGCCGACCCGTGAGCTGGCCATGCAGGTCAACGACGCGCTGATGCCGCTCGGCAAGGCGGTCGGCATCTTCCTGAAGACCGCCGTCGGCGGCGTCCCGTACGACCGGCAGATCGACGCGCTGCGCCGCGGTGTGGAGATCGTCGTGGCCACCCCCGGGCGGCTCGGCGACCTGATCGAGCGCGGCGTCTGCAACCTCGACGACGTCGAGATCACCGTGCTGGACGAGGCCGACCAGATGGCCGACATGGGCTTCCTGCCCGAGGTCACCGAGCTGCTGGCGAAGACCCCGGCGGACGCCCAGCGCCTGCTCTTCTCGGCCACTCTGGACAACGACGTCGACACCCTGGTCAAGCGGTTCATGACCGACCCGGTCACCCACTCGACCGCGCCGCCCACCGCGGCCGTGTCCACCATGGACCACCACCTGCTGCTGATCCCGCCGCACGACAAGTTCGCCGTGGCGGCGTCCATCGCGGCCCGCGAGGGCCGCACCATGCTCTTCGCGCGTACCCAGCTCGGCGTCGACCGGCTGGTCGAGCAGCTCGCCGCGGTCGGCGTGCGGGCCGGCGGCCTGCACGGCGGCAAGACCCAGCGGATGCGCACCCGCACCCTGGCCGAGTTCCGCGAGGGTCGGATGAACGTGCTGGTCGCCACCGACGTGGCGGCCCGGGGCATCCACGTCGACGGCGTGTCGCTCGTGCTGCACGTGGACCCGCCCAAGGACCCGAAGGACTACCTGCACCGGGCGGGTCGCACCGCGCGGGCCGGTGAGTCCGGCGCGGTGGCGACGCTGGTGCTGCCCAAGCAGCGCCGGACCACGCTCGCCATGCTGGAGAAGGCGGGCGTCGAGCCGGCCCAGACCCGGGTCCGCGCGGGCGACCCGACGCTGGCCGAGCTGATCGGCGCCCGGGAGCCCAGCGGTGTGCCGGTCCGCGACGAGCCGGAGCCGCGCCGGGGCGGCCCGCGCCGCTCGTTCGAGCGGGACGGGCACGGCGAGCGCCGCTTCGGCGGCCGCCCGACCGGCGGCCGCGGCAACGACCGGCCCTTCGGCGAGCGGCGCTTCGACCGCGACGACCGGGGCACCGGCGAGCGCCGCCACACCGACCGCGGCTTCGACCGGGACGGGCGCGGCGACCGGCGCTTCGGCGAGCGTGCCGACCGACCCTTCAGCGACCGTGGCGAGCGACCCTTCGGGGAGCGTACTGAGCGGCGCTTCGGCGACCGCGACGAGCGCGGTGCCGGCCGGCCCTCGGGCGACCGCCACTTCGCGGACCGGGCGGGGCGCGACCAGCACCGGCCGACCGGCACCGGCCGCGGCTACGACCGCGGCGACCGGCGGCACGACGGCCGGCCCGCCGGCGGACGCGCCTACGGCGACCGGCCCACCGATGGCCGCGGCTATGGCGACCGGGACGGCGGCCGTGCCTACGGCGACCGCCCCACCGGCGGCCGCGGCTATGGCGACCGGGACGGCGGCCGTGCCTACGGCGACCGCCCCGCCGGCGGCCGCGGCTACGGCGACCGGGACGGCGCGCGTGGCCAGGGCGACCACGGCCGCCGCTACGAGGACCGCCCGCAGGGTGAGCGGCGCTTCGGCGACCGGGACGGCCGGGGTGAACGGCGCTTCGGCGAGCGGGGCGAGTTCCGTCCGGCCGAGCGCCGGGGCGGCTTCCGGTCCGACGGGCGGGGCCGCGAGGACCGGCCGCGTGACGACCGGCGCGGCTTCGGCCGTCCGCCGGCCCGTACGCACTGATCCACCGGCCGGACCAGCGGACCGGCCGGGAGTGACACCGGCGCCGCCGTCGAGCACCTGCTCGGCGGCGGCGTTCGCGCATCCGCTGCCGGTGTCCGCCGGGTCGCGTAACGTCCGGTTCATGCCGACCATGCCGAAGTCGCTCTTCTGGACCCGGACCGACACCGCCGGCTCGGAGCACGTGCTGCTCGACGACCGGCAGGGGCTCACCGCACAGGGCGTGGCGCTGGCCGTCGATCCGATCCCCTACACCTGCCGCTACCAGCTGACCGTGGGCGCCGACTGGTCGACGAGCCGGCTGGAGGTCACCGCAGAGGGCGCGGGCTGGTCGCGGAGCGTACGCCTGGAACGGTCCGGAGACGGGTGGCGGGTGCGCACCGGCGAAGAGGGTGACCTCGACGCGGCGTTGCGCGCGGCCGGGCATCCGCCGGCCGGGCTGCCGGGCACCGACGACCCGGGCCGGCTGGCCGAGGCGCTCGACGTCGACCTGGACGGCTCGCCGCTGACCAACACCCTGCCCGTGCGCCGGCTCGACCTGGGCCGGGCCCCGGCCGATCAGCCGCGGACCATCACCGCCGCCTGGGTGCTGCTGCCCGGCCTGGCGGTGCTCCCCGCCGAGCAGGTCTACACCCCGCTCGGTCCGGGCCGGGTCCGCTACTCCAGCGACTCCTTCACAGCCGACCTGGACCTGGACCAGGAGGGGTTCGTGGTGCGCTACCCGGGTCTGGCCGAGCGGATCGACCCGCGCTGACTCCTCAGGCCGGCCAGGCGCCGCTGGCCAGGAAGCGGTCGATGGTGGCCAGGTGCGGGGCGAGGTCGAGGCCCTGCCCGGCCACCCACTCGTCGTCGTAGTAGGTGTGCGCGTAGCGGTCGCCCGGGTCGCAGATGAGGGTGACCACCGAACCGGTCCGGCCGGCGGCGAGCAGTTCCGCGATCAGCCCGAAGGCACCCCAGAGGTTGGTGCCGGTGGAGCCGCCCACCCGGCGGCCGAGCACCGCCGAGCCGGCCCGCATGGCGGCCAGCGACGCGGCGTCCGGCACCTGCATCATCCGGTCGACCACGCTGGGCAGGAAGGACGCCTCGACGCAGGGCCGGCCGATCCCCTCGATCCGGGAGCCCTTGTCGGTGCGCACCGACCAGTCGCCGGCCTGCCAGGCCGGATAGAACGCGGAGTTCTCCGGGTCGACCACGCAGAGCTTGGTGGGCAGCCGGCGGTAGCGGGCGTACCGGCCGATGGTGGCGCTGGTGCCGCCGGTGCCGGCGCCCACCACGATCCAGGCCGGCACGGGGTGCCGCTCCAGGGCGAGCTGCGCGTAGATCGACTCGGCGATGTTGTTGTTGCCCCGCCAGTCGGTGGCCCGCTCGGCGTAGGTGAACTGGTCCATGTAGTGCCCGCCGGTGTCCTCGGCGAGCCAGCGCGCCTCGATGACCACCTTGGCCGGGTCCTGCACCAGGTGGCAGCGACCGCCCTGGAACTCGATCTGGGCGATCTTCTCGGGCGAGGTGGAGGCGGGCATGACAGCGATGAACGGCAGCCCGAGCATCCGCGCGAAGTACGCCTCGGACACCGCGGTCGAGCCGGACGACGCCTCGACGACGGTGGTGTCCGGGCCGATCCAGCCGTTGCAGAGCCCGTACAGGAAGAGCGAACGGGCGAGCCGGTGCTTGAGCGAGCCGGTGGGGTGCACCGACTCGTCCTTGAGGTAGAGGTCGATGCCCCACCCCCTGGGCAGCGGGAAGGGCAGGAGGTGGGTGTCGGCGGAGCGGTTGGCGTCCGCCTCGACCGTGGCGATCGCCTCGGTCACCCAGCTGCGGCTGGCCTCGTCACACCGGTCGAGATGAGTCACGCCGGCAACGTTACAAGCGAGGTGGGCTCGCGCCCGGGCGGGTCCGGCGCGCCTGCCGCCGCTGACCGGCGCGGCCGGCGGCCCGGACCACCGGCGTGAGGGCCAGGGCGAGCCGCGGGAAGGCGTCGAGGAGCCGCACCTGGGCGCCGCGCCAGCGCGGCAGGCTGACCACCGGCCGGGGCCGCCGGGCCAGCCGTACGGCTCGCGCGGCGACCCGCTCCGGGGTCAGCAGCGCCCCGGTGAAGGACGCCAGTGCCCCAGGGTCGTCGAGCTTGTCGTGCAGCATCGGCGTCCAGATCCCGTCCGGGCAGAGACACGACACGTGTACGCCCCGGACGTCGGCCATCCGCAGGTCGGAGAGGGTGCCGAGGCTGAACGCCAGCAGGGCGTGCTTGCTGGCCGCGTAGACGGTCTCGCCGGGGGCGGCGATCAACCCGGCCAGCGAGACGACGTTGAGCACGTGCCCGTGGCCCTGCGCCCGCATCACCGCCAGCGCCGCGTGGGTGCCGTTCATGGCACCCAGCGTGTTCACCTCGACCAACCGTCGCCGGGTCGCCGAGTCGTGCGTCCAGGACGGCCCGGTGGCCAGGATGCCGGCGTTGTTGACCCAGAGCGCGAGCCCGCCCGGAGCCCCGGACGCCTCGGCGGCCACCGCCGTGCAGGCCGCCTCGTCGCGCACGTCGAGCGCGCGCGACCAGCCACCGAGCGGCGCCGCGGCGGCCGCCACGGCACCGGCGTCCACGTCGGTGAGCAGCACGCGCCACCCGTCGGCGTGCAGCGCGGCGGCGATCGCGCGGCCCAGGCCGCCGGCCGCCCCGGTCACCACGGCGGCGCCCCGCCCCGGAGTCGTCATCGGCGCACGGTAACGCCCCGGATCGGCCGGGACCAGAGGGTGACGGTCAGGAGGCGGCGGATTCGAGCGGCTGGGGCCGGTTCTCCCATTTGGTCGACAGGGCGATGCCGGTGCGGGTGGAGGCCACCCCGGCGGTGCGGTTCAGCCGGACGATCAGCTGCTCCAGCTCGGCGATGGTGCCCACCCGGGCCTTCAGCAGGAAGGACTCGACTCCCGCCATGAAATAGCAGGACTCGATCTCGGGCATCTGCCGGAACGCCTCCAGCACGTCGTCGGTGTCGGCGGTCGAGTCCTCGACGATGCCGATCAGCGCCGTCACGCCGAGCCCGATCGCCTCCGGCTCGACCTCGGCCCGGTACGCCCGGATGACGCCGCCCGACTCCAGCTTGCCGACCCGCTCGTGCACGGCCGGGGCGGAGAGGCCGACCTGGCGGGCCAGCTCGGCGTACGACAGGCGGGCGTTGCCCCGCAGCAGCTCCACGAGGCTCAGGTCGATCGCATCCACGGAGAGTGACCCTATCCTTTCGCGCGTAACGCCGGACGCTCGGCATCAGTTGAACATGACGTCGCGTTGCCATTCACAAACGTGCCGTCACGGGGGTTCTGCGCCGGTAGCATTTACTAACTTCTCATTAACTTCTCACTGTGTGCGTTTTTCGCGTTTGGCGGACACGCCAGGTCGCTGGTGCTGTAATTGCCATACGTCCCTCATGACGGCTCTGGGCTCGCACCGGCCGGGGGCAGTGTGTTCAGCCGGGGGCTTCGTCGACGCGAGGAGGGGGCTGTGGACACTGGAGATCGCCTGCTGACACCGGGTGAGGTCGCCGCGCTGTTTCGGGTTGACCCGAAGACCGTGACCAGATGGGCAGCGGCCGGCCGGATCGGCAGCATCCGGACTCCAGGCGGGCATCGCCGGTTTCGGGAATCCGAGGTGCGGGCCCTGCTTGAGGGGGAGGGCATGCTGGACGAGGCGGAGGACATGGGCAAGGCACGCAACATGGGCCCGACCGCCTCGACCGGCCCGGGGCCGGCGAACGCCGGAATGTACTGAGGCGACACCGATCGGGACGCGGCCCGTTCCTGGCCCGCGTCCCGATCGGCATCCTCACGTCCCGTCCGGGTCCCGGCGGGCCGCGGCCAGCTCACCGGACCAGCGGCGGAACAGCGTGTGCGGCACGCCGAGCGCGTCCAGCACCTTGCCGGCCACGAAGTCGACCAGTTGCTGGGCGGATGCCGCCGCCCCGGCCCCGTAGAAGCCGGGGCTCGCCGGCAGCACCACGGCGCCGGCGTCGTGCAGCGCGATGAGGTGTTCCAGGTGACTGCGGGTGACCGGGGTCTCCCGGGGCACCACCACCACGGGCCGCCGCTCCTTTAGGTTCACCTCGGCGGCGCGCTGCAACAGGTCCTTCGAGAGCCCGATGGCGATGCCGGCGCAGGCCGCCGTGCTGGCCGGGACGACGGCCATGCCGCGTACCCGGTAGGAGCCGCTGCTCGGGCCGGCGGCCAGGTCACCGGCCGGCCAGTGCCGCACGTCCGCGTCGGCGAGGTCGCGGCCCAGCCAGGCGGCCAGGTCCTCGGCCCAGTGCCCGTCCCGGAACGCCCGGCCGGTCTCGTCGAGGATGGTCAGCCGGGCGGCCCGGGAGACGATCAGATCCACCGCTTGGCCGGCGTCGAGCAGGCCCCGGACGACCGCGGCCGCGTACGGCGTGCCGGAGGCCCCGGAGACGCCGACCACCCATGGTTCGCGCATGCCGTCCAGACTGCCTGGTCGAGCCGCGCGCCGGGCGGCCACCCCGGCGTTGTCCGCCCGGGTCAACGGTCGGACCACGAACGTGGGATTCTTCCGTCGGCGATGCGCGTCGATGGAAGGACCGGTGATGACGGCGGCGGTACTGCGGGCGTTGCGCTCCGAGTGTCCGATCCCGTCCCGGCTCTCCCCGCACGCCGACGCGGCGCAGGAGTGGCTCGTCGGCCAGCTCGACCGGCTCGGTCTGCTGGATCCGGTCACCCGGGAGCGGCTGGCCCGGGCCGGCTTCGCCCGCTACGCCGGCCGCCTCTACCCCGATGCCACCGAGCCCGACCTGCGGGCGCTGGCCGCCCTGTTCACCTGGTTCTTCCTGGTGGACGACGCCTGCGAGGGGCCGGACCGGCTGGCCCCGGCGCAGATCCGGGCGCTGCGCGACGGGGCGCTCGCCCTGCTCCGGGAGGGTCCCCGGGCGCGTCACCCCGGCTTCTCCGGCCCGCTGCGCCGGCTGCTGGTGCAGGCGTGGCGGGAGCCCCGGCGCCGGATGCCGGCCCGCTGGCGGCTGCGCTTCGCCGACGCCGTGGCCGACCACCTCGACGGCGCCTGGCGGGAGGCGGTCGCCACCGTCGCCGGGCGGCCACCGGGCGTCGCCGAGTACGTGCAGCTGCGCCGGGCCACCTCGGCGGCCTACGTGTCGTACCCGCTGATCGAGTTCGCCGCCGGGCGGCCGCTGCCCGACGCGGTCTACCACCATCCCGCGCTGCGCCGGCTCGCCGACCTCGCCAACGACCTGCTGTCCTGGTACAACGACCTGGCCTCGCTGGAGCGGGACCGGGCCGGCGCCGGGGGCCACAACCTGGTGCTGGCGGTGGCCGCCGAGCGGGGCGTACCGGTGCCGGCCGCCGTGGACCTGGTCGCCACGCGCTGGCGCGCGGAGATGGCCCGCTTCATGGCGCTGCGCGCCGCGGTGCCGTCGTTCGGGCCGGCGCTGGACGAGGCGGTCACCGCCCACCTCGACGGGCTGGCCAACGCGGTCCGTGGCACGGTCGACTGGACGCTGGAGAGCGCCCGCTATCCGGTGGCCGGGTGACCGACGCAGACTCCGCGGAGCGGGCCGGCGGGATCGTCAGGCGCCCAGGCCCAGCCGGATCACCAGGTCGAGCAGGGCGAAGACGAACAGCGCGATGCCGACGAAGCCGTTGGCCGTGAAGAACGCCCGGTTGACCTTGCTCAGGTCGGTCGGGCTGACCACCAGGTGCTGGTAGCCGAAGGCGACCGCGGTGAGCGCCAGCCCGATCCACCAGAGCCAGCCGAAACCCACCAGCGCGCCGAACCAGATGAACAGCGCGAAGGTCACCACGTGCGCGACGGTCGAGGCGTGCAGCGCGAAGCGCCGGCCGTAGCGGGCCGGGACGCTGTGCACCCCGATCTCCCGGTCGATCTCGGAGTCCTGGCAGGCGTAGATCAGGTCGAAGCCGCCGATCCAGAGGCCGACGGCCGCGCCGAGCAGCCAGGCCGGCCCGGAGCCGGCGAGGGTGCCGGTGACCGCCAGCCAGGCGCCGACCGGGCCGACCGCCTGCGCGACGGCCAGGATGGCGTGCGGCCAGTTGGTGAACCGCTTGCCGTAGGGGTAGACGACCAGCGGCACCACGGCGAGCGGGGCGAGCGCAAGGCAGAGCGGGTTGAGCAGGGCGGCGGCGGCCAGGAAGACCACCAGCGCGACGACGGCGCCGGTCCAGGCCGTCCGGACGCTCACCGCCCCGGTCACCAGCTCGCGGTTGGCGGTACGCGGGTTCCGCGCGTCGATCCGCCGGTCGAGGATCCGGTTGGCGGCCATGGCGAACGTCCGCGCGCCGACCATCGCCACCGTGATGAGCAGCAGGTCGAGCCAACGGACGTGCCCGCCGTGGACCTGCATGGCGGTCAGCGCCGACAGGTACGCGAACGGCAGCGCGAACACCGAGTGCTCGATCGTGACCAGCTTGAGGAACGACTTGACCCGGCCCGGGCGTTCCACCGGGATCTCAGCGACGGCGGCCATCAGATGCCGTACTCCTTCCAGCGCTTGTCGACCAGCGAGACCACTTCGGGCGACATGGTCATCTCCTCGGGCCAGCCCCGGGTGTAGCCCTCGGTGGGCAGCTTGCGGGTCGCGTCGAGGCCCGCCTTGCCGCCCCAGAACTGCTGGTAGGAGGCGTGGTCCAGGTGGTCCACCGGCCCCTCGGTGACCAGCAGGTCGCGGGCGTAGTCGACGTTGCCGAACGCGCGGAACGCGACCTCGTTGTAGTCGTGCACGTCGCAGTCCTCGTCGACGATCACGATCAGCTTGGTGAGCGACATGAGGTGGGCGCCCCAGATCGCGTTCATCACCTTCTGCGCGTGCTTCGGGTAGCGCTTGCGGATGGAGACGATCGCACAGTTGTGGAAGACGCCGGCGGCCGGCAGGTCGTAGTCGACGATGTCCGGGATCATCAGCTTGAGCAGCGGCAGGAAGATCCGCTCGGTGGCCTTGCCGAGGCCGTGGTCCTCCTGCGGCGGCTTCGAGGTGATGATCGAGTGGTAGACCGGGTCGCGCTGCATCGTCATGGTCTCGACGTGCAGCACCGGGAACGGCTCCACCGGGGTGTAGAAGCCGGTGTGGTCGCCGAACGGCCCCTCGGGCAGCCGCTCGCCGGGCTCCAGGTAGCCCTCCAGCACCACCTGCGCGTTCGCCGGCACCTGTAGCGGCACGGTCAGGCAGTCGACCATCTCGACCCGCTCGCCGCGCAGGAAGCCGGCGAACAGGTACTCGTCGATGTCGCTGGGCAGCGGCGCGGTCGCCGCGTACGAGACGACCGGGTCGCAGCCGATGGCGATGGCGACCGGCAACCGCTGGCCGAGCCGCTCGGCGACCGCGTGGTGGGCGGTGGAGTCCTTGTGGATCTGCCAGTGCATGCCGAGGGTGTTCCGGCCGTGCTGCTGGAGCCGGTAGAGGCCGAGGTTGCGCTTGCCGGTCTCCGGGTGCTTCGTGTGGGTCAGCCCGAAGTTGTGGAAGATCCCGCCGTCGCCGGGCCAGACCTGGAGGCCCGGCAGCCGGTTCAGGTCGACGTCGTCCCCGCGGTAGACGACCTGCTGGCAGGGCGCGGTCTTGACCTTGCGCGGCGGCAGCGACTTGAGCTGCATGACCTTGCCCAGGCCCTCGCGGATGCCGGACCAGCCGACGGGCAGCTCCGGCTTGATCATGGCGCCGATCCGCTCGCCGATCTCGTCGAGCGTCTCGACGCCGAGCGCCATGGCCATCCGCTTCTCGGTGCCGAACAGGTTGATCGCCACCGGCATCTCGCCCCGGGTGGGCCGTTCGAAGAGCAGCGCCGGGCCGCCGTCGCGGACGGTCCGGGTGACCACCTCACTGATCTCCAGCGTGGGGTCGACCGGGACACTCACCCGCCGCAGCTCACCCGCGGCCTCCAGCGCCGCGAGGAAGTCCTTGAGATCGGTGTACGGGAAGCCACGAGCCGCCATGCCCGCCAGTCTCCCGCACGGCTTCCCGTGCTGCCCACGCCGGGTCGGCGTGACGGCTGTGTGCCTGCCCACGCAGCCGTCGCCGATCCGACGGGTCAGGCGGCCGGCTCCCAGGCGTGGGCGGCCAGGGGCGGGTCGAGCGGGGCGCCGGTGAGGCGGTTGGCGAAGGTCGAGATCGTGTACGTGCCGACGCCGAGCACCACGTCCAGCGCATGCCGCGGCTGCCAGCCGGCGGCGAGGAAGGCGTCCAGCCCGTCGTCCGGGACCGCGCCCCGGTGGTCGAGCACGGCGACGGTGAACCGGCGCAGCGCCTCCAGGCGCGGGTCGGGCAGCGCGGCGCCGGCCCGGAGCGCCTCGATCAGCCCGGGCGCGGCGCCCTGCCGGGTGAGCGTCGCGGTGTGCATGGCCACGCAGAGGTGGCACTCGTTGCGGGTGGCCACGGTCAGCACGACCACCTCGCGGGCGACCGGGTCGAGGTCGGTGGCCTCGAAGACGGCGTTGGCGGTCAGGAAGCCCCTGAGCAGCTCGGGCGACTCGGCCATCAGGGCCACGGCGCCGGGCAGGTGGCCGAGCTTGCGCTGGACGTCGGCCATGGTGCGACGGGCGGCGGCGGGCGCGGTGTCGGGGGTGTGGGCGGTGAAGACGGGCCGGGACATGACGGGTACCCCTCACGTACAATGGTCAATGTGGTTGACCAAATAGTAAACGAGGTTGTCGAACATGGCAACGCCTGACCGCCCCGGCTTCGCGCTGCCGCTGCTGCTGCTCGCCGGCTTCCGCACCCTCATCGACGACCTGCACGCCGAACTGGCCCGGCAGGGGCACCCCGAGCTGCGACCGGCCCACGGCTTCGTGCTCCAGGCCGTCGGCCCCGCCGGCACCACCGCCTCCGACCTCGGGCAGCGCCTCGGCGTCTCGAAGCAGGCGGCCGGCAAGACCGTCGACCGCCTGGTCGCGCTCGGCTACCTGGAGCGCGCCGACGACCCTGCCGACGCCCGCCGCAAGCTGGTCCGGATGACGGCGAAGGGCCACGACGGGCTGCGCCGCTCGGCGGTCGTCTTCGACGACCTGCGCGACCGCTGGACGGCGATCCTCGGGGCCGACCGGGTCGCGGCGATCGAGGACGACCTGCGGCGGATGGTCCCGGCCGACGTCTTCCGCCTCGACGTCCCCGGCTGGTTCGGCGGGTGAACTCGCCTCAGTCGCCGTAGAGGCGGGCGGGATCGAGCAGGACCACATCCGGCCGGGCCGATGCCGCCTCAGCCAGCCCGTCGGCGAAGCCCTGGCCGCTCGCCAGCAGCAACCGGGTGTCGGTCGTGTCGAATCCCGGCCGCCGAACGAGCAGCGCCCGGATCCGCTCCAACCGCTCCAGATCCGCCGTTCCCAACTGGCGGCCCCACTTGACCTCACCGATCGCGAGCAATGGACGCGGCCCGTCCCCCAGCGGCGGTTCGCCGAGGGCCACCAGGTCGACTTCGTGACTCGTCCGGCTGGCCGGATCGGTGAGCGTGGCGGCGCTCGCCTCCGCAACGAGCCCACCCAGGGTGTCGGGCTCGGCGAA
Organism: Micromonospora sp. NPDC004551; assembly: GCF_040609975.1. Taxonomy (NCBI): domain Bacteria; kingdom Bacillati; phylum Actinomycetota; class Actinomycetes; order Micromonosporales; family Micromonosporaceae; genus Micromonospora; species Micromonospora sp. NPDC004551. The sequence goes on along the minus strand of NZ_JBEXLM010000001.1, from coordinate 214,877 downwards.
GCGCACGGACCACTGCCGGACGATTTCCTCGAAGCGAGGTCCGAGAACCGTACTGGCGTATCGCCGCTGGGACCGGCGCCAGACATCCGCACCCCGGCGTTGTTCCAGCGCCGTCCAGGCCGGGCGCATGATCGCCTGGTAGAAGGTGATCAACGGCTGGCCGACCTCCCCGAGGTGGCCTACCAGATCACCCTTCGCGTCGACGGCGTGCTGACCGCCCGCCGGTCAGGGCGTGCGGGTCAGACGCCGGCGTAGGAGTGCAGGCCGGTGAAGAAGAAGTTGACCCCGAACAGGTTCATCAGCATGGTCAGGAAGCCCACCACGGAGATCCAGGTGGCCACGTTGCGCTTGACGCTCGGGGTGGCCCGGGCGTGCAGGTAGCCCGCGTAGACCACCCAGGAGATGAACGCCCACGTCTCCTTCGGGTCCCAGCCCCAGGCGCGACCCCAGGCCGCCTCGGCCCAGATCGCCCCGGCGATCACCGCGAAGGTGAAGATCGGGAAGGCGAAGGCGTGCAGCGTGAAGGTCAGCCGCTCCAGGCCGGCCGCCGCCGGCAGCCGCCGCGCCAGCGTGTACGGGAAGCTCCGCTTCCCCCGCTCCCAGCCGGCCCGCATCAGGTAGGCCACGGCCGGCACCACGCCCAGCAGGAAGATGCCGGAGGCGAAGATGATCGTCGACACGTGGATGATGAACCAGTATGACTGCAGTGCCGGCATGAGCGGCACGACCTGCACGTAGAGCTTCAGCTCGGCGAACGCCAGCAGCAGCACCATGACCAGGGTCAGGAACAGCCCGAGCCGGCGCAGCGACGGCTGCTTCCAGAGCACCGCGAGCCAGGCGGCCGCCCCGATCCAGGTGACCGTCAGCACGAACTCGTACATGTTGCCCCAGGGCATCCGCTCGGCGGCGATGCCCCGCGTGACCACCGCGCCCAGGTGCAGCGCGGCGGCGAGCACGGTGATCCAGGCGGCGATCCGCCCGGCGAGCGCGGCCCGGGCGGCGGAGCGGCCGGCGGCCGGCGGCGGGACCGGGGCGGCCGGCTCCTCGACCGTCCCGCCGGGACCGCCGACGCCGGCACCGACCAGTTCCCGGGCCGGGGCCACCGCCGGCACCTTCCGGGCGTTGCCCAGGGCGTACTCGACGGCGTGCGTGATCATCGCGACCAGGTACGCCAGGATCGCGAACGTGACCAGCTGGTCGGAGAGTGCGGACATCACTCGTCTCCTTCTCGCGCCCGCCGGTCGTCCCGCTCGTCGTCGCTGACCGCGGCGACAAGCTGTGCGAACTCGTCGGCGAACCCCGGATGCTCGGTGCGCGGCAGCCCACCGGCCTCCACCAAGCTACTACCGCTCGTCGGAGATCCACCGTCCGGGGGCGAAACCCGGAACCAGACCCGCCGCCGGCGGCCGAAGAGCGAGCCCATCAGCCCGAGCAGGAGCGTCACGCAGGCGACCAGCATCAGGCTCTGGCCGGGGGCGTACCGGACCGCGATGGTGATGTACGGCTTCGTGCCGAGGAACTCCAGCGTGCTGCCGTCGTCCAGGGTCCACTTCTCGCCGGGGCGCAGCACCTTCTCGCCGACCTGCTTGAGCTTGCCGTTGTCGATCTGCCGCTGGTCGAGCTTGTAGACCGAACCGGGGATGCCGGCGTCCAGCCCCAGGTTGCCCCGGTAGGCGGCCAGCACCACCGCGGGGTTCCGCTCCGCGGGGAACTGGGACGCGACGAACGGCGCGCGGTCCGGTGCGGTGGGCAGGTAGAGCCCGTCGAAGGCGACCTGCTGGTCGGCGGCCCGCTTGCCGGTCTTCGGATCGACGTTCGCGTCGGGGAAGGCGGCCACGCCCTCCTCGGTGGCGTTCTGGTCGCCGCTGCGCAGGAACGGCGCGCTGCTGGTCTGGGTGCGGCCGTACCGGTCGGTGTACTTCAGGATCGGCGCGTAGCCGTTGCCGAGCAGGTAGACGTTGGCCGCGCCGAGCCGCAGCGGCGAGTTGACCGAGAAGCCGGCAGTCCGCGTCGACCCGTCGTCCAGGTGGTCCACGGTCACCGTGGCCCAGTAGCGGGAGGCCTGCCCGGAGGCCAGGTAGTCCGCCTCGAACCGGTCCAGGGTGAGGCAGAACGGCGGAAGGTCGGCGGAGTCGACGCGCGGGCCCAGCGACGCCTCGGCGTACTGCTGGCGGGTGTTGCAGAAGGCGTTGTCCGCGCCGGACACCAGGATCCGGTTGCCGTGCCAGCCGTACCACGAGCCGAGCGCGACCCCGAGCAGGACGGCGACCAGCGAGACGTGGAAGAGCAGGTTGCCGGTCTCCTTGAGGTAGCCCTTCTCGGCGGAGACCTCGTTGCCGCGGACGGTGACCCGCCAGCGGCGGCGGCGCAGCACGGCCGCGATCGCCTCGGGGTCGGCGGCGGCCGGGGCCTCCAGCACCGCGTGCTGGGGCAACCGCTCCAGGCGCTTCGGGGCGGCGGGCGGCCGCATCCGCAGCGCGCGGACGTGGTCGCGGGCCCGGGGCAGGATGCAGCCGACCAGCGAGGTGAAGAGCAGCAGGTAGATGGCGGAGAACCAGACCGAGCCGAACACCTCGAACATGCCGAGCTGCTGGAGCCGGGGCGCCAGGTCGGGGTGGTCGACGAAGTACTGGGTGACCTTCTCCGGATTGACCCCGCGCTGGGGCAGCACCGAGCCGGGGATGGCGGCGATCGCCAGCAGGAAGAGCAGGATCAGCGCCGTACGCATGCTGGTGAGCTGCCGCCACGAGTTGCGCAGCAGGGCGAGCACGGGATTGACCCGGCGCCGGGGCGCCCCGGCCGGTGGCGCGGCCGGACGGTCGTCCACGGTCGTCATCAGATGCTCACCTCGCCCACGCCCACGTGCGTCTGCAACCAGATCACGAAGTCCTGCCAGCCGCCGGTGACCAGCGCCACGCCGATCACGATCAGCAGCGCGCCGCCGATCCGGGTGACCCAGCGGCTGTTGCGCCGGACGGCGCGGAACACCCCGAGCAGGCGGTGGAAGCCCAGCCCGAAGACGACGAACGGTACCCCCAGCCCGAGGCAGTACGCCACGGCGAGCAGCACGGCCCGGTCGGTCCGCCCGTCGACGGTGGCCATGCCGAGCACCGCGCCGAGGGTCGGACCGGTGCAGGGCAGCCAGCTCAGCGCGAAGACCGCGCCGAGCACCGGGGCGCCGAGCAGCCCGGCGGCGGGGAGCCGCCGGATGCGGAACTCGCGCTGCATCCCGGGGATCACGCCCAGGTAGCCGAGGCCGAGCACGACGACGAGGGCGCCGATGACGATCTCCAGCGTGCGTTCGTACTGGAAGAAGAGCTTGCCGACGCCGGAGAAGAGGATCGCGGTGGCGACGAACACGGCGGTGAAGCCGGCGATGAAGAGCAGCGTGCCGGCCAGCACCCGTCCCTTGACGGCGACCGCCGACCGGGTGGCCGGTGCCGCCGCCACGGCGACGGCCGTGCCGCCGGGGCTCCCCTCCGCCACCGGAGGCGTCGGGAGAGGGCTCTTCCCTGCACTCCGGCCCTCCAGGTCGGCCCCGGCCAGGCCGGTGACGTAGGACAGGTAGCCGGGCATCAGCGGCAGGACGCACGGGGACAGGAAGCTGACCAGCCCGGCGAGCGCCGCGGCGCCGACCGCCAGCAGCAGCGGGCCGGACTCGGCGAGCTGGCGGAAGGTCTCGCCCATCAGCGGGTTCCGGACGCGGGCTGCTCGGCCGCGATCCGCTCGACGATGGGCTGGAGCTCGTCCCGGGTGATCGCCCGGCGGATCACCACGGCGACCCGGCCGTCCCGGTCCAGGACGACGGTCGCCGGAGTGGTGTTGGGCGGGATGTCGAAGTTGAGCGCCTGCCGGCTGGCCGGGTCGAACAGGCTCGGGTAGGTGACCCGGCCCTCCTCGAAGGCGATCGCCTTGTCCTTGCTGTCCTGCACGTTGATGCCGAGGAAGGTCACGCCGGACGCCTTGGTGGCCTGGTACACGGCCTCCAGGTCGTCGGCCTCCGCCCGGCAGGGCGCGCACCAGGAGCCCCAGAAGTTGGCCACGACGACCTGGCCGCGGGCCTGGGAGATGTCGTAGCTGCCGCCGGTGAGCAGCTCACCGCTCACCTTCGGGGTCTTCGACCGCTGATCGGGAGCGCAGGTGATGGTGACGCCGTCGCTCGCGCAGCGGCTCTCCTCGCTGCCGGAGGAGCAGCCGACCAGCGCCGTCGCGGCGGTGACGGCGGCGAGCAGGGCGGCGACGAGCCTCCGGCTGGGCATCAGGCTCCCTTGGCCGTCCGGGCGGTCGGCGAGATCGAGACCAGGTGGGCCGCGGGCTCGGAGTAGCCGATGCCGACGATCTTGGCGCCGTCGAAGTGGAACGAGGTGAGACTGGCCAGGCCGCACTGCCGCTTGCGCGGGTCGTGCCAGAGCCGCTTGCGCTCGACGTGCCGGCGCAGGGTCCAGATGGGCAGCTGGTGCGAGACCAGCACGGCCTCGCGGCCCTCGGCGGCCACCCGGGCGGCGTGCAGCGCGGCGAACATCCGCTCGGCGATCACCCGGTAGGCCTCGCCCCAGGACGGGGTGACCGGGTCGCGCAGCACCCACCAGTTGCGCGGATCGCGGAACGAGCCGTCGCCCGGGGAGACCTTCTTGCCCTCGAACCAGTTCGCGCTCTCGATGAGCCGCTCGTCCACACCGACCGGCAGGCCGAACTGGGCGGCGATCGGCTCGGCCGTCTGCTGGGCGCGCTCGAGCGGGCTGGCCACCACGTGGACCACGGTGCGGTCGGCGAGCGCCTGGGCGGCCGCCTTGGCCATCTGGACGCCCAGCTCGGAGAGGCGGAAGCCGGGCAACCGGCCGTAGAGGATGCCGTCCGGGTTGTGCACCTCGCCGTGCCGCAGCACGTGAACCACCGTCTCGCTCACGATTGTCAACCCCCGTGTCCTGCCGCTGCCGCCGCGTTCGCCGCCGCCGGCAGGGCCGCGGCGATCTGCTCCAGGGCGGCATCGTCCATCGCCGCCGACACGAACCACGACTCGAACGCGCTCGGCGGCAGGTAGACGCCGGCGGCGAGCATGGCGTGGAAGAACGCCTTGAACGCGGGCACCTGCTGCGTGCGCGCGCTGTCGTAGTCCGCCACGTCGGCGTCGGTGAAGAAGATCGAGAACATGTTGCCCGCGTACGACAGGCGGTGCGGGACCCCGGCGCCGGCCAGTGCCTCGGTGGCGAGCTTGCCCACGGCGGCGGCCGTCTCGTCGAGGCGGCGGTAGAGCGCGTCGTCGGCCAGCCGCAGCGTGGCCAGGCCGGCGGCGCACGCGAGCGGGTTACCGGACAGGGTGCCGGCCTGGTAGACCGGGCCGGCCGGGGCCAGCCGCGCCATGATCTCCGCGCGCCCGCCGAACGCCGCGGCGGGCAGGCCACCGCCCATGACCTTCCCGTACGTCCACAGGTCGGCGTCGGAGGGGTCGAGGCCGTGCCAGCCGGCGCGGGAGACGCGGAACCCGGTCATCACCTCGTCGACGATCAGCAGCGCGCCGTGCGCGTGGGCGATCCGGGCGAGCCGCTGGTTGAAGTCGTCACGCGGCGCGATCACGCCCATGTTGCCGGCGGCCGCCTCGGTGATGATCGCCGCGATGTGCGGGCCCTCGGCGGCGAAGACCTCCTCCACCGCGCGCAGGTCGTTGTACGGCAGCACGATGGTGTCGCCCGCGGCCGCGCCGGTCACGCCCGGCGAGTCGGGCAGGCCGAAGGTGGCCACGCCCGAGCCGGCGGCGGCGAGCAGCGCGTCGGAGTGGCCGTGGTAGCAGCCGGAGAACTTGACGATCTTGGCGCGGCCGGTGAAGCCGCGGGCCAGCCGGATCGCCGACATGGTCGCCTCGGTGCCCGAGTTGACCAGGCGGACCTGCTCCACCGGCGTACGCGCGACGATCTCCGCGGCCAGGTCGACCTCGCCCGGGGTCGGGGTGCCGAAGCTGGTGCCCAGGGCGGCGGCCTCGCGCAGCGCCTCGACCACGGCCGGGTGGGCGTGACCGAGGATCAGCGGGCCCCACGAGCAGACCAGGTCGACGTAGCGGCGACCGTCGGCGTCGAAGAGCCAGGGACCCTCCCCCCGGACCATGAAGCGCGGGGTGCCGCCGACGGCACGGAACGCGCGCACGGGAGAGTTGACCCCGCCGGGCACGATGGCCTTGGCGCGGTCGAACAGGGCCTCGGAGGCCGGTGCGTCGGCCGGGTAGCGGCCGGATCCGGCGGAAAAGGTATCGGTCACGATGCCGCCATTGTGTCAGCGCCGGGCGGCCGAGCGGCAGGCACCCCGCACCGAGGGTTACCGGGCTCACGCCCTCGTCCGTTCGGCATGCGCCACTGACCCGGCGGGTCGCTCGACGGGCCCGTTGGTCGAGATCGCGATAGGCTGACCGGGTGGATCGTGCCGAACTGTCCATCACGCTACATCGGTCGGGTGACGAAGCCGTGCTTCGCCTCGCCGGTGAGATCGACATGCTCACGGCCGCCCAGCTGTCGACAGTCGTCAACGAGGTGCTGGCCGACCCCCCGCCGCGCATCGTGCTCGACCTGGGCGGGGTCACCTTCTGTGACTCGCAGGGGCTCGGCACCCTCGTGGTGCTCAGCCGCAAGGCCAGTCACGCCCAGAGCCTGCTGGTCCTGAGCAACGTCGGCGACTTCCTGCTGCGCGTCCTGGACATCACCGGCCTCCGCTCGGCCCTGATGATCCGCAACGAAACGGCCCCCTGACGCGTTGATCAAGAGGTTTGCGTCTACTGAAGCCGGATTCCTGACGCAAACCTCTTGATCAACTGAGTCCGGAGGTCAGGTGACCGGGACGTCGCGGCGGCGGAAGGCGGTCAGGCCCGATGCCGCCAGGGCCAGGGCCACGACGGTCAGGGTCCACAGGGGGGTGGCGCTCCACGTGTCGCGCAGTACCTGCGGGGTGTGCGTGAACGGGGACACGTCCAGCAGCCACTGGTCGAGTTCGAGCACCGCGCCGAGCTGGCCGAGCAGCACGCAGACCGCCAGCACCGCCCAGGCCACCGGGGCGAGCCGGGGCAGCAGGCCGTAGAGCAGCACGGCGAGCCCGGCCAGCACCCAGGCGGCGGGCGCCTGCGCCAGCCCGAGACCGAGCATCCGGGGCAGCTCCCGGGGCACGTCGTGCACGCTCAGCCCGTACGTCAGGCCGGTCGCCAGGCCGGTGACGGCGAGCACCACGACCGGGCCGACCAGCGCGAACACCACGTGCGACAGCAGCCAGGTCGAGCGGTGCGTGCCGGTGGCGAGCACGGGCTCGGCGTGCCCGGCGGACTCCTCGGCGCGCATCCGCAGCGCGGCCTGGATGCCGTAGCCCGCCGCGGCCAGGCCGGCCAGGCTGAGCGTGGCGCCCAGGTAGGCGTCGGCCAGGCCGGAGGCCCCGCCGATCCGGGCCATGATGTCCTCCAGCTGGGGGTTCCCCTCGACCGAGCGGCCGGCCGCCTCCGCGGCGCCGCCGAGGATCAGCCCGAGCAGGCCGAAGCCGACCGACCACCAGAGGATCTGTCCGCGGTGCAGGCGCCAGGCCAGCCCGAACGGCCCCGCGAGCCCCCGCCCGGCGCCGGCCGGCCCGAGCCGGGGCGGCAGCACCCCCGCGCCAAGGTCGCGGCGCACCGAGACCGGGTACGCGACCGCGGCGAGCACCGCCGACGCGACGAGCGGCACCGCGAGCACCCACCAGCGCTCCCCCTCGAAGGGCCGGATCCGGGGCGCCCAGCCCAGCGGGGAGAGCCAGCTCGGCCAGTCGTTGCTGGCGGTGTCACCGACCATCCGCAGCGCGAACGCGGCGCCGAGGACGGCGATCCCGATGCCTCGGGCCCCGCCCGCGGTCTCGGTGAGCTGGGCGGCCAGCCCGCCGAGGGTGGCGAAGACCATGCCGGTGAGGGCGGCGCCGAGGCCGTACGCCCAGGAGCCGGCGGCGGGCAGGCCGGTGGACGCCAGCCCGGCCGCGCTGAGCAGGCCGAGCAGCAGGTCGGCCGCGTACGTGACGAGCAGCGCGGCGGTCAGCCCGGCGTGCCGGCCGAGCACCCCGCCGCCGAGCAGTTCCCGCCGGCCGGCCTCCTCCTCGACGCGGGTGTGCCGGATCACGGTGAGCAGGCTGGCCAGCGCCACGATGACGAGCAGGAAGCCGCACCGCTGGGCGGTCAGCGCGCCGACGCTCTCCCCGTAGACCGGGCCGAGCAGCGCGACGATCGAGGGGTTGCGGGCGGTGCCGGCGGCGTACGCGGCCCGCTCGGCGTCGGTCGGGAACAGCTCGAAGAAGCTGGTCGCGTACGTCATCGGGAGCACGGCGAGGACCAGCACCCAGAGCGGGAGCACGAGGCGGTCCCGTCGCAGGACCAGCCGGGCCAGGTGGCGGGTTCCGGCGAGGGTGCTCATCGCGTCAGCTCCTCAGGGACCGCCTCGTAGTGCCGCAGGAACAGCTCCTCCAGCGTGGGCGGCGTGCTGACCAGACTGCGGACGCCCAGCTCGGTGAGGCGCCGCAGAGCGACGTCCAGCGCGGCGGAGTCCACGTCGAAGCGGACCCGGTTGCCGTCGACCCGCAGGTCGTGCACACCGGGCAGCTCCGCCAGCCCGTCGAGCGGGGCGGCCACCTCCGCGTCGATCGAGGTGCGGTGCAGGTGGCGCAGCTCGGTGAGGGTGCCGGACTCGACGGCCCGGCCGTTCCGGATGATCGTCACCCGGTCGCAGAGCGCCTCCACCTCGGCCAGGATGTGGCTGGAGAGGAGCACGGTGCGGCCGTCCTGCTTGGCCCGGCGCACCCAGTGCTGGAAGACCTCCTCCATCAGCGGGTCGAGCCCGGAGGTGGGCTCGTCGAGGATGAGCAGCTCGACGTCGGAGGCGAGGGCGGCGACCAGGCCCACCTTCTGCCGGTTGCCCTTGGAGTAGGCCCGGCCCTTCTTGCGCGGGTCCAGCTCGAAGGACTCCAGCAGCTCGGCACGGCGCCTCGGGTCCAGCCCACCGCGCAGCCGGCCGAGCAGGTCGATCACCTCGCCGCCGCTCAGGTTGGGCCACAGGGTGACGTCGCCGGGCACGTACGCGAGCCGGCGGTGCAGGGCGACGGCGTCCCGCCAGGGGTCGCCGCCGAGCAGTCGGACGGCCCCCGCGTCCGCCCGCAGCAGACCGAGCAGCACCCGGATGGTGGTCGACTTGCCGGAGCCGTTGGGGCCCAGGAAGCCGTGCACCTCGCCGGCACGGACGGCCAGGTCGAGTCCGTCGAGCGCTCGGGTCCGGCCGAAGGTCTTGACCAGGCCGGACACCTCGATTGGGGTTTCCATGCTTCGCAAGCTACGCTCGTTTCACAAACTTGTGAAGACAGTGAGATCCGAGGCACCATCATCTTCACGGAATTTTCACGCGAGGAGCTGCCGCCCATGTCTGACGACCACCGCCCGACCCCGCACGAGGAAGAGGTCCACCTCTTCGTCGAACGGATGGCGATGGCCTTCGCGGACGTCGGCTTCCCCCGGATGGCCGGCCGGGTGCTGTTCACCGTGATGAGCGCCGACGAGCCGCTCACCGCCGCCGAGATCGGCGAGCGGCTGGGCGTCAGCGCCGCGGCCGTGTCCGGAGCGGTGCGCTACCTCACCCAGTTCGCCATGCTGGTCCGCGAGCCCGTCAAGGGCTCCCGGCGGGACCGCTACCGGATGCCGGCCAACCCCTGGTACGAGGCCACCATCACGAAGACCGGCCTCTACAAGAACTTCATCGACATCGCCAACGGCGGGGTGGACGCGCTGCACGGGCGGAACACCCCGGCGGGCGAGCGGGTGGCCGAGATGCGGGACTTCTTCCTCTTCGTGCAGGAGGAGATCGACGCCCTCGGCGAACGGTGGCGGGCCCGGCGCGCCGCGACGGGACACGGCGACCGGGCCGACGCCTGAGCGCTCAGGCGGTGTTGCCCCAGCGGGCCTGCTCCAGCAGGTCCACCGCACGCTCCCGGGACTCCGGGTCGTCGTCGGCACGCAGCAGCGCGGTCGCCTCGTCCACCGCGTCGGTGAGCACCCGCCACTGGGCGTCGCGCTCCCGGACCAGATCCGACTGGGCGGCGAGCTGCCGGGTCTTCACCCACAGCTCGACGAACACCGACACCTTCGCCCGCAGCACCCACGGGTCGAAGGGCTTGGTCAGGTAGTCGACCGCACCGACCGCGTAGCCCCGCAGGGCGAGCTGGGCATCCTTGTCCGCGGCGGTGAGGAAGATGATCGGCACGTGCCGGGTCCGCTCCCGGCGCTTGATGTGGGTGGCGGTCTCGAAGCCGTCCATGTCCGGCATCTGGGCGTCCAGCAGGATCACCGCGAAGTCGTCCACCAGGAGCTGCTTGAGCGCCGCCTCGCCACTCTCCACGGCGACCGACTGCACCGGAAGCCCCTGGAGGATCGCCTCCAGGGCCATCAGGTTCTCCCGCCGGTCGTCCACCAGCAGCGCCTTGGCCATCTGGGTCACGGATTCTCCTCGCCTCGGCTGCGGCCGATCCAGGACGCCATCAGCTCGATCAACTCGTCCAGATCCACCGGCTTGGTGATGTAGTCGCTGCCCCCGGCCGCGATCGCCGACTCCCGGTCACCGGGCATCGCCTTCGCGGTCAGGAACACGATCGGCAGGTCCGCGAAGCGGTGGTTGCGGCGGATCTGCGCGGTCGTCTCGTAGCCGTCCTGGTCCGGCATCATCGCGTCCATCAACACGATGTCCACCTCCGGATGCTCGGCCAGTTGGCGGACGCCGTCCGCCCCGTTGTCCGAGTACAACACGGTCATACCGTGGAGTTCCAACGCAGAGGTCAGCGCGAACACGTTCCGGACGTCGTCGTCGATGATCAGAACGGTCACACCCTCCAGCCGCCGGGTCGCCGGGGTCTCCTGCGGCTGCGGCAACTCCATGGGCATGAGCAGGGACGACGGCAGGCCCGCGCGCTGCGGCGAGGGTGGCGCCGGCGCCACCACCGCGTCCGGTGCCAGCACATCGGGTACGAAGAGAGTGAACGTCGACCCCTGCCCCGGCGCGGAGGACACGGTGATCGTGCCGCCGAGCAGGCGGGCCAGGTCCCGGCTGATCGACAGGCCCAGGCCGGTGCCGCCGTAGCGCCGGCTCGTGGTGCCGTCGGCCTGCTGGAACGCCTCGAAGATCAGCGAGAGCTTGTCGTCCGAGATGCCGATGCCCGTGTCGATCACCGTGAACGCGATGACCTGCCGGGCGTTGGTCAGCGCCGGCACGTCGAACACCGCGTTCTCGGCGGCCGGCGCGATCCGCAGGGTGACCGCGCCGTTGTCGGTGAACTTCACCGCGTTGGAGAGCAGGTTGCGCAGGATCTGCTGCAACCGCTGGGCGTCGGTGACCAGAGCCGGCGACAGGTCCTTGCTGATCCGCACCTGGAAGTCGAGGCCCTTCTCCTCGGCCTGGGGCGCGAACGCCTGCTCGACGTAGCCACGGATCTCGGAGAAGTGGATCTCGGTCGGTTCGACGTCCATCCGGCCCGCCTCGATCTTCGACAGGTCGAGGATGTCGTCGATGAGGGAGAGCAGGTCCGATCCGGCGCTGTGAATCGTGCGGGCGAACTCGATCTGCTTCGGGCTCAGGTTCTGCTCCGGGTTCTCGGCGAGCAGCCGGGCCAGCAGGAGCAGCGAGTTCAGCGGCGTACGCAGCTCGTGGCTCATGTTGGCCAGGAACTCCGACTTGTAGGCCGACGCCCGGGTGAGCTGCTGCGCCTTCTCCTCCAGGCCGAGCCGGGCCAGCTCGATCTCCCGGTTCTGCGTCTCGATGTTGGTCTTCTGCTCGGAGAGCAGCTTCGCCTTGTCCTCCAGCTCGGCGTTGGTGCGCTGGAGCTCCGCCGACTGCTCCTGCATCTCGTGCGCCAGGCGCTGCGACTGCGCGAGCAGCTCCTCCGTACGCCGGTTGGCCTGGATGGTGTTGACCGCCACGCCGATGGTGAGCACGAGCCGCTCCAGGAACGCCAGGTGCAGCTCGGAGAAGGTGGTCACACCGGCGAACTCGATCACGCCGAGCAGTTCGCCCTCGAAGAGGACCGGCAGCACCACGAGGTCGGCCGGGGGCGTCTCGGCCAGGCCGGAGCGGAGCACCAGGCGCCCGTCGGGCTGGGTGTTGACCCGGATGGTCCGCCGGGACAGTGCGGCCTGCCCGACCAGACCCTCGCCGGGCCCGAAGGTCACGTCATGCCCGCGGGCGACGTAGCCGTAGGAGGCGGTGAGGCGCAGCCGCATGCTGCCGTCAGAGCTGTCCGCCAGGAAGAACGCGCCGAGCTGCGCGTCGACCAGCGGGGTCACCTCCATCATGATCATGCGGCAGACCTCGCCGAGGTCCCGCTGCCCCTGGAGCAGGCCGCCGATCCGGGCCAGGTTCGAGTCGAGCCAGCCCTGCTCGGCGTTCTTCTTGGTCGTCTCCCGGAGGGTGACGATCATCTGGTTGATGTTGTCCTTCAGCTCGGCGACCTCGCCCTGCGCCTTCACGCTGATCCGCTGGGTCAGGTCACCGCGGGTCACCGAGGTGGAGACCTGGGAGATCGCCCGGAGCTGGGTGGTGAGGGTCGACGCGAGCTGGTTGACGTTCTCGGTGAGGTCGCGCCAGGTGCCGCTGACGCCCTTCACCTGGGCCTGACCGCCCAGCTTGCCCTCGATGCCGACCTCACGGGCCACCCGGGTGACCTCGTCGGCGAACGAGGAGAGCTGGTCGACCATCGTGTTGACGGTGTTCTTCAGCTCCAGGATCTCGCCCTGCGCGTCCACCGTGATCTTCTGGCCCAGGTCGCCCTTCGCGACGGCGGTCGTGACCGACGCGATGTTCCGCACCTGGCTGGTCAGGTTCGACGCCATCGAGTTCACGTTGTCGGTCAGGTCCCGCCAGGTGCCGGAGACACCCTTCACCTGCGCCTGACCACCCAGCTTGCCCTCGGTGCCCACCTCACGGGCCACGCGCGTCACCTCGTCGGCGAACGACGAGAGCTGGTCGACCATCGTGTTGACCGTCGACTTCAGCTCCAGGATCTCGCCCTGCGCGTCCACCGTGATCTTCTGCGACAGGTCACCCTTGGCCACCGCCGTCGACACCTGGGCGATGTTCCGCACCTGGGCGGTCAGGTTCGAGGCCATGGAGTTCACGTTGTCGGTGAGGTCGCGCCAGGTGCCGGCGACGCCGCGTACCTGGGCCTGGCCGCCGAGCTTGCCCTCGGTGCCCACCTCGCGGGCCACCCGCGTGACCTCGTCGGCGAACGACGACAGCTGGTCCACCATCGTGTTGACGGTCGACTTCAGCTCCAGGATCTCGCCCCGGGCGTCCACCGTGATCTTCTGGCCCAGGTCGCCCTTCGCGACGGCGGTCGTGACCGACGCGATGTTCCGCACCTGGCTCGTGAGGTTCGACGCCATCGAGTTCACGTTGTCGGTCAGGTCCCGCCAGGTGCCGGAGACACCCTTCACCTGCGCCTGACCACCCAGCTTGCCCTCGGTGCCCACCTCACGGGCCACCCGGGTCACCTCGTCGGCGAACGACGAGAGCTGGTCGACCATCGTGTTGACGGTGTTCTTCAGCTCCAGGATCTCGCCCTGCGCGTCCACCGTGATCTTCTGGGACAGGTCACCCTTGGCGACGGCCGTCGACACCTGCGAGATGTTCCGCACCTGGCTGGTCAGGTTGCCGGCGAGCTGGTTCACGTTCTCCGTCAGGTCGCGCCAGGTGCCGGAGACCCCGCGTACCTGGGCCTGGCCGCCCAGCTTGCCCTCGATGCCCACCTCACGGGCCACCCGGGTCACCTCGTCCGCGAACGAGGACAGCTGGTCCACCATCGTGTTCACGGTGTCCTTCAGCTCCAGGATCTCGCCCTGGGCGGCCACGGTGATCTTCTGAGAGAGGTCGCCGCGGGCCACCGCGGTCGAGACCTGGGCGATGTTCCGGACCTGGCTGGTCAGGTTCGACGCCATCGAGTTGACGCTGTCGGTGAGGTCCTTCCACGTGCCGGCCACGTTCGGCACCTCGGCCTGGCCGCCGAGCTTCCCGTCGGTGCCCACCTCGCGGGCCACCCGGGTCACCTGCTCGGCGAAGAGCCGCAGTGTGTCGGTGAGCGAGTTCATCGTGTCGGCCAGCTCGGCCACCTCGCCGCGCGCGCCGACCGTGATCTTCTGCGACAGGTCACCCTTCGCCACCGCCGTCGCCACCTGGGAGATCGACCGCACCTGGCCGGTGAGGTTCGACGCCATGGTGTTCACCGAGTCGGTGAGGTCCTTCCAGGTGCCGGCGACGCCGCGCACGTCCGCCTGGCCGCCCAGCTTGCCCTCGGTGCCCACCTCGCGGGCCACCCGGGTCACCTCGTCGGCGAACGAGGAGAGCTGGTCGACCATGGTGTTCACGGTCCGGCCGATACGCAGGTACTCACCGCGCAGCGGCCGGCCGTCGATCTCCAGCGCCATGTGCTGGGACAGGTCGCCGTCAGCCACCGCCACGATCACCCGGGCGATCTCCGTGGTCGGGCGCCCCAGGTCGTCGATCAGCGAGTTGACCGCCCGCTGCCCCTCCGCCCACGAGCCGTCCAGGCCCTCGTCGTCGAGCCGCTCGGTGAGCCGGCCGTCCCGGCCGACCACCCGGCTGATCCGGCGCAGGTCCAGGTGCTGCCGCTCCTGGAGCGACACCACGTCGTTGAAGGAGTCCGCCACCTCACCGGCCAGGCCGGCCCGTCGGGGCAGGCGGACCCGGAGGTCGCCGCGACGGACCCGTCGCAGCGCCTCGACCAGCTCGCCGAGGAGCACCTCGTGGTCGTCCCCGGCTACCGGTTGTTTCGCCGTGGTCATCAGTTCCTCGCTCAGCTCGGGGGCCATCAGGCTCGTGCCGACACGCGGCCATCCCACCATTCTGCCGCGTGTCCCGTCGAGGCCGACCGCGTCGACCGCGCGCCACGCCCGAACTGTCCCGCGCCGACCGGATCGGCCGAGCGGCTTGGCACCCGGGGCGGCGGCGGTGGAGGATACGAAGGTGTCAGCGGAGGCAGGGCCGGCCATGAACGGCGGCTCGGACGAGCACGTCCGGCGTGTCCGCCTCCCCGCCGACCGGCGCACACCCGCGGCGGCCCGGGCGCTGGTGCGGTCCGTCCTCGCCGAGGCGGACCTGCACGAGCTGCTCAACGAGGCGCTGCTGCTGACCACCGAACTCACCACCAACGCGGTCGAGCACGCGCGCACCGAACTGGACATCGAGGTCGAAGCCGACCCAGCGGGGCTCACCGTCACGGTGACCGACTTCGCCTCCGGCCCGGTCGACGAGCTGATGGTCGGCGTCCGGAACACCACCTCCGAGATCACCGAGGTGGCCGAGCGCGGCCGCGGGCTGCTGCTGGTCGACCACTTCGCCAGCCGCTGGGGCACCACCTACCTGCCCACCGGGAAGGGCGTCTGGTTCCGGCTCGACCGGCCCGACCTCGCTGCCACCCCGCGGCCGGCGGAGACCCGCCCGGTGCTCTCCGCCGCCGCGCGGACCGACGGGGGCACCCCGAGCGCCGCCGCGATGAGCGAGCTCATGCAGACCACCCCCGACCCGTACGCGGACGACCCGCTGCCCGAGTTCGCCGCCGGGCTGCTGACCCGCGTCGCCGAGATGGTCGGGGCGGCCGGCGGGGTCGTGCGGCTGGACCGCGGCGACGGGCAGGGCAGCCAGGTGCTCGCCCGCTACGGGCGGCAACCCCGCGAGGGCAACGAACTGCTCCGCGTCCCGCTCGCCGTGCACCGCCCGTACGCCGGGGAGCTGGAACTGGACGCGGCGCCCTCGGCGTACGCCCGGCCGCTCGCGGTGCTGGCCGCCGAACGGCTCTCGCTGCACCTGGAGAACGACCGGCTGCGCCGGGCCGACGTCCGCCGGTCGGCCTGGCTGACCTTCCTGGCCGAGGCGAGCGAACTGCTCGCCCAGTCGCTGGACGTCGAGCTGACCATGGCGCTCATCCCGCAGCTCGTGGTGCCCCGGCTCGGCCAGTGGTGTGCCGTGCACACCACCGACGAGTGGGGGCGGCTGCGGCTCGCCGCGGCCAGCCACGCCGACGAGGCGGTGCTGCCGCAGCTGCACCGGGTGCTCCAGGAGACCGGGCCCGACTCGATCCAGGCCCGGCTGCGGGAGTCCTCCCGGAGCGCGACACAGGTGCCGCTGAGCGGGCCGATGGAGGGCTTCGCCGTACCCCTGATCGCCCGCGGTCAGCGGCTCGGCACCCTGGCCGTGGGCCGCCACCAGCGGCACCGGCACGACCCCGACGAGGTGTCGGTGCTGGAGGACGTGGCCCGGCGGGCCGGGCTGGCCATCGAGAACGCCCGGATCCACGCCGAGCGCCGGCGGGTCGCGCAGACCCTCCAGCAGTCGCTGCTGCCGCCGGTGCTCCCGGTGGTCGAGGGCATCGGCTTCGCCGCCGAGTACGTCCCGACCGGCGACGACGCCGAGGTCGGCGGCGACTTCTACGACGTGGTGCCGCTGCCGGACGGCCGGTGGCTCGTGGTGGTCGGCGACGTATCCGGCAAGGGCGTCCAGGCGGCGGCGGTGACCGGGCTGGTGCGGGACGTGATCCGGGTCCTGGTCGGCGACGGCAAGCCGCTGCCGGAGGTGCTCGGCCGGCTCAACGAGACGCTGGTCGAGCGCGGCGGCGGCCGCTACTGCACGCTGGCGCTGGCCGCGGTCGGGCCGGGCGACGGCGACCAGCTCGACGTCTCCCTGCACCTGGCCGGGCACGACCGGCCCGTGCTGCTGCACGGCGGCGGCGGTGCCGGCTTCGTCGGCACCGGCGGCACGGCCCTCGGGCTGCTCGACTCGATCGCCACCCCGACCGCCGAGATCGCGCTCAAGCCGGGCGACGCACTGATCTTCTACACCGACGGCGTAACCGAGCGCCGGCGCGGCCGGGAGCTCTTCGGCACCGACCGCCTGCGCGAGGCGGCGGCACCCCTGGCCGGCTACTCGGCCGACGTGGTGGCCGCCCGCCTCCGCGCCACGGCCATCGCCTTCTCGGTGGAACCCCCACGCGACGACATCGCCGTCCTGGTCCTCCGCAACGACGCCCTGTAATCCCTCTTCCTGGCCCTGTCCGCCGCGTGGCTCTCCCCGTTGATCAAGAAGTTTGCGTCAATCACGGGCGCTGTTCAGACGCAAACTTCTTGGTCAACTCAGGTCAGCCGCGATGTTGCGCAATCGCGGCGTTGATCAAGGTTTGCTTCGGGGAAGGGCTGGGTGGTGACGCGAACCTCTTGATCGACGATGAGGCCGGGCGGCGGTGGCGGAGGGCTGGGCACCGGGGCAGAGGCCGTGCGGGCCGGGCGCGGGGGCAGGGCCGAGGCGGGGCAGGGCGTCGGCCCGGGGGTTACAGGCCGCCGGGGAGGCGGCCCGGGGACAGGCGGTGGTGGGGGTCGAGGTAAGCCTTGGCCGTGCGGAGGCGCGGCAGGGTGGGCAGTTCGCCCCACAGGTCGACGGCGCGACGAACCGGCGCGGGGGCGGAGACCACCACGCAGCGGCCCTGGCGGGCGAGGAGCACGCCCCGGACCGCGGCGAGGATCGAGGCGACCCGCTCGGGCGGCAGCGAGCCGGGCAGCGCGGCGTGCACGGCGCCGATCCCGGCGGAGCCGCGGACCGGGACCGGGGTGCCGGCCGCGTCGCGCAGCGCGTAGACGGCGGCGTGCAGGTCGTTGATGGGCACCTCGATCCGCAGGGCCGTGTCGCCGGGGGCGAACGGATAGCGCCCCCACCAATCGGGCGCGGCGTGGTTGACCACGGCCTCGGTGCCGAGCAGCGCGACGAGCCGGTCGGTCCGTTCCGCCACGTCGGCCGGGCCGCCTTCCAGCAGCACCACCAGGCTGCCCGCCGCGGCGGGCCGCACCGGGCGCCCGGTCACCGCGGGGTGGTCGGGCCGGTTGACCACGGACGGGTGGGACGCGGGGATCCTCCGGCGCGGCAGCGGCACCGGCACCGGCAGGTCCAGCTCGACGGCCGCCGGGTCGAGCCGGGCGGCGAGCACCGCCCGCACGAGGTCGTGCACCTCCAGCGGCGTCCACACCGGACGGGACACCCAGACCCGGCTGGCCGGCACGGCCTGCACCCGCATGGTTGCCGAGACCAGCACCCCGAGGCCGCCCTGCGAGCCGCAGAGCAGCCGGGCCACGTCGAGCCCCGGCACCTCGGCCGCGCCGAAGACGGCCGCCGCACCGCCCGGCTCCGCGCCACCCAACGGGCCACCGCCCAGTCCGGCACCACCCAGTCCAGCGCGACCGAGCCCAGCTCCACCCGACCCAGCACCGCCCAGCCCAGCACCACCGAGCCCCGCCCCGCCCAATCCAGCGCCACCCAAACCAGAACCACCCAACCCGGCATCACCCAGCCCGGCGCCGCCGCGTGCCGGCCCGGCGCGGCCGAGCAACGCGGTGCCGGGCTCCCCCACGCTGACCAGCTCGCCGTCGGCGTCGAGGTAGCGCACGCCGACGAGCTGGGCGCACGGACTGCCGTGCCGGTGACGCAGCGGGCCGGCCTCGTCAGCGGCCAGCACCCCGCCCAGGGTCGCCCCCGGGGAGGGCGCGTCGACCGGGATGCGCCGGCCGATGCGCTCCAGCGTGGCCTGCACGGCCCGCAGCGGGGTTCCCGCGCCGACCTCGGCCACCACCGAGGCGTGCGGCTCGTGCCAGACCCCGGCCAGCCGGCCGGTGTCGAGCATGATGTCGACCTGCGCCGGGGCGGCACCCCAGTCGATCTTCGTGCCGGCGCCGCGCGGCACCACGGTCAGGTCGTGCGCCGCGGCCAGCCGGAGCACCTCGGCCGCGGCGTGTGGGCCGCCCGGCACGGCCACCCAGCGGGCCGTGCGGCCGGCCACCTCGTCGGCCGGGCCCGCGAAACGGGCGAACGGCGGACCGCAGATCTCCGCCAGCTTCCGGGTGATCTCAAGGGCTCCGGGTCGATCGGTGGAACGCGATGCAGCCGCCATGGCGGTTATCGTACACATGTTCGAAAGACCCGGCGGCGAGTCGCGGGATTCCGGCGGCGCGCGACCACGGCGGCGCCCTGCCGGCCGGTAACGTGACGCCCGTGACCACCGAGATCCCCGACAACTCCAGCGTGCCGCGTCACGACCGGGACCCGTCGCCAGCGCCCGCCGCCAAGCGTGTTCCAAGCGAGCGGACGCACCACGGCGACACCGTCCTCGACGAGTACGCGTGGCTCGCCGGCAAGGAAGACCCGGACACGATCGCCTACCTGACCGCGGAGAACGCGTACACCGAGGCGCGCACCGCGCACCTGGAGGGGCTGCGCGCGCAGCTGTTCGAGGAGACCCGCCGGCGCACCCAGGAGACCGACCTGTCGGTGCCGACCCGCAAGGACGGCTACTGGTACTACACCCGCACGGTCGAGGGCCAGCAGTACGGCGTGCAGTGCCGCCGGGCCGTCCGCGACGGCGAGACCACGCCGCCGGTCAGCGAGGACGGCGCCCCGCTGGACGGGGAGGAGGTTCTGCTCGACGGCAACCGGCTCGCCGAGGGGCACGACTTCTTCTCCCTCGGCGCGTTCGACGTCAGCCCCGACGGGCGCTGGCTGGCCTACTCCACCGACTTCTCCGGCGACGAGCGCTTCACGCTGCGGATCAAGGACCTGCAGACCGGCGAGGCACTCCCCGACGAAATCCCGGACACCTTCTACGGCACCGCCTGGTCGAACGACGCCTCGACGCTGTTCTACGTGACGGTCGACGACGCCTGGCGGCCGAACCGGGTCTGGCGGCACACCGTGGGCACCCCGTCGAGTGCGGACGTGGTGGTGCACCAGGAGGACGACGAGCGGTTCTGGGTGGGCGTCGAGCTGACCCGCTCCGAGCGCTTCGTGGTCATCGACATCCACAGCAAGATCACCAGCGAGGTCCGGGTCATCCCGGCCGCCAACCCCACCGGCGAGCCGGCGATCATCGCGCCGCGGCGGCAGGGCGTCGAGTACGCGGTGGAGCACCACGGCCACCGCTTCCTGATCCTGCACAACGACGGCGCCGAGGACTTCGCGCTGGCGTACACGTCGGCGGACGCGCCGGGCGACTGGACGCCGCTGATCCCGCACACCCCCGGCACCCGGCTGGAGTCCGTCGACGCGTTCGAGAACCATCTGGTCGTCTCGCTGCGCAGCAACGGGCTGACCGGGCTGCGGGTGCTGCCCGTCGGCGGCGGCGACAGCTTCGACATCGACTTCCCCGAGCCGATCTACAGCGTCGGGCTCGACGCCAACCCGGAATACCGCACCAGTGAGGTGCGGCTGCGCTACACCTCGCTGGTGACCCCGGACTCGGTCTACGACTACGACCTGGTCACCCGGCAGATGGTGCTGCGCCGGCGGAAGCCGGTCCGGCCCGGCCCGGACGGGAGGGAGTACGACCCGGCCGACTACGAGCAGCACCGCGACTGGGCGCTCGCCGACGACGGCACCCGGGTGCCCATCTCACTGGTGTGCCGCGCGGGCACGCCGCGCGACGGCTCCGCTCCCGCCGTCATCTACGGCTACGGGTCCTACGAGGCGAGCATGGACCCCTGGTTCTCCATCGCCCGGCTCAGCCTGCTCGACCGGGGCGTGATCTTCGCGGTGGCCCACATCCGCGGCGGCGGCGAGCTGGGCCGGCGCTGGTACGACGAGGGCAAACTGCTGGCCAAGAAGAACACCTTCACCGACTTCGTGGCCTGCGCCCGGCACCTGGTCAAGGCCGGCTGGACGGCGAGCGACCGGCTGGTGGCCCGGGGCGCCTCGGCGGGCGGCCTGCTGATGGGCGCGGTGGCCAACCTCGCCCCGGACGCGTTCGCCGGGATCGTCGCGCAGGTGCCGTTCGTGGACGCGCTCACCTCGATCCTCGACCCGTCGCTGCCGCTGACGGTCACCGAGTGGGAGGAGTGGGGCAACCCGCTCGACGACCCCGAGGTCTACGCGTACATGAAGTCCTACACGCCGTACGAGAACGTGGCCGACATGGACTACCCGGCGATCCTCGCGGTGACGAGCCTCAACGACACCCGGGTCCTCTACCACGAGCCGGCCAAGTGGATCGCCCGGCTGCGGGCGGTCGCCCCGCAGGGCGACTACCTGCTGAAGACCGAGATGGGCGCCGGCCACGGCGGCCCGAGCGGCCGGTACGACGCCTGGCGCGAAGAGGCGTTCGTCAACGCCTGGACCCTGGACCGGCTGGGCCGCGCCTGACCCGCTGAGGGCTGAGGGGCCCGCGCCGGCCCCTCAGTCCAGCAGCGGGCCTAGCACGTGCGGGTCGGCGTTGCCGCCGGTGACCACCGCGACCGTACGCCCCGGCGGCAGCTCGTCCCGGCGGAACAGCCGGGCGGCCAGGGCGACGGCCCCGCTCGGCTCGGCCACCAGCCGGGCCTCGCGCACCAGCCGCCCCATGGCCGCGACGATCTCGTCCTCGGTCACCGTGACGATGCCGTCGAGCCGGGCCCGCAGGTGGGCCAGGGTCAGCTCGGACAGGTTGGTGCGCAGCCCGTCCGCGCACGTCCGGTAGGTGCGTTCGACCTCCCAGACCACCACCTCCCCGGCCGCGAGGGAGTCGCGGGCGTCGGCGGCGAGCAGCGGCTCCACCCCGATCACGGCGGCCGACGGGCGCAGCGCCTTGACGGCGGTGGCCACCCCGGAGGACAGCCCGCCGCCACC
The DNA here is from genome assembly GCF_040609975.1 of Micromonospora sp. NPDC004551. Lineage (NCBI taxonomy): Bacteria > Bacillati > Actinomycetota > Actinomycetes > Micromonosporales > Micromonosporaceae > Micromonospora > Micromonospora sp. NPDC004551. The sequence goes on along the minus strand of NZ_JBEXLM010000001.1, from coordinate 193,212 downwards.
CACGGGTACCAGCACCACGTCGACGTCGGGGAGGTCGGCGACGATCTCCAGGCCGATCGTGCCCTGCCCGGCGATGATCCACGGATGGTCGAAGGGCGGCACCAGCGCGGCACCGGTGTCGGCGACGATCCGCTCGGCCTCGGCCAGCCGGCGGGCGGGCGGCACGAGCCGCACATCGGCGCCGAACGCCCGCATCCGGTCCACCTTGACCCGCGGCGCTCCCTCGGGCACGACCACCGTGCAGGGCACGCCGAACGCTCGGGCCGCGTACGCCAGGGCCTGCCCGTGGTTGCCGGAGGAGTGGGTCACCACGCCCCGGGACCGGGCGGCCGGGTCGAGCCGGGCCACCGCGTGCGTCGCCCCGCGCACCTTGAACGAGCCGACCGGTTGCAGGCTCTCCGGCTTGAGCCACAGCTCGTCGTCCCAGAGCGTCGGCAGCAACGGGGTACGCACCACGGCGCCCGCGACGTCCTCGGCGGCGGCCCGGACGTCGGCGATCGTGACCAGGTCCATCGCCCCATCCTGCCGCGCCGCGGAGCCGGCCGCCGCCCCGCGTCCGCCGCCTAGACTGCCCGGGTGAGCGACGACGAGCAGCGGGCGGAAGGCGGACCGGGACCGGGCCGGCGCGCGCCCGTCTGGCTGATCCTCGGTGTGGTCGCCTCCGCCCTGGTGGTCTGCTGCTGCTCGGCGCTGATCGGCCTGGCCGTCTCCTGGGCTGCCGGGCTGTTCGGCCCGCGCTGACGCGGCCCGATTCAGCGGGCCGGCGTCCCGCCCACCAGCACCGCTGCCTCGCCCGTGCGGACCATCCGCTGCCAGCGCAGCCGGTTGCCGACCACCGCGGTCACCACCGACTGCACCACCACCAGGTACATCACCTGCCGGTAGACGAGCTGCTGGAACGGCAGCGCCCAGAGCGGGCCGAACCGCTCCCGGTCCAGGCGCAGCGCGTACGCGGCGGTGCCGCCCTGGAGCAGGAGCAGGCCCAGCCAGGCCAGCGCCAGCTCGGACCAGGGCAGGAAGAGCAGCCCGTAGAGGGCGAAGATGTCGACGGCCGGCGCGGCCAGCGGCAGCACGATCTGGAACACGGCCAGGTAGGGCAGGCCGCGCCGGCCCAGCTTCCCGCCGGCGCCCGGCTCGCGCAGCGCGTGCCGGTGCTTCCACATGGCCTGCATGGTGCCGTAGCACCAGCGGTAGCGCTGCCGCCAGAGCTGGCGCAGCGACGAGGGCGCCTCGGTCCAGGCGATGGCGCTCTCCTCGTAGACCACACGCCAGCCGGCCCGGAGCACCTTCATGGTGAGGTCGGTGTCCTCGGCCAGGGTGTCGGCGGGCACGCCGCCGACCGCGAACAGCACCTGGCGGCGGAACGCGCCGATCGCGCCGGGGATGGTGGGCATGCACTCCAGCACGTCGTACATGCGGCGGTCGAGGTTGAAGCCGATCACGTACTCCAGGTGCTGCCAGCGGCCGAGCAGCCGGCGCCGGTTGGCCACCTTGGTGTTGCCGCTGATCGCCCCCACGGCCGGGTCGGCGAAGCCCTGGACCAGCCGGTAGACGGTGTCCGGCTGGAAGACGGTGTCCCCGTCGACAAGCACCAGCAGGTCGGCGCGCGCGGCCCGGATCCCGGTGTTCAACGCGGCGGGCTTGCCGGCGTTGGCCTGCCGGATGACGCGTACCCCGCGCAGCCGCATCCGTTCGACGATGTCGGCCGTGCCGTCGGTGGAGCCGTCGTCCACCACGATCACCTCCAGCGCCGGGTACGCGCTGGCGACCAGGGACCGCACGGTCGCGGCGATGTTGGCGGCCTCGTTGTACGCCGGCACGATCACCGACACCGGTGCGGTCACCTCGGGCAGCCGGTGCCGCGGCCGGCGTACCCGGCGGACGTGCCGGCGGGCGCAGACCACCTGCACGGCGAGGCGGACCACGCCGAGCACCAGGGCCACGCCGAGCAGCAGGTTCATCGCCGTGGTCAGCCAGTCGGCGCCGGCCTGCCCCCAGCGCAGGGCGGTGCCGCTCAGCCGGGCGCCGGTGGTGGCCGGCACCATCGAGTCGGGCGCGCCGATCCCGGCGGAGACGGTGGTGAACCGGTAGCCCTGGGCGGCCAGCCGGGGCAGCATCTGGTCCAGGGCGGCGACGGTCTGGCTTCGGTCGCCGCCGCCGTCGTGCATCAGCACCACCGCGCCGGTGCCTCCCTGCGGCGTGGCCGCCCCCACGATGGCCGGTACGCCGGGGCGCTGCCAGTCCTTGGCGTCGCGGTCGGCGAGCACCGCCACGTGCCCGCTGCCGGCGGCCGACCGCAACGCCCGGTACTGCGCGTCGGTCACGGCCGCGGTGGTCGACGAGAAGGGCGGCCGGAACAGCGTCACCTCGCGGCCGGTCACGCCGGCGATGGCGTTGCGGGTCCAGGAGAGCTCGGCCGCGGCGCGCCAGCCCGGCGCGGTGGTCACGTCGGTGTGGGTGAAGGTGTGCGAGCCGATCTCGTGTCCCTCGGCCAGGATCCGCCGGACCAGATCGGGGTGCTCGTCCACCCGCGCGCCGACCACGAAGAACGTGGCGTGGGCGTGGTGCCGGCGCAGCACGTCGAGGATCTGTGGGGTCCAGCGCGGGTCGGGTCCGTCGTCGAACGTGAGCGCAAGGGTGCGTGCCGGCAGCCGCCGGCTGACCGGTGTGGGGCCGTCCAGCCGCAGCACCGGCCCGCCGGTGGCGACCGCCCGCGGCGGGGGCGAGTCGGGCGCCCGGTCCGGGCCGGCCCCGCCGCCGACGGCGCTGACCAGGCCGTGGAAGCTCAACGCGGCGAGCAGGGCGACGAGGCCCAGCAGGAGCAGCACCCAGTGCGCCCGGGGATCGGGGCGGGCGACGTGTCGCGCCATGGTCAGGGCTTGCCCGGCGACCGGCTCGGCTTGGCGGAGTGGCGCCGCTCATCGCCCTGCCCCGGCACGGTGGCGGTCGGGCGGGGCGCCGAGGTGGCGGCCCGGGTGGGGGCAGTGGTGCGGCTGGCCGTCGCCGCGGGCGCCGACGGGCCGGTGCTGGTCACCGACGAGGGTCGAGGGCTCGGGCTGGTCCGCTTCTCGTCCTGGGCCGGGGCGTCGACACCGGCCTCGATCGGCGGTGGCCTCGTGTCGGACCAGCCCGGCAACGGCACCGTGGAGTCGAAGAACAGCCCGGCCAGGATGAGGCCGAAGCTGGTCAGCAGGCCGAGGCCCATCGCCACGCCGGCGATCACGGTCAGCCGGCGACGCCGGCCGGTCCGGTCGACGAACACCGGCGGCGCGGCGTTCGGCTGGTTCGGCATGGTGCTGGTCTCCCGCTGTCGCTCCCGCCGGCCGGTGTGCCGGCTCGGGAGGCCACACCTCGGGCCTCCCGAGGCGAACAGCGCCGGAGCCGCCCGCCGCGTCACATCAGGTCGTGCGCAGCTCCTCCACCGTCGTGCTGGCCCGCAGGAAGAGCGCGCCGACGCCGACGGTGAGCAGCACCGCGGCCAGCCCGCCGGCCGCGAACCAGGCCAGCTGCTCCCACGGTACGTGCGGCGGGACGATCACCTCGGGCACCCATTCGGTGCGGGTGTAGCGGGCCCGGGTCGCCGGGTCCCCGCAGAGCTGCTCACCGGCGTCGCACCACTCCTGCGTGTAGCCCCCGTCCCTCGGCGGGGGGAACACGCCCCGGACGAGCAGGTAGCCGACGGTCAGTGCGAGGCCGATCGCGGGCACCGCCGGGGTGAGCGACTGCCAGAGCAGCGAGCGGCCGATGGTGGCGCGGGGCACCCCGGTCGCCACCAGCGCCGCGTACGCCCGGCGCCGGGTGGTGATCCCCTCGACGACCGCCACCAGCAGCCCGCCGGCCGCGATCGCCACGGACACCGCGACACCGAGGTCGACCAGGTCCATGGCCCCCAGGTAGAAGGAGTCCGAGCCGGCCATCCCGGCGCCGCTGCGGCGGTTCAGCTCGACGGTGGCCAGGAAGTCGGCACGGATGCCGGCGGCGCCCGCGCCGAAGATCAGGGCCGCCAGCAGCGCGGCGAAGGTGCGGCTGCCCGCCCACGGGTCGGCGGTCAGCCGGCGCGCGGCGAGCAGCGCGGCCGGGTGGCGGCCGTAGCGGTGCAGCAGGCGGCCGGCGGCGTGGGAGAGCCAGCCGGTGCCCGCCACCACCCCGATCATGGCGGCCAGGGCGCCGACGATCAGCAGCGTCGGCAGCAGCCAGGGCGGCGGTAGCGCGTGCCGCCGCTCGTACCAGAGGCCCACCGGACGAAACGCGGCGAACAGGCCCAGCCCCGCCAGGATCAGCAGGCCCGGCCACGGCCAGGGTGCCCGGGTGCGGACCCGGCGGACCACGCCGAACGGGGTGGTGGTGACCCGGCGCAGCAGCACCACGCTGACCAGGGCGGTGAGCAGCGGCAGGCCGAACACCACGGCCAGCACGGCCGGCGGTGCCGGGTGGACGTCGGTGGGCAGCGGCAGCCGCCCGTCGGCGTCGGGCCGGTGCAGCAGCCGGCGGCCGACCAGGAAGACGGCGAGACCGCCGACGGTGCCGAGCAGACCGGCCAGCCCGGTCTCCGCGGCGGCGATCCGGCTGACCTGGTGCGGGGTCGCCCCGGCCAGCCGGAGCGCGGCCAGCCGGCGGTCCCGGGCCGGTGCGCCGAGCCGGGCGCACTGCCCGGCCAGCCCGAGCACCGGCACGACGAGCAGCAGCAGGGCGAACGCCAGGCCGCCCCGCAGGCCCGGCTCGCGCAGCAGCGCGTTGGTGTACTGCTCGGACTCGGCCCACGCGTCACCGGGCGGCTTGCGGATGGCCAGCACGGTGAGCGCGGCCAGGCCGGCGAGGGTGGCCAGGGCGGCGCTCAGCGCGGTCAGGGCGACCCGGGCGGTGTCGGCCCGGGTGCCGGCCCGGGCGAGCCGGAACAGGGTGCCCGGCGTCACCGGTGGCCGCCGGGCACCGGTGCGTCGAGACCCAGGCCCGACGGGTCGACCACCCCGTCGCGCAGGGTCACCTCGCGGTCGGCGTACGCGGCGATCCGCGGCTCGTGGGTGACCAGCACGACGGTCGTGTGCTGCTCCCGGGCCAGCCGGACGAGTTGGGTGAGCACCTGCTCGCCGGTGAGCGTGTCGAGCGCGCCGGTGGGCTCGTCGGCGAACAGCACGCGCGGCTCGGTGACCAGGGCCCGGGCCAGTGCGCAGCGCTGCTGCTGACCGCCGGACATCTCCCCCGGCGGCACGTCGGCGACCTCGGCCACGCCGAGCCGCTCCAGCCAGGTGAGCGCCGCCGTCCGCGCCTCTCGCCGCCCCGTGCCGGCGAGAAGCAGCGGAAGGGCGACGTTCTCCGCCGCGGTCAGCTCGGTGACGAGCTGGCCGAACTGGAAGAGCACCCCGAAGTCGGTGCGCCGCAACCGGGACCGGGCCGCCTCCGGCCACTCGTCGATCCGCGCACCGCGCCAGGTGACCTGGCCGGCGTCGGGACGCAGGATGCCGGCCAGGCAGTGCAGCAGGGTGGACTTGCCGCAGCCGCTCGGGCCGGTGACGGCGAGGATCTCGCCCTCGGCCACGTCGAGCGTCACGCCGCGCAGGGCCGGCGTCCTCCCGTACGCCCGGACCACGCCGCGCGCCTGAAGATAGCTCACGAGTGCACCTCCCGGTGCCAGTCGGCGACCCGTTCGAGGGTGGTGTGCAGCCACCGCAGGTCGGCGTCGAGATGGGCGATGGCGAAGTCGGCCGCGATCACGTCGTCGAGGGCGGCCGTGGGTGCGGTCTTCACCGCGGTCAGCTCGCGCAGCCGCTCGGTGTGCGCCCGGCGCTGGGCGACGAGGTAGGTGCGGGCGCGCTCGGCGTCGGCGACCATGAGCGCGACCACCACCTTGGCGAAGAGGGTGCTCGCCACGTACGGCATCGGCGGCTCGACGGTGGCCAGCCACCGGTCGAGTGCCGCCCGCCCATCGCCGGTGAGCGCGTAGGAGGTGCGGTCGGGGCCGCCCTCGCGCTCGTGGCCGGCCGGAATCACCAGGCCGTCCCTCTGGAGCCGGGCCAGGGTCGCGTAGACCTGCCCGAAGGCGAGGGGCCGGGCCCGGGGCAGCCGCTCGTCGTGGGCGCGTTTCAGCTCGTAGCCGTGCCGGGGGCCGCGCGCGAGCAGCCCGAGCAGTACGTGCTGAGTGGACACGGGTCCACTATTCATTGAGTGAATAGTGGTGTCAAGAACGGCCCGCGCGGCGGGTCGCCGCACGGGCCGGTCGGGTCAGGCGGTCCAGAAGGGGTCGCGGCCGGTCCGCCCGAGCAGGGCGTCCAGCGTGGTGGGCTCCGCGGTGGTGGGTATCGGCTCGCCGAAGGCGCCCATCTTCTGCCCGGTGTCGCCCATCCGGTCCATGAAGCCGTGCCCCGCCGCCAGCACCGCCGGGTCCACCTCCAGCCGCTGGCCGGTCGCCCGGGCCAGGTCCCAGCCGTGCACGGTGAGGTCGATGAGGGCCATGTCGCCGACGGTCTCCTGCGGCAGCCCCATGCCGGGCGAGACACCCTCCAGCGCCGCCGGGTCCGACCAGGCGGCCGTCAGGCGGTCGGCCTCGGCGGCGAACCGGTCGCGCCAGCCCTCGGTCAGGTGGTCGGTCTTGGCCGCCCAGTCGACCTCCCGCCGGGCGGCCATGTCCTGGAAGTTCACCACCACGTCGAAGAGGTGGTTGAGCAGGTCGCGCACCGTGTAGTCGGGGCACGGGGTGGGCAGGCCGAGCTGGTCGTCGGAGATGCCCTGGACCACCGCAGCCGTCCGGGGCGCGGCAAGCGCCATCAGCTCACTAGTCTTCGTGGTCATAGGGACCAGCGTATGAGGGCGGTCTTGAAGAAATGCGACACGAACCGCGACGGGACAGCCGGGGCATCCTCGACCCCGGCCGGCTCCGGCGGCGGGTCCACTTCCGGCGCCGGCTGCCCGCGCCGGCGCTGCGCCCCTGGGTCGAGCACTACTGGCTGATCGACTGGGCGCTGACCGACCCGTTCGACCAGCGGGTCGTCCCGCACCCGGCGGTCAACGCGGTGTTCCAGGCGCAGGAGGGCGAGGCGGAGCAGGGCCTGATCGCCGGCGTGGACACCGGCCTGTTCACGAAGACCCTGCACGGCACCGGTCGGGTCACCGGCGTGCAGTTCCGCCCGGGCGGCTTCCGCCCCTTCTGGCACCGCCCGGTCGCCGAGCTGACCGGGCGGCAGCTCCCGCTGCCCGCCGGGCCGTCACCGGCCGGCGGGCCGTTCGCGGCCGGGCCGGTCTGCCCCGGATCGGACGAGGAGCGGTGCCGCCGGCTCGACGACCTGCTCACCGCCTGGGAGCCGGTGCCGGACCCGTTCACCGCCGAGGCCACGGCCCTGGTCGAGGAGATCCGCACCGACCGGAGCGTCCTGCGCGTCGACGACTTCGCCCGGCGGCACGGGACCTCCACGCGGCGCCTCCAGCGGCTGTTCCTCGACCATGTGGGCGTCGGCCCGAAGTGGGTCATCCGTCGCTACCGGCTCCAGGAGGCCATCGAGCAGGCCGCCGCCGGGCCGCTGGACTGGTCGCGGGTCGCCGCCGACCTGGGGTACGCCGACCAGGCCCACCTGGTGCGCGAGTTCACCGCGGTGGCCGGGGTGTCGCCGGCCGCGTACGCCCGCTCGCTAGCGGCCTCGCGCGGCGGGTGACTCCCGGGGCTCAGCGGCGGCGGACGGCGACCACCGCGACGTCGTCGTGGATCTCCGGTGGCGCCAGCTCGATGAGCAGCCGCTGGCAGAACTGGTCGAGGTCGTCGTCGACCCGGGTGGCGACCGCGCCGAGCGCCGCCATGCCCTCGTCGATGGTCGCGTCCCGCCGCTCGATCAACCCGTCGGTGTAGAGGACCATCGTGGCCCCGGCCGGCAGCACGAACTCCAGGTCCGGCGGGCGCGGCGCGCGCACACCGAGCAGCGGCGCCGACTGCTGCACGAACTCGATCCGCCCGTCGTTGCTGATCAGGGCCGGCAGGTGCCCGGCGCTGGCCAGCCGGATCAGCCCGCTGCCCGGATCGAGGAGCAGCAGGCAGATGGTGGCCAGCTCGGTCGGCAGCAGGGTGCGCATCAGCTCGTTGACCCGGTCCAGGATCACCCCCGGCGGATGCCCCTCGACCGCGTACGCCCGCACCGCGTGCCGCAGCTCCGCCATCACGGTGGCGGCGTGCAGGGAGTGCCCGGCCACGTCGCCGATCGCCACCAGCAGGTGCCCGTCGAGCATCACGAGCTCGTAGAAGTCGCCGCCCACCTCGGTCTGGGCGCTCGCCGGCTCATAGCGGACGGCTAGGTCGAGGCCGGCGATCTCGGGCAGCCGGCGGGGCAGCAGGCTGCGCTGGAGGGTCACCGCGATGCGGTGCTCCTGGTCGAAGGAGCGCTGCGCCTCGACCGCCGACGCGACGGCCTGGGCGAGCTGCACCAGCACCGGGGTCCGTACGGTCTGGGTGGCGGTCGGCACCACCACGTAGAGCGGGGCCCGGTCCTCCCGGAGCCGGGCGGCGGCCACGGTCAGCGTGTCGTCGGCGGGCCAGGCGGTCAGGTCCCAGGCGGCGGGTTCGTCGATCCGGACCCGGGTGCCGAGCGGCAGCCCGGTGTCGTCCACCGTCCACGGCACGATCACCGGCGCCGTCTCCGGCCCGGCGGCCACCCCGGCCAGGCAGTCCCCGTCGAACGTCTCCGCGACCACGGCCGCCGGGCTCCTGAAGATCCGCGCCGCGCCGCTCGCCGCCGCCTCCAGCAGCCGGACGAAGTTCGACGCCGCGTGCATCTGCACGGTGGCGTCGGCGAGGGCGGTCAGCCGCTCGGCGAGCAGCTCGGCCCGCTGCCGGGCCTGGTAGTAGCGGAGCACCGCGTGCGCGGTGGCGACCAGTTCCTCCGGCTCGATCGGCTCGGCCAGGTACGCGTCGGCGCCCCGGGTCAGCCCTTGCGCCCGGTCCACCACGTCCACGGCGTGCGCCGAGACGTGGATGACCGGTGTCGACGGGCGGAAGTCCTTGATCAGCTCGCAGACCTCGAAGCCGCTCATGTCCGGCAGCCGGACGTCGAGCACCACGAGGTCGACCTTGTCCTTGCGCACCCGGTCCAGCGCCTCGGCGCCGTTCTGCGCCTCCAGAGTGACGAAGCCCGCCCGGGTCAGCCAGCTCACCAGCAGGTACCGCTTCGGACTGCTGTCGTCGACCACCAGTACGGTCGCCGTCCCGCCCTCCACCGTCAGGCTCCGCCCACGGGAAGGACCACGGTGAACGTGCTGCCCCGGCCCGGCTCGCTGACCAGCTCCAGGGTGCCGCCGAGCAGGGTGACCAGGCGCCGCGCGTACGGCAGGCCGAGGCCGGTGCCGCCGACCCGGGTGGTGCCCGGCACCTGGTAGAACTCCTCGAAGATCCGCTCGTGCAGCTCCGCCGGGATGCCCGCGCCGGTGTCAGTGACCAACAGCGACCAGAGGTCGCCTCGTTGTTCCGCCCGCAGCCGCACCTCACCCCGCTCGGTGAACTTCAGCCCGTTGTGCAGGAGATTGCGCAGCACCTGGGCGAGCAGCACCTCGTCCGAGCGGACCGTCGCCGGGGCCGGCGGCTCCTCCACCACCAGGTCCACCCCCGGCCGGGTGGCCAGCGCCCGCAGCGTGCCGCGAAGCTGCCCGAAGAGCCCGCGCAGGTCCACTTCGGCCCAGTTCGGCTCGAGCCGGCCGGACTCGGCCTTGGCCAGGTCGAGCAGCTCGTTGACCAGTCCGAGCAGGTCGGCCGCGGACGACCGGATCAGCCCCACCTGCCGGGCCTGCTCGCTGGTGAGCGGGTCGGAGGCGGAGTCGGCGAGCAGGCGGGCCAGCCCGATGATCGCGGTCACCGGGGCGCGCAGCTCGTGGCTCACGTTGGCCAGGAACCGGCTCTTCGACTCGCTGGCGGCGCGGAGCTGGGCGGACTTCTCGTCCAGCTCGGCGTAGAGCGCCACCACGCCGCGGTTGGTCTCCTCCAGCTCCTCGGTGAGCTGGTTGTAGAGCGCCATCACGCCCCGGTTGGTCTCCTGGAGCTCGGAGTTGAGCACCTCCAGCTCGTCGCGTTGGCTGCGCACCTCGTCGAGGGCGGCGATGAGCTGGGCGTTCTGCGCGGCCAACTCGTCCAGCTCGGTGCCCGGAGCGCTGCTGGCCAGCTCGGTCCGGAGCTGGGCGAGGCGCTCCGGTGTCAGTGGCGGCGCCGGTGCCGGGACTCGTCGGGACATCCTCACGACGGTATCGCCCCCGTCGGTCACCACGCCCAGCATGTCCACCAGTCGCGCCACCGCGCCGGACTGCGGCTCGTAGCGGCCGTCGGGCAGCGGGCGGACCGGGGCCAGGTCGACCCGGAGCACCCGCTGGCCGGTATGGGCGTCGGCGACGACCGCGAAGGTGACGTCCGCGCCGTCGACACCGCGCAGCAGATCCCGGGCCACCTCGCTGAGCGCGGTGGCCAGGCGTACCTGGTCCTGGTGCTCCAGCCCGACCGCGGCGGCCACCTCCCGGCCGCGCTGCCGGACCAGGAAGATGTCCTGCTCCACCCGGAGCGCCATCTGCAGCAGCGGGTCCGGGGCGGACGGGCCGGTCACGGCTCCGCCCGGGCGACCAAAACGCAGGCGTCGTCGCGGCGGACGCCGGCGTCGCGGAGCAGGACGGCGGCGGCCAGCAGCGGCGCGCGGCCGGTCAGGCCGGGATAGTCGGCCAGGTCCCAGCGGTCCACCACGCCGTCGCTGTGCATGACCAGGGTCGCCCCGGACGGGAACGGGTAGTCGTACTCCCGCACCGAGGGGCGCTGGTGTCCGGCGATGCCGGGCAGCGAGACAAGGCCCCGCCGCCGCTCGCCCGCGGCCACGATCATGGCTGCGATGTTGCCCAGCCCGGCGTACCGCAGCAAGCCCGACACGGGATCGGGTTCGGCCACCGCCAGCGCGGCGCCGCGGGTGTGCGCGATGGCCCGGTGCAGGTGCTGCACCACGGTGGCCGGCGGCCCGGCCGGCGCGGCCCGGAACGCGGCCAGCGCGGCGCCGGTGGCGGCGGCGGCCAGCGGGCCGTGCCCGAGGCCGTCGCAGACCAGCACCTGCCGCCGGCCGTCGGCCACCCGCACCGCGTACCCGTCGCCGGTGACCTGCTCGCCCGTGATCGGCCGGGCCAGCGCACCGGCCCAGTCCGGCTCGGGGGCCGGGCCGTCCCAGACCTGGACGGTCAGCACCGTGCCCCGGCCGGGCGTGGAGTAGCCGTCGAACCGGCTCGCCTGCCGGGCGATGGCGCCGAGGCCGATGCCGAGCGTGCCGGTGGTGGAGTGCCCGTCCGCCGAGGAGAGCGCGAGGTCGGCCATGCCGGGCCCGGAGTCGATGGCCACCAGCTCCACCCCGGCCCGCCCGCCCCGGCGAACCGGGCGGAGCAGCAGGGTGCCCTCCTGGGCGTGCTTCACCAGGTTGCTGGTGATCTCGGCGGTGACGATGGCCAGGTCGGCGACGCGCGGCTCGCTGAGTTCCACCTGCCGGCCGAGCCTCTCGGCGGCCCGCCGCACGCTGCTCGCCGTGGCGCCGCTCTCCACCCGGAACCAGAGACCGTGGTCGGCGACCACGTCGGCGTTCATCGGGACCACTTGGTGATGGTGATCCGGGTGCCCTCTCCCACGGCGGTCCAGATGTCGAAGTCGTCCACGAGCCGCCGGGCGCCGCTGAGCCCCAGGCCCAGTCCGCCGCCGGTGGTGAAGCCGTCGGTGAAGGCCTGGTCGAGATCGGGGATACCCGGCCCCTGGTCGGCGAAGACGATGCGAACCCCGCGCCGCCGGCCGTCCTCGACGGTGGCCACCTCGGCGGAGCCCCCGCCGCCGTAGATCAGCGTGTTGCGGGCCAGCTCGCTGGCGGCGGTGACCAGCTTGGTCTGGTCGACCAGCGAGAGCTTGACCGCGACGGCGGTGGTGCGCACCAGCTGCCGGACCCGGACCACGTCCTCGTCGCTGCTGATCGCCTGGGTCGCCGGGACCCCCAGGTCGACGCCGGTGGTCATGACGTCGCCGTCGTCTCGGCGTTCTCGTCGAGGTCCGCCTCGTCCCACTCGTCAATCCGGCTCGCCGCGATCAGCTCCATGCCGCGCTCGACGTTCAGCGCGGTGCGGATTCCGTTGAGCGACAGCCCCAGCTCGACCAGGGTGATGGCGACGGCGGGACGCATACCGACCACCACCGTCTCGGCGTCCAGCACCTTGGAGATGGACGCGATGGTGGAGAGCATCCGGCCGACGAAGGAGTCGACGATGTCCAGCGCCGTGATGTCGATGATCACGCCGTGGCAGCCGGTGGCGACGATCCGCTCGGCGAGGTCCTCCTGGAGCTGGATCGCCGTCTGGTCGGACATGTCGACCTGGATGGAGACCAGCAGGATGTCGCCGATCTTGAGGATCGGCACCCGCTCCATCAGGACTCCCGGCGTGCGCGGCGGGAGGTCGTCTCGACGCCGGTCAGGCGTAGCACGTGGCGCAACGCGTCGGCCAGGCTCGCCTTGGTGGCGATGTCGCCGAACTCGATGCCGAGGGCGACGATCGTCTGCGCGATCTGCGGCCGGATGCCGGAGATGATGCAGTCGGCGCCCATCAGCCGGGCGGCCACCACGGTCTTGAGGATGTGCTGGGCGACCTGGGTGTCCACGGCCGGCACACCGGTGATGTCGATGATCGCGTACGGCGAGCCGGTGTCGACCAGGGTCTGGAGCAGCCGCTCCATCACCACCTGGGCGCGGGCCGAGTCCAGGGTGCCGACCAGCGGGACGGCGACCACGCCCTCCCAGAGCTTGACCACCGGCGTGGAGAGCTCCAGCAGCTGCTCCGCCTGGTCGGCGATCAGGCCCTCGCGGGCCCGCACGAAGGTCTCGAAGGTGAACAGCCCCATCTGGTCGACCAGGGCGGAGAAGGCGACGAAGTCGCGGAGGGTGCCCGCGTCCTGGTCCTCCTCCATGAGCTCCAGCAGCGCGTCCTTGAACGCGAACACGCTGATCGCGGTCTCGGTGGCGCTGAAGCCCTGCCGCGCCCGGCTGGTGGAGAGCTCGGCCAGCACGGCCCGCAGCTCGCCGCCGTGCTGGTCGGCCAGGTCGGTGAGACCCTGCCCGGCGGCATCGACCATGCTCCGGTGCAGCTCCCCCGCCTGGCGGGACAGTTCCGCCTGGCTGAGCCGGCCGCGCAGCGAGCTGGCCACGATCTCCGTCCAGCGCGTGGTCAGCCGGTCGGCGTGCTCGGTCAGCAGGCGGGCGAGCCGACCACTCTGTTCGGCGCTCAACGCCATGGTGACCTCCCTGAACTCTGGACGGGCCGGACTCTATCACCGGCAACTACGGGAATACTTGCCACGAAGCAAAGGAATGATCGACGGCACCCTTCTCCGCTCCCGTTCTGCACGCTGCCAGGTTCGTGGGATACCGTTCCACCGAACACAGGAGGTCTACGAATGTCCCTGACGGTGCACACGGAACAGCGCGGCGACGTGGTCGTCGTGTCGGTCGCGGGCGAGCTGGACATGGCGACGGCACCGCAGCTCCAGGACCAGATCACGGACCTGCTGGACAAGGGGCGCAACCGCCTCGTCTTCGACCTGGCCGAGGTGTCGTTCTGCGACTCCACCGGGCTGTCGGTGTTCGTGCGCGCCAAGAACAGCTGCGACGAGGCCGGCGGCGTGGTCCGGCTGGCCGCCCCGCAGCGCGGTGTGCTCCGCATCCTCGAGGTCAGCGGCCTGGTCGAGGTGCTGCACACCTACCCGACGGTGGAGCAGGCCGTGGCGGGCGACCCCACGCCGGCCTCCTCCTGACCGCATCCCCTCAGCGCTCGTCCTCGATGTGCCGGGGACGGGCGATCACCAGGCCCGCCGCCGTCTGCACGGCGAGCGCCACCACCAGGAAGCCGATCGGCGCGGTCCAGCCCCCGGTGGCCTCGTAGAGGATGCCGACCAGCAGCGGGCCGAGCGCGGCGATCACGTAACCGGTGCTCTGCGCGAAGGCGGACAGCGCCACGGTCCCCTCGGCGGTCCGGGCGCGCAGCCCGATGGTGGTCAGGATCAGCGGGAACGCCCCCTGGCCGAGCGCCAGCAGCAGCACCCAGAGCGGCGCGAGGCCGTGCGGCGCGAGCGCCAGGCCCACGTACGCGGCCGTGGAGAAGGCGGTCAGCGACAGCACCAGCGGGCGCAGCGTGGGCAGCCGGCCGGCCAGCGTGGGCATCATGAGCGCCACCGGCACGCCGAGCGCGGTCACCCCGGCCAGCAGCAGCCCGGCGGCCTCCGGCGCGTAGCCGGCGTCCCGGAACAGCTGCGCCAGCCAGCCCATGATCGCGTACCCGCTGAGCGACTGCGCCCCGAAGTAGACCGCCATGGCCCAGCCGAGCCGGGTCCGCGCCGGCTGCACCCGCGCCGGCCGGGCGGCGGCCACCGCCGGGGTCGCCGTCCGCCGCGCGGCACGGGTCCGCAGCGCCAGCGGCACCCACGGGAGTACGGCCAGCGCGGCCAGCCCGGCCCAGGCGCCGAGCCCGGCCCGCCAGGAGCCGAAGGCGTGGGCGATCGGCACCGCCGAGGCGGCGGCCACCGTCGTGCCCACGGTCAGGGCCATCGTGTACGCCCCGGTGACCAACCCCGTCCGGTGCGGGAAGTGCTGTTTGACCAGCATCGGCAGCAGGATGTTCGCGACCGCGATGCCGGCCAGCGCGAGCGCGCTGGTGAGCACGAAGACCGCCGCGGAGCCGGTGACCACGCGGAGCACCTGCCCGACGGTCAGCGCGAGCATGGCCACGACCAGCACCCGGGCGGCGGGCCAGCGGCGGACCAGCCACGGGGTGAGCGCGCCGAGCCCCGCGAAGGCGATGGTGGGCAGCGTGGTGACCAGGCCCGCCATCGCGCCGGAGAGCCCCAGCCCGTCGCGGATCTCGTCGAGCAGGGCGCCCAGGCTGGTCACCGCGGCGCGCAGGTTGAGCGCGACCAGCAGCATGCCGACCAGGACCAGCAGGCCGCCGCGGGCCGGGACGGCCGGGGGCGCGGGGGCGGCGGCCGGGGCCGGCCCGGGGGTCACGTCGGTGGTGGGCGCGTCGGTGACGGGAGCCGCGGTCGGCGGGGGTGGCGGGGTCATGACCTCGAACCTACAATCATGGGATGAATTTCGGCAGGAGTTGTAACCGGTGACACCCGCCGTCGATTCCGTCGCCGTGCCGCCGCGCGGCCACCGGGTGCGCCAGACCATCGAGCAGCTCCGGACCCGGATCCTCGGCGGCGAGTGGCCGGTGGGCGCGAAGATCCCCACCGAGCCGCAGCTCGTCGCCGCGCTGGGCGTCGGGCGGAACACGGTCCGCGAGGCGGTCCGGGCGCTGGTGCACGCCGGGGTGCTGGAGTGCCGGCAGGGCTCCGGCACCTACGTGGTGTCGACCGACGAGCTGGCCCCGGTGGTGGCCCGCCGGCTCACCGACGACCGGATGGCCGAGGTCATCGAGGTCCGGCGCGCCTTCGAGGTGGAGGCGGCCCGGCTCGCCGCGCTGCGGCGTACCCCCGAGGACCTGGCGGCGCTCGACGGCGCGCTCGCCACCCGGGAGGCCGCCTGGCGCTCCGGCCGGGTCGGTGAGTTCGTGGAGGCGGACGCCGCACTGCACACCGCGGTCGTGGCCGCCGCCCACAACGGCATGCTGGCCGAGCTCTACGCCTCGGTCGGCGCCGCGCTGCGCAGCACCGTCGCGCAGGCGATGGGCGAGACCCTGGAGCCCGAGCGGTACGTGGACCACGGCCGCCTCGTCGAGGCGATCCGGGACCGTGACCCCGCCCGGGCGGCGATCGAGGCCGGTGCTTTCCTCGAGGCCCCCTCCGGGGCATAGGTTGTCCCGGACGGAGATTCGGACAGCACGGGAGTGCGGATGCTCAAGGGCTTCAAAGACTTCATCATGCGCGGCAACGTCGTCGACCTGGCGGTCGGTGTCGTCATCGGTGCCGCCTTCACCGGCGTGGTCACCCAGCTCACCAAGTCGTTCCTGGACCCGCTGATCCGGGTGTTCGTGCTGCTGATCACCGGCAGTGACAAGGGCCTGGCCGGCACGGCGCCCGAGTTCCGTGGCATCGCGTTCGACTGGATCGCCTTCGTCAACGCGGTGATCACCTTCCTGCTCACCGCGGCGGCGCTGTACTTCCTGGTCGTCTACCCGATGAACAAGCTCGCCGAGCGGCGCCGGCGCGGCGAGGAGCCGCCGCCGAAGGCCCCGAGCGAGGAGATCAAGCTGCTCACCGAGATCCGGGACGCGCTGCTCGCCGGCAACCACGCCACGCCGGGCCAGCGCGGCGCGCTCGACGACGTGCTCGGCCGCCGGCAGGAGCCCCCGGCCGCGCGCTGACCCCATAGCCGAACGGCCCCCGTGGGAATCCCGCGGGGGCCGACGTGCGTCGAACACATGTTCGATAGAGTCCCGGCATGGAGCAGCGCAGGCACTGGTGGAACGGGAAATGGGGGCGGCTGGCCCGGCGGGACGTCTTCCTCCGGGTCGACGGCGACCGCTGGCACGTCGAGCAGCGCGCCGGTGGCGCCGAGGGGGTCTCCCAGTTCTACGAGTACGCCAGCGTCGACGAGGCCGAGGAGACGGTCCGGGCCCTGCTGGACGGGCCGGACAGCTGGCGCGAGCTGTCCCCCCGCCCGCCGAGCGGCTGGGCCCCGCCCGTTTAGCGCCCGCGCCCCTCGGGAACCGCGCCTGTATGAGCCAGCAGCAGGACACCGTCTCCCGGGTCACCACCGGTATGCGGGTGGTCGACTCCACCGGCGTCGAGGTGGGCACCGTGGATCTCGTCCAGCGCGGCGACCCGGCCGCCGTGACCGTGCAGGCGCCCGCCCCGGTGGACCCGGGCAGCAGCCTGGACGAGCTGATCGGGTCGGCGGCCGCCGAGGAGCCGGACGTCCCGGCCGACCTGGCCGCCCGGCTGCTGCGCGAGGGCTACCTCAAGGTCTCCACCGAGCTGGCCCGCACGGGCGCCGTCTACGTGCTGGCCGACCGGATCGCGGCGGTCACCGAGGACGGCGTACGCCTCACCGTCCCGGCCGGCGAACTCCCCCCGGAGGAGTGATTTCCCGCTTACGGTGGGCGGCATGTGGATGGTGATCGGAGAGCAGGGCGGCACGCCGACCGACCCGGCGGCGCGGGCCGCCCAGTTCGCGCACATGGCCGAGGTGACCCGGCAGAGCCCGGGCTTCGTCCGGGGCTGGTGGGGCTCGGACGACGACGATCCCGACCTCACCCACGCGCTGGTCGTGCTCGACACGCTGGAGCACGCGCGGGCGCTCCGGCGGATGGTCGAGGAGAACGTCACGGGCATCCGCCTGCGGATCATGGAGATCGGCGTCGAGGCGGAAGGCACCTCCTGATCAGCCCACGCGGGCCGGGGCGGCCGGCTCCGGTGCCGGCTCGGCCGCCGGTGGCGTGCGCGGGTGCCGGCGGAACAGCAGCAGCATCAGCCAGCCGGCGACCAGCCCCCAGAACGCGCCGCCCACGCCGAGCAGGCTCACCCCGGAGGCGGTGACCACGAGCGTGACCACGGCGGCCTCCCGGGCGTCCGGCTCGGCGACCGCCGCCGCGACCGCGCCGGCCAGCGCGCCGAGCAGCGCGAGCCCGGCCACCGCCTCCACGAGGACCGGCGGGGAGAGCAGGACCAGGGCGGTCGCCACCCCGGCCCCCAGGCCCAGCAGCGCCAGGCCGATGCCGGCGGTGACCGAGGCGATCCAGCGCCGCTCCGGGTCGGGGTGGGCGTCCGGGCCGGCCGCCAACGCGGCGGTGATCGCGGCCAGGTTCACGGCGTGCCCGCCGGCCGGCGCGGCGAGCGCGGTGGCGAGACCGGTCACCCGCAGCGCGGAGCCCAGCGGGGCGCGGTAGCCGTAGCCGGCCAGCACGGCCGTCCCCGGCACGTTCTGCGCGGCCATCGTGACCAGGAAGAGCGGCAGCGCCAGCCCGACGACGGCGGGCAGGCTCCAGGCCGGCGCGGTCAGCACGACGGCCGGGGCGGCGTCGATCCGGGCCGGCCCGGAGGCGGTCAGCGCGATCGCCACCACCGCCACGGCGAGCGCGCCGGGCACCGCCCAGCGGCGGGCGAACCGGTGCAGCAGGAGCCAGGCGAGCACCACCGGCCCGGCCAGCCGGGGCACCTCGACCAGGGCCCGGACGGGCGCGGTGCAGAGCGGCAGCAGCACACCGGCGAGCATGGCGCTGGCGATCGGCGCGGGGATCGCGGCGACGGCCCGGCCGAGCGCGGGAACGAGCCCGGCCGCGACGATCAGCAGGCCGGCGAGCAGGAAGGCGCCGACGGCCGCCGGCCATCCGCCGGGCACCGGCCCGGTGGCCACGAGCAGCGCGGCGCCCGGGGTGGACCAGGCGATGGCCAGCGGCAGCCGGTGCCGCAGGCCGAGCCAGACCGCGCAGCAGCCGCTGGCGACGCAGAGGGCGAGCAGCCCGGAGGCGGCCTGCGCCTGGTGCGCGCCCACCGCGCGCAGGCCGGCGAGCACGACCGTGAACGAGCTGGCGAAACCGACCAGGGCGGTCACCACGCCGGCCAGGACGGGTTGCAGTCGACCGGCCATGCTCTCTCCCCCTTCACCGCCGTTCCGTTTACGGAACGGGCCGATGTAGCACGATAGCCCCATGGCAGCTGCCCCACCAGCCGGTGACCGGACCGCCGAAGCCGTCGGCCGGCGGATCCGCGCCCTCCGCGAGGAGCGGGGGATGTCCCTGTCCACGCTCGCCCGGCTGGCCGGCGTCGGTAAGGCCACCCTCTCCGGACTGGAGAACGGCACCCGCAACCCGACCCTGGAGACCCTGTACGCGATCACCGCCCAGCTCGCCGTGCCGCTCACCGCCGTGCTCTCCGGGCCGGCGGGGACACCGACCGTCCGCGGCGCCGCGGTGGGGGCCACCCTGCTGGAGGTCTTCAGCGACACCGACGCGACCTACGAGCTGTACCGGATGCGGGTCAGCCCCGGCCCGGCGCAGCTCTCCCCCGCGCACCAGGCCGGCGTCACCGAACACGTCACCGTCTTCTCCGGCGTGCTCCGCGCCGGCCCGGTCGACGCCCCGCTCACCGCCGGCCCGGGCGGATACCTCCGCTGGGTCTCCGACGTGCCGCACAGCTACGCCGCGGTGGGCGACGAGGAGGTCCGGGCGAGCCTGCTGCTGCGCTACCCGCGAATGCCCACAGTGGACTCATGATGCATACCCCGTGTGCAAGCCGATGACATTTCTTTCACCAGACCCTGCAGTGCGTAGAGACGCGGGCCGGGTGTTCTTGGCAAGCTTGTCCCCATGACGCTGATCCTCCGCTCGGCCATCCTGAACGACGTCGGCCTCGTCCGGACCAACAACGAGGACTCCGCCCTCGCCGGTGACCGCCTGGTGGCGGTGGCCGACGGCATGGGCGGCCTCCCCGCCGGCGAGGTGGCCAGCGAGATCGTCATCCGCATCCTGGACGAGCTGACCCCGCCGACCGTGCCGGACGAGGCCGCCGACGCGCTGCGCGCCGTGGTGAGCACCGCCAACCAGCGCATCCGCGCGGCCATCACGGTCGACCCGGCCCGCGACGGCATGGGCACCACGCTGACCGCGGGCCTGCTCGCCGGCGACACCCTGGTCCTCGCCCAGGTCGGCGACTCCCGCTGCTACCTCCTGCGGGACAACGAGCTGACCCAGCTCACCCGGGACGACACCTTCGTGCAGGCGCTGGTCGACCAGGGCGCGCTCTCCCCCGACCAGGCCCGCCACCACCCGCAGCGTTCGCTGGTCACCCGGGCGGTGCAGGGCTCGGACGCGCCGCCGGCCGTCGGGGTGCTCACCGTGTTCGCCGGCGACCGGCTGCTGCTGTGCAGCGACGGCCTCTCCGACTACGTGGAGGACGCGGCCATCGCCTCCGCGCTGGGCACCTACGGCGACCGGCAGCAGTGCGGCGAGCAACTGGTGAAGCTCGCCCACCAGGCCGGCGCGCCGGACAACGTCACCGTGGTGGTCTCCGACGTCACCGAGGCCTGAGCCCGTCCAATTCGGGTTGCGCCACCCGGTGGGTCACGTTGGGATGAACGGATGCGCATTCGCCGGTTGGCCGCCGAGGAACGTCTGACCACCAGCTTCCCGCTCCAGGCGTACGCCTTCGAGACATCGCCGATGGCCGCGTCACGGACCGAGGAGTTCCGCGAGTACCTGCCGTACAACGCGGGCAACCGGACGCTGGTGGTCGAGGAGGAGGGGGTCGCCACGGCCGCCGTCTCGGCGGTTCCGATGCGGCAGAACCTGCGCGGGGCCGTGCTGCCGATGGCCGGCGTCGCCGGGGTGGCCACCCATCCGCTGGCCCGCCGGCGCGGGCACGTGCGCGCGCTGCTGGACCGGCTCCTCGACGAGATGCGCGACGAGGGGCACCTGCTGACGGCGCTCTACCCGTTCCGCGCCTCGTTCTACGAGCGCTTCGGCTACGTCGGGCTGCCCCGCCGGCGTACCGCGGTCTTCTCCCCCGCGGACCTGGCGCCGCTGCTCCGGGCCGAGCTGCCCGGCGAGGTGGTGTGGGAGCGGGTCGGCGCCGGCTACGAGCGGTGGCGGGCGTACACCGAGCGTTGCCTGCGCGAGCGGCACGGCTTCGCGATCTTCCCGGACTTCCGCGCGGTCGGGCTCCGCGACCGGGACGACCGCTGGCTGCTCACCGCCGTCCGGGACGGCGAGACCGTCGGCGCGGTCACCTACCGGATCGACGACCACGGCGGCACGCTGCTCGCCGACGACCTGCTGGCCGGCGACCCGTACGCCCGGGCGTCGCTGCTCCAGTTCTTCGCCCGCCACGTCGACCAGGTGGAGCGGATCAGCGTCGAGCTGCCCGCCGACGAGCTGCCCGAGCTGTGGCTCACCGACCTCGCCGTCCACGTGGAGGCGCGGGTGTCCCGGCCCGGCTCGCCGGCACCGATGGCCCGGCTGCTCAGCCTGGACGCGCTCGCCGGGCGGCCCGTCGGGACCGGCCGGGTCACCGTCGACCTGGTGGGCGACCGCTGGCTCGCCGGCAGTCACCTGCTCGACGGCGCCACCGGCACGCTGGAGGTGCTGCCGGCGGACAGCGCCGCCGCGGCCACCGTGCCGGCCGCGCGGCTCACTGCCGCCGGGCTCTCCGCCCTGGCGTACGGGGTGCTCGACCCGGCCGAGGTGGCGGTGCGCGGGCTCGGCGAGGTGCCGGTCGACGCGACCGCCGAGCTGCGCCGGATCTTCCCGCGGGAGCTGCCGTACCTGTTCGCCGACTTCTGAGCCCGTTTCCGATCTCCGCGCGAGGGTAGGGTCCTGCGGGTGCCGGAGTGGTTGGAAGCGGGATTCTGGGGGCTGGTCGCCGGATCCGCCCTGCTGATCGGGGCGGCCGTCGGGTTCTTCGCGCGGGTGCCGCGCCGCGCCATCGCGTCGGTCATGGCGTTCGGCGCCGGGGTGCTGCTCTCGGCGGTCTCGTTCGAGCTGATCGCCGAGGCGCATGAGCAGGGCGGCCTGAAGCCCGTGGTGATCGGCGCGGCGCTGGGGGCGCTCGCCTACACGGGCGCGAACATCCTGCTGGCCCGGCGCGGGGCGCGGCACCGCAAGCGCTCCGGCGACGAGCAGCCCTCCGAGCAGGAGCAGCCGGGTTCCGGTGCGGCCATCGCGGTCGGCGCGGTGCTGGACGGCGTACCCGAATCGGTGGTCATCGGTGCGAGCCTGCTGGCCGGCGGCCCGGTCAGCCTGGTCACGGTGCTCGCGGTCTTCCTCAGCAACGTGCCCGAGGGCATGTCCAGCGCGGCCGGCATGCGCCAGGCCGGCCGGACCCGCCGCTACGTGTTCCTGCTCTGGACGGCGATCACCCTGGTCTCCGGCGCGGCGGCCCTGGCCGGGTACGCGCTGCTCGGCGGCGCCCCGCCCGCGCTGCTGGCCGGCATCACCGCCCTCGCGGCCGGCGCGATCCTCGCGATGATCACCGACACCATGGTTCCCGAGGCGTACGAGGACGCCCACCTCCTGGTCGGCCTGATCACCGTCCTCGGCTTCCTGGTCGCGTTCGCGCTGTCCCACGCCTGACGCGGCTTAGCGGCGGGTTAAGGATCGCGTCCGGAGTCGTGCGGCGGCGGGCGGCCCTCCTAGCATCGGGCGGTGCGCGTGAAGTCCGCTGTCGCCCTCCTCGTCCTCGCCGTCGCCACCGCGACCCTGCCGGCGTGCGGGGGTGAGCAGCCGGCCGGCTCGCCCGCGCCGGTCGCCGCCACCGGCCCGACCGGCTCTCCGGCCGGCACCCCCAGCGCGCGGGCCGGTCTGGGCACCGCCAAGCCCAGCGCCACCCCCTCGGCGGCCGCGCTCCGGGCCGGCAACCCGGCCGGGCACGCCGCCGTGCCCGTCGAGGCGCGGGCGGTCGACACCTCGCACCCGACCCGCACGGTCGGCAGCGGCACCCCGGCGAGCTGCACCTCGGAGGCGGTGGTGAAGGCGGTGGCGGCCGGCGGGATCATCACCTTCGACTGCGGCCCGGCCCCGGTGACCATCCGGATGAAGGCCACCGCCAAGGTGGTCAACTCGCACGGCCCGCGGATCGTGCTGGACGGCGGCGGCAAGGTCACCCTGAGCGGCGGCGGCCAGCGCCGGATCCTCTACCAGAACACCTGCGACCAGGCCCAGGGCTGGACCACCTCGCACTGCCAGAACCAGGACCACCCGCAGCTCACCGTGCAGAACCTGACCTTCGCCGACGGCGACTCCACCGGCGACCGGACCGAGGGCGGCGGGGGCGGCGCGATCTTCGTACGCGGCGGTCGCTTCAAGGTGGTCAACACGCGCTTCGTGGACAACCGCTGCGACCGGACCGGCCCCGACCTCGGTGGCGCGGCGCTGCGGGTGCTCAGCCAGCACGAGAACAAGCCGGTGTACGTGGTGAACAGCAGCTTCACCGGCGGGGTCTGCGCGAACGGCGCGGCGACCAGCAGCATCGGCGTCTCCTGGACCGTGCTGAACAGCGTCTTCCGCGACAACCGGGCGGTCGGCAGCGGCGCGAACCCCTCCCGGGCCGGCACCCCCGGCGGCGGCAGCGGCGGCGCGATCTACTGCGACGGCAACGAGTTCACCGTCCGGATCGCCGGCACGATCATCGAGGGAAACACGGCGAACGAGGGCGGGGGCGCCATCTTCTTCGTCAGCAACAACCGCACGGGCACCCTGAAGATCGAGACGTCGACCCTCCGCCGCAACCCGAGCAAGGGCTTCGAGACGAAGGGCTACCCCGGCATCTTCTTCCTGGGCGCCCACCCACCAACGGTGGCGTCCTCCCGCCTGGCGCGCTGACCCGGTCTCGCGCCCTCGCCCGCGTGGTCAGTACGGGTTGGGATGGCCGGGGAGGCGGGCCTTCAGGAGGGCCTTCGGGCGGCCGGGGAGGGTCGGGTTCGGGGACATCGGTGGGCTGGTGGTGCCGGTGCGGCTCGACATGCCGTCGAACAGCTCCTTCAGCGCGGTGACGCTGTCGACCTGCGGGGTCCAGCCGAGTTCGCGCTCGGCGCGCTCGCTGGACATGAGCGGGGCGTTCAACGCCAGGTCGACCCAGCCGGCGTCGACCGGTTGCAGCCGCGCCCGCCAGGTCAGCGCAGCCGCCGCGCGCAGCACCGGGGTGGCCACCGGCACCGTCCAGCCGTGGAAGTGCCGGGCCAGCAGCTCCGGGGTCAGCACCGGGTCCGCGGCCACGTTGAAGGCGCCGCGCGCGTCGCCCAGAGCCGCCCGGGCGTACGCGTCGGCCACGTCGTCGGCGTGCACCGCCTGCATGCGCAGCCGCCGGTTCGCCGGCACCAGCGGGATCCGGCCGTACCGGAGCAGCCGGACCGGCGCCAGCGGGCCGATGAAGTAACGGCGGATCTCGGTGCCGGCGTCGCGCTGGAAGGTCAACCCCGGCCGCAGCCGGACCACCCGCAGCTCCGGGCGCTCCCGCTGCACCCCGTCCAGCAGCGCCTCCACCTCGGCCTTGTCCCGGCTGTACGACGACGTCTCCACCCCGGTCGCCGGCCAGTTCTCGCTCACCGGGTGATCCTTCGGGCCGGGCGCGTAGGTGCCGACCGACGAGGCGTACACCAGGGCGGGGACACCGGCCCGGACGGTCGCCTCGACCACCGCGCGGCTGCCGCCGACGTTGGTCCGGTGCAGGGTGCGCTGGTCGTGGCTGGGCTGGATCTGCCAGGCCAGGTGCACCACGGCCCGCGCCCCGGCGAACGCCGCCGCCAGCTTCTCCACCGCGTCCGGCGCCCCGACGTCGCAGGAGTGCCAGTCCACCCCGTCGTACGGCTCCCCGGCGGCCGGCCCGGGCAGCCGGCGGGCCACCCCGACCAGCTCCGCCCCGGCCTCCCGCCGCAGCCGGCGCAGCAGCGCCGTCCCCACGTTGCCAGTGGCTCCCACGATCACGATCCGCATACCGGTGCCGTACCCGCTGAAGCGGACAGCAACCGCTCACGGACGGGGGTTCGTCCGCACCCAGCCCTGCTCCCCTTCGCGGCGGCCCTGGGTGGCGGCCAGGCAGCGGGGGCAGACGTAGCCCTCCGGGTCGGCCTCGGTGAGCACGTCGGTAGCCGAGTAGTCGAACGGCACGTGGGGGAAGCGGCGCAGCCGGGTGCGGCTGAGCTGGAGCCCGCAGAGGGTCTGATTCTGGCCCGGCAGCCAGGCGTGCACCTCGCCACCGGGGCGACGTACGCCGTCGTCCCCGGCCACCTCGCTGGACGCCGCCACGGCGGCGGTGCTGCGCGCCCTCATGCGGGTCCCGGTTCCCCCGGCGGGCGGTGTCATGCCCACCGGCGGTCCCGGCGAGTCCGAAGATCGACAGGTGGGGAAGGCGGAAGGCCCCCGCGGGCGGGTTCCGGTAGCCTGGTCGGGCGGGCCGCTAGCTCAATGGCAGAGCTGTGGACTTTTAATCCATAGGTTCAGGGTTCGAGTCCCTGGCGGCCCACTCCTCCACAGCTCAGCGGTCCCGTCCGGGGCCGCTGTTGCCATGATCGGGGCCGGTACAGCAGCAGGCCACCTCACCGGTCGAGTGCGCTGCCGAGCCGCATGAGGGCGTCTCGGGTGGCCGCCGAGGAGTTGCGCAGCTCGACCGGCCGGCCGTGCGGGTAGTGACGATCAGGCCCGACGGCCGCGGAACAGGGCCAGCGGCGTCCCGGGCGGCCGACTCGCCTGACGCTGCACCCACTCAACAACTATCGCCACCGTTGACGGTCGCGGTGATGTTGTTCCGTTCGAGCCGCTGCATCAGGAGCTCAAGCTCTGCCCGGGTCCCCTGGATGCCGATGGTGAGCGCGTGCTGAGCCGTGGCCTTCGCCTCCGACAACGAGGCTCCGGCATCACGGAAGACCTTCAGCAACGCCACGCCGCCAGGTTCCGTCATGCCTTCGACGGTGAGGCGTGCCAGCCCGCAACCAGCGATCAAGGCATCTCGGATCTCGGCCGGGGTGTCATCCCAGCCGAACGTCTCCTCCGTCGAGCCGCAGTGGGGGCAGTGGCACCAAGCGGTCCAGTGCAGCCGGTCGTGGACGATGCGCTGCGCCAGCTCACACGTCATCTCGGATCCGCAGTCGTCACACGGACGGATGACGTTCACGCCGTAGGAGATCACCGGCCACCTCTCGGGATCCGTCCAGCTCTACCTGCTTCAGAGCCCAGCATCGCGGTAGTACGCGCCCCGGCGTAGACATCCTGACGTAGCTGTTCGAGCGCGGCGGTCACGTCCGGCTGGTAGGTCACGCGGTAGGACCATCCCGAAGCGTCCACATTCTCTTCGTTCGACCTCGACCGGCGGTTGGCCGTTCACAGCCGATGACCTCTCGATGCGGCGCAGAACCGCCCGTGACGGTGCAGTCATCGGGACCAATTCCTGTTGCATCCCGTAGCTATCCTCAGTCCACCATCCCATCGAGGGACCTTGTTGAACGGGGGAAACAGATGAAGCCTTGGCGCCTCCGCGCGCTCGTCACCACCGTGGCAGTTGCCGCAGTCGGCCTGTCACTCACGACTCCGGCCGCCGCGGTGTCGGCCACCGACCCGGTTCTCGACATCAAGTCCATCGCGTTCGATCGCACGCAGGTCGACGTCACGCAGGACTATGCGGCCG
This sequence comes from Micromonospora sp. NPDC004551, assembly GCF_040609975.1. Classification (NCBI taxonomy): domain Bacteria; kingdom Bacillati; phylum Actinomycetota; class Actinomycetes; order Micromonosporales; family Micromonosporaceae; genus Micromonospora; species Micromonospora sp. NPDC004551. The sequence goes on along the minus strand of NZ_JBEXLM010000001.1, from coordinate 167,147 downwards.
TCTATCTCACCTGGACGGTCACCGACCGGTCCGCCAAGGCCCAGCGGATCAACGGTGCGGTCGAGCTGCGCCAGTTCGCCGGCGACGAGCAGGTCGGTCAGCCCCGCACGGTCACCTACGACCTGGACTGGGGCCGGGCGCAGGTCGGGGGCTCGGGTACGGCACAGGAGTCCACCTACAACTACGAGTTCCTGGTGCCGCGCTACTCGTCCGCGGCCGAGACGGTCTGGCGGGTCACGAAGGTGACCATCGCCGACGACCTCGCCCATGCCCGCACGGTGCGCGATCCAGGCCCGGCCGCGCTGGCCGTGACCCAGCTCGTCGACAGCGAAGGGCCGGTCGCCGAGCAGCTCTACTTCGACTTCGACCAGCCGCGCGGCTTCTACGACGACGGTTCCGGGGTGACGCTGCGCTACCGGGCGCGGATCGTCGACGAGTCCGCCTTCAGCAAGGGCAGGCTCACGCTCGCCGGCCCGGACGGAACGCGAGTGAGCTCCACGTTCCAGCTCACACAGAGCGGCTCGCAGTGGTCCTGCAACGGCGAGACGGCCTACGACCCGACCTGGGTGACCTGCCCCGTCTCGGTGACCGTGCCGGCCGGCTCGCCGTCCGGCACGTGGCGGGTCACCCGGCTCGCCCTGACCGACAGCTGGGGCAACACCCGGGTCGACACCTCGCCCGAGGGGGCGCCTCCGATCCAGGTGAGCCGTAACGACGTGGTGAGCGCGTCGGGCTTCGCTCTCACCGAACCGCAGGTGAACAACTGGCGCGAGCAGGCGTCGACGGCGCTCACCTTCACGCCGCACGGCGCGGTCGGCGGCCTGACCTCCGTCGACGTCGACCTGTCCTGGTGCTCGCAGCCGTCGCGCACGCCGACGGTGAAGGACGACGGCTCCGTCTCGGTGGAGATCGTCATGCCGTCGGGCTGGGCCAGCTCCTGCAAGATCGATGGGGTCAAGCTGACCGACGGGGCGGGCAACGTCGCCTTCTACGGCACGGCTTACGGTGCCCCCGACCTCGGCCTCACCATCACCCAGGTGCCGGACGAGAAGGCGCCGGTCGTGCTCACGGCGAAGCTTCCCAAGGCGACCTGGACCCAGCAGGAGACCGAGGACGCGTGGGGCCTCGGCTTCGACGTCACGGTCGAGATCGACGAGTTCGCTCCGGTCTCGGGGTTCAGCGCGACGATCTACGACAGCACGGGAGCTTCGCAGGGCGGCATGTACGGCGGTGAGAGCGACGACGGCACCGGTGTCTTCCACCTGGCGGTGTCGACCGGCCGGCTGGCACCCGGGCAGTACACGATCGGCTTCTCGCTGACCGATCAGGCCGGGAACACGAGCTCGTGGGGCTACCCGAACAACGCCGGTAACCCGATTCCCAACGGTCCACTGGTCCTGACGGTGGTCGCCGACTGAGGTCCGGCCCTGCGGGTACGCGGCCGTGGCCGCGTACCCGCAGGCGGCTCAGGGCGCCTCGGTCGTCGTGATGGAGAACGTGGCGACGTTGTCGGCCGGGTCGGAGTCCGGGTAACCGTCCAGCCGCAGGGCCTTCACCTCGACGCCGGCCTGCCCCAGGTCACCGATCGGGGTGTCCGCCGACGCGAAGAAGTAGAGGTCGAAGGTCCGCTCCTCGCCCTCCATGAACTCCCCGCCGGGCACGCACTCGTGGCTGCACTCCTGCGACCAGGGGTATCCGAAGCTCGCCGGCAGATTGACTCCGACGATGGACATCCCGCCGTGCGCGGCGTCGCTGTCATAGCGGACGGTCACCGGCAGGCGGCCCTCGAAGGTGCCGTCGGGCTGCCGCACCATGGTCAGGTCGCCGGAGACGGTGACGGCGGCGTCCGGCTGCCGGTCCTGGACGTAGCGCTGGGGGTCGGCGAGCGAGCCGGTGGTGGAGCGGAACCGGGTCGTGAAGTTCTCGTCGGTGACCTCCGCGCCGCCGACCTTGACGGCGAGTTCGCCGTTGCCGGCCTTCATCGCGTAGGGCTGAACGGTGGTCAGCACCTGGAAGTCGACGGTGAAGGTCCGCTGCTCGCCCGGGCTCAGTTCACCGCCCGGGACGTCGCACTCCACCCGGATCCGCCCGTCGGGCAGGAGTTCACCACCGCTGTAGCAGCTGGTGCCCCACTCAACGTTCTCGTAGGAACCGGGGATCGGTTCCGTGATCACGTAGGTGGCGCGGCCGGGCTCCATGCCCCGGTAGGTCAGGTTCACCTCGACGGAGCCGCGGTAGCCGCGGTCGGTCGGTTCGAGGAAGAGCCGGTCGGCGACCGTGGCGGTCGAGCCCGCGGACGCCGCATGGGCGGGACCCGGCGCCGCCGACAGCGCGGCGGTCAGGCCGAGGACACCGGCCAGCACAGTGGACTTTCGAGTACGCAACGAGATCTCCCCCGATTTCCGGTGCGTTCGCGGCGGACGTTCCGCCGCCGTGCTCGCCGGCGCGTGACGGGTCGGCCTCGGCGAGCGGCATCAATGGTGGCAGCTCCGGCCGCGCCACGCTGCCCCGCCGACACGCTGTAACGCCGCACGGATCGACAACGCCGGATGAACGGAGACCGTTGATCTCCACGGCTCGCCGTCCGGTCGGGCCGTCGCCCGCGACGTGAGGAAGTCATGCGACCGAACCCCCTGTCCCGCTCGCTCCGACGTGTCGTCCCCACCACCCTGGCCGCCCTCGCCCTCGGCGCGGCGGCTCTTCCGGCCGACGCGGTGGCGGCCGGAAGGACCCAGCCCGACCTGCTTGTCGACCTCGTGATGACCAGCCCGCTCAACCCCGCCGAGGGTGAGACCTTCTCCACGCGGATCGACCTGCGCAACTACGGCAACGGCGACTCGGGCCCGGTGAAGCTCACCGTCTCGGTGCCGGCCGGCCTGCGCACCACGACCCCGGACGCCGGCCCGGGGTGGACCTGCACGGCGGCGAGCGCGACCAGCTACTCGTGCGCGTACCCGGCGCTGCTGGCCGGGCAGCGCAGCCAACTGTTCGTGCCGTTCGAGGTGGCCGGTGCCACGCCGGGCACCACCGTGCCGATCACCGCGACCATCGCCCCGGACAAGCGGGAGTCGAACACCGCCAACAACACGGGTTCGGTGACGGTGGCCATCGCGGGCACCTGCGTGATCCGGGGAGTCGTCTGGCACGACCTGGACCGTGACGGGCAGCGCGAGGAGGGCGAGCCGGGCATCGGCCCGGACGGTGTGCTCCAGGTGAGCCTGTGGCGCCCGCAGGGCGAGACGATCGGTGGCGGCTCGGCCACCGTGAACCCGGACGGCACCTGGTCCATCACGGCCCGGACCGAACTGCTCTACCAGGTCCGGGTGGAGGCCACCGACCAGTACGACCGGACCGCCGGGAACGTGGGCGACGACGCCACCGACTCGGACCTGGTGACGGCGTACCAGTGGGACCCGACCCTGCTCGCCGCGAGCGCCGAGTTCGAGGCCCACGCCGGCGGCGAGTACGTCGTCGACGCCGGCCTCGTCACCCGGAGCTGACCCCAGCCGCCGCCCGCCCGGAGGACCCGAACCCCGGGCGGGCGGCCCACCCCCCGCGACACACCGCTGGCCCGTCGTGTCCGTGATCCGGCTGTCAACGGTCTCCACCTGGTACGACGGTGGGACCAGTCGAGCCGAGGAGGTACCGATGACCAGTGGGCGGGAGACCGTGGAGGTCGACCCGGTGGTGTTCCGCGCCGTCTACGACTCCCCGGCGTCGCTGCCGGGCCGGCACCGCTGGACCACGCCGGAGTCGGACGTACGCCGGCTGGAGAAGCTGCTCAACATGCCGGCGCGCAGCATCGGCGCCCCGCTCTGGGTCAGCGGCGACGAGCCGGACTGTCCGAAGTGCGGTCGCCGGGTCAACTGGTACGACATCGTCGCCTCGGCCCTGCACGGTGTGCACGACCGGGGGATGATCGCGCGGGTCATCCTCGGCGAGCGCAAGTACGTCAACACCGAGGTGCCCGACGCCATCGCCGGCGTGCACTGCGCCGACTGCCGCACGCCCATCGAGGGGCTGCGCAGCTTCAAGTGCCACAACTGGGCGTACGCCTTCGAGGCGCTCGAGGAGATCGTCGGGCGGATGTCGGGCGTGCCGAGTCAGCCGGCGCCGCCCACCTCGGCCTGAGCGCGCGGCGCCGGCCGGCGGCCGGGTGGTGACGGCGGCTCGGGCCCGGGGTCGGGCACCGGCGGCATCGGCCGGGTGACCGGCGCACCGCCGGTCACCCGGAGCCGTTCGCCGTGGTGCCACAGCTCGACCCCGTCGGCCGGGCCGCCGTCGGGCAACTCGTAGCGGGCGGTGTCCGGGGTCAGCGTGATCCGCAGCCGGTGCCCGTGCCAGCGCAGGTGGAAGGCGAGCCGGGTGATCCGGCGGGGCAGCCGCGGGTCGAACGAGAGCACGCCCCGGTCGTCGCGCAGGCCGCCGAAGCCCTGCGCCACCGCCAGCCAGGCCCCGGCCAGCGAGGCGAGGTGCAGCCCGTCGGCGGTCTTGTCGCCGAGGTCCTCGAGATCCTGCAACGCCGTCTCGGCGAACAGGTCGTACGCCAGGTCCAGGTGGCCGACCTCGGCGGCGAGGACGGCCTGCACGGACGCCGACAGCGACGAGTCCCGGACGGTCCGGGCCTCGTAGTACGCGAAGTTGCGGGCCTTCTCCTCGGCGGTGAACTCGCCGGGGCAGCGCAGCATGGCGAGCACGAGGTCGGCCTGCTTGACCACCTGCCGGCGGTACAACTCCAGGTAGGGGAAGTGCAGCAGCAGCGGGTAGTCGTCCGCGCGGGTGTTCGCGAAGTCCCACTCGGGTTGCTCGGTGAAGCCGGCCGACTGCTGGTGCACCCCGCGCTTGCCGTCGTAGGGGACGTGCACCGCGTCGGCGGCGGCCCGCCACCCGGCCACCTCGGCCGGGTCGACGCCGAGCCGGGCGGCCGCCTCCGGGAAGCGCTCGGCGGCGTCGGCCGCGCCGCGCAGGTTCCGCCGGGCCATGACGTTGGTGAAGAGGTTGTCGTCGACCAGCGCGGAGTACTCGTCGGGGCCGGTGAGCCCGGTCAGGTGGAAGGTGCCGCTGTCGGACCAGTGGCCGTACCGGTGCCAGAGCCGGGCGGTCTCCACCAGCAGCTCGACGCCGCACTCGGCGAGGAACCCGGCATCGCCGGTGACCGCGACGTAGCGCAGCACCGCGTCGGCGATGTCGGCGTTGACGTGCAGCCCGGCGGTGCCGGCCGGCCAGTAGCCGGAGCACTCCCGGCCGCCGAGGGTCCGCCACGGGAAGGTGGCCCCGGCCAGTCGCAGCTCGGCGGCGCGGTCCCGGGCCTCGGGCAGGTGCGCGTGCCGCCAGCGCAGGGCCGAGCGGGCCAGCCCGGGCGCCAGGTACGTGAGCACCGGCAGCACGTAGCTCTCGGTGTCCCAGAGGACGTGGCCGTCGTAGCCGTTGCCGGTCAGCCCCTTGGCCGGGATGGTCCGGTCGCCGTCGGCGCGGCCGGACTGGAGCAGGTGGAACACCGCGAACCGGACCGCCTGCTGGAGGTCCGGGTCGCCGTCGAGTTCGACGTCGGCGGTGGCCCAGGCGGCGTCGAGGGCGTCCCGCTGCGCGTCGAGCAGCGCGGCGAACCCCTCGGCCCGGGCCGCGGCGGCCTCCGCGACGACCAGGTCGGCCAGCTCGTCGGCCGGGGTGCCGTCGACGTGCGCGCACTCGTACGCGGCGAACTTCGTGACCCGGATCCGCTCGCCGGAGCGCAGCGGGCCGGTGACCGCCAGCCGGAACCGGTCGGCGGTCAGCTCGGTGCCGGTCGCGACGGTGCCGGGCGCGTCGACCCGGTGGGCGACCGCGACGGCGACCCGCTGGGCGCTGCGCTCGGTCCGGTGCACCAGCACCCCGTCGGTGCCGTCGCGCCGTCCGGTCTCGGCGGTGAGCGGGTCGTGGATCACCGAGGCGGCGCGGGGGTCGTCGGCGCGTTCCGGCACCCGCTCGTTGGCGAGCAGGTCGGCGCAGACCCGCACCTCGACCGGGCCGTCCAGCGGCTCGACCTGGTAGTCGACCGCGGCGACCGGCCGGCGGGGCAGCGAGACCAGCCGGGTGCTGCGCACCCGCACGCCTCGCCCGCCCGGCGAGATCCACTCGGTCTCCCGGCGGACCACTCCGGCGCGCAGGTCGAGGACCCGCTCGTGCCGCCGGATGGTCCCGGTCCGCAGGTCCAGTGGCTCGCCGCCGACCCAGAGCCGGACCAGTGCGGCGTTCGGGGCGCTGATCACGGTGTCGCTGTACTCGGGGAAGGCGTACCCGCTCTCCGGGTAGCTCACCTCGCGCTGCTCGTGGAACCCGTTGAGGTAGGTGCCGGGCATCTCGTACGGCTCGCCCTCGTCGAGGGTGCCGCGCCAGCCCACCCAGCCGTTGCCCAGCGCGAAGATCGACTCGGTCTCGCCGAGGCGGTCCAGGTCCGCCGCGGTACGGCGGATCCGCCAGCTCTCGTCGCCCTGGGGGCTGTGCGGCACTGCTCCTCCCGAGGTCGGTACGTCGCGGCCACCGAATCAGACCCGCCTGAGAGGCGGCTGAGACTCGGGTCCCCTGACTGTCATTCCCCCACCACCCTCCAGGTGAACGGAGTATGAACAGCTGGTGAGGTGATTCATGACCGACGCCCTGGTGACCGACGTCCCCGACGTCAGTGCCGACTGGTACCACGACATCGTCCAGTTCGCCGACCGCACACCGGAACCGGTGCACTGGTTCGCCGTGCACTTCACCGAGGGGGCCATCGTCCTGCTCGGGGTCCTGCTGGTGCTGGCCGCGCTGGCGCGGCTGGTCGGCGGCGACCTCCGGAGCCGGGCGCTCGCCCTGGCCGCCCCGGTCGCGGTCGTCTGCGCGTACGCCTCGAGTGCGGGGTTGAAGACCCTGATCGCCGAGGACCGGCCCTGCCGCAGCCCGGCCGACCTGGTCATCGTGGCCGGGCACTGCCCACCGGTCGGCGACTGGTCGTTCCCGAGCAACCACGCCACCATCGCGGGCGCGCTGGCCGCCACCACGCTGCTGCTGCACCGCCGGATCGGCCTGGTGGCCGTCCCGCTGGCCGTGCTGGCCGCGGTCTCCCGCACCTTCGTGGGCGTGCACTACCCGCACGACGTGGCCGCCGGGCTGCTGCTCGGCGTACTGGTGGGCACGCTGCTCACCCCGGTGCTGGCCCGCCCGGTGGCCGAGGTCCTGCGCCGGCGGGTCCGGCGCGCCGCCGCCCGCCCGGCCATCCGGCCCGTGCGGCGCTGACCCGCTCGCCGCCGCCGGCGCTCAGGTCGTCAGGACGAGGGTGACGGCGGTGCCGAGGATGAGGAACGGGCCGAACGGCAGGTGGCTGGACCAGCGGACCCGGCGGGCCGCCAGCAGCGCCAGGCCGGCCACCGCGGAGAGCGTGACCGCGAGGACCAGGCCCGCCACGAGCACCGGCCAGCCGTACCAGCCGAGCAGCGCCCCGGCGCCGAGCGCCAGCTTGGCGTCACCGAGGCCGAACCCGCGCCGGCCGAGCAGCAGGGTGGTCGCCGCGAAACCCGCGCCGAGGGCGAGCCCGGCGGCGGTGGCCCGCAGCCAGGGCGCCGGGCCGGGCGCGGCCACCCCGAGCAGTACCCACACCCCGGCCGCCGCCGGCCAGGTCAGCCGGTCCGGTAGCCGGTGCACCGCCGCGTCGACCACGGCCAGCGGCACCGCCCAGGCGAGCCACCACGCGACCGCCACCCGCGCGCCGGACGGCCCGCCGGTGAGCGCCACCGCCACCACCGCCGCGACCAGGACCACCTCCACCACCAGCGGGGCCGCGCCGACCCGCGCCCGGCAGGACGGGCAGCGCGCGGCCGGACCGAGCGCCGGCAGCGGCCGGTCCAGGCCGATCGGCGCGCCGCAGGCGTCGCACCCCGCCCGGTCGGGCACCCCAGGGGGTACGGCGTACCGCGCGATCGCCAGCCGCAGCAGCGGCACGACGGTCAGGGCGGCCAGCAGCCGGACGCCCGGGCGGCGGGCGGGGGCCGCCGGCGCGGTGGCTCGGACCCGTTCCGCGGTCACGCCGGCCCCTCCGAGCGGTCGCACACCGTTCCACTCTGGAACACGCAGAGTGAATTCCGGTCGATCGCCGTGTCGCGGATGGCGCGAGAACCGGCGTCCGGTCGAGGGCGGGCGGAGTCCGCACAGCCGCCGGCCGGTGACGGGCGGGCGGCCCGGCGACCGGGGGGACGGATCGGACCGGAGGGACGCTTGCCCCCCATTCCGCCGCCCGGCGACTCACGCCAGGGACACCGGATGTCGCGTGCGGGTGAACGCACTCCTGCCACCGGCCCACCCGCCCAAGGGCGGTTCGTCACCGTCCGGACACCCACCGGCCGCCACCACCTGTCATCACTGAGAGTGTTCGAATGAATTGCCTCTGTTGCATCGGCAGACGTCAGCCTATGCTCGCCCCTTGGGTACGACGCAACCCCCGAACATTTGGCGTCGGAGGCCGACCGGAAACATCAGCTTTCGAATTCAGCAAAGATCCGTACAGGCAAATGCAGCGGTAGCAGTTGCAGCCCGGCCGCACACATCCGGGCGCGCTTCCGCATGCCCGGAGTGCGTCGGCGCGACCACTCCGGGTCGGCACCGAGGAGGGCTCGGCGTTGCGCACACGGCAATCCCGCCGACGGGAAACATGCCTGCTCAGCCTTGCTCTGCTGACCGCGACCGCGGGTTGCGGCAGCGAGCCCGAGGCGGCGGCCGGCCCACTGATCGGGCGCGGCGCCGCGCCCGCGGCGCATTCCACCGCAGAGGAGGAGGCGGCCGGAAAAGCCGCCCTCGCCGCCTATTCCGGCTATCTCGACGCGTCCCGGGCAGCGAGCGCACGCAGTGATCCCGGCCATCCCGCACTGGCCCGATTCGTGGCGGATCCGCTGCTGACCCGGGTGCGAGTGGCAATTCGTGACGCGAAGGAGCACGGCGCGATGCGTACCGGAACACTCGTTTCCGATCCCACCGTGGTCTCGGTCGACCTGGCCGCCGATCCGCCCACCGTGGAGATCCAGGACTGCCTGGACGCCACCGGTTACCGCCTCGTCTACGCCAAGGACCGCAGGGTCGTCCCCGGCACCCGCGGCGGGCGCTACCTGGCCACCGCAACGGCCACCCGCTACCCCGACGGCCGGTGGCTGATCAGCGCCGGCGCCGGACACCAGGACCAACCGTGCTGACCTGGGGAGGTAGGGGTGTCCCGGCCCGCCCGACCCGGGCCGGGACGCCCCGGCGGCTGCTGCTCACGGCCGGCCTGGCGCTGCTCCTCACGCTGACCGGCGCCCCCGCTCACGCCGGCAACCCCGGCGGCGAGTGCCCGCCCGGGCAGGACGACTGCAACGTCTGGGACGACGACCCGGGCACGCCAGGTGGGCCGGGCGGCGGGGGCGGGAACGGTGGCGGGGGCGGTGACGGCGGCGGCACGGCGAAGTGCCAGTGGAACGGCCGGGTCATCCCCTGCTACGACCAGGTGCTCGGCTGGTTCAACAACGGCGACGGCTGCTACTACAAGCTGGCCGAGCCCCAGCCCGCCGCCCCGGAGGGCAGGCAGTGGTACGTCAGAACCTGCAACGGCGGGGACCTGGGCGCCCAGACCGTGGTGCTGCTCGACGCGCCGCCGCCCGGCTACGGCGCACCGCCCGACCCGGAGGAACTGGCCCGCCGCGCGCTGGCCTCGATCTCGTTGCTGCGTCCCCGGGTCGCGGTGGCGCCCCGGCGCAGCAAGGGCCCCGGCCTCGTGGGTCTGCCGGTGTGGATGTGGGCCAGCCGGGGGGCCTCCTACTTCGGGCCGCTGCACGCCTCCGCCTCCGACCGCGGGCTGACCGTCCGCATCACCGCCCGGGTGACCCGGATCGTCTGGGACATGGGCGACGGCACCGAGGTCACCTGCACGGGGCCGGGCACGCCGTACGCCGTGAACGGCCCGCAAGCCGGGCGCGCCTCCCCCGACTGCGGCTACGACAACGGCTACGCCCGGGCCGGCACCTACCAGGTCAGCGCCACCACGTTCTGGACCGTCGAGTGGTCCGGCGGTGGCGAGAGCGGCGAGATCGCCCAGAGCCGGGTCAGCGGGAGCGTTCCGGTCCAGATCAACGAACTTCAGGTGGTGACGCGATGAGCGCGAGGAGCGTGGCGCAGTGAGTGTGGCGACGCGGAACGGGACTTCCCTGGACGCGCCCGTGGCGCCGCCCAAGGTGGTCCGGCAGCGACGGGTCCGTCCCGGCCTGCTCGGTCTGGCCGTGCTGCTGATCGCCCTCGGTGGCCTCGGTGCCGCGTTCGCGGTCACCTCGGTCCGCTCCACCGGCAGCTACCTCGCGGTGGCCCGGCCGGTCGAGGTCGGCCGGCAGCTCAGCGCCGACGACCTGGTTCCGGTGCGGGTCTCCGGCGGGCGGGAACTCCATCCGGTGCGGGCCGACCGGATCAAGGAGGTGCTGGGCCTGCGGGCCGCGGTCCGGCTCACCCCCGGCACGCTGCTGACCCCGGCCCAGCTCACCGACGCGCCGCTGCTCGGCCCCGGGCAGCAGCAGCTCGCGCTGGGTCTGGAGCCGAGCCAGGTGCCCGCCCGCAAGCTGCACCCCGGCGACCGGGTGCTCCTGGTCAGCACCCCGGACTCCAGCGCCGGCGGCGGCGACACCACGCGCGGCGGCACCCGGTTCGAGGCCACGGTCATCGACACCGCCGTGCCGGAGAACGACGACGTGGTCGTCTACCTGGCGCTGGCCGTCCGGGACGTACCGGCCGTGGTGGCGCTGGCCGCGGACGACCGGATCGCGCTCGTGCTCACCGGGGCGGCCTGATGGCGGTCATCGCACTGGTCTCGGCGAAGGGCTCGCCGGGCGTCACCACGGCCGCGCTGGCCGCCGCGCTGAGCTGGCACCGGCGGCTGGTGCTGGCCGAGTGCGACCCGGCGGGCGGCTCGGTCCTGGCCGGCTACCTGGGCGGGGCGCTCGACGGCCCGCGCGGCCTCGGCGAGCTGGCCGTCGGGGAGCTGCGGGACGGCAACCTGGAGAGCGCGTTCTGGTCGCAGCTCGTCGACCTGGACGCGCCCAGGCGGGAGCGGCTGCTGCTGCCCGGCGTGGTCGACCCGGCCCAGGCCGGCAGCGTCACCCCGCTCTGGCAGCGCTTCGCCGACTTCTTCACCAGCCTGGAGAAGGGCGTTCCGCCGTACGACGTGCTGGTCGACTGTGGCCGGTTGCAGGTCGGTGGTCCACCGTGGCCGGTGCTGCGGGCCGCGGCCGTGGTCCTGCTGGTCACCCGGGCGCACCTGCCCGACCTGTCCGCCACCCGGGCCACGGTCAAGGCCATCGAACGGGACTTCGCCGAGCACCGGATCCCGCCGGGCACCCTGCGCCTGCTGGTGGTCGGGGACGGGCACGGCAGCAGCGAGATCAGCAAGGCGCTGCGGCTGCCGGTGATCGCCCGGCTGCCGCACGACCCGCGTACCGCCGCGGTGCTCGGCCACGGCGGCACCGTACGCGCGAACCGGCCCCTCATGCGCGCGGCCGGCCAGTTGGAGGTGCCGGTCCGGACGCTGCTGGACCGGCGGCGGGCCCGGCTGGCCTGGCCGGGAGCGTCCAGCCCTCACGCGGTGACCGCGACCGGCACGCCGGGGGTGTCCGGTGCGGTTTGAGCCCGTCTCCCACGACCCACGCGGGCAGCAGCCCGGTGCCACCTCGACGGTGCCGCCGCTGGTCCCGCCGAACGGGCGGCACCACTCGTCCCCGCCGCCGGTCGCGTCACCGCCCCCGCCGCCGCGCACCCGGATCGATTTCGCGGTGGTCCGCGAGCTACGCCGGGACCTCAGCGAACGGCTCACCCTCTGGCAGCGCGGCCGGGAGTTCGACGCGGACGCCGAGGACGTCGAGCGGGCCCGGCTGGCCGTCGCGGTGGTCTCCGCGTACGCGGACTCGGTGCGCCGGGCCGGCACGCCGATGGCGGCCGACGAGGAACGGCTGCTGCTCGACCAGGTGACCGCCGAGCTGGTCGGCCTGGGCCGGCTCCAGACGCTGCTGGTCGACGACACCATCGAGGAGGTGCACATCCTCGGCTGCGACCAGGTGCGCATCACCCGGCACGGCGGCGGCGTGGACTGGGCCGAGCCGATCGCCGACAGCGACGACGAACTGGTGGAGATCCTCCAGGCGGCGGCCCGCCGGGCCGGGGCGACCGAACGTTCCCTGTCCACCTCGAAGCCGACGCTCGACCTCCAACTGCCCGACGGCAGCCGGCTCGCCGCGGTGTTCCTGGTCAGCCACCGCCCGTACGCGGTGATCCGCAAGCACAACACGCTCGCGGTGAGCCTGGAGGACATCGCCGGTGGCCGGGCCGACCTGGACGAGATGATCGATCCGCTGCTGCGCGACTTCCTTCGCGCCGCCATGCGGGCCGGGCTGAACATCATGGTCGCCGGGCTGGCCGGTGCCGGGAAGACCACGGTCATCCGGGCGCTGATGGACGAGATCCCGGCCGACGAGCCGTACGTGCTGCTGGAGGAGAGCCGGGAGCTGCTGCCGGCCCGCCGCGGGCACAAGCACCGGGCGGTGATGAGCTTCGAGTCCCGGGAGGGGCACGGCGAGCGCGGGCTCGACGGCCGGCCCGCCGGTGAGGTGAGCATCGCCGACCTGATCCCGGTGTCGCTGCGGATGGGCGTGCTGCGGATCATCGTCGGCGAGGTGCGGTCCCGGGAGATCGTGCCGATGCTCCAGGCGATGACCACCAGCCGCGGGTCGATGTGCACGATCCACGCGCGTACGCCGGCCGGAGTGAGTGAGCGGATCATCGAGCTGGCGCTGGCCCACGGCCGGGAGATGACGGTCGACCAGGCCCGCCGGATGGCCGGCAACGCGCTGGACCTGATCGTCTACGTGACGGTCGAGGACGAGACCGCGATAGGCGGCCGGAAGCACCGCTTCGTGTCGCACGTCGAAGAGGTCATCGGCGTCGGTGAGGGCAACCGGATCACCACCACCAGCGTCTTCGGCCCGGGGCCGGACGGCCGGGCGGTGCCCCGCCACCTCCCCGAGCGGATCCGCGACCAGCTGCTGCGGGTCGGCTACGACGCCCGGCTGCTGACCCGTTTCATCGAGGCCGGCACGGGCGCCTGGCGCCGTCCCCGGCACACCCGGCTGGGGCGGCGGTAAGCCATGACGACGATCGAGCTGATCGCGCTCGTGTCGGGGGCGGCGTGCGTGGCCGGGCTGGTGCTGGCGGTGGTCGCGCTGGTCGGCACCCGCCGGCCGGCCGGGTCGGCACCGGGCGCCGGTCCGGGGCTGAGCCGGCTCTGGACCGGCTCCGGCGCGAGCCGGCAGGACCAGCGCCGTCACCAGTTCCTGCTCGGCGCGGCCGTGGTGGCCGGCGCGCTGGCCTTCCTGCTCACCGGGCTGCCGGTGGTCGCCCTGCTGGTGGCGCTGGCGGTGCCCGGGGTGCCGTGGCTGTTCGCGGTGGGCCGGGCCGAGCAGCGGGCCATCGCCCGCATCGAGGCCGTCGGCGAGTGGACCCGGCGGCTCAAGGACATCTCCGGCACCGGGCAGGGCCTCCAGCAGGCCATCATCGGCACCATCGCCACCGCGCCGGAGGAGATCCAGGAGGAGGTACGCACCCTGGCGGCCCGCCTCCAGGCCGGCTGGCTGGCGAGGTCGGCGCTGCTCGCCTTCGCCGAGGAGATCGCCGACCCGGTCTGCGACCAGGTGGTCGCGGCGCTGATCCTGCACCTCACCGACCGGGGCGAGCGCCTCGGCGACGTGCTGGGCTCGATCGCCACCGCCGCCTCGGCCGAGGTGGCCACCCGGCGGGAGGTCGAGGCGAAGCGCACGCAGCCCCGGTTCGCAGTCCGCTTCCTCACCGGGATGACCCTGGCCACCCTCGCGTACGGGCTGGTCAACAGCGACTACGTCCGGCCGTACGGGACGGTTTTCGGGCAGCTGGTCATGGCGGTGCTCGGGGCGGCCTTCGTCGGGCTGCTGGTCTGGGTGCGCTCGATGAGCCAGCCGCCCCGCCCGGCGCGCTTCCTGCCGGCGCCCGACCCGGAGGAGGCCATCGCGTGACGCTGAACTGGCAGTTGACGATCGCCGTGCTGGGCGGGGCGGCGGTCGGGCTGGGCCTGTTCCTGGTGGTGCGCGAGACGCTGCCCGCCACCCCGGCGCTCGGGCCGGCACTGCGCCGGTTGCACCAGCCGCCCGGCCAGGCCCCGGTCGCCGGGAGCGGGCCGGACTGGCTCGGCGGGGTCTCCCGCTGGCTGCGGCCACCGCACCGGCAGCTCGCCCTGCTCGACCGGACCCCCGAGCAGTACGCCCTGTCCGTGCTGCTCTCCGCGCTGGTCGGGTTCGCCACCCCGGTGGTGGCCTCGGCCGTGCTCTTCCTGGGCGGGGTGGGGCTGCCGGTGGTCGTACCGGTGCTCGGGAGCCTGGGGCTGGCGCTGGTCGCCGGCCTGCTCGCGCACCGCGCGGTGCTGGCCCGGGCGGATGCCGCGCGGGACGAGTTCCGCCAGGCGGTCTGCACCTATCTGGACCTGGTGGCGTTGCAGCTCTCCGCCGCCCACGGCCCGGTGCAGTCGCTGGAGCGCGCGGCGGCCGTCTGCGACGGCTGGGTCTTCGACCGCATCCGGGAGGCGCTGCGGATCGCCCAGCTCCAGATGCACTCCCCCTGGGACGAGCTCCAGGAGCTGGCCGACCGCATCGGCATCCCGGAGCTGGGCGACGTGGGGGCCATCATGCGCTCCTCCGGCAGCGAGGGCGCCCAGGTCCACGAGACCCTCCGCAGCCGCGCCGACTCGCTGCGCGACCAGATCCGCACCGACAACCTGGCCCGGGCCGAGGGGGTGACCAGCCGGCTGGACATCCCCGGCTCGCTGCTGGTCTTCGTCCTGCTCGGCTTCGCCGTCTACCCGTTCCTCGCCCGCCTGTGAACCGACCCCGAGAAGGAGACGACCGTGCACCTCTACGCCTACCTCTACGCCGCAGTGAGCAGCCGCCTGGCCGAGCTGCGGCGGGACACCGAGCGGGGCGACAGCCCCGTGCCGACCGCGGTGATCATCTTCGGCCTGGTCGCGGTGGCCATGGCGGTCACCGGGCTCGCCCTGGCCAAGGCCAACAACTGGATGAACGCCATCCCCAACAACACGGCGCCGAAGGCCCCGTGATGCCCCGCCCCGCCCGTACGGACCGGAGCCGGCCGGCGCTCGCCGGCCGGCCCTCCGGCCGGTGCGGCCCGGGGCGGATCGCCACCGTCCTCCGGGGACGGCTCGCCGCGGGCGGGTCCGAACGGGGGGCCAACCCGGTCGAGCTGGCGGTGGTGATGCCGGTGATCCTGGTGGTGCTCTTCGCCTCGATCCAGCTCGCCGTCTGGTTCGTGGCCCGGTCCACCGCCCTCAACGCG
Organism: Micromonospora sp. NPDC004551; assembly: GCF_040609975.1. Lineage (NCBI taxonomy): Bacteria > Bacillati > Actinomycetota > Actinomycetes > Micromonosporales > Micromonosporaceae > Micromonospora > Micromonospora sp. NPDC004551. The sequence goes on along the minus strand of NZ_JBEXLM010000001.1, from coordinate 151,757 downwards.
GCGCAGAGCGGGGTGAACGCACAGCGGGCGCACGAGGCCCCGCCGGGCGCGGGCCGGGAGCGGGCCACCACCTTCCTGCACGCCGCCGGGGACTGGCTGGTCGACTGGCAGAACCCGGGCCCGGCCTGCGAGGTCGTCGCCACCGGGGGCACCCCCACCGAGGTCACCTGCACGGTCAGCGGACGCTCCCTGTCGGTGATCCCGGGGGTCGACTTCCCGGTCCGGCAGACCGCGCACGGCACCGCCGAACGCTGGACGACGGGGTGAGGCGGATGGCGCGGGACGGCGGTTCCGTCTCGATCGAGGTGGCGGTGCTCGCCCCCGCCTTCATCGGGTTGATGGTGCTGGCCGGGGTGGCCGGCCGGACGGCCGTCGCCGACGAGGCGGTGGAGTCGGCCGCCCACGACGCGGCCCGGGCCGCCTCGATCGCCCGCGACGCGCGCACCGGCAGATCCGACGCCACCGACGCGGCCCGCCGCCAGCTCGACTGGTCGGGGCTGCGCTGCACCGCCCCACCGGCGCTGGACTTCCACGGCTCGGTGGGCAGCACGGAGACCGGCTTCGCGGCCGCGTACCGCAGCGCGCCAGGGGTGCCGGCGACCGTCACGGTGACGGTGACCTGCACCGTCTCCTTCGACGACCTGCGGGCGCCCGGGCTGCCCCTGGCGCTGAACCGCAAGACCGTCTCGGCGAGCTTCACCTCCCCGCTGGACACCTACCGGAGCCGCGGATGACCGGGCGGCGCGCGGCGGAGAGCGGCCGGGTGAGCCTCTTCCTGGCCGTGGCGATGACCGGCGTACTCGTGATCATCAGCCTGGCGTACGACGGCGCCGGGCAGCTCCGTTCGTTGCAGCGCGCGGACAACCTGGCCGCCGAGGCGGCCCGCAGCGGCGGCCAGATGATCGACCGGGCCAGCGCCATCGAGGGCGGCCCGAAGCAGATCGACGAGGTGGCCGCCCGGAACGCCGTCGCGGACTACCTGCGCGCCGCCGGCGGGGTCCGCGACCACGACGTCAGTTTCCCGGTGGTCGCCGGGGAGCGGCAGATCCAGGTACGCGTCCGCATCACCTACCGCCGGGACCTGCTCGGTCTCTTCGGCTTCCGGAACACCGCCACCGTCACCGGTGAGGCCACCGCGCGGGCGCTCACCGGAGCCCCGTAGGAAGGGAAGGCAGCCATGGGTGCAACGCAACGCTCGGCCGTCCGGCGGACCGGCCAGGTCCTCACCGGGCTCGGCGCTCTCGTCGTGCTCTGCGCGGTGCTGGCCGGTGGGCCCGTCGCCCTGCTGGCCTTCGCCGGCAACCCCCTCCCCGACCACCTGCCCACCCTGGCCGAGGTGGGCACCTCGTTGACCAGCCGCGACGACGGGCAGCTCTTCCTGCGGGCGCTGGCCGTGGTGGGCTGGTTCGGCTGGGCGACGTTCGCCTTCTCCGTACTGGTGGAACTTCTCGCGGCGGCCCTGCGCCGGCCGGCGCCCCGGTTGCCCGGGATGCGCCGCCAGCAGCGGGCCGCGGCCGCGCTCGTCGGCTCGGTGGCGCTGATCCTGGCGGCCAGCCCGGCCGCGGCGAGCGCCGCCACCCTCGCCGCGCCGCAGCCGGTCGCCGCCGCCCCGGCGGTGGTCAGCCCGCAGGCCGGTCCCGCGCTCACCGCCCCGCAGGTGCGGACCGCCTCGATGACCACCGACCCGGCGGTCTACCGGGTGGCGAAGGGCGACTACCTGGGCGAGGTGGCCGAGCGCTACCTGGACGACTTCGAGCGCTACCGCGAGGTGGCCCGGCTCAACCGGCTCGCCGACCCGGACCGGATCCGCCCGGGGCAGCTGATCAGGCTGCCCGAGAGGGCGGTGGACGCCGGTGCCCGCCCGCACGCCACCGGCCGGCTCGTGGTCACCCCGGCCGGCCCGTCCCGCCCGGCTCCCGGCCCGGCGGTGACGCCGGGCGGCGCGTCACCGGCGACACCGAAGGGCAAGCCGTCCACGCGCGACACCACCCCCACCGTGGAGGCACCGGCCGGGCAGGCGCCGGCCATGTCGGCGGGCGCGTCCCGGGCCACCCCCGAGGACGGCATCAACCGCCCGCTGGCCATCTCGGCGGTGCTGGCCGTGGCGAGCATCGTGGGCGCACAGATCGGCGCGGTTCTCGGCCTGCGCCGCCGACGGCCGGTGGCCCGGCCCGGCGTCCGGGCGCTCGTGACCGGCCGCCACCGCAGGGACTGATCAGGGGAGGCGGGCTTCCAGGCGGCCATTGACCACGCGGGTGGGGAGGACGACCTGGTCGTTGCCGGAGGGCCCGTGGACGACCTCGCCGCCGTTGAGGCGGAACGTGCTGCCGTGCCAGGGGCAGACCACGCAGGCGTGACCGTCGATCTCCTGCACCTCGCCCTCACCGAGCGGGCCGCTCTGGTGCGGGCAGCGCTCCAGCATCACGGTGACGTCGTCGCCGTGCCGATAGAGGATCACCGAGACGTCGTCGATCTCCCGCGTGAGGAGCTGGCGCTGCGGCAGGCTCGACAGGTCGCCGAGCGGGTGCCAGCCCTCGCTGACCAGGTGCAGCTCGGAGATGCTCTGGCTGACCTGCGCGCCCTGCTTGTACGCGAGGTGCCCACCCAGGTACGCCCCGGCGCTCGCCGCCGACAGCCCCAGGTAGGCCAGCGCCCGGCCGGTGTTGTGCCGGCCGTTCAGCCGGGCCGCCAGCGAGCTGGCGTAGAGAGCCACACCGACGGTGTTCGCGGCGGCGTGCACGAGGCCGACCCGGCGCTGGTCCCGGGACAGGGCCGCCCAGTCGTTGAGGCCGGCCACCGCCGCCGGCAGCGCGCTGAGGGTGCCGACGCCCACCAGCGCGGTCGCCGCCCGGCGCTGGCCGGGCATCAGGTCCACGATGGCGGCCGAGATCCAGGCGCCGACCGGCACCTGCACCATCGCCGGGTGCAGCGGGTGCCCCAGCCAGACGCCGTGCAGGAAGTCCCGCACCCGCTGCGGACGCAGGACGCCCTGGACGGCGCGCTGCAACCGGTCACCCACCCGGTCCAGCGCCGAAGCCTGTTCGAGTTTCGTCAATAGTTCGCGCACGTTGTCCGACTTCCCGGCCGGAGGGGTCCCAAACCGGGCGGTGACGACGGATCACCCCAACGGGTGGTTCACGTCCGTCCGCCATCGGTCGGTGTGCAGGGCGGCGGCCAGGGGTCGGGGCGTACGCCAGCCGTGCCGGACCAGATCGGGGACGGTCTGGAGGTGGCTCACCGGGCCCAGGCAGAGCCAGGCCACCGGGCGGATGCCGGGCGGGATGCCGAGCAGGTCGGCCAGGAACGGCTCCCGGTAGAAGGAGACCCAGCCGACGCCGAGCCCTTCGGCGGTGGCGGCCAGCCAGAGGTTCTGGATGGCCAGGCAGACGGAGTAGAGACCGGCGTCGGCGATGGCGTGCCGGCCGAGCACCGCCGGCCCGCCCCGCTGCGGGTCGTACGTGACCACGACCGACAGCGTCGACTCCAGCACTCCGTCGATCTTGATGCGGGCGAACCGCTCGGCTGCCGCACCGTCCAGCGTGGCGGCGAAGGTGTCCCGCTCGACCTGGATGTGGGCGTGGAACCGGCGGCGGGTCGCCGGATCACGGACCAGCACGAAGTCCCAGGGCTGCGAGTTGCCGACGCTCGGCGCGGCGTGCGCGGCGGTGAGGATCCGGTCCAGGACGTCGTCCGGCACCGGCTCCCCGGTGAACTCGGCGCGCACGTCGCGGCGGCGGTGGATGACGTCGTACAGGTCCACAGGCAGGCTCCCGCTGCACTCGGCCCACGCATCACGTGGGCGACTGGACGCGAGGCCGGTCTTCGGACTCCCGGATCGACGCCTGACCGTCCGCCTTCCCGGCCGTGGGGCCAGTGGCTGCGCGTGACGCGCGTGGACGGGGGCTCCCCGGTCACCGCGGCGGGCCCGTGCCGGATTTCCACCGGCTTCCCGATTCTCCCCGCGCACGGCGGGGCACCTCGCCCGATCGTTGCCGCCGCCGATGCTATCGGGGCCGGACCGTCCCGGTGGGGGCGGCTCGGTGCCGGGTCAGGCGGGTGGCGCGAGCTCGCGCAGCACCTGGTTGAGCTGCTCGATGCGGGACTCCGCCTCGGCGCGCAGCCGCTCGGCGAGGGCGTTCCAGTCCTGCTTGGTCGGCGCCTGCCCGGGCGGCAGTGCCGCGAGCGCCCAGCCCACCTCGGCCAGGGTGAGGCCGACCCGCTGGCACGCCTCGATCATCGCCAGGCGGCACATCACGTCGCCGTGGTAGCGACGCTGGTTACCGGACGTGCGGTCGCTGCTGAGCAGGCCCTGCGCCTCGTAGAAGCGGATCGCCGACGCGGCGACGCCACTGCGCTGCGCGACCTGACCGATCGTCAGGCCCGGCTCGTGCCAGTCGAAGGACGTGTCGTGCTTCACGCCCCGAGTATGCCCGCCGGGAATTGACCTCAACAATTGTTGAGGTTCTACGGTCGGCTCCATCGAGTCCACGAGATTCCCTGGAGGGGACGATGATCCTGGTGACCGGCGCGACGGGCAACGTCGGGCGGCGTGTGGTCGAGCGGCTGGCCGCGGCGGGTCACAACGTACGCGCCGTGACCCGCGACCCGAGCCGCGCGAGCCTGCCGGCGGGTGTGGAGGTGGTGGCCGCCGACCTGGCGGATCCGGAGACGCTGCGCCCGCACCTGGACGGTGTCCGGGCCGTGTTCCTGATCTGGCCGTTCGTCGAGCCGGCCCCGACGGCGCAGCTCGCTCCGCGCCTCGCCGCCGTGCTCGCGGGTGCCGGCTCACCGCGGGTGGTGTACGTGTCGGCCGCCTCCGCCGAGGCCGACCCGGACTCGTTCTGGGCCGTGGTGGAACGCGCCGTCGTCGCGGCCGGGCTGCCCTGGACGATGCTGCGGCCCACCGGCATCGCCACCAACACGCTGGCCTGGGCCGAGCCGATCCGCACCGAGGGCGTGGTGCGCTGGCCGTACGGCGCGGCGGCCCGTTCGATGGTCCACGAGGACGACATCGCGGCCGTGGCGGTCGAGGCGCTGACCACCGACCGGCACGACGGGCGGACGTACGTGCTCACCGGCCCGCAGACGGTCGCCCAGGCCGAGCAGGTGCGCATCATCGGTGCGGCGATCGGCCGCGACGTGCACTGGGAGGAGGTGCCCGCCGAAGCCGTACGCCCCATGCTGGCCGAGGCGATGGGCAGCGCCGCGTTCGCGGAGGCGGCGCTGACCGGCTGGGCCGCGATGGTGGAGACCCCCGAACCGGTGACCGGCGACGTGGCGGCGGTGCTGGGGCGGCCCGCCCGGACGTTCGCCGACTGGGCGGCCGACCACGCGGCCGACTTCGCCTGAGCCCGCGGGAGGTGCGGCGCACCCCGCACCTCCCGCGGCCGGCCGGGCGGCGGAACAGCGGGGCGCTGGCGCGGCGGACGCCGCCGAGGGCATGCTGACCCGATGGGGGTACGCGTCGAGCACACCGGACCGGTGACCACGGTGATCCTGGACCGGCCGGAGGCCCGCAACGCCGTCGACGGGCCGACCGCCCGGGCCCTGGCCGACGCCTTCCGTGCCTTCGAGGCGGACGCAGGCGCGGCGGTCGCCGTGCTCTGGGGCGCGGGCGGCACGTTCTGCGCCGGCGCCGACCTCAAGGCCATCGGCACGCCACGCGGCAACCGGGTGGAGCCCGAGGGCGACGGCCCGATGGGTCCCACCCGGATGCGCCTGTCCAAGCCGGTGCTCGCCGCGATCTCCGGTCACGCCGTGGCCGGCGGCCTGGAGCTGGCCCTCTGGTGCGACCTGCGGATCGCCGAGTCGGACGCCACGCTCGGGGTGTTCTGCCGGCGCTGGGGTGTGCCGCTCATCGACGGCGGGACGGTGCGGCTGCCCCGGCTCATCGGCGAGAGCCGGGCCATGGACCTGATCCTCACCGGTCGCCCGGTGCCCGCCGACGAGGCGTACGCGATGGGTCTGGTGAACCGGGTGGTCGCGCCGGGTGCGGCCCGGGCGGAGGCCGAGCGGCTGGCCGCCGAGATCGCCCGGCACCCGCAGACCTGCCTGCGCAACGACCGGGCCGCGGTGCTGTCGGGCGCCGGCCTGCCCGAGCCGGAGGCGATGGCCACCGAACTCGCCTTCGGGATGGAGTCCCTGGTGACCGACGCCGTGCAGGGGGCGGCCCGGTTCACGGCCGGCGCCGGCCGGCACGGAGCGCCGGCCGGCTGACCTGCCGGACCGGCTCCGCCCGGCTCACTGGGCGATCTGCGTGGAGATCTTGGTAACCACGTCGGTCATGGCGGCGACGGCCGGGGCCGCCTCGATGATCCCGGCGAACAACCGCTTGAGTACGGAGGGTTGCCGACGATCCGAGGTGAGGGCCTCGGTGAAGGCCGTCAGCAACTCCTGTGCCTCCGGGTTCCCCGCCTCGACGACGGCCTTCTCCACCTTCTCCATGGCCCGGGCGAACTCGATGTCGTACCGGTCAGCGATCGTGTTGAACGAGTTGGCAACGACCGATCGATTGTTGACGACGGAGTTCGAGCCGACGTTGATGTAGTCGCCGTTCACCTTGAGGCCCTCCTGCCCTGCGCGGTCGTGGAAATAGCGGGAACCGGCGTTGGTCACACGGATCTGGTCTCCGGGAAGAGGCCGGCGACGAGGGTCGGGCCGCTGGGACGGCTCCCCCTCCGGCTTCTCCCGTTCAACTATCTCGGCCATGCCCACCCTGATCAGCCTCTCGGTCGCCAGGCAGGCGTCCTCGTAGGTCTCGCCGGCCGACGCGCTCAACTCCCGCATGGTGGGGTCCGCGCCGTGCACCCGGTGCAACCGACCGAGAATCTTCCTCTCCAGTGCCACCAGTTCCTCGTCGGACATCGCATCGGCGCGCCGCTTCGCCTCGTCGAATCGCTGCTTGGCCTTGACCGACGACGAGATGCCCATGACGACGGCCGCCACCACCACGACCATGCAGAGGAGTGAGACGACCGGGTTGGCGTCGCTCGCCGCCGAAACCCCGGTGCTCGGCGAGATGGTGGGTGAGGGCGACACGTACAGCCACAAGGGCACGACCTCGCTTCCTCGGAGCCGGCAGCCGGAGAGCGAGATCATTCTTCCGAGCGGCATCGACGGGCTCAACAGCCTGTCGGCCAGTTGTCAGCACAATAGACCGACTGCCGCTAGCGCAGATTGCGCAGGGCGTCCTCGATGGCGCGGTGGAAGGTCGGGTACGCGTAGATCATGTGCCGGAGCTGACTGACCGGGACGGCCGCGTGCACGGCCACGACCAGCCCGGACAGCACCTCGCCGCCGGCTGGGCCGACCGAGGTGGCGCCGATCAGCACGCCCTGGTCGGCGTCGGCGACCAGCTTGATGAACCCCTCGTTGCCGGCCTTGTGGATCCACCCGCGGGTGGACGAGGTCAGGTCGGTGTAGCCGACCTGGACGTTGACGCCCCGTTCGCGGGCCTGCTGCTCGGTGAGGCCGACCGCACCCACCTCGGGGTCGGTGAAGGTGACCCGGGGCAGCGCGCGGTAGTCGGCGACCGGCACGCTGCCCGGCGCGGAGGTCGAACCACCCGTGCTCATCGCCCCGCCGACCGCACTGATCACGCCCGCCGCCCCGCCCATCACGCTGGCGGTGCCGCTGGCGTCCGGCCCGCCCTTCATCCGCCGCATGCGGTCGAGCACGTCGGCGACGACGATGCCCGCCTGGTACATGGCGATGTGGGTGAACGCGCCCTCGCCGGTGATGTCGCCGACCGCCCAGATCCCGTCGGTGACGTGCATCCGCTCGTTGACCGGCAGGTAGCGCTGGCCGGCGTCCACCTGCACGGTCTCCAGGCCCAGCTCCTCCAGGTGCGCCCGGCGGCCGGTCACCACCAGCAGCTTCTCGCCGCTGAACACGCGGTCGCCGGCGTGGACGGTGAAGGTCGTGCCGTCGTGCGTGACCCGCTCGGCCCGGACCCCGGTGTGAATCTCCACCCCGTCGGCGCGCAGCGCCCCGGCGGCGATCTCGGAGGCCTCCGGCTCCTCGACGGCGAGCACCCGGTCGGCGGCCTCGACCACGGTCACCCGGACCCCGAACCGGGCGAAGACCTGGGCCAGCTCCAGCCCGATCGCGCCGCCGCCCAGCACCAGCAGCGACCCGGGCAGCTCCTCGACCTCGATGGCCTGGTGGTTGGTCCAGTAGGGCGTGTCCGCCAGCCCGTCGATCGGCGGCACCGAGGGGCGGGTACCGGTGCCGAGAACGATCCCGTACCGGGCCTCGAACACCTGGTCGCCGACGCGGACCCGGTTCGGGCCGTCGAGCCGGCCGCTGCCCCGGACGAACCGGCCGCCCTTGCCGGTGAACCGGTCCACCGCGACCTTGTCGTCCCAGGTGTCGGTGGCCTCCTCGCGGATCCGCTTCGCGACTGGCGCCCAGTCGGGCCGCACCTCGGCGCTGCCGGCCAGCCCGTCGACCCGTCGGGCCTCGGCGAGCGCGTTGGCCGCCCGGATCATCATCTTGCTCGGGATGCAGCCCCAGTAGGGGCACTCGCCGCCCACCAGGTCCCGCTCGATGCCGACCACGGTGAGGCCGGCCTCGGCGAGCCGCCCGGCCACCTCCTCGCCGCCGACTCCGAGCCCGACCACGACCACGTCCACCAGTTCCGGCTCCGCCATTCCGCCAGCATTCCGCACCGCCGGTTCGGCGGCCACCGCGTCGGGCGGGAAATCCCGCACCGGTGATCATCACCACGGCCTACGGTGGCCGGATGCAGGCACGCTTCACCCCGGTCCGGGACTGCTTCCACGACCTGTTCGCCACCGGCCGGGAGACCGGCGCCGCGCTGGCCGTCTGGTACGACGGCGCGCCGGTGCTCGACCTGGTCGGCGGCACCCGGGCCGCCGTCGGGCCGGGCGCGGTCGTGCCGGCCGTCTGGGCCGAGGCGCCGTGGCGGCCGGACACGCTGGTGAACGTCTACTCGGTGGGCAAGCCGGTGGTCGCGCTCTGCCTCCTCCTGCTCGTCGACCGGGGCCGGGTCGACCTCGACGCGCCGGTGTCGGCGTACTGGCCGGAGTTCCACACCCCGGCCACCGTGCGGCAGGTGCTCGCCCACACCGCCGGGCTGCCCGCGTTCCCGGTGCCCCGGCCCGCCGCGGCGATCACCGACTGGGGGCTGCTCTGCGCCGACCTGGCCGCCGCCGACCCCGAGTGGACGCCGGGCAGCGTCGCGGGCGAGCACGCCTGGACGTACGGGCACCTGGTCGGCGAGCTGGTCCGCCGGGTGGACGGGCGGCCGGTGGGGCGCTTCCTGGCCGAGGAGATCGCCGGGCCGTGGCACCTCGACCTGGCCTTCGGCCTCGGCGCCGCGGACCAGCGGCGCTGCGCCGACCTGTCGTACACCGAACCGGACTGGCCGGACCGGATGCGAGGCGAGCCGGGGTCGCTGCGTGCCCGGGCGGTGGGGAACCCGGCCGGCGGCCTTGACGTGGCGGTGGTGAACGGCCCGCTCTGGCGCGGTACCGAGTTCCCGGCGGTGAACCTGCACGCCACCGCCTCCGCCCTGGCCCGCCTCTACGCGGGCCTGCTCGCCGGAGGCACCCTCGACGGGGTACCCCGGTTCAGCCCCGAGCTGGTCGCCGAGGCGACCCGGACGCAGTACGACGGGCCGGACCTGGTGCTGGACCGGCCGGCGTGCTGGACGTTGGGCATGCAGTGGGAGGCGGACGGGAGCTGGGGCATGGGCGGGATCGGCGGCAGCAGCGCCTGGGCCGACCCGGAACGCGGCTACACCTTCGCGTACGCGACCGCGCGGCTGGCCGACCACGACCGGGTGGAGGAGCTGGTCGAGGCGCTGCACTCCTGCCTCTGACCGGAGGCGGACCGGCGGCAGTCGGCGCTCAGCGCAGCCAGAGCGGGTCGGCGCCCGGGACCTCCAGCGGGGGCGGGTAGTCCAGTGCCCCGCGCACCGGCGCCGGCAGCCGCCACGGCTGGTGCACCGACTTCCCCTCGATCGAGGCCAGCTCCGGCACGTGCCGGCGGACGTACGCGCCGTCGGGGTCGTAGCGTTCGGCCTGGCGGACCGGGTTGAATCCGCGGTGCGGCCGGGCGTCGTTGCCGGTGCCGGCCACCCACTGCCAGTTGCCCGAGTTGTCGGCCACGTCGCCGTCGAGCAGCCAGCGGAAGAAGACCGCCACCCCGGACCGCCAGTCCAGCCGGAGGTGCCGGGTCAGGTAACCGGCGGTGATGAGCCGGGCCCGGTTGTGCATCCAGCCCTCGGCGCGGAGCTGCCGCATGCCCGCGTCCACGATCGGCATCCCGGTGCGCCCCTCGGTCCAGGCCGCCAGCGCGTGCCCGTCGTACCGCCAGTCCTCCTCGACCCCCCGCCGGTACGCCCGGGACGACAGGTCGGGAAAGGCGGCGGCGACCTGGTGGTGGAAGTCCCGCCAGCAGAGCTGCCGCACGAACGGCCCGCTGCGGTCGCCGGCCCGGTTCGCCACGGCCAGTGGCGAGAGGCAGCCGAAGCGCAGGTAGGGGCTGAGCCGGGAGGTCTCGTCGCCGGCCATGTCGTCGTGGATGTCGTCGTACCGCCCCAGTGTCGGCAGCCACCCGGCGAGGCGGCGCCGGGCCACGCTCTCCCCGCCGGCGGCCGCGTCCGGGGAGTCGCCCCGGGGCGGGTCGGGCAGCCGGCCGGGATCGACGCCGTCGGGCAGCCGTACCCGTTCCGGTGCGGCCAGTTCCTCCCGCAGCTCGACGCCCTGCCAGGCCCGGAAGTAGGGGCTGAACACCCGGTAGTGGTCGCCGCCCGCGGGTCGCAGGTCGCCCGGACCGACGATCGTGAGGCCGGGGAAGAGCCGGAGGAACATCCGGTGCCGCTCGCACTCCCCGCGCAGCCGGCGCTCCCGACGCCGGGCGTAGTGGCTGACGTCGGCGGAGAGGCCGATCCCCTCGGCGCCGACCGCGCGGGCCAGCCGGATCGTCTCGGCCACCGGGTCGCCGCGCCGGACCACCAGGTCGCCGCCGCGTCGCCGGAGCGCCTCGCGCAGGTCGGCCAGGCTCTGGTACAGGAACCGGGTGCGGTTCGGGGAGAGCCCTTGCAGGGCCGGGTCGAGCACGTACAGCGGCACCACCCGGTCGAAGGCCGAACAGGCCGACGCCAGCGCCGGGTGGTCGTGCACCCGCAGGTCACGGGTGAGGAGCACGACGGCCGTGCGGTCGCTCACGCGGCCAGAGCCGGCCGGAGCGCCGGACCGGGGAGCCGCACCGGCGTGCCGGCCGGGGTGACCAGCGCCTGTGCGGCCACCGCCAGCCGCCGCCGCCGGGGTACGCGGGCCCGCCGGGCGAAGACGTCGAAGTCCTGGGCGGCCACCTCGTCGAGGATCCCGCCGTAGAGCGCGTACGCGGTGCGCATGCAGGCCTGCGAGGCGGGAGCGAGCAGCGGGATGCCCGGAGCGGCGGCCGCGTAGTGGGTCTGGGCGCGGGTCACCTCGTACTCGATCAGCTCACGGAGCCGCGGGGTGCCGCGGCCGGCGGCACGGGCGGCGAGCAGGTCCTCCCGGGTGACCCCGAACGCGGCCAGATCCTCGTCGGGCAGGTAGGTGCGCCCCCGGTCCAGGTCCTCGGCCACGTCGCGGATGAAGTTCGTGAGCTGGAAGGCGAAGCCGAGCTGGCGGGCCGGCTCCCGGGCGGCGGCCGGATCGGAGCTGCCCAGGATCGGCAGCATCATGGTGCCGATGACCGCCGCGGACCCCTCCATGTAGTCGAGCAGGTCGTCGTAGGTGGGGTACGCCAGGACCGTCAGGTCCATCGTCATGCTGCGCAGGAACGACGCGAAGTCGTCGCGGTCGAGGTCGAAGACGGCGATGGTGTGCAGCACGGCGGGGAGCAGCGGGTCGTCGACCGGCTCGCCGTGGAGGCCGGCGACGAACCGGGCGGACCACTCGGCCAGCCGGGCCGCGCGCTCGGCCGGCGGAAGCTCCTCGGTGCGGTCGACGATCTCGTCGGCGTAGCGCGTGAAGCCGTACAGGGCGTGCACGTGTCGCCGTTTCCAGGCGGGCAGCAGCCGGGTGGCGAGATAGTAGGTACGGCCGTGGCGCCGGTGCAGCTCGCGACAGCGCTCGTAGGCAGCGGTGAGATCGGTGTTCACCGGCCCTCCTCAGATTCGACGCAGCAATCGACGCAACTCGTACCCTAGGGTACGCTCGCCCACATGGCCAACGACGCAGTTGCCGGTAGTCCGCCCCGCCTCGTCGCGCCGGCGCAGCCCGGGGCGACCGACGATCCGGTCCGCGGCGTCCTGGCCGCGTTCACGCAGGACCTGGTGACCGGGGTCGACGAGACCCTCACCGCGTTCCTGGCCACCGAGGTCGACGCGCTCGCCGAGATCGACGCGGCGATGGGCGGGTTCGCCGCGACGGCCCGCGACTGCGTGCTGGCCGCCGGCAAGCGGGTCCGGCCGACCTTCGCGTACTGGGGCTGGCGGGGGGTGGCCGGCGTCGACGCGCCGCTGCCGTCGGTGCTGCCCGCGCTCGCCGCGCTCGAACTGCTGCACACGTTCGCGCTGGTGCACGATGACGTGATGGACGGCTCCGACACCCGGCGCGGCCGGCCGACCGCACACCGGGCCGCCGCCGTGCGGCACCGGGCGGCCGGGCACACCGGCGACCCGGAGCGCTACGGCGAGGCGGTCGCCGTGCTCGTCGGCGACCTCTGCCTCGTCTGGGCCGACCGCCTGATGGCACACGCCGCCGTGCCGCCGGCCCGGCTGCTCGACGTGCGCCGCTGCTACGACCAGATGCGGGTCGAGACCGTCGCCGGACAGTTCCTCGACGTGCTCGGCGAGCACGACGCGGCGAACTGGTCGGTCGACCGGGCGCTGCGGGTGGCCCGCTACAAGACCGCCGGCTACACCGTCCAGCGGCCACTGCTCTTCGGCGCCGCTCTGGCCGGCGCCGAGGCGGACACCCCACTGATCAGCGCCTACACCCGCTACGGGCTGGCCGTCGGCGAGGCGTTCCAGCTCCGCGACGACCTGCTCGGGGTCTACGGCGATCCGGCCACCACCGGCAAGCCGGCCGGGGACGACCTGCGTACCGGCAAGCCGACCGTGCTGCTGATGCTGGCCCGGCAGCTCGGCACCCCGGCCCAGCGCCGCGCCCTGGAGCGGGCCGGCACGGTCACCGGGGCGGCCGAGGTGGCCCGGCTGGCCGACCTGGTCCGCGACACCGGGGCGGTGGCCCGGGTGGAACGGATGATCGCCGAACGGGTGGCCGAGGCGCAGGTGGCGCTCGACGACGCGCCGATCGAGGGCACCGCGCGGACCGCGCTGACCGGGCTGGCCACCGCCGCCACGACGCGGCGGGCATGATGGGCAACTTCACGGACAAGGGGGCCGAATGCGCAGCGTGAACGGGCGTACCGACCGGGTGGTGGTCGTCGGCGCCGGGCTGGGCGGGCTGGCCTGCGCGCTGCACCTCGCCGGCAGCGGCCGGCAGGTGACCGTGCTGGAACGCGAGCCGGTGCCGGGCGGGCGCGCCGGCCGGCTCGGCGTCGACGGCTACGAGTTCGACACCGGGCCGACGGTGCTCACCATGCCCGACCTGATCGCCGAGGCGCTCGGCGCGGTCGGCGAGGAGCTGAGCGACTGGCTCGACCTGACCCCGCTCGACCCGGCCTACCGGGCGTACTACCCGGACGGGTCGACGCTGGACGTCATCAGCGACACCACGCGGATGGCCGCCGAGATCGCCCGGGTCTGCGGGCCCCGCGAGGCCGACGGCTACCTGCGCTTCGTCGACTTCGCGCGGGACCTGTGGCGCTGGGAGCGGGCGGACTTCATCGAGCGCAACCTGGACGCGCCGACCGACCTGCTCACCGGCAACCTGCTCAAGCTGCTGGCCAACGGCGCGTTCCGGCGGCTCCAGACGAAGATCAACCAGTTCTTCCGCGACCCGCGTACCCAGCGGATCTTCTCGTTCCAGGCCATGTACGCCGGCCTCGCGCCGCACGACGCGCTGGCCATCTACGCCGTCATCGCGTACCTCGACTCGGTGGCCGGGGTGTGTTTCCCGCGCGGCGGCATCCACGCGGTCTCCCGCGGGATGGCGGGCGCGGCCGAGAAGCACGGCGTGCAGATCCGGTACGGCACGACGGTTACCCGCGTCGAGACCGCGCACGGCCGGGCCACCGGTGTGGTCACCGCCGACGGCGAGTTCGTCCCGGCGGACGTCGTGGTGCTCAACCCCGACCTGCCGGTCGCCTACCGGGACCTGCTGCCGGAGAGCCGGCAGCGCCGGCTCACCTACTCGCCCTCCTGCGTGGTGCTGCACGTCGGCTCGACCCAGGGCTACGGCCGAATCGCCCACCACAACATCCACTTCGGGCGGTCCTGGAAGGGCACCTTCGACGAGGTGATCCGGCGCGGCGAGCTGATGTCCGACCCCTCGCTGCTGGTGACGAACCCGAGCCGGACCGACCCGTCGGTGGCCCCGGCCGGGAGGCACACCTACTACGTGCTCGCCCCGGTGCCCAACCTCCACCGGGCGCCCCTGCACTGGCCGGGCGACCTGACCCGCCGCTACGCCGACCAGCTCGTGGCGACGCTGGAGGAGCGCGGCTACGTCGGCTTCGGCGGCGGCATCGAGGTGCTGCGCGCGGTGACCCCGGCCGACTGGGAGGCGCAGGGCATGGCCGCCGGCACCCCGTTCGCGGCCGCGCACAGCCTCTTCCAGACCGGCCCGTTCCGCCCGCCGAACCTGCACCGGACGCTGGGCAACGTGGTCTTCGTGGGCTCCGGCACCCAGCCCGGGGTGGGCGTGCCGATGGTCCTGATCAGCGGCAAGCTCGCCGCCGCGCGCATCACCGGCGGCCTCCGGTGAGCGCGAGGAGCGCAGCGGAGCGGAGCCCCGCAGTCGCGAACGAAAGGTCGGCGCGGTGACGGCCCGGGAGAAGCACCTCGTCGAGCTGGTGGACGACGGCGGGCACGTGCTCGGCGAGACCACCGTGGCCGCCGCCCACCAGCCACCCGGCCGGCTGCACCGGGCCTTCTCGGTGCTGCTGGTCGACCCGCAGGGGCGGATCCTGCTCCAGCAGCGGGCCGCCGTGAAGACCCGCTTCCCGCTGCGCTGGGCCAACGCCTGCTGCGGCCACCCCCTGCCCGGCGAGTCGCTGATCGAGGCCGCCAACCGGCGGCTCGCCGAGGAACTCGGCGTCGACCCGGTCGACCTCACCGAGGTCGGGGTGTACGTCTACTACGCCGAGGACCCGGCCACCGGTCGCGTCGAGTTCGAGTACGACCACGTGCTGCGCGCCGACGTACCGGCCGACCTGCCCATCCGGCCCGACCCGGACGAGGTGGCCACGCTTCGCTGGGTCGACCCGGGCGAGCTGGAGGCCGACCTGGACAGCGACCCCCGCGCGTACGCGCCCTGGCTCGGCGGGGTGGTGAACCGGCTGCTGCGGCCGGCCCGTCCCGCCGCCGACGTGGCCCGGGCGGGCGCGCCGGCCGACGAGGCACCGGGGCGGTCGGGTGGCGGATGAGGCGCTGAGCGCGGGGGCCGTCGCACGGCGGCTGGGGGTCGCCGTCACCACGCTGCGCACCTGGCACCAGCGCTACGGCCTCGGCCCGAGCGAGCACGTGCCGGGGCACCACCGGCGTTACACGCCGGTCGACCTCGCGCGCCTGGAGATCATGCGGCGGCTCACCGCCGAGGGGGTCGCCCCCGCCGAGGCCGCCCGCTGGGCGCGGCAGGCACCGGCCGTCCTTCCGCCCGAGCAGCTCGGGCTGACGCGGCGCGCCACCGCCCGGGACGGCGGCGGGACGACCATCCCGGTCGGCCGGGCCGGACCGGTGGCCCGTGGCCTGGCCCGTGCCGCCATGCGGCTGGACTCGATGGCGATCGCTGCGACCATCGCGCACGCCCTCACCACCGACGGCGTGGTGCCGACCTGGGAGGGCCTGCTCCGGCCGGTGCTCGCCGGCATCGGCGAACGGCACGCCGCCACCGGCGGGCTGATCGAGGTGGAGCACCTGATGTCCCGGTGCGTCTCCGAGGCGTTCGCCACCGCGGGCCGGACGCACCCCGCCGCCGGGCCGCCCCGGATCCTGCTCGCCTGCGCCGATGAGGAACAGCACACGCTGCCCCTGGAGGCGCTGGGCGCCGCCCTGACCGAGGCCGGGGTGGGCTACCGGATGCTGGGCGCGCGGGTGCCGGTGGCCGCCCTGGTCGAGACGGTCGAGCGGACCGGGCCGGCGGCCGTGGTGCTCTGGTCACACACCCGGCTCACGGCCGATCCGGAGCAGCTCACCACGGTGCTCGCCGCCCCGCGCCGCCCGCTGCTGGTGCTCGCCGCCGGGCCGGGCTGGCGGGCCGACACGCTTCCCGCCGGGGTGGTCCGGCCGCTGCACCTGGCCGAGGCGGTCTCGCTGGCCGTGGCCGTACGCGACTCCCTGGACCAGTCGACGGTGGGCTGAGGGCCCCTCTCCCGATTCGGGACGGCGTCCACTACGGTCGGAAGTCCGCCCGACCCGACCCCTCGGGAGCGACGATGCGTCCACGCGCCGCGCTGGCGTTCGCCCTCGGCCTGGTGCTCCTCCTGGCCGGGTGTGGCGAGCCCGGCAAGACGCCGCCCCAGGCCGGCACCCCGCCGTCCGCCTCGGCCGTCCCCACGCCGACGCCGAGCCCACGGCCCAGCCCGAGCCGCACCACACGGCCGAAGCCGAAGCTGCGCCCGTTGCCGAAGACCCTGCCTGCCGGATTGCACCGCTCCAGCGGCGACCGGGGCGTCGCGCTCACCTTCGACGACGGGCCGGACCCCCGGTTCACGCCACAGATCCTCGACCAGCTCCGCGCGGCTCACGTCACGGCGACCTTCTGCCTGGTCGGCAAGCAGGCCAAGCGCTACCCGCAGCTGGTGGCCCGGATCGCCCGCGAGGGCCACCAGCTCTGCAACCACAGCTGGCGGCACGACCTCAATCTCGGCCGGCGACCCCTCGCCGAGATCCGGGCCGACCTGGCCCGGACCAACGAGGCCATCCGGGCGGCCGCGCCGCACGCGCCGATCACCTGGTTCCGCCAGCCGGGCGGCCGCTGGACGGCGGAGGAGCTGACGGTGGCCCGCCAGCTCGGGCTGCGCCCGCTGCACTGGAGCGTCGACCCGCAGGACTGGAACCACCCGCCGGCGAAGACGATCATCAAGCGGGTGACCGCCGCGACCCACCACGGCTCGATCGTGCTCATGCACGACGCGGGCGGCGACCGGGCCCAGACGATGGCCGCCTGCCGGCGCCTGATCCCCGACCTCAAGCGGCGGTACGGGATCTCCAGGCTCCGGTGACTAGCCTCTGACCTGCGATTTCACCGGGCCGTGTGCCAGTAGCCATACCGGTTTGGCCGACCGTGGCGGCATGGCATATGCTTCTCATGCCTCCGGCGGGGCCGGATGGGAGCAAGTCCGCTTGAAGTTGCGAGTGTGCAATGATGGCGGGGCCGCCCTCATCGTCTAGCGGCCCAGGACGCCGCCCTTTCAAGGCGGTAGCACGGGTTCGAATCCCGTTGGGGGCACGGTCCGGCTCAGGCCGGATGCAACACCAGCTAGGTCCTGTGGAGCAGTCGGAGTGCTCGCCGCCCTGTCAAGGCGGAGGTCGCGGGTTCAAGTCCCGTCAGGACCGCAAGCGCTGACGCCGCGCCCTTCATGCGCGGCGTTCTGCGTATCGGCACGTGCGGTAGCATGAGCCGAGCACCACGGCCAGGTAGCTCAGTTGGTACGAGCGTCCGACTGAAAATCGGAAGGTCGGCGGTTCGACCCCGCCCCTGGCCACATAGCCTTTCGCCGGGCTACAGAGATCCCCACCAGCGGAAACGCAGGTGGGGATCTTGCTTTTGGCATCCCTGCCACCCCGATCGTGTTGGTCCGTCGTTGCCCGCTCTCTGCCGGTGATCACCGCCACAAGTTGCACGTTCGCTGCACGCCGACGGGCCGGGGTCCTTGTGTCACCTCCGGGGAAGGCGCGGCCCGCTCTGCGGGCCGCCTTGATCCTCAAGAGGTCGACGCGGCAGTGAGACCCGCTCGCTGTGTCGGACGGCCACGCGGAATGCGGCAGATGTCCGCACCGGATCAAGCCGTGGGTTCCGAGACTGGCCGACCGGGGCGGTTGGGGAGCGGGCCGCCCCGGCTATGAACCTGCTCGGCGTGGCCGAGCCGTCTTCGGGCGGCTCGGCCACGCTTTCGGTTCGTCAGGGGGTCACCCGGGTAGCCGGGCTGTCGCCCGGCAGGCCCGACATGTTGGCCTCGACCGGCGGCAACGGAGTGGTTCCGAGGACGCTGCCGTCGGTGGAATACGCGGTGAGGCTGGCCGACTGGTCCGGCGGTATCCGGGTGGTGCCGGCGTTCGACGCATCGAGGGTGACCGTGGCCGGGGATGCGCCGCCGACCGTGACCGTGACGCGGGCCGCGTCCAGCGGGGCGATCACCCGCACCTGGTCCGTCGGCGTGCGGGTGCTGTTGTCGGCCCGGATCCGCCAGCCGATCGGTCGCTGGTCGGCGCCCTCGGCCGGCAGCAGCAGCCGCAGGTCGGTCCACCAGCCGGTCCGGTTGTCGCCGTGCATGGCGTACGCGATCACCCCGCCGCCGGCGGGCTGCACGGTGAGCAGCGCGGCGGACTGGCCGTGCTCGCTGCCGGACCAACGCACCCGTACCGTCGTCCCGGCAGCCGGGAGGCGACTGTCGAGGAGTGCCGATTCGACGAAGTTGCGCAGGTTGGCGTCGTCCAGCGGCGTACCTCGGGCGCCCCGTCGGGCGGCGATGAGCAGGACGTCCATCTCCGGCCCGGTCGGGTAGCTCCCGGCGTACGGGCCGCCGCCCAGGCCGCCCTGGTAGAACACGTGGTCGTCGCGGCTGACCCGAACGACGGGTTCGTGCCGGAGCGGCGCGGGGGGCAGGATGGCGAACCCGACCCCGCTGCCGTCCGCCCTGGCTAGGTCCTGGTACTCCAGGGTCCCCCTCGGCGTGTACCGAGGGTCGCCACTGATCGTCACGGTGGACTCGGCCGGCCCGACGACAACCGCGAATCCGCCCCGGTCGGGACCGGCCTGCATCAGGGTCATCACCGGGTCGTCGACGCCCTCGCTGTGGCCGGCGTAGCGCATCTGCTGGGCGCTGGCCCCGGCCGGACCCACGTACCAGACCAGCGCCTCCTTGGTCAGCAGGCCGAACCGCAGCGGCACCGCGACCAGCGCGACCCGGTGGCCCGGCTGGTCACTGCCGTAGAGCAGACGAATCCGGTCGCGATCGCCGACCTTCCAGAAGCCGTCCGGGTTCGAGCCACCCGACGAGGTGTCGGTGCTCATCGACGGATCGGTGCTGATTCGCGCCCGCAGCGTGTCCAGCCAGGCCTGATCGCCAGCCAGCGCGCCCCGGGGCGGCGCGTCGAGCAGCGCTGCCGGGGCGGCGGCGACCGCGATGCCCGGCGCCCAGCCGGGGAGGGGCACCACGTTGGTCTGGACCCCGACGAGCGCGGCCATGACCGCGGCGGCCACCGCCGTCCGGATCAGCCGCGTGCGCCGGTGCCGTCGCTCGCGCCGGGCGAACCCCGGCCACGGGTCCTCAGGTACGTCGACACCGTGCGCGGCCTGCCACAGCGCGGGACTGAGCGTCGAATGTGCGAAGCTCTCGGTCATGCCGGTTCCTCCTGAAGCCGTACCGGGGACTGAGGGGCGGGTGGGGGGAACTCGACCCGCAGCCGGGCCAACCCGCGCGACGCCTGGCTCTTCACCGAGCCGACGGAGCAGCCGAGAACCCTGGCGGTGTCCGCCTCGCTGAGGTCCTCGAAGTAGCGCAGCACCAGAACCGCCTGGGTTCTGGGCGGCAACCGACGCAGCGCGGTGAGGAGCAGTTGCCGCTCCTCCACCTGCACGTACGCGTCCGGCATCGGCGCGCTGTCGGAGGTCAGCAGCGGCACCTCCAGCGGCCGCCGCCGACGCCGCCAGGAGATCGCCGTGTTGACCATCACCCGGCGTACGTAGACCTCGGGCGCATCTCTGCGCACCACCCGCCCCCAGCGCCGATGGGTCTTCTCCAACGCCGACTGCACCAGGTCCTCGGCTGTCCCCCGGTCGCCGGTCAGCAGGTAGGCCGTTCGGAGCAACCTCCCCCACTGTCGTTGTACAAACAGCCGGAACTGTTCGTCGTCCTCGTAGCGACTCACGCCACCTCCAGGTCGCGTCCGTCTCGCGTTCACGAGCGGATGCCGAGTCAGACGCGATCGGCGACGTCCGGGGTTGAGTGGGAAACCGAGTGTTCGTGAGCCGCGACGGCACGCAGGCCGAGTACCGACGGCTTCTCGCCGAGCTGCCCGGTGATGTGAACGATCGCCGGCATCTCACGATGGGCGGCTCGTGGATGACTAGTCCCGTCGCAGGATGACCCATCCCAGCGCGGTGACGGCAAGGAGCAGCGCTACCGCGAACAGGGCGGTTCCGAGGCTGTGCGGCATGGGGACGAGAGGCGGTGCCTGCTGGATCAGCAGGCTCGCGCCCATGAACGCTTGTCCACCACCGATGCGGACGGGTTGGGACCGCTGCCTCTTCGTCGGACGTGCGAAGCGAACCCAGGCACGGGGGAACCGTCGCGTCACGGCGACGCGGGCGCCGAAGACGAGCAGGAAGAGGCTGACGACGACGATCACCAGGCGGCCGGTCACCAGGAGCGGGTCCGCATCAGTCGGGCTCATGCGGCCATCCTTCCGGCGGCGTCAAGGTCCAGCGCGCCACCGTCACCAGCAAGCACAACAACCCACCTGGCCACCCGGTCACGCCCCCCGCCCAGTGGTTGATCAAGAGGTTTGCGTCGGCCGGGGCCTGATTCCCGACGCAAACCTCTTGGTCAACAGGGCGGGTCAGGGTTCGGAGTTCGGGGTCGGGCCGGGGTTGGGCCCGATGGTGCGGGATCCGGCTGGCGCGAAGACTCGTCGTATGACGAGAGATCACCGTGACGTGCTCGCGCCCTGGCGGATCGCCTACGGGATGGAGAGTTGGCGGCGACTCGCCGGGTCGGTGGTCGCCGTGCCGCGCGCGGTTGGCGCGCTGAGCAGGGCGCTACGCCGGCCGGGGCGCCTGCGGGCGCTGGGCGGGGCACTGCTCGCGCTGCCGGTCGCGGTCGCCTCCAGCGCGCTCACTGCCGTGCTCGCCTTCCTGGTGCTGATCAACGTGGTGGGGTACCCGTTCCGCCCCTGGCTCGGGCTCGGGCTCGCCGAGCAGACCGGCACCGCCTGGTACGCCGACGCCTGGGGCGGCCCGACCCTGGCCGGCGCGTGGGCGACCCACGCCGCCCTGGTCCTGCTGCTGGTCGTCCCGCCGCTGGTCTGGTCCGTCCGCGGGCTGACCACCCTCCAATCGCGGCTGACCGGTCACCGGGCGGACCCGAACACAGCGGCCCGCCGCGCGGTGAATCTCGGACCGGCCGTCGCCGCCGAGCCCGTGAACGCCCGACCCGCCGCCACCGAACCGGCAGACGTCTCGCACGCATCGCCGTTGCCCGTGCCCGCCACGACCAGCCGGACCGCCCGGCGGGGCGCCGGGGCGGCGCGAGGCCGGCGCCGGGTCGGGGCCGGCCTCGCCGCCGTGGGGCTGCTGGTGGCCTGCTCGCTCACCGCACACGCCAACGGGATCGGCGACAACCTGCTCTGGGCGCCGCGCGACCTGACCAGCGGGGCCGCCCTCGCCGCGACGCTCGCGCCGGTCGCCGGGTTGCTGCTGCTCCGGCGTACGGCCTGGTGGTCGGCGGGCCGGCTCCGCTGAGCCTCCCGGCTACCGCTTCGGGCGGTGCTGGCCCATGCCGCTCTGGATCGCCTCCCACACGCTCCGGCCGGCCTGCAACAGCGTCTCCCCGGCCTGGCCGGCGAGCTGGGCCGGCCCGGGCGGGCCGCCTGCACCCTTCTCGGCCTCCGCCGGCTTCCCACCGGCCGCCGGCTTCCCCGCCTGGCCGGGCCTCCCCGGCTCGGCGGCTTTCCCGGGCTCGCCGGCCTTCTCCGCGGGCTTCCCCGCCTGACCGGCCTTCCCGGGCTCGCCGGCCTTCCCATGCTCACCGGTCTCTTCCGGGTGGCCGGGCTTCCCCGGCTCACCGGTCTTGCTCGCCTCGGCGGCCGTTCCCTGGCCCGCGCCTTTGCCCGGCTCGGCCGCCATCCCAGAGGCAGGTGCCTTTCCGGGTCCGGTGGCCGCCGGACCGGTCGACGGACCGCCCCTACCCTCACCGGACCGCCCGCCCGCACCGCCGGTCCGCCCACCCGCACCGCCGGTCCGCCCACCTGCACCGGTCTGTCCACCTGCGCCGGACGGGCCGCCGACCCCGCCGCTGGGCTGCCATCCCTCGCGAGACGGTCCGCCCTCCCGGGCTGCGTAGGCGGCCGCACCGCTGGACGGCTGCTTCCCGCCGCCGGACGGACCGCTCGGCGGCGGCGGACCACCGGCACCCGTCGCAGGCCGCCCCTTCTCGCCGGTCGGCGGCTCCGGGGCACGCGCCCCGGTCGGCGTCGCCGGTGACGGCGGCCCAGGCTGGCCGACGCCCTCCCGCAGGGCCCGGTCGGCCACCGCGCCGACCGCGCCGATCCGCTGCCCGCTCTCGTCCCGGACCGGCGCGCCGGCGAGCTGCTGGGCGGCCCGGTTGACGTCGTCGACGCTGCTCAGCGTCGAGCGGGCCAGCGTCTCGATCAGGTGCGGGTTCCGGTCGATGGTGGTCAGCGCACGGTCCAGGATCTGCACCAGCTTTTCCAGGCGTACCTTGAGCAGTGCCTCGGCGCTGACGCCGGTGACGTCCAGTTCCACGTTCTCCAGGTGCACCCGGACGCCGGCGTCGAGTTGGAGCAGGTTGGCCAGCCGGGCGCGCAGCGACAGGTCGGCGTCGAGCCCCTCGACGGAGAGCCGGATCTGGTCGACCGTCACCTCCGGGATGTCGAGCAGGACGTCCGGCTCCGACTGCCCGCCGCCCTGACGGGCGGGTCGCCCGGTCGCCGGGTCCGGCTCCCGCTCGGTCGCTCCGCTCTCGCTCATGCTCCCCGCTCCCCGCTGGCCCGCAGCCCGGGCGGAATCGGCCAGTCGCCCGGGCGGAATCAGCCCGCCGACCGGGCCGAATCAGTCGCGGTTACCCGCTTTACGGCCCGGCATCCCTGGTGATCCGGAAGGCCCTGGATGGCAGCGGCGGCAGCCGGCCGGAGAGCGGTCTCCGCTGTCCGGAAGCCGCCCGAAAGGAAAGCTGCACAGCGGGGCATCAGCCGGTATGGTCCGGGCCTATGGGACAGGGGATGGCCGATCCGAACGAGGTCCACCAGGAATCCGACCGATTCTCCCTCCGCAGTACACTCTTCGCCCCCGCCTCCGCCGACCGGGCGTACGCCGTGTTCACCGGGTCGCTGACCGACTGGTGGGTACGCGAATACACCTGGTCGGGGCCGGAGGCGCTGGCCGAACTGGGCATCGAGCCCCGGGCCGGAGGCATGCTCTACGAGATCGGCCCGTACGGCTTCCGCGGCGACTGGGGCCGGGTGCTGACCTGGGACCCGCCCCGGCGGCTGGTCTTCACCTGGCAGCTCGGGCCGGACCGGGTGCCGGTGCCGGACCCGGCGCGGGCCAGCGAGGTCGAGGTCATCTTCCAGCCGGAAGGGCCGGAGCTGACCCGGGTCGACGTCGAGCACCGCTACTTCGACCGGCACGGCGAGGCCGCCGAGGGCTACCGCAAGGCGCTCACGGCCGGCTGGCACGAACTCCTCTGCCGCTACCTGGCCACGGTCGCCCGCACCACCGACTGACAGGCGGGTCAGCCGCCGATGCCCCTGGCCGGGGTCCCGGCGCCGGCCACGCCGGTGCCGCCGAGGTCGGCCCGGCGACCCGCGGCCGCGCCCGGACCGAAGCCGCTGCCCGCGAGCCGGCGGCGCGGGGCGGTACGCAGCCGCGGGTACACCTCGGCGAGCCGCCGCTGGACCCGGTCGGAGCGGTCGGCGAGCACCAGCGCCACCGAGGGCGCCCCGGACTCGGCCACCGCCCCGGCCTCGGCCGTACGCAGCCGCTCGGCGACCACGTGCGCGAAGCCGGCGAGCCAGGTGCGCCGGAAGGCGGCCGGATGCTCTCCGGCCGGCACCGTGGCGCCGGCGAGCCCGTGCGCGGCCTGCACGAGCAGCGAGGTGAAGAGCAGCTCGACCCGTTCCAGGTCACTGGCGAAGCCGAACAGGTGCAGGTCGAAGCCGCCGCCCCGTTGGCGGCGTACGCAGCGGCAGCGCAGCGGGTCGGCGACCGCCGCGAGCAGGCCGGCCTTGTCCCGGGCGTACGGGGCGACCACCTCGACCACCCGGTCGCCGACCGGGTCGGTGGCGGGTTCACGCGCGGCGAGCA
Organism: Micromonospora sp. NPDC004551; assembly: GCF_040609975.1. Lineage (NCBI taxonomy): Bacteria > Bacillati > Actinomycetota > Actinomycetes > Micromonosporales > Micromonosporaceae > Micromonospora > Micromonospora sp. NPDC004551. The sequence goes on along the minus strand of NZ_JBEXLM010000001.1, from coordinate 127,407 downwards.
GTGCCCGGTCGACGCCGTAGCGGGCGATCAGCTCGGTGGCCTTGGCCATGAAGGCGGCCGACTCGGCGGGCGTGCAGGCCGGGTCCTCGGCCTGGGCGAGCAGCTTGCGGACCTTGCTCAGCATCGCCTCGGACATGCACCAGAGCTATCACAGGCCGGGGCCGGGACGGGCGGTCAGCCCGCCCGGCTGCGCAGCGTCGCGACCGTCGAACCGGCGAGCGTGAGCAGGCAGTCGGGCAGCAGCCCGTCGGCCGCCGCGGCCCCGAACAGCGCCTCGCCGGTGTCGGCGTCGTCGTTGGCGTACGCGCTGACGAAGCGGGCCACCCACCGGGTGTCGTAGTCGGCCTGGTCGATCCCGGGGAAGTCGAGCGCGGCGCCGCCCGCGGGCGCGTCGTCGCCGAGCATGGTGGCGGCCAGGCACCAGGCCACCCCGTACGCGCCGGCCAGCCCGGAGCGGTCCACGACGGCGTCGAAGGTGCCCACCACGCCGGCGCCGTCCCCCGCCAGCGCCGAGCGGAGCACGGCGGTCGCATCGTCCAGCGTCTGCTGTGCTTCGTCGGTCACCTGCCGAACAGTAGTTCCGGAGGTCAAGCGGTGACCCCGGAACGGCCCGACCATTACGCAGAGTCATACCGGCAGTCGGGCTGCCGACGGACGGGCCTCCACGGTCCCGCTCCCCGCCCGGGCACGCTAATGTGCGCAGCGGACCTTCGCCGGAGGAAGGACGACCATGCTCAGATCTCGCGCGTCGCGTACGGCCCTGTCCACGGCCTGCGCGGCGCTCCTGCTCGCCACCAGCGCCTGCGGGAGCGACAAGCCCGAAGAGGCCGCCGCCACCCAGGTGCGCCTCTACGGCACCGACGGCAACATGCAGAACTCGTATGTCGACGAGCTGAAGGACCGCGCGGACCTTCTCAACGGCATGAAGGGCACCATCCCGCTCACGCCGCTGCCCGAGAGCTTCAAGGATCGGCTACGCACCGTAGACCCGAAGCTCAAGGACTACCTCTACTCGGCGGAGACCTACGACGCGATCGTGATAAGCGTGCTGGCCGCCCAGCTCGCGGGCACGACCGAGCCGACCGAGATCGCCAAGCAGATCGTCGGTGTGACCACCGGCGGCCAGCGCTGCGACGTGGTCGCGACCTGCCTCCAGCTGGCCCGTGCGGGCCAGGACATCGAATACCGCGGGGTGTCGCTCAACCGGGCGGGGTTCACCGACATCGGCGAGCCGGCCACCGCCAGCTACGCGACCCTGCACTTCGGGGACCGGCAGATCGACGACGGCAAGACGGAGTTCGTCGGCGCCGGGGACGAGTCGGGGGCGAGCACCAAGACGCCGCCGCGGGGCAAGAAGTTCCACCCGGGCAAGTCCTACAAGGACGACGGCTCCCCGCTGGTACTCGGCGGCCTGCTGCCGAAGACGGGTGACCTGGCGCTGGCGTACCCGCCGATCGCGGCCGGTTCGGCGCTGGCCATCCGCGAGATCAACGCGGCGGGCGGCGCGCTCGGCGAGCCGGTGACGTGGATCGACGGCGACGACGGCACCGACCCGAAGGTGGCGAAGGCGACCGTGGCCTCGCACGTCGAGCGCGGCGTGCACGTCATCATCGGCGCCGCGGCCTCGGGCATCTCCCGGGCCGTGCTGCCCGACGTGGTGGCCGCCGGCCGGATCCTCTTCTCCCCGTCGAACACCGACGCCGGGCTGAGCACGGTCGACGACAAGGGGCTCTACTTCCGTACCGCCCCGCCGGACAGCCTCCAGGGCCGGGCGCTCGCGGACGTGATACTGCGCGACGGACCGCACAAGATCGCGATCGTCGCCCGTAAGGACTCCTACGGCGAGGGCCTCCAGGAGAACGTCCGCGCCGAGCTGGAGCGGGCCGGCATGGGCGGCGACAAGGTGAAGCTGCTCTCGTACGTGCCCCCGGAGGGCGCGTCGGCGCCGCCGGTGGACTTCTCCGCGGGCGCCAAGGAGATCAAGGAGTACGGGGCCGACGCGGTGCTGGTGATCGGCTTCGGTGAGTCGGCGCGGGTGATCACCGCGCTGGCCGACGCCGGGGTGCAGATCCGGCAGTGAGACGAGGGCGAGGGCCGCACCGGACGAACCGGTGCGGCCCTCGTCGTGTCCGGGGTCAGCGGGAGCGGCGCCGCTCCAGGAACTCGGTCATCCGCCGGTGCTTCTCCTCGTCCTCGAAGAGCACCGCCTGGCTGAGCAGGTCGAGCTGCGGGTGCGCGGCGGCCGGGGCGTCCACCGCCAGCTTGGTCAGCCGCAGCGCCAGCGCCGAGCCCTTGGCCATCTCGTCGAGCAGGCCGTGCGCGGTGGGCAGCAGCTCCGCCGGCTCGGCCACCACCCGGTTGACCAGCCCGATCCGCAGCGCCTCGTCGGCGTCGACCCGCCGGCCGGTGAAGAGCAGTTCCTTGGCCCGGGCCTCCCCGACCAGCGCCGGCAGCCGGTAGGTCGCGCCGGCGCCGGCCAGGATGCCCAGTCGCACCTCGGGCTGACCGAACACCGCGCGCGCCGTGCACACCCGCAGATCGCAGGCGTACGCCAGTTCGGCGCCGCCGCCCAGCGCCGGACCGTCGACGGCCGCCACGGTGGGCATCGGCAGCGCCCGGATGCGCGCGAAGGCGGCCTGGTTGATGGCGGCCAGCGCGTCCAGCCGGCCGCGCTCACGGAGCTGGGCGATGTCCGCGCCGCCGGCGAAGATGCCGTCCGTCCCGCCGGTGAGCAGCAGCAGCCGGGGCCGCGCCTCCAGTTCGGCGCAGACGGCGTGCAGCTCGCCGATCAGGTCCGCGTCGATCGCGTTGCGCTTCTCCGGCCGGTCCAGGGTGACCACGAGCCGGTCGGGCAGCTCCTCGATCCGCAGCCCGGTCACTGCTTCACCCCGCCTTCCCAGTTGTAGAAGCCCTGGCCCGACTTCTTGCCCAGCCGGCCGGCGGCCACCATCTCCACCAGCAGCGGCGGCGGCGCGAACCGGTCCCCGTACGCGGCCTGGAGGGTGCGGGCGATGTCGAGCCGGACGTCCAGCCCGACCAGGTCGGTCAGCTCCAGCGGGCCGACCGGGTGCCGGTAGCCGAGCACCATGGCCTTGTCGATGTCGGCGGGGCCGGCCACCCCGTCGGCGACCATCCGGATCGCCTCCAGGCCGAGGGTCACGCCGAGCCGGGAGGTGGCGAAGCCGGGCAGGTCGCGTACCACGACGGGGTCCTTGCCCAGCCGGCCGGCGAGCGCGACGGCCGCCTCGGTGGTCTCCGGCGCGGTGGCCGGGCCCACCACGACCTCCAGCAGCGCCATGGCCCACACCGGGTTGAAGAAGTGCAGCCCGAGGAAGTCGGCGGGCCGCTCCAGCCCCTCGGCGAGCTCGGCGATCGGGATGCTGGACGTGTTGCTGCCGAGCAGGGCGGGCCGCCGGCCCTCCGCGTCGCGGAGCACGGCCCGCTTGAGGTCGAGCCGCTCGGGGACCGCCTCCACGATCACGTCGGGGCCCTCGGCCACCTCGGCGAGTCCCGCGCGCAGCGTGACCCGCTCGCGGTTCGCCGTCGCCGCCTCGGCGGTCAGCTTGCCGCGCTGCACGCCGCGTTCCCACAGCTCGCCGAGCCGCCGCACCGCGTCGGCGCCGCGCGCCGGGTCCACCTCGACCAGTTCGACCGCGTAGCCGGCGCCGGCCGCCACGTACGCGATGCCGAGGCCCATGGTGCCGGCCCCGACGACCACAAAACGACCACTCATCGATGTCCCTCCGCCGCGGCCGGTGACGGGCGGGGTCTCCGCCACGCCGGCCCGTCCGCTGGTTCCTGGATGCGACCCTATGCAGGGCCGGCCCGCGGGCATGAGTGGGGGCGCGCCGGATCGGGTACAGACGGCCGTCAACGCCGAGGGAAGGATCGAGATGAGCCAGGCACCGGAGAGCGCGGAGAGCACCGAGACCGTGGAGACCCGCGGCGACGAGCGGGTGGACCTGCTCCGCGCGGACACCAACAACGACGGGAAGACCGACGTCTGGGTGGTGGACACCGACGGCGACGGGAAGGCCGACCTGTTCCAGTTCGACACCGACGGCGACGGCAAGGTGGACATCACCATGGTCGACATCGACGAGGACGGCACCCCGGACGAGGTGGTCGACGGCGACGGCGGCCTGCCCCCGGAGCAGACCGCCCCCACCGTGCGGGTCTGACTCGTGCGACCGGCGGGTGCCTCCGGCGCCCGCCGGTCTCAGGCCAGTCTGAGGGTCGCCAGATAGTACGGGTGGTCCCGGTCGTCCACGTCGGCCAGTCGCCACGGCGAGCCGTGGACCAGCTCGGCGAACTCCTCGACCGAGCACACCAGATAGTCGAACCATTCGGTGCCGAGCTGCCGGTAGCGCAGCCGCAGCCGGAGCTGCCCGCCCAGCCGTCCCCGCCGCCGGTTCCGCTCGTGGTAGCCGGTGTGCACCGGGTCGGTGGTGCCGTACGGGTCGGTGCCGTGCGCGATCACCTCCGCGCCGGGGCGGGCCAGCGCGGCGAGCGCGGCCAGCAGCGCGGGGGCCCGCTCCCGCCCCTCGAACAGTCCCAGGTTGTTGCCGAGCAGCAGGAACGTGTCGTAGCGCCGGCCGTCGGCGACGTGCTCGTCCACGGTGCCGAGCACCAGGTCGCGTACGCCCCGGTGCCGGCTGACCCGCAGCGCCCCGGCCGAGGTGTCGAGCCCGGTGACCGGCACGCCGCGCTCCTGGAGGTGCAGGGCGATCCGGCCACCCCCGACGCCGATGTCCAGCACCTGCCCGCGCGCCCGGTCGACGGCCCGGTGGTCGTACGGCTGCCACCGCTCCGGCGGGTCCAGGTAGTGCTCGGTGGGTGCGCCGTTGACCAGCCCGTCGTCGCGCTCGATGATCTCGATGACCGGCCGGGGCAACCGCCCGCCGACCATCGGCCGGGGTCCGATCCCGGTGCTGACGGCGTACGCGTCGCGGATCATCTCGCCGAACACGTCGCCGATAGCGGGTTCCCCGGTCATGGTGCTGTCTCTGTTCCCGACTGCGGGGCTCGCAGACCCGGCTCACTCCTCGCGCTCACGGCGCTGTCTCTGTTCCCGACTGCGGGGCTCGCAGACCCGGCTCACTCCTCGCGCTCACGGCGCTGTCTCTGTTCCCGACTGCGGGGCTCGCAGACCCG